>JAPOPC010000010.1 GCA_026713105.1 Acidimicrobiaceae bacterium
CATGACGGTTGTAATAGCGGATGTCGCCCACCTCAGCAGACGTCGGCACAGAAGTCGCGAACAACAACCGGAACTCACCAGAAGCCCCAACCCCGCCCAAAGCCCGCGCCAGCGCCGAGTCCGACGCGATCCACACCGGCTTGCCCGGCCCCCCCGCCGATACCACCGCCGACGGCGTCACCGTCGCCCGCGCCGCCGCGCCGGGCCCGACATAGTCCACCGCCCGCAACTCGATCGTGTTCACCACCCCGTTGGCCAAACCGGCGACATCGTGCCACACCGTGCCCGCGTCGCTGCCCGCCACATCGGCCCAGCCGCTCCAAGCGCCGCTGCCCGCCCTGTGGCGCACCTGATACTTGCGGACCGTCTTGTCATCGGTCCTGGCCCACGCCAAAGCCGCCCCGCCGTCAGACGCGAACACACTCAACTCGGCCGGCGCGGCCGGGCGCACCGTGTCGGCCACGGTGAACACCGGCGACAGGCCGTAATACGCCAAACGGTTCCCTGTCGTGCGCAAGCCCGACGTGCCGTCCGACACCGGATTGTTGCCAAGCCACCCGTAGCGCACCGACGCGGCGCCCGCCGGGTTGTCGGCGTGCTTCGTGCCGTCGGCATCCGAGCCGGTCCAGACCTCCCGGGAGAAAGAACCGCCGACCACGGCCTGGTTGCCGTTCTCGGTCTTCCAGGCCTTGGAGTCCCAGGAGCCGTCGTAGAAGTCGGCGTAGTCGTCGGCGACTTTGTCGCCGCCAACCCAGTAGACCGGCACGCCCTTGTCGGTGCTGGTGTAGGCGGTGGCGGTGTTGACCCGGGCATCCACATCGGCCGTGGAGACAACCGCGCGGAAATAGTCCCGGAAAGGCGCCAGCAGCGGATTGCCCGCCGCCGCCGCCTGCACCTTGTCGTTGGAGTCCATGATCAACCCGGTGGGCAGCGCGTACCCCACATCGGAGGTCACGAACAACAGCCGGAACCTGGCGCCGTACCGCAGCCCCTCAGGAACCAGCTCCGAGGTCACCTCGACGGTCTGCGCCTCGGGCGCGGCCAGCCCGATCTTGACCCGCACCGCGTCCGACTGCGGGCCCATGCCCCCCGTGTCCACCGCCCGCACCCGGAACGTGTAGCTCCTGTTGTTGGTCAGGCCCGTGACCACGTGCCGGACCGTGGCGGCGTTGCTGGCGGGAATGTCGGTCCAAGCCCCGCTGCCCACCCGGTACTGGTACCCGGTGAGGCTGAGGTCCGACGGGTCGGACCACAACAGCACCGCCGCCTCGTGCGACGGAACGGCCCGGAACCCCGCAGGCTTGGCCGGCAGGACCGTGTCGACCACAGTGGCGCTCGCCTCTGGCGACGCGTCGCCGAAGACGTTGGCGCGGGCGCGGATCTGGAAGGAGTAGACGGCGCCCATCGTCAGGTCGGCGACGGTGTGGGTGACGGTGTCGGCCCCGCTGCCGGGAATGTTCGTCCAGGCCCCCCAGGCGCCGCCCTCTACCCTCTGGCGGTACTGGTAGCCGACGATCTCCGTGTCGCTGGGGTCGGCCCATGTCAACACGACCCAGTCGGTGCCCGCGGACGCGGTCAGGCCCGACGGCGCCGACGGCTTGTAGCACGTCTGCTGTTCCGCGGAGGCGGCCCACGGCAGCCCCAGATCGGCGGAGAACTGGGCGGCGGTCTTGGCCGTGGGCTTGCGGCGATCGTCGGCGCGGTAGGTGGGCAGCGTGGTCGTGGGGAACACCTCGTCGCGGAAGCCGTACGGGATCAAGCCCGCGAGCTCGCTGTTGCCGTGCAGGCCGAGGCCGTGGTAATCGGACAGGGTGTCGGCGACGCCGGTCAGGCCGACGGCGATGCAGCCGCTCAGCTCGTTGTCGTGCAGCCACAGCAGCTTCAGCTTGGCGAGGCCGCCCAGCGCTCGGCCGGGATGGTGCCGGTGAGCTTGTTGTCGTGCAGCTCGAGGGTGAGCAGCTCGGCGAGGCCGCCCAGCTCGGCCGGGATCGTGCCGGTCAGGTTGTTCTGCGACAGGCCCAGCACCTTGAGTTTGGGGATGCTGCCCAGAGTCGTCGGGATCGCGCCGTCCAGCTCGTTATTGCTGAGGCACAGCACATCGAGATTGTCCTTGAGCGTGGCCGTGCCCAGCCAGTCTGGGATCGTGCCGGTCAGCTTGTTGTGGCACAAGTACAACCGCTCGAGGTCGACCAGGTTTTTCAGCTCCTGGGGGATCGTGCCGGTCAGCTTGTTGTCGGCCAAATGCAGCACGGTGAGCTCGGACAGGCTGCCGAGCTGGGCCGGGACCGTGCCGGCCAGCTTGTCGGCATCATCCGGGTTGTTGACCCTCAGCGACACGACGCGGTTGGAGTCGGCCGGCACGGTGCTCTCGCTGGAGATCGTGACGCCCCTCCATCTGTCCACGGTCAGGTCGTAGCCCCAGTCCAGACGGTTCGTGTTCGCGCCCTCAAGGGCGCTCTTGGCCGACAGCAGCAGGTTGCAGTCTTTCTGCGCCGCAACGGTGAGGGCTTGGGCCTGCGCCGCGGTCGGCAGCGCGCCGGCGGCCACGCCCGCCGGCCTCTGGCACAGGAAGCCGTCGATCGCCGACCCGGCGGCGAGCACCCGCACCGGAACCTTGAGGGTGGCCTTTCGGCCGCCGTAGTCCCTCACCGTGACCGTGACCGTGACCGATCCGTCGGTGATACTCCCATCAGGGATCTCGGTGCCGTCATAGAGGACCCAGACTGTCGGTGTGGCGTGGTCCACTTTGACCCCGAACCCCAAATCGGAATCGCCGTCGGCCAGCGAGGCCGAGAAGTCTGGCCAGCCGCCGTTCACCGTCAACTCGCCCACGTGTGAGTCGAACGCCGTGCCCGAGCGAAGCAGCGGATTTGCCTCCCCGTTCACCACCTGCCAGCCGGTCGGCGCCGAACCCAGACTGGGCTCCTCCAGCGGCACCGGCCGGGGGGACTTCGGGCGCGGGATGATCCTCACGCGGAGGTCGGTCGTCGCCACGTCGGCGGTGTTCGCTGCGTTGCGCTCGGCGGCGGTCAGCGTGATGTGGAAGTACCCCTTCTCGCCCAGGCCCGCGATCGCCGGATCCTGTTTGTACAGATCCCCGCCAACGAACGTGAGCTCGGCAACCCTCCGGACATCGGCCTGGTAACTGTCTTGTTTGGAGTCAGTGTGTGCAACGGTCTTGACCGAGAATCCGAGGTCGGTGGCGGCTTTGGGGAGCCTGTAGGTGATCCGAGCGGCCTTATCGCCGTCAGCGGAGGCGAAGGGGATGAACAGCTTCTGTTTCTTGGCGGCCCGGCTGACCTCCCATGACCATTCGAAGTCCGGGTCGCCAGGTTCGCAGGCCAAGAACGGCGGGCTGGTACTGGTCGGCTCGGATATCTCGACCCGGCTCGTCCAGCCGGTCGAGTGGCCAGGGCCGCTGCCGTTGACGGCACGTATCCGGAAGATGTAGAACAGCCCGCCAGGCAGGCAGATGACGGTGTGCGAGGTGGTGTCAGCGTTGCTGTAGGGAACGTCAACCCATTCGGGGGTTTGGCCGGAAACGGGACTACCGCCGCTGTCGACCCCCAGCATCATGACCTGGTACTTGGTGATCGGGGAATCGCCCGAATCGGCTGGGCCGGTCCAGCCCAGCGCCACCTGCCAGACCCCGGGGGTCGCGGTGAGGCCCGTCGGCATGGCCGGCGCGCCGTCCCGGAGCGGCGTCGCTGTCTTCGTATCGGACTCCGGGCCCCAACCGGCCGAGGTGCGGGCGCGGATCCGGAAGGAGTACTCGGTGCGGTTGGTCAAGCCCACCACCGTGTAGGAGATCGTGTCCGCGCCGCTCGGCGAGATCTCGGTCCATGAGCCCCATTTGGCTGCCCCGACCTTCTGGCGGTACTGGTACTTGGTGATCGACAGGTTTGACGGGTCGTCCCAGCCCAGGGTCACCCGCGTGTTCCCGGCCGTCGCGGTGAAGCCCGTCGGCTTCGCCGGCTCCACCCGCGGCGCCGACGGGGTCGCTTCCTTCCTATTGGATACGGGGCCGAAGCCGGCCGAGGTGCGGGCGCGGATCCGGAAGGAGTAGTCGGTGCCGTTGGTCAGGCCCGTCACCGTGTAAGAGGTGGTGTCCGGGCCCTTCGGCGTGATGTCGGTCCAATCTCCGTATCCGCTGTCGGTGTCCGACCTTGGGCGGTACTGGTACTGGTACTTGGTGATCGACTGGTTTGACGGGTCGTCCCAGCCCAGGGTCACCTGCTTGTTCCCGGCCGTCGCGGTGAAGCCCGTCGGCTTGGCCGGCTTGGCCGTCGCCGTCGAGGTGGCGGCTGCGGGGACCTTGAAGACCGGCGACATCCCGTACACGTGGTGCTTGTCGGTCTTGGTGCGGGTGTGGCCGCTGTCTATCTCCTTGGACGCGCCGCCGATGGTTCCCGCCAGCTTGCCCGCGGTGGGGTGGTCCGCAGAAAGGTACTTGCCGGCCTTCTTGGTTCCGTTGCGATTCGAGCCGGTCCAGATCCAGCGGTTCTCAAGACCGGTGACCGTCTCTCCCGACTCGAACCTGGCTACCTGGGAGTCCCAGCCGCCGGCGCTGTAGAAGTCGGCGTAGTCGTCGGCCACCTTGGCGCCTCCCAGCCAGTAGATGGGCTCGCCGGCGCCGTGCTTGGCGGTGTTGGTGCGGGTGAGGTCGCGCGCGTCGTGGTACTGCGTGGAGACCAGGGCGCTGAACTGGGCCTTGTAGGGCTTCAGGGTGTCGTTGGTGTTCGCACTGTTCTTCACGTGGTTGATGTAGGTGACCTGGTTGGTGCCCGCCGCCGCGGTCGTGGTGGAGGTCATGAATATCAGCCGGAACGTGTCCCCCGCGTCGAAGCCGCTCGGGGTGTACTTCCAGTTGGGGGGCACAGTGACGACCGGGTCAACGGTGAGCACCGGCGACAGGCCGTAGAAGGAGAGACCGCCCGACGAGCTGGTCGAGACGAGGCCCGAGGAGATGGCATGGTGGGCGGGATTGCTCCTCAGTCGCCCCAAGCCGGGTCCTGCGTCGCCCAGCCTATGTCCGTCATTGACCGTCGTTCCGTCATTGTGCGTGCCGGTGTATATCCACTGAAGGTTGGTGCCCAGACCCGTCGGCGGCCAGCCATTGCCCTGCTCGTCCTTCCCGGCATAGCTGTCCCAGCTGTTGTCGTAGAAGTCGGCGTAGTCGTCGGCCACCTTGGCACCGCTCACCCAGTAGATGGGCACGCCCTCGCCGGCGGCATAGGAGCTGCCGCTGGCGGGCGCGGTGCCGGTGTTGACGCGGGCGTTCGTGGAGTCGGTGGATCCGAGCACCTTGAACTGGCCGCTGATACCCGCCAGGTCGGAGTTGGCCGCCGCTCGCTGCTGCACGAAACTGTTGTACGTGGCGATGTCGGTGGGCGTCGCGTCGCGCCGCGTGGAGGTGAGGAACAGCAGGCGGAAGCTCTGGCCGCCGGTGACGAGCGGATTGTTGCTGCTGTCCTTGGGGATCAGCGCCCAGTCGTGCGGAACGGCGCCCGCGGTTGTCGCCGTCGCGGTGGCGGCCGCAATGTCATTCTGGTTCTGGGCGCTGTGGGTGTTGCCGGCCAGGTCCTCCCCGGTGGCCGCGCTGTCGTCGTCTTCCGCCGTGGCGGCCCCGCCGTCGTCGTCTTCCACCGTGGTGCCCGCGCCGTCGTCGTCTTCCACCGTGACGGCAACCGTATTGGTGTCGTAGCCAACGGCCCTGTGATCGATCACCAGCGGCTCATCGTCCCAGTCCAAGTCATCTGTGCCGACCACAGTGACCGTCTGCGCGGTCTTCCCGTTCGCCGTCGTGAAAGTGAGCCCGTACCTCGGGGAGTCCTCGGTCCCCGTGATGACGAGATCGTCGCCCGACAGCGCCAGCTTGAACTCCTTGTCCCTATGGCCCTTGGCGAGGCCAACCGCCAGCGTCACGTTCACCGTCTCCGCGGGAAGCTCGCTCAGTGCCACGTCGTAGCTCTTGGGGGTGCCGCCCTCGGTCACCGTCAGCTCGGTCAGCGCCGTTCCCCCTGGGGCCTGCTCCGTTATCGAGCCTGAGGCGACGACCAGAATGCGGCCCGAGATGTCGTTGTCATCGACAGCGATGCGGATGGTGACGGGCGGCGCCCCGGTGTAGCCGCCGCCCGACGCGGTGTGGCGGATCCGCGGGCTCTCGTGGAGCTCGTCGGCGTCCTCCAGCGCGCAGACCCACACCCGCTGCGCGGTGTTCCAGTTACTGGTCGTGAAGGTGAGGCTCGTTATCTCAGCCGCAGTGCAGTCGTTCCCGGCGACGATCTTGATCGCGGCCCTGTCGGGCCCGCGGCGCTCCAACGCGACGGTCACGGGGCCGGTCGGCTGCTTCGACAGACCGACGCGGTAGCTCAGGCCTTCGCCCTCATCCATTTGGTAGCGCGTCGGGCTAATCCGCAGGCTCCCGACCGGCGTCGTGATGGAGGCCGCGATGGCGGTGGCGCCCACCTTGTGGCTGGGCAGGGTGGCAACGGCCCGGTGCTCCAGGCTGGCGGCGTTGCCGTCGGCGTCGGCGATGGTCCCGCCGTTGAGCCTCAGCGCGTTCTTCTTGATGCTGATGCCGTCTTCGTCGCGGTCGTCAGCCTGCACCGCGTAGCTGAAGGCCAGGGTCGCCCCCCCCGCGTGGACTCGCTGTAGTTGGCCCAGCGCCGACGCTCGCCGACAATGACCCCGATGCGCGGCGTGCCGGTGACGATCACCGGCTCGCTGAAGGTCAAGACGACCTTGATCTGTTCGCCCAGGCCGTAGACGCCGCCGCTGCGCGGGCTGTTCAAGATGGGGCCCTCAGCGACCGACGGCGGCCCCGATTCGTTGAGCGGGGCGCCGGCGGGCTGGGCCTGCGCGAGCGACGAGGCCGGCAGCGCCGCCACGAGCGCGAACGTCAGCGCCACCGCGAGCACGGCCCGCCAAGCCACCGGACGAGCGGGAAGGCCGCGCCGCCTCAGGCTCAGCATTCTGGTCTGTCGCCTCTGCTCAGATGCTCCAGTCAATGACATTCCTCAAGTATCGCAACTGCATGCCCGCGTTGCCCATTGCGGAATGATCACATCGAACAAATTTCGATAACAAGCGATTAGCGGGTTGCGGGGAGTTTGGCTGTGGCCTCGGCTGAGGGTTCTGACCATCCGTCTCTGCGTGTTGCGCTGTCGTGGTCGTCGAGCAGGTTGACGGCGATGACCTGCACGTCGTACTTGCGGCCGTTGCGCAGGCCCGGGATCACCGCGGTGGTGGTGTCGCCGTCGACGGTGATCTGCCGCTTCGTCCTGTAGCGCTCACGGCGCAGCTTGTACTGCACCACATAGGAATCGATCTCGGACACGCCGGTCTTGGCGGGCTTGTCCCACGAGACGGTGAGCGATCCGCTGCCCGGCGATGCGGTGACGTTGCCGGGCGCGCCCGGCGTGCAGCCGCCGTCGCGCCAGGGGTTGGTGATCCCCGCGGTGCGTCCCTCCGCGGATGCCCTGGCCTGGGGGACCGAGCAGTAGCCGCCGAAGGAATCCTTGAGCTGGTAGACCGCAGTGGCCCGGTCGAAGTCGGTACGCGCTTTGGGGCGGTACTTGCCGAACTCGGTCACGTCGTTCCAGAGCTTGGAGAGGTCGAGGTTGCCGTTGCCGTCGTCGTTGGCGCTGTAGAGCCAGTCGGGCATCTCGCCCGCAGAGACGCTGCGCACGACGTCGAGCCCCTCCTTGCCGGGGCCATCCATGCCGCAGCGGCGCCAGTAGGAATTGATGGGCCACGTATCCTTCCCGACGGGCGTGAGCGCGTTCAAGGTGTCGGCGTACAGTTCCGCGGCCTGGCAGTTCGTTAGGTTTTGCCTCTTGGATGCCTCACGCGCCACGCGCTCGAAGTACAGGAGCCCGACCCCCACCGGCCCCGGCTTGGAGGCGACTCCGTGTCCCAGCGTCCACACATGGGCCATCTCGTGCAGGTAGGCATCTGCGTATTCGATGCCGGTTACGCCCACGTCCATCCCCAAGGAGACAAGGTACGGCAGCGGTACGGAGCTCCAGCCCAACCCCTCTCCGCGGACGTGGACCGCCCAGTACGACGTCGTGGCGGTCTTGACCTTGAAGTCTTTGTTGGTGGTGATGTGCTTCCAGGTCTCGCGGATCCACCGCTGCTCATCGTGGTAGCGCGCGATGACCAGCCGCTCGATGGCTTCAAAGATCAGGCTCTCGTCGGTGGGCACCAGCACCACGCTTGACTCCGCGGTTCCAGCGGGCCCCTCAGCGATGACCCGCACCTTGTAGGTGCGGTCGGGCAGGGTGTAGGACAGCCGGCCCGACGTCGCGTCGGCGGGCTTCAGCGCAGCGCTGCGGGCGCCGTCGAACTCCTCGCCGACCCAGCGCCACTGCACCTGGTAACGCGTGACGTTGCGCGGCTTGGCCGGCGCATCCCACGACACGACCGCAGTGGTTCCGTCGGTGGTCGGCCTGCGCCACGTCTCCCCACTCGACTTGTCGAACGACACGGCCGGGTCGGAGCCGCCGCTGACCGTGACCTTCACGCCCGCGGGCGTCTCGGGAGCGAGGTACGGCCCGCCGCCGCTGTTGCCGTCGCCGCCGCTGTTGCCGTTGCCGTCGCCGCCGCTGTTGCCGTTGCCACTGTTGCCGTTGCCGCTGTTGCCGTTGCCGCCGCCTGGCTTGTTCGTCTCGGTGTTGCTGCGGCCGTCCACCTTGTGGGCCGACTGCGCGGCCAGCGCACCGTGAGCGACGTTGGCGGCCTTGCCGTCGGCGTCGGTGATCCTCGCGCCGTTGAGCCGTATCTGGTTCCGGCCAACGCTGATGCCGTCGGCGTCGACATCGTCGGCTTTCACCGACATGGAGAACACGAGCGAGTTCAGCAGCCCGCCAGCCGATGTCGACGGCATGCTCAGCCATTCCTGGAGGAATTCGGACCAGACCCTGAAGCGCTCTTCACCGCTGCCGGTGTATCGAAGCCTGTGTCGCTCGTCGCCGATCATGGCGCGCAGACGCGGATTGCCGGTCACCCTCACCGGCTTGTCGAACACCACCCGCATGGAGATGGTCTCGCCGCGGCGGTACGTGTCGCCGTCGGCGGGGCTGCTGATGATCGTGGGGCCGGACATGATCTTTGCAGTGCCGCCCGACCGAGCCGCCGCCGGGCTCGCCAGCGGCATCACGAGCGAGGCTGCTGCCAGCGCCATCACCACCAGCACGGCCGAGTACCGCGGGCGGGTCGGCTGCCGCTGCGTGATCGGTCTGCCCAGCGTGGACAGCCTCCGCAGCGTCGACGGTCTACGCAGCGCGATCAATCTCCGGAGCCTGAACAGCATGAATTCTCCCTCGTCCATGGGTCGGCGAGCCTGGCGGTGCCACACCCTCGGAGTCCGCCTGTGAGCGCCCCGCAGCCTCAAATGGCGGGGTCGAGCCGTACTCTAGATTCTGGTGCTGTTCCTGTTTCGTGACAAACATGCCAATAGCGATAACATTTGGTAACTGTCACACCCCCTATTCACAATGGGCACATGACAGAACAGCTTGATCTCGCACCCCAGCTCCGGTTGGTGTCCACCAGCCGGATGCCCCACCGGCTGAGCCGGGCCACCCGCCAAGAAGGCCTGCGGGGCGTCGCCCGGGCACGGGCCGCGCTGGCCTCCACGGCACGCCCGCCCGAAATCGACCTCGACGCCGCCTGATGCCGCCTGCGACAGACCAGCACCACCGCCTGCTGCCCGCTGGGACGGGTTGGCGCTGGGCAAACCATTGGGCGGCGTGTGCGGAGGCACAAGTACAGTGCCGGCCATGACCAGCGCATCCGTGAACCAGCACTCCGACGACATCGTCATTGTCGACGCCGTCCGATCCCCCGTCGGCCGGCGCGGCGGCGACCTGAGCGGCATCCACCCGTCCGACTTGCTCAGTGATGTGCTGAGCGCCCTGATGGACCGCACGCAGGTCGACCCGGCCAGCATCGGTCAGATCGTGGGCGGCTGCGTCAGCCAAGCCGGCGAGCAGACCGCCAACATCGCACGTACCGCGTGGCTCGGCGCGGGCTACCCGCTGTCAGTAGCCGCCACCACCGTCGACGCGCAGTGCGGATCGAGCCAGCAGGCCACCACGCTGGCGTACGGCTTGGTGGCCAGCGGCGTGGTGGATGCGGCCATCGGCTGCGGCGTCGAGTCGATGACCCGCAACCCGATGGGCTCGAGCTACAAGAAGGGACAGCGCACCGCCACCTCCCGCTACAAAGAGCACTACGAGTACACCACGCAGTTCCAGGGCGCCGAGCTCATGGCCAAGCAATGGGGCATCAGCCGCGAAGAATGCGACGCTTTCGGCCTGCGCAGCCAGAACAACGCCGCCCGGGCGTGGGATGAAGATCGCTTCGGCACCCAGATCGTGGAGATCGACGCGCCGGTGCTCGACGAGGACGGCAAGCCCACCGATGAGGTTCGCCACGTCGTGCGAGACGGCGGCATCAGGCCCACGACGGCGGAGGGGCTTGCGGGCCTCACGCCGGTGATGGACGGAGGCGTGCACACAGCGGGTGCCTCCTCACAGATCAGCGACGGATCGGGTGCAGTGCTGCTCATGCGCGCCGGGCGGGCCGCCGAGCTGGGCCTGCGTCCGTTGGCCCGCATCGTCGATACCTGCCTGGTCGGCAGCGACCCGGTGCTGATGCTGACGGGGCCGATCGAGGCCACGAACTACCTGCTCGAACGCAACGGCATGCAGATGTCCGACATCGACATCGTCGAGATCAACGAGGCATTCGCGTCAGTCGTGCTGGCCTGGCAGCGCGAGGTCAACCCTGACATGGACGGGGTCAACCCCAACGGCGGCGCGATTGCGCTGGGTCATCCGCTGGGCGGCACCGGAGCGATCCTGCTGACCAAGGCGGTGCACGAGCTGCACCGGGCCGACAAGAGCACCGCGCTCGTCACGATGTGCTGCGGTGGCGGGCTGGGCACCGGCACCCTTCTCGAGCGACTCTGAGCGGAGCGCCGTCACGCCGTCCGCCCGGCGAGGCCGCTCGCGGGCTCGGTCGTGGGACCCACGACGGAAATTCCGGTCAGCGACTTCGCGACCGGACCTCGGTTCGCATCGCGGCCATCGCAGCCGCGTGCGGCGCCGCGTGGGGCGGCTGGCAGTACTTCGATCCGGGTGAACCGGCACCGGATGCAGCGCCCGCCAGCGCGGTTGCGCCAGCAGCGCCCGGGATTGCGGGGGATGCAGGATCTCCCGCGCTCGAATCGAACGCAGTGGTGCTGGCGGTCATCGACGGCGACACGATGGACGTCGATCTCGGCGGGCGCCGTGCGACGGTGAGATTCCTCGGCATCGACACGCCGGAGAAAACAGGCGGCTACCTGCCAGCGGAGTGCGGCGGCGATGCGGCCACACGGAGAACGGCGGAGCTGCTCCCGCCTGGCACCGACGTGCTCTTGCAACGCGACATCGAGTTGTACGACCGCTATGACCGAGTACTGGCGTATGTCTACCGGGCAGCAGACGGACTGTTCGTGAATCGCTACCTCGTGCTCGACGGCTACGCCGGCACCATGCACTTCGAACCGAACACCGAGCACCGGGCCGTGCTCGACGCTGCCGAGGCCGAGGCGCGCACCGCCCGCAGGGGAATCTGGGCCGACTGCGGCGGTCCGAACCGGCAGCTCGAAGGCGCCAGTTAGCGTGTCGGCGTGGCACCGCTGCCGCAGCGGCTCGGATACGGCCCCGACGACAGACTGCTGATCATCAGCGCGGCCGGACTCGGCGGCTGCCACGCAATGAACGAAGGCGTGTATGCCGCCCTGCGGGACGGCTTGGCAACGACCGGAACGCTGCTGGTGCCGTGCCCGTGGTCGCGCGAGGCCGCCGCGAGGTTCCGGGGCGAGGACATCGGTGTCTCGCTCACGCTGAACGCCGAGTTCGAGCTGTACCGGTGGGGACCGATCACCTACGCCCCGTCGCTGCTCGACGGCAACGGCGGGATGCCCAGCACGGTGAGCGACGTGTGGGATCACGCCGATCTCGATGAGGTCCGGCGGGAATGCCGAGCGCAGATCGAACGGGCAATCCTGTGGGGCTTCGACGTCACGCACCTCGACAGTCACCTCGACGTGCTGAGCGTGCGTCCCGAGTTCTTCGACGTGTACTTGGAACTCGCGGTCGAGTTCGGGCTGCCTGTGCGGCTCATCTCTACCGAGGCTCGACGTCAGCTGGGATTTCCCGCTGAGGACCTGATCGAGTCCGCGGGCGTCGTGACACCCGACCGGGTCGTGCGCATCGCGCCCGGAACCATGGGGCGATACCGGCGCATCGAGGCGCTGCTGGACTCGCTCGAACCGGGGTTGACCGAGCTGCAACTGCAACCCGCCGCGGACTTGCCGGAGCTGCGGTCGCTGACCGCCGAATGGGGCTCACGCGTCGAAGACCTGCTGCACCTGCGTGACAACGCCGAGCTGCGCACACATATCGAGCGCAGCGGGATCCGGCTCGTGGGTTATCGGGAGCTGCGGGCGCTGCAGCGGTCCGGCGCCGGCTGACCCACGCCGGCGCCGTTCAGCTTGGTGCGCCCAGTGAGCCCGCGGCGCGCCATGCCGGCAGGAGCTCCAGCCACAGCGCCATATCGCCGGACACCTTGAGATCCCCGGCCATGTAGTACCGGGCGGGATCGGCATCGCCGTAAACCACGTCGGCAGCTAGCTGCCACGGGGCTTCGAGCGTCAGGTCGGCACCCCGGGTGGTTCCCGCAGACGCCGACGTCAGAACGCCGGATTCGAACAACAGGCTGACGGCGACCTTGCCGTCGGGGCCGCCGGCAGTCTTTATCACGATCGTGCCCGACACCGTCCCGAGAGGCTCATGGCCAGCGTCTGCCCACGTCGCCAGGAACTCGTCGTCGAGGAAGCTCACCGGCGCAGTCCAGCGAACAGATCGCTCTCCATCGGCTCGGTCGAGATGCGCGACTCGAGCAGCATGTACTCCTCGTACGGATGGATCGAATCGGCGACGTCGTCAGGCAAGCCGAACCAGAACGGCGAGTCGGGATCGACTTGGGTGGCGTGGGCCAGCAGCGCCTTGCGCCGCACCGCGTTGTCGACCTCGACGACCGCAGTGATGCGGTCGTCTCGACTCGGCCTGCCGAGCCATTTCTCGTCGAACGGAGACTCCAATTCCAGGTCCAGGAAGGCTTGGTGGATGAGGCGCATTCGCTTGTGGGACCAGACGGGCGCGTACATCTTCATCGGCGTGAAGGCCGGCCCGCACTCGGGGCGCCAAGCCGGCTCGCCGGCGTGAGCGAATGCAGGTATGCAGATGGCCGTGACCTGCAGGTGATCGGGGTGCGGGTAGCGCGATTGCACCAGTGGGTAGGTCAGGATGACGTGCGGGCGCACTCGGCGGATCACGGTCACGAGCCGGGCGACTGCTTCGTCGAGGTCTGCGTTGGCGAAGGCGTCGGGATGGGCGTTGGCTTCGGTGTCGGGCATTCCGGAGTCGCGGTAGCCCAGCATGACCACCTCGTCGTATCCGATCTCGGTTGCCGACGCGTCCAGCTCTGCCCGCCGGACCTCAGGCAGGTTTTCCTTCACCTCGGGCCGGTCCATCGCCGGGTTCAGGATGTCGCCTTCCTCGCCGCCGGTGCAGCACACGAGCGTGGTGCGGATGCCCTCGTCGGCGTACCGGCGGACCGTGCCCGCGCCCTTCGATGCTTCATCGTCGGGATGGGCGTGAACCGCGAGAATTGACAGACCAGTGTCCTGCGACATCGGCGGTCAAGCTACCGGCGTCGGCACTGTGCTGGCTGCCGGTACCGGCCACCCGTCCGATGCCGCGTGCCGCAGTCGTTGCGGAAGCAACATCGTGATCACGGCGGTCACCCGGTGGGCGTGAGCTCGATGTGTCCAGTTTCCTCGTCGATGTCCATGGAGTAGCCGCAGATCGCAGCGAGGCGGTCGCGCCCCTCCTCGGGCCCCGATGCGAGCAGCTCGTCTCCGACCCACAGCCGCACCGTGCGCGGCGGGTTGTATATGTAGCTGGCGGCGCGGCGGATGGCCAGCACGTGATAGCCGGGGTCCACCGCCAGACCTAGTGACCCGAGCGTCGAGTCGTCGGCCTCAGAGCCGGGCGCGACCGGCACCTGAACCACCACGTCATCGGTGTCGCCAAGTGCCAGCGCCAGCACGGGGTGTATGTCCTCGTCTTCGAGGACGAGGGAGGTGATGTTGCGAGCCTGATCGCCGATGTCTTCCGCGGCCTCGGCCACGTGCAGCAGGCCGCGCAGGCCCGCCGGGCCGGCGTCTGGGGCATCGGCGGCAATATCCGCCGCCGCGCGCAGCACCCACGTCTGCATGGAAACCTTCATGCCGTCAAGCCGCTCCTGCATGGACCGCACCTCGCGGGCCAGCGACAGGTCATGCAGCACGAGCGAGGAATACGCCAGTCCGATGGCCGCTTCGGACAGGTTCTTCATCTCGACCAGCGTGTCGACGGCCCGATCGAGGTCGCTGAGCGCATGCTCTTCGTCGGGCTCGGGAGGGTTCCAGCGCTCCATAGCGGCCAGTTCCCGCAGCCGCACGATGCCCGCTGGGTCGCCGCGCATGAACAGCACGTCGCCGGGCTCCACGATGCTGTCGCCGCCGACGTCGGTCAGCCAGTGACGTCCTCGCTGAATGGCGACCACGCGCATGCCGACGGCTACCGGCAGCTCCATGTCACGCAGCGGCCGGTTCGCCAAGTGGCTGCCGGCGGCTACGACCAACCGGTGCGATACCTCGGCCGCTTGCGCCAGATCCACGATGAGCGCACGAGGAATGCCCAGGTGGTGCAGCACCGTCTTGGAGATGTCCACTGCCGCATTGGCAATCTGCTCAATGGATGACACCACCTGCAGCACCGAGCTCATTCCGTCCACCTCGCGCGGGTGCCGCACGGCCAGCATCGCCAGCGACCGCATCTCGTGCACCAAGGCGGACATGTCTTTTTCGAGACCCAGCACCGCGTCGGCCATGCCCTCGTCGTCGAAGTAGAGCGCGGCGTAGGCCAGATCGACCATGAGTTCGGACGCGTCCTTGGCCTCCGCGAGCATGGATTTCAGATTTCGAGGTTTGTCTTCAGGGTCTGATCGCATTTCAGATCGTCAGCGGGCGACGCGACGAGCTCCGTTCAGCTTGGGGACACGATTGCGCCGCCGCCCACAGCGTAGGCACAGCGGCATGGGGAGGAGGAAGGAATTCGTGACAACTGCCACATGCGCCTGTCATGACAGGCTGCTGCACTGCGCCTGTCATGACAGGCCGACCCAGCTGACGGCCAGCACGAGCGCCGCGGCGCCGGCGAGGTCGACCGTGCTGTTGACGAGCGGGATGCCATAGGTGTCTGGGTCGACGCCGATACGAGTGGCAACAACCGTGCCGTAATAGGCGATGACCCCGGCCAGCGCCGTGGCGATCATGCCGCCGATGAGCGAGATGGCCACGAGCCGAGCCACACCCGGTGTCGACATCGAGAACACGGTTGCTGCTGCGCTGGCGAGCACGCCGTTCAGCACAAACACCGGCACGGTCAGGGTGAAGGCAAACAGAATGTCGAGCCGAGCGCCGCGTTGAGGCAGCGCCCGGGGCTCGATGACGCCGAGATGCAGCTTGGTCGACAGCCGGCTCGACAAGATGCCCCCGATGGCACCCGCGGCTGCCAGACACGCGGGCACCAAGATGAGCACCGCCCGCTTGTCGATGAAGTCATCGAGACGGTGTTCGATCACCACGCCGGCCACGATGAGCACGAGGCCGCCGACGCACAGCACCGGAATGGACTCGCGCAGGATCTGCCAGAGCTGTTCCAGTCCCGAACGCCACGCCCAAGCCATCGCAGCAGCGGCCCCGATGACGCTGACGATCGCGATAAGCGGCGTGAGAGCGGTGATGCCGACGAGGTAACTGGCCAGGAACAGCGCTGGAAGCGTCACGACGTCGCCCATCGCGGAAATGAGGGGCGCGCTGACATTGTCCAGGTCCCAGCCTCGCCGTGTGGAACTCGCTGCGAGCCCAAGTGTGACGACGAGCACGACGATGGAGGCCAGTTGCGCGCCGACGACGGAGACCACGATGAGATCGGTGACACCGATGATGTCCGAGAGCCCGAACACCGGAGCCAGCACCTTGGCCATCACGCCGAGCGCCACCGCCGTCACGAGTGTCAGCACGGCTGCGGCGATTACGTTCTGACCGACGATCGTGTCGCTGCGAGCCGTCGCGCGGAACGTCCCTGCGTGAATGGTCGTGGCGAGACGGCTGCCGAGCGCGCCGAAGATGTCGCCCCGCATGCCGATCGCAGCGGGAACCAGCACGAGCAGGCCCGGCAGGCGCTCGAGCGTCCCGGTGACCGCGGCCAGCAGCACACCTGCCGCTGTGGCGGTCAAGCTGCTGACCGCGAGCGCCGTGAGGCTCTGGCGGGCGCCGGTGATGTCGGGGCCGAGCAAGCCGCGCAAGAAGCCGAACGGGTGCAGCCTGGCCACCGGACGGAGTAATGCGCGGCCAGCAGGCCGCCCGCGGGCGGCCCCTGCGAGGGCGCGCCAGGTCTGCGTGCCGGTGCGCCTCAGGGCGCGGCGCGGCGCAGACTCGCCCTCTGCCATAGGCAAAGAGTGGCAGCCCCGCTCGTGGTCGCGCGCGTTGGTGCGCCCGCTACGGCATCTGTGCCTTGCGGCTCAAACCCGCTAGGAGGGGGGTTCGAGCAGAAGGGTGAACAATGCGGCGAGTTCCGGCGGGCCGCCGGGAATGTTGCCGGCGAACCGCAGGACCACCTCGTTGTTTGCATCGACGGCAACGAGGTACGGCACCGACTGAAGACCGAATGCATCGACGACTGACAGCGCCGGCGTGTCGGCAACGACGGGATGCTGCCAGCCTTTGTCTCGCAGCCACTTCTCCGGCGGATGGTTGCCGCGGGTGGGATCTTCGAGCACCGAGACGGCGTAGAAGTCGACGCCGGCGGGCAGCTCATCGGATTCCAGCCACTCGGTGAGATCGTCCACCTCGGCTTGGCAGTGCGGGCACCAGTGGGCATAGAAGGCCACGACCATCGGCCGTCCTTGACTCTCGATGCGCACAGATTCGCCGGTGAGCAGGTCTGGGCCGACCACCACCGGCGGCGTTCGCCCGACGGCAGGGTCGTCTTCCAGTTGCTCGAACTGCGGCAGCGCTGTGCCGAACACCTCCGTCTGGCCCGGCGGCGCGTCTGAAGCGGGCGTGGCCCCCGCCGAAGCAGCCGGCGCGTCAGCGGGTGCGGTGACCACGGGCGCGTCAGCGGATTCGGTGCCGGCTGGCGCAGTGGTGGTCGGTGTTGTCACATCGCCGCCACAAGCGGCGACGAGAACCGATGCACACAGGACAATGGCCGCTCGCCGCACAACGGCCAAGGCTAGACACCGCGCGGGATTTCGGTTTCTCAGGCTGGGCGGCAAGGCTGACTGGGCTCATCTGCCAAGAGTGCTGCGGCTGGAGGATCCACGACGACGGTGACGTCGGGATGCAGTTGCAGCGCCGAGGCAGGCACTGATCTGGTTACCGGTTCCTCGAGAGCCCGGGCGACCGGGCGGGCTTTTGGTTGTCCGCATGCGACCAGGAGCAGCTTGCGGGCCAAGAGGATCGTGGCGATTCCCTGTGTGATCGCCGCTCTTGGCGGGCAGGTGCCGTCGGGGAAGGCGCGGGCGTTGTCGCTGCGGGTCTGCTCGTTGAGCTGGACCACGCGCGTGCTGCTGGCGAGAGACGAACCTGGTTCGTTGAAGGCGATGTGACCGTTGGTTCCGATGCCGAGCAGTTGGAGCCCGATGCGGGCGGCGCGTACCCGTCGTTCGTAGTCGGCGCACTCGGCGTACAGGTCCGGGTTGTGCGGGTTGGGCCCGTGCATGGCGCCCGGCGAGAGATCGGTGGGCTGGACAAGCAGCCGGTTGACGGTGCTGGCGAATGAGCAGGGATCGTCGGGTTCGAGGCCGACGTACTCGTCGAGCAGATACACCTCGGTATGAGCCAAGCTCAGTGCCCCCCGCTGACAGCGTCCGGCGATCTCGGCGAGAGGTCCTTCCATGGTTTCGCCGGTGGCGATGCCCAGCGCTGTCGCTACGGCGCTGTTGACGAATCGTTCGACGATGTCCGCCGCGTGCTGCGCCGCCGCAGCCCGGTCGGGGGCCACGACGATTCTCATCGCCGATCCGATGGCCTACCCGACAAGCCAGACCGTTCGACGGCTGCTGCGGCACCGACGATTCCGGCATGCATGCCGAGGTGCGCAATGTCCACCGGCTTGGACAACTTCAGCCGAGACGAATACTTCTCGAAGCTCTCGCTGAGCCCACCTCCGAGAACCCACCGACCCGGGTTGAGCATTGCTTCGAGCTGATCGAAGTACGGCTGGGCGCGTTCGGCCCACCCCGCAGGCGTGAGCTCGTCGTCGGAGATGGCACGTCCCGACGCGACATCTTCGAACCGGACGGCGTCGACCGCGAGTCCGCCCAGTTCGGAGTTGGCGATGAGGTTGCCGTCGTGGAGCAGGGCGCTTCCGATGCCGGTGCCGAACGTGAGCACGACGGTGAGACCGTTGTCGGGTCTGTCGGATTGTCCGTAAGTGAGTTCGGCGAGTCCGGCGGCGTCTGCATCATTGATGAGCACGATTTCCGCGTCGCCTGGCGTCCGGAGCCGATCCAGTGCGCCCTCACGCTCCCACGCACTGGAGAGGTTCGGTGCGTGGCGCAGACACGATCCGACGATCACGCCCGGCAGTGCGACTCCGACTGGCTCTGTCCAGTGCTCTGCCGCAGCCATCTGCCGGACGAGTGCCGATACTTGTTCTGGTGTCGCCGTGCCAGGTGTCTGCGCGCTGTGGATCGGCCCCGCGAGCTGGCCGGTGCGCAGGTCGACGATGGCTCCCTTGATGCTGGTGCCACCGACGTCAATGCCGAGTTGCGCGGCCAGGCCGTCGCGATCGGCGGGTGGCGAGTCGTTGAGAGGGTCGGCAGCGGCGATGGTGCTCATCGGAAGACCTGCTGGGTCTTGGCGCCGGTGATGTAGGCGACGAGGTCGTCCTTGGTGACGTCGGCGACGGCGACCTCGGCGGTCTTGCGCCCTTGGCGCAGCACGACCGCCCGGTCGCAGACGTCGCTGACCCGATCCATGTTGTGGGTGATGAGCAGCACCGCCGCTCCGCCGTCGCGCAGGTTCCGTATCAGGTCGAGCACTCGGGCCGCCTGTTCCACCCCAAGGGCTGCTGCGGGCTCGTCGAGCATGACGATCTGGCGGCCCCAGGCGGTGGCTCGTCCGATGGCGACAGCTTGGCGTTGGCCGCCTGACAGCGCGCCCATGGAATGTCGCAGCGACGGAATGCGAATGCCGAGCCGTTCGAGTATGTGCTCGGTCTCGCTTCGCATGCGCTTCTTGTCGAGCACGCCGAGCCACGCGCCGATTGGCCCCCCACGGGTGTGCTCCCGGTTGAGGAAGAGGTTCTCTGCGACGTCGAGCGTGTCGATGACGGCCAGCGTCTGATGGACGGTTTCGATGCCCAGCGCTCGGGCTGCGTCGGGGGTGGTGATCGACGTCTCGGCGCCGTCGACCCTCATCATTCCCGCATCGGGCGCGTACACCCCGGCGACGCATTTCACGAGCGTCGACTTGCCCGCGCCGTTATCGCCCAGCAGGGCTGTGACCTCGCCGTAGCGGAGCACGAGATCTACGTGGTCCAGGGCCTGCACCGCCCGGAAGGATTTGCACAGGCCCTCCACCTCGAGGGCGGTGACCGTTGCTCCGGCGTTCATGCCGGCTCCTCGAACTGGACCGGGTCGCCGAAGCCATTCCAGACGCCGGCGACGCAAGGCTTGCCCTGGGCAACACCGGCGACGCAGGCGACGAACGCACGGGTGACGAAGGCCTGCACCCTAAAACCGAAGATGACCGTCGAGCCTTCCTTGAAGGTGCGCTCGACCGCGGGGACCAGCTTGGCGTAGTAGTCGATCGCAGCCGGGCTGGGCATCTCGACGGGCACGGGCGGCGTCGCGATCTCCGAAGGATCGTCGGCCACGACAGCGCGGACCTGGTAGTCCCCGAACACCGGGTCGATGTACAGGCCGCCGCCGAAGCACAGCGGAACTCCGTGGTGCAGGTGGGCGATCTCGCTGAGGTAGAGCACTGCGGGCAGCTCGGGGAGTTCGCGCACCGCATGCAGCGGTGTGGTGCCGCTGAGGCCGTGACCCGGCTCCACCTGGGTCGCACCGGCCTCGGCCAGCAACCGCAGCACCTCGGTTGAGGTGGTGCCGGGGGCGTTGAGCTGCAGCTGGCTTGGGGCCCCATGGTGGCGATGGGCGACGGCGGCGGCCCGAGCAAGGGTGCTCATGTTCGGGGTGATGCGAGCGCTCTGAGACGACCCGTCGTACAGCAGCGCAGGGAAGGTGGTGAGCCCGGCGAAGGTCGCGCCGTCAAGCGAGGCGATGTGGTCGATCATGGCCGGCAGGTCGCTCAGCGGAATCCCTCCCTCGTGACCTGCGTAGAACTCGTCGCCATCGTCGAAGACGCGCACCAGCAGCGGCTGCGAGCGGCCGCTGCTGCGAGCGGCCGCGGCCGCTTCGTCCGCTTTGTTGCGCGAGAACACCGTCCAGTAGTCGGGCGCCAAGCCGGCCGCCTCGCCAGCCTCCCCGCGAGGCACCTGCACGAGGTGGCCGAGATGACCGAGGCTGTGGCCGCTGCGCACAATCGGACGCGCACACGCCATGTCCACCGCGACGAACCCGTCGGCGCCCCCTGCCGCGATCGCGTCGAGTGCTGCGGGTGCGCGACCGATCTGTTTGGTCATCGCGTACACGGTGAGGTCCAGATCTCGGGCACGGCTGCACAAACCGGCTGTGTTGGCTTCGATCGCGTCGAGGTCGAGCACGTAGCTGTTGGCAGGGATCACGCCGGCTTGGTGCAGCTCGACGGCAGCGCGCACGAATCCGGGGTTGCGCTGCAGGAGCGTGCGCAGGAACACCTCAGGCCTCCTTGTGCTCTCGCATGCTCAGCGCAACGGCGAGGATGATGATCACCCCACGGGCGATGAGCTGATCAGCGACGCGCAAACCCATCAGGATCAGGCCGTTGTTGAGCATCGCCATGACGATCGATCCAGCGATGGCGCCTGCGACCGAGGCGCGCCCGCCGAAGAGGTTGGTACCACCGATGACGACCGCGGCGATCACCGTCAGCAGCAGGTTCTCGCCGAGGTCATGGCGGCCGATAGCGAGCCGCCCGGCCAGCAGCATCCCCGCGAGCGAGGCAGCCGAGGCGCTGGCGATGAGCGCGGTGATGCGGACCCGATCCGTCTTGATCCCCAACGCCCCAGCGGCGGAACGATCTGCGCCGACGGCGAGCACATGTCGGCCCCAGCGCAAGTGGTGCAGCACCAGATGGCCGACGACACCGACGATGACGGTCCAGATCAGCAGCGACGAGATCGGTCCCAGCGATCCGGCGCCGAACACATTCAGGTAAGCGGCGTTGCGGATCGGCAGCGACTGCAGGTTGTTGAGATTGCGGGCGATGCCGCTGACAATGCCGAGCGTCCCCAGCGTGACCAGAAACGACGGGATGCGAACCTTGACGGCGATCAGGCCGTTGACGGCCCCGATCCCGACGCCAATCGCCAACGTGATCGCGACACCGGCCGCGAACCCGAAGCTGCCGACAGCGTCAGCCACCACTAGCGACGACAGCGCCGCAACCGAGCCGATGGACAGATCGATCTCGGCTGCGCCGAGCGCGAACGCCATTCCGACCGCCATCACAGCGATCGGCGCCGCCTGACGGCCGATGTTCAACAGATTCGAGACGGTGACAAACCCGTCGTCACGCAGCACGACAGCGAACAGGACGAAGATGAGGCCCGCGGCGGCATAGACCACATACTGGCGAGGCGCGGCGAAATGCCTGCGCTGGGCGAACCGTCTGATCGAAGATTCAGTCAACTGACCGACCGCAACTCACTCATGTAGACGACGATGGAATTCTCGTGCCCCGCCGACGAGTCTCGCCGACGGGGCACGAGCCACGGGGAGGGATTCCTCGTCAGCGGTCCAGTGCGTCGAGCACTTCTTGGGGGGGATCGGCCGCGAGCGATTGCCGGTAGCCCTCCACGATGTTGTCGGCGGTGACACCGATCGCAGGCACCACGACGAACGCCGGTGCCGACTTGCCCAACAGCCCGTAGGCGCCTTCCAGCGCCATCGTGCGACCGAGGTTGTATGCCTCGTCGGCTGCGATTCCCACGACGTTGCCGCCCTCGACGAGATCGAGGGACACGTTGGTGTCGAGGTCCATTGTCACCAGCGCTACATCGGAGGCGCCCGCAGCACGCAGCGCGGCCAGCACCCCGTCGGCTGGGCCGGCCGACCACGGGGCGTAGATGCCATCCAGATCGGGGTGGCGGGTCAGCATCGCCGTGGCGATCTCCTCAGCGGCGGCCGGGTCGGCGAGCCCCTGCTCCGCGACGATCGTGATCCCGGGATAGTTGATCTCGATCCAGGACTTGAACGCCTGATCGCGCTGGTTGGTGACGTAGTACGCAGCATCGTGGAAGATGTAGCCCACCTCGCCTTCGCCGCCGAGGGCTTCGGCGAGCAGGTCTGCCGCAGTGATGCCCATGGCGGCCAAGTCATCAGTCACGATGCCCACGTAGTCCTCGCCGTGCACGTAACCCTGCGGGATGTTGGACAGGAACACCAGCTGCACCCCCGCCTCCACCGCCGGGCGGAACGCCTCCGCACCCGCATCGGGGCCGATGGCGAGGCTGATGATGACGTCCGGCTGCTGGGCCATGACCGTTTCGACGTCATTGGCCTGCTGCGCTGCGTCGAAGTTCGCGTTCGTCTCGGCGATCACTTCGATTCCCAGTTCTGCAAATGCGTCGCGGGCGCCTTGGCTCACCGCGTCGGTGAACGCGCCGGCCGTGTGCCACAGCAGCGCCGCTGTGTAGCCCCCCTGCTGCACCTCGGCGATCTCGTCGTCGCTCAGCGTGATCTGGCCCGACGCGATGGCTTCTTCGCCGCCGGGGCCTTGTGTCTTCGGCGGCTCGGGTGCCGGCTCGGGTTCGGGTTCTGGCTCCGGCTCGGCCTCCGGCTCCGGTTCGGGTTCCGGCGCTGCTGGCGCGGCGGTGGTCGCCGGAGTTGCACCGTCGCCGTCATCGCCGTCATCGCCGCACGACGCGGCGAACAGTGTGAATGCCGCTATCAGCGACACCCACAACAGCAGCCGGGGTGTCCGTGTGTTGTTGATCATGTCCCCTCCCAGGGTTGCGTTTATGGATCAGTGGTCTCGCACCACGCAGCGATGAAGTGCGCGAGGGTGCGGGTCGCCGTCACGAGCTCGTCGATGCCGAGCCGCTCGAACGGCGTATGGCAATTCGAGATGTCGCCCGGAGCGAAATAGACGCTGGGAATCCCCAGGTCTCGCAGGAACGACTTCTCTGACCAGTAGGGAGCGCCGTCGACACGTGCAGGCTCGCCGGTCACGGCCTCGATCGAGTCAGCCAGCGCCCGTACTCCGGGATGGTCGGCGCCGATCTCGTCGGGCGTGCCGCCCACTGGGTGGTCGCGAGCAGCGTTGAACTCGACCACGCAGTCGACACCGTGGGCCTCCGCTGCCCCCACCGCGATCGAGCGGATCTGCGCTGCCGCATCGTCGAGACTCTCGCCCGGCAGGAGCTTGCGAATCAGCGACAGGTCGAACCGGCCCGGCACTGCGATGTTGCCGCCCGCAGAGACCGACGTGACCAGCAGGAACGCCTCACCCAGCAATTCGTGAGACGGCACAGACTCCCGCAGCCCCTCCGAGCATTCCCACAGCTGCGCCAGCAGCGAATGACCTGCCCGCAACGCATCGACGCCCAGCTCGGGCCGGCCGAAATACGCCGACACTCCGGTGAGTGTGATGTCGGCGATCAAGAAACCCATCTGCGCCGTGTAGATCGCGGAAGTTGTGGGCTCGGTATAGATCGCAAAGTCCGCGCTCGGGACCGGGCCGCTGCGTCCCTGCACAGCCGCACGTATGCCGGCCGACACACCGCTGCCGGGCTGGCCCGACTCCTCGTCGCACACGAACAGCGCCGACACATTGCCGGCGGGCCGAAGCCCGGCACGCCGGACCGCGCTGACCGCTTCGACGATGGCGCAGATTCCTGCCTTCTGGTCTGCCACGCCGCGGCCCCAGATCTCGCCGTCGATCACATGAGCGCCGAATGGATCCGCGCGCTCGGTGCCCTTCCAGTGTTGAGACCAGTCCTGCGTGGCCACCGTGTCCAGGTGGCCGGCAAGCAGCAGGGACCGGCCTTCCGAACCCCCAACCGAGCCCCACACGTTGGGCCTGCCGGGCTCGAACGCAGCCGAACCGGTGTCGTCGAAAGCGCCGGCGGCGTTCATGGCGTCGAGCACCCATTCGGCGAAGGGCCCTTCGTTTGGCGTCACGCTGGGAATGGCAGTGGCTTCCCGCACCAACCGAACGACCTCGTCGCCGTCGACGGCCGCCGCAGCGCGTTCGGGCGCGGTCGCGGAGGCGGGGGTGGGTGGGGCGCGGTCGGGCGCCGGGCTCACTGCTGCTCTCCGAGGAATTCCGTAATCAGCGATTCGCGCACGTGCCGCAGGGACATGGACGCCGCGCCGATGAGCGTTGCCCGATCTCCAAGACTGGAAGCGATCAATTCCGGAGCCGTCGTGACGAGGCTCGACAGGCGATCCCGCACGGCGTCGATGAAGACGAGATCAGCGCCGACCGGTCCGCCGAACACGATGCGAGTCGGATCCGCGATGAGGCACAGATGCGATACCGCGAACGCCATCGCGCCCGCGACCTCGCTCAGCACCATGGTGGCCGCTGTGTCGCCACGTCCCGCTGCGGCGAGAATCTCTGCGATGTCGGCGCCTGGATCGAGCGTCGAGGGGCGACCATCCTCGATGGCCCTTCCCAGGCGCTTGCGGATCGACGGGGCCGACGCCACGTCTTCGAGCGTGACGGGGGTCGCATCGACGTGGGGAACGGCCACTGCCAGCGAGCCCAGCTCGCCCGCCGACCCTGTGCCGCCCCGATACAGCTCTCCCCCGACCACCAAGCCCAGACCGATGCCGGTACCGGCGAACACCGCAGCGAAGTCCCCGCCTGCTTCCTCATCGCTCAAGCGGGCAAGCTCGCCCAAGGCGGCCAAGTTGACGTCGTTCTCCACGAATGCGGGGACACCGAAGCGCTCGCTCAGGTAGGCGCCGACCTCGAGACCGTCAAAGCCGGGCAGGTTGAGAGCCTGCTCGACCTGGTCCTGCTCGGGCCGGTAGATCCCCGGCACACCGACGCACACTGCATGGCAGGGCCGTCCGGATTCCGCGAGCATCGACGACGCCGCCGTCACGAGCCGCTCCAACGCCGTGTGCGCATCGGGACCGGTTTCGAGCTCTACCTCTGTGACCACGTTGCCCAGCAGGTCGGCCAGGCCGATGGGCATCCGCGTCGCTCCCATATCGGCCACGACCGAGTGACGGGCCGACGGAACGAGCTCGTAGAGCGATGCGGGTCGACCAATCGAACCTGACCGGGCACTCGCCTCGGCCATCCGAACCAGGCCGACCGACTCCATGTCGGCCATCAGCGCCGACACCGTCGGCTTCGACAGCCCGGTGGCGCGAGCGATTTCCGCACGCGACATCCGACCCGGATGCGCAGCGAAGAGCGCGTCGGCGATTCGCTGCCCGCTGAGCAGTCTCAGCACGGCGGTACCCGATGCCTCTGCCATATTGTTAGTAACACTACCTTACAAATAGTAGGTGTCAAGACACCAGCCGCCCCGCTGACGCAATTCCATCTGCGGGCACTCAGGGATTGTCGGGCGGGCGGTGGCAGACTTGGCCCGTGGAGACCCGCCAGCTCGAATCGACACCCGGCTTTGTCATCTATGACCTGCCCGGTGCCCAGCACTATGTCGGGGAGACCCGACTCGGCAGCCGCCTCATCCCCGGCAATGCGACGATGCTCGTGCGACACATCACTTATGTGTTCGCCACCCTCGAGCAACAGCGCAGCGGCGCCAGCGTCGGCTTGAAGTCTGACCCGTCCGATGCATCCACTGCCGTAGCTGCGCTGGCAACGGAACTCGCCGACGATTGGGAGAGCGGCAGGCTGTCCACGAGCCCGGGTCTGCGGCTCGATACCGACACGCTTGGGCCCGTCCTGACCCACGATCAGCGCAACCTCATCGGCAACGACGACCGCGACGGCATCTCGTTTGCCCATGAACTCCTCGGCGTCGGCGCTGTGACAGCGGCGTCCAGCCTTGTCGGCGGTCTCGACGGCAAGCGCATCGCCATCGAAGGATTCGGTGCTGCGGGCCTGGGCATCGCACGCGAGGCAGCAGCGGCCGGTGCCACGATCACGCGGGTCGCCACGGCGAAGGGCTGCACCGGCGACCGGATTGGCGGCGGCGAGCTGGACCCCGTGGCGCTCACCGAAGCGTGGCTCGCTGACGGCGACATGTGCGTGGCCACACTGTCGGGCGACGGCGAACCGGCCAAGCCGTGGACCGTCTGGAAGGACGACGTCGACGTGCTGTTCTGCGGCTCGAAGCCGGGTGCCATGTCGGGCGACGGAGCCGCGATGGCCGGTGCCACACCGGTCGTCGCGTTCTCAACAGCGGCGGTGTCGTCGAAGGCGCTGGCAGTGCTGCGGGCCGCCGGCACCGCGGTGGCCGCCGACTTCGTTGCCGCCGTGGGACCGGCACTGGGATGGTGGGCCGATCCCGCGCTCACCCACGACGACCTGCGCTCGGCGACCGCCGACACCGTCAACGCCGTCATGTCCGAGACCGCCGGCCATGACGACGGCCCGTTCATGGCCGCCTGCTACCGGGCTGAAGCCTTCCTGCGCACCTGGCAGGACGAGCTGCCGTTCGGCCGGCCGCTGGGCTGACCCGCCGCGATCCCCGTCACCGGAAGTCGCGGCTCGCTACCGACGCGGCCACATCGAGCGCTTCGATTCTCTCGGCGATCACGTTCGCCACCCCTTCATGGCGCTCCAATCGCCCTGACACCACCAGCGCGGGCATGTCCCGAACCACTGAGCGATACCGGATCCAGCAGCCTTTCGACACCACTACGTTCACCAGGCCTGTCTCGTCCTCAAGATTCAGAAACGTTGTGCCTCCAGCCGTCATGGGGCGCTGGCGGTGCGTGACCAGACCGGCGACGCGGATCTTTCCCGGTGGACACCTCAGCAGCTCCCCTGCCGTGCGGACCCCTGCCGCTTCAAGCCCTTCACGCAAGAATCGGGTGGGGTGCCCGTCGGGGGATACACCGGTCGCCCACAGGTCTGCTGCGGCAGCTTCCATTCCCGTCATCGACGCAAGCGCTGGAGGCGATGCCCCGGTCACGACTCCAGGCAACCGATCTGCACGTGCTTGGTGCACGGCCCCTGCCGCCCACAGTGCCTCGCGCCGCGAGAGCCCGAAGCAGTCGAATGCTCCGGCGGTGGCCAGCGCCTCCAGCGCTGCCAGCCCTACATCGGTCCGGCGGCACAGGTCCTCCATATCGCAGTACGGACCGCCGACCGCAATCTGCTCCGCGAGCTCGTCGCCGATCCCCCGCACTGACGACAGCCCCAGCCGGACTGCCACTCCCCCGCCCGAGGTGCCACAGGGCTCCAGCGTGGCTGTCTCCGAGGAGAGGTTGATGCATGGCGTGTGCACCACGACGCCGTGACGGCGGGCGTCCTGGCACAGCGAGTGCGGCGAGTAGAACCCCATCGGCTGTGCGTTCAGCAGCGCTGCGCAGAATGCCGCCGGGTAATGCAGCTTGATCCACGACGAGGCGTACACCAGGTGGGCGAACGACACCGAATGGCTCTCGGGGAAGCCGTAGTCGGCGAAGGCGACCATCTTGTCCCACACCTGCTCGGCCACGTCACCGACCAGTCCCCGCTCGGCCATCCCGCTGAAGAGCCGCTCGCGCAGGCGGCCCATCCGTTCGCGAGACCGCTTGGAGCCCATGGCCTGACGCAGCTCATCGGCCTCGGCTGCGGTGAACCCGGCCACATCGATGGCCATCTGCATGAGCTGCTCTTGGAACAGGGGGATGCCGAGCGTCTTGGCCAGGGAGTTCTCCATCAGCGGATGCAGATACGTGACCGGCTCTTCCCCGTTGCGCCGCCGGATGTAGGGATGCACAGATCCACCCTGGATGGGGCCGGGGCGGATGAGCGCCACCTCCACCACCAAGTCGTAGAAGCAGCGAGGGCGCAGCCGCGGCAGGGTGGCTATCTGGGCGCGTGACTCCACCTGGAACACGCCGATGCTGTCGGCGCGGCAGAGCATGTCGTAGACCTCGTCTTCCTGCGGCAGTATGCCGAGGTCGAGGTGTGTGCGATGCGCGTCAGCGATCAAATCGACGGCGTAATGCAGAGCCGACAGCATCCCCAGCCCCAGCAAGTCGAACTTCACGAGCCCGACCGCCGCGCAGTCGTCCTTGTCCCACTGCAACACCGAGCGGTCGGCCATGGCTGCCCACTCGGTGGGGCAGACATGTGTGACCGGCCGGTCACAGATGACCATGCCGCCCGAATGGATGCCGAGGTGACGTGGCGCATGTTCCAGCGACACCGCAAGCTCTGCCACATCTGGGGGGATGCCGTGATCTTGGAGCGGCGGCTCAGGCGCCGCGTCACGCCAGTCCACAGCACGCGGGCGGTGCGGGGCGGGCGGGCTGGCGCCGCCATGTCCAGCCAGCTCAGACAGTGAGCCGTACCGGTCCAGCGACTTCGCCCACGCGTCGGCTTGACCAGATTCGTAGCCCAATGCACGAGCCATGTCGCGCAGTGCCGAGCGCGACCGGTAGCTGATGACGTTCGCCACCTGCGCTGTGTGAGCGCGGCCGTAGCGCTCGTACACGTATTGGATGACCTCTTCGCGACGACCGCTCTCGATGTCGATGTCGATGTCGGGCGGCCCGTCGCGCTCGGGCGACAGGAAGCGCTCGAACAGCAGCCCCAGGGCGACCGAGTCGACATTGGTAATGCCGAGCGCGTAGCAGACCGCCGAGTTCGAGGCCGAGCCACGGCCTTGGCAGTAGATGTTGCGGCTTCGGCAGAACGACACGATGTCGGACACAACCAGGAAGTAGCCGGCGAAGCCGAGCTGTTCGATGAGGTCGAGCTCGTGGCGGATCTGGTCCCAGGCGCCCGGCACTCGTTCGGCCTCGGGAGAGCCGTAGCGCTCCAGTGCGCCTGCGGCGGTGAGATGTCGCAGGTACGACATCTCGTCGTGACCGTCGGGGCAGGGATAGGGCGGCAGGTTCGGCGCGATCAGCGACAGGTTGAACGCGCAGTCGCGGCCGAGTTGTGCGGCCGCGGCGACCACGCCCGGCCAGCGGGCGAACCGGCGGGCCTGCTCGGCGCCGGAGCGCAGGTGGGCGGTGGCCGCCGGCGGCAGCCAGCCGTCGAGCTCGTCGAGGCTGCGACGGGCGCGCACGGCGGCCACGGCTGTGGCCAGCCGACGGCCCGCCGGGGTGGCGTAGTGGACACCGTTGGTGCAGACCGGCTCGACGCCTGCCCTGATGGCCAGCTCAGCCAGTGCGTCGTTGCGGTCGCTGTCGAGCGGGTCGCCGTGGTCCCACAGCTCGATGAAAACGTTGTGGCGGCCGGCTGCGTCGACGAGCCGGTCGAGCTGTGCTGCTGCGGCGCGCGGTCCCCCTGCGGATCCTTCGGCCATGAGTGCTGCAGGGACAGCGCCCTTGCGGTGCCCGGTGAGGATCGCCCACTCGTCACGGTGTGCCGCAGCGGCCACCAGGAACTCGCTCGTGCTGAGACGCGGAGCGTGCTTGCGACCCGCCATCTGCGCCGCCGAGACCAGCTCGCCCAGCGAGGCGTAGCCGGCCGGCGAGCGCGCCAGCACCACCACATGGGAGCCCACGGGATCGGCGCATCCGGTGCGCTCTGGCCGTATCCGGCTTCGAGTACTGGGCATCGATCCGTCGGCGCCGTACGCGCCGAGCGTCAACTCGTCGGCGCCATGCGCGCCGAGCGTCAACTCAGTGCCGAACACCGTCGCCAGCCCGGCTTCGGCGGCGGCCTCTGCAAAACGCACCGCTCCGTAGAACCCGTTGTGATCGGTCAGTGCCAGCGCGTCGAGGCCCAGCCGCACTGCTTCGTCCACCAGCTCGGCCGGGCTCGACGCCCCGTCCAGGAAGCTGAAGTTGGAGTGGGCGTGCAATTCCGCGTACGGCACCGTGGGGACCGACGGCCGCGACGGGGTGGCAAGCTCGACCCGCTCGCCGTCCACCGCGGATGCCTTGCCAGAGCCGTGTTTGGTGCGCCGGCCCTCACCGGGCCGGCCGGGTGGCGGCGGCCGGTCGGACAGCCGTCGTTCCAGTTCCCGCCAGGAAATGCCCGGATTCGTGAAACCCACGGCGCAACTATAACGAACGCACGTTCCTAGAACAAGAGTTCTCGGAACGGAAGTTCTCTCACTGTGCATGCTCGTTCGTGCGACACCTCGATTCGAACCCCGAGACCCAGCCGAACTACGTTGCGCCCATGGCCGAAACATCGCCCACTGGCGCATCTACCGACGCACCCGTCAGCGACCTGCCCGACGGTGTGGCTACCGCTGAGCTGTTCGCCTCGGGAGCCGCCTCCGCAGTCGAGCTCCTCGACGAGGCCATCGCCCGGGCCGACAGGCTCAACCCGAAGATCAACGCCATCATCGGACGGCTCGACGGCAGCGCCCGCCAGGCGGCCGAACGGCACGACGCCGCACGGGAGGCGGGGGACGCACGCGGACCGCTGGCAGGGGTCCCATTCCTCACCAAGGACCTGACCTGCACCACCGAAGGCCAGCCCTACCACGCCGGCAACGCAGCGCTCAAAGAAGCGGGCTATGCCGCACCGAGCACGGCACACCTGGCCACCATGTTCGCCGCGCTGGGATTGGTGAACTTCGGGCGCACCAACACGCCCGAGTTCGGCCTGACCATCACGACCGAGCCGGTGGCCTACGGCCCTACTGCAAATCCGTGGAACACCGGCCATTCGACCGGCGGGTCCAGCGGCGGGTCTGCCGCGGCGGTGGCCGCAGGCATCGTGCCCATCGCGCACGCCAACGACGGGGGCGGCTCGATCCGTGTGCCTGCCGCCAATTGCGGGCTCTTCGGGTTGAAGCCCAACCGCGGGCGAGTCTCGCTGGGACCCGACTCGGGCGACGGATGGGCCGGCTTCAGCGTTGACGGTGTCGTCAGCCGCAGCGTGCGCGACAGTGCCCGGGTGCTCGACGGCATCAGCCGGCCGTGGCCCGGTGACCCCTACTGGGCACCGCCGCCGTCGGACACCTTCGAATCCGCTGCGGGCCGCGAGCCCCAAGCACTGCGGATCGGGCTGTGCGCTCACTCCGACTGGGGTCCGACCGATGCTGCGTGCCGCCACGCCGTTGAAGCCGCCGGGCAATTGGCCGAGAGCCTGGGTCACGAGGTCGAATACTCACACCCCGCCGAGATGTTCCACGAAGAGTTCTTCGATCACTTCCGCACGATCGTGTCCGTGCAGAACGTCGTCATGCTGGCCGGCGTGGAAGGAGCCATGGGCCGCCACATGAGCCGCCCGGATTTCGAAGGCGACACATGGGCGCTCATGCAAATCGGGCGCGAGGTCAGCGGGACCCAGTACCTGTCGGCGCTGGAGTGGTGCCACGCATGGACGCGACGCCTCGCCGCATGGTGGGCTTCCCACGACGTCCTGGTCTCGCCGATCATGGCCGAGCCACCGCCCCGTCTCGGCGAGCTGCGCAACCCCGAGACCGGCCGCGGTCGTCTGAACGACCTGCTGCACTTCACGCCCCAGTTCAACGTGTCTGGGCAGCCGGCGATGTCGGTGCCGCTGAGCTGGACCGAATCTGGGCTGCCAGTGGGCGTGCAATTCGTGGGCTCCCACGCCAGTGAGGAAATGCTGCTGTCGCTCGCCGGTCAGCTCGAGCGCGCGGCGCCATGGGCAGGTCGCACGCCGCCGCTGTGGGCCGGGACGGCCTGAGGCTTCCGGCTCTGCATATGCCCGCCCGATGACCGCCGACCGCCGTAACGAGGACGCGACAGCGCTGGCGGCGGCCTTTGCGGCTGGCGAGACGAATCCGTCGGAGGCGGTGCAGGCTGCGCTCGAGCGGATGGAACGGCTGAACCCGGCGCTGAACGCAGTCATCCATCCACGACCCGAGCGTGCCCTGGCCGAGGCCGCCGAGGCGACGCAGCGCTGGCTGGATCGCCGGGCGAGTCAGGGCGATCACGGCGAGGTGCTGTTCGACGGCGTGCCCATCGCGGTCAAAGACCTCGGCTGCGAGCAAGCGGGCGAGTTCCACCACGCAGGGGCGCGCTTTCTCGTCGACCTCGAATGGCGTGGCGCGCTCGACAGCCACCTGTACCGGCTGCTGCGCAATGCGGGGATGATCTCGGTCGGGCGCACGAACACCCCCGAGTTCGGCACCACCATCACGACGGAGCCGGCTGTGTACGGCCCCACCGCGAACCCATGGGACCTGACCCGCTCACCCGGCGGTTCGAGCGGTGGTTCAGCGGCCGCCGTAGCGGCAGGCATCGTGCCGCTCGCCCACGGCAACGACGGCGGCGGCTCGATACGTGTGCCGGCTGCGGCATGCGGTCTCGTCGGGCTGAAGCCCACAAGAGGTCGAGTGTCGACCGCACCACGACTCGGTGAGCACCGTGGCGGCTTCGCGGCCGACGGGATGCTCACGCGCACGGTGCGCGATGCGGCGAGGTGCCTCGACGTCATCAGCCGCCCGGCCCCAGGGGATCCCTACATCGCTCCCCCGATGCGGCCCGGGGAGTCGTTCGCCGACTCGCTGACAGCCTCGTTGCCGCCGCTGCGCATCGCCGCGTCGACGGGCGGTCCCGGTCGAGCAAGCGCACCGGCACGGCAGGCCGTCGAGCGCGCTGCGAGCCTGCTGGCGGAATTGGGGCACCACGTCGAGCCCGATACGGCACCCGACGGCTGGTACAGCTCCGAACTCGCCGATCACACGGTTGTCGTGCGCACCGTGTCCATGGCGTCCGAACTGGCCGGCTGGGCAGAGCGGCTGGAGCGTCCGATGACAGCCGCCGACGTCGAGCCCGCCAATTGGTGGTCGGCCGAACTGGGCAACTCGCTGCCGGCCTCCGCCTATGTGCAGTCACTCGAAGCCCTCGCACGCTGGCGCAGGCGCGTCATGCCGTTCTGGAGCACCGGGCCGATTGCCCCAGGGGGCCCGCGCAGCCAAGACGGCTACGACATGCTGCTCACGCCCGTGCTCGCCGACGTCACACCGCCGCTCGGCTACCTGTCCGACCCGAACGACGGTGCCAGGCGTATCGCTGAGTTGGCGGCCTTCGTGAACCAGGCCAACGTGAGCGGGCAGCCAGCCGTCTCACTGCCGACGGCGCTCGACCCCGATGGCCTGCCGCTGGGCGTGCAGTTGCACGCCGCTCACGGCGACGAGCAGCTCTTGCTGGCCGTCGCCCAGCACGTCGCCGATGCCGACGGGCTGATTCCCCTCGGCGACCTGGGTCAGCACTCGCGATGACTCCCCCCGAGCGTGCCCTCGCCCGAGCAGTGGAACTCCTCGGCGAAGAAGGCGTCAGCGTGCGCAAGGCCGTGGTCGTCACCGATGCGGAGACCGCACGCGCCCACCGGCGCATCATGATCGTTCGGGTGGCCGCCTTTGCCCTCGGGGCCGGCTTGGCGATTGCGTGGGGTATCGGCTGGCTGTTGATCGTGGCGGCAGTCGTCGCGCACCAGCTCCTGTTCAACGTTCATCGACTGCTGGCGGCCACCGAGAGCGGTCTCGTGCTGGCCGACATCAGCTTCCGTCGTGCGGTCATCGTCGCCCGTTGGCTCCCCGGCACAGACGCCACCTTGGTGCTGCGCACGAGCAGCCCACGGGTGGAGGTCACCGTCGAGCCGCCGGTGGACCAGCGCGGTGTCGGCGAGCCGTGGACGGGCCACGTGAGCGGAACCGACCTCGACGGCTTCGAGGCCACTATCCGCGCTGCAGGCGGCGAGCCGTTGCGCCGCACCGCGACAGACTGACACCCCAGGGCCGACGCAACGAGCACGTCGTCTACCAGCACGTCTTGGGTAACAAGTACGGTGACGCGCCGTGAGACTGCTGCGTTACACCGTCACCGGCGACAACGCGACCCACGTCGGCGTGGCGACCGACGATGGAGTTGCACGGCTCGACGGCCGGGAAGCCAACGGCGAACCAATCACCACCGTTGGACAGGCGGTTGCCGCTGCGCTGGCCGATCCGGCGCCGCTTGCCCAGATTCCGACCGAGCATGGTTGGGACGACATCACCTTCGCCGTCCCGGCAGACGTGGGCGCTCGTCTGTTGTGCGCCGGCGCGAACTATCACAAGAAGTACCCGCTGGGCGGCAACGTCCAGGCGCCGGCGCAGCCGGTCTACTTCAACAAGCCCCCAGGCACGCTCGTGGCTCACCACGAAAATCTCGTCCGGCCCACGGCGTCGGTTCAGTTCGACTACGAGGTTGAGCTGGCGGTGATCATCGGTCGGGCTGGTCGTCACATCGACGCCGCCGAAGCCCTCGCGTACGTGGGCGGTTACACGATCCTCAACGACGGATCCGTTCGGGACTGGCAGCGCCACAGCGTGGCGGCGGGCAAGAACTTCTTCCGCTCGGGCTCGATGGGCCCGTGGATCACCACCGCTGACCAGATCGCCGACCCGGCAGCACTAGAGGTGATCTGCCGCGTGAACGGCGAGGAACGCCAGCGGGCCAGTGCGAGCGAGATGATCTTCTCGGTCCCAGAGATCATCTCGTACCTGTCGAAGGTGATGCCGCTCGAACCCGGCGATGTCATCGCCACCGGCTCGCCCGAGGGCACCGGCGGATCGCACGAACCGCCACGCTGGCTGGTTCCGGGCGATGAGATCGACTTCGAGGTACCCGGCATCGGGGTCTTGCAGAACCGGGTGATCGACGAGTAGCTGCGCTCAGGCCCAATGCGTTGGCGACCGCCGAGTCGAGCTGCCGTGTCCGTGCGGTGTCCTTGCGGAGCCCCGGAAGACCCGAACTGAGACCCGAACTGAGATCCGGCTGAGAATCGCTGAGGGCGACACCGGGGGCCGACCATCCATCGGTACCTTGGGCCGAAGGTCCTGGTGATCGCTTGCGATGACCACGGGCGACCGCAAGTACACGACGGCACCAGCCCCAGGCTGGCTCCAGCAAGGACGCGCCAGGTGCGAGGTTCACGGCGAGGGACGGCACGGCGCGGTGTCGTGGCAATCGCGTTCGCGCTCGTCGTGAGCGTCGTGCCGATTGCCGGCACCGGTGCGCAGTCGCAGCCGTCCGATGCTGAGCTGCGCAAGCGTCAAGAACAGCTGGAGCAACAGCAGAAGGAGCTCGAGGCACAGCTTGCCGAGGAGAAGCGGATCCGTGATGAGGCCCAAGCGGAACTGCTCGGGAAGGTCCTGGAAGTCGATCTGCAGCAGGCAGACGTCAACGAGGTATTGGTGGCCTTCGACCAGCTGAGGCTCCTGGTAAACGAACAGCGAGCCGATCTCGACCAAGCCGAGTTGGCCTTGGCCGCTGCGGAGGCGTCGGTCGAGGCGGCGATCCAGCGCGTTCTGTCGCTGGACGAGCAGCACTCCGAGTTGGGACAGCGCGTCATCGACCTCATCGTTCAGACCTATATCGGTCACGACGCTCTGGTGGAAGGCTCCTACGGCTTGGTGCGCACCGGTGACATCTACGATGCTGCTCGCATCCGGGTCCTCATCGGTGCGGCCCTTGGCGACTTGAACGCGACCGGTGACCAGCTGAGGGCACTCACCATCGACGCGGAACTGGCATTGCGCGAATTCGAGCGAGCCGAGGAGCTGCGAGACGTCCGTCGCGTCGAATCCGAGCGCGCACTGGAGGACTTGCTCGACGCCGTCGAGCAGGAGGCCATCGTGCTCGTGGAGCTCGAGGACGAACTCGACACCTTGCTGTACGAGCAGGCGGCGCTGCAGGAGTGGAACGACGCTGCCGCAGCCGATGTGGCCGAGACGGCAGACCTCGTCGCCAGCGCCATCACCGGGCAACGGCGCATCGAGACCGAATTGAAGCGCCGAAAGGCGGAAGAGGAACGGAGGCGGCGCGAGGCCGAGGAGCGGGCTCGCCAGGAGCGTGAAGGCACTGCTGGGCAGCTCACCGATGGCAAGCTCGTCTGGGTGGGCGGCATCCAAGTCCACGAATCGATCGCGAACAATGTGCGGAACCTGCTTGAGCATGCTGCCCGGGACGGGATCCGGCTGACCGGCGGCGGCTATCGGAGCGCTGCCTCGCAGATCGCTCTGCGCCGGGCGCACTGCGGCACCAGCCAGTGGGCGATCTACCAGAAACCTTCCTACCAGTGCCGACCGCCTACCGCCCGGCCAGGTCGATCCATGCACGAGCAAGGCAAGGCCATCGACTTCCGCCACAACGGCCGGTCGGTCAATAGTCGCAACTCGACGGCATTCAGGTGGCTGGCTGCCAACGCCAAGACATACGGCCTGTTCAACCTGCCCAGCGAGCCCTGGCACTGGTCCACCAACGGCAACTGACCGGCGGGAGTTGCTGCGAGCGGCTCAGTCGTAGGCGGCTTCGCGCTGCCAGCGGCCGCCCTCGACAGCGCAGAGATGAGCGGTGCCGTCGTCGAGCACCAGCTGGAACCGGGCCTGGCGGCGGCGTGCTCGCAGGTCCCACCAGCGCTCGTCCAGCGGCCACGGCCCTGCCCACGCCGTGATGGCGCTGGTGCGCCCGTCAGCCCGCCGCAGCACCGCGGGAGGAGCGCTGAGGTGCGCCCTGCCACTCACGCCCACCGGCTCGCCGTCCTCATCGAGCACCACGAGCGGCTCTGGTTCTGCCAACACCTCGGCAGGGGCCGGCGCACCCAGCCGTCCCGGCCAGGGAGGCGCTGTATTTGATGCGCCGGCTGGGCCGGTGGTGCCGAACGGGAGGCGCTGCTCCAGATCTGCGAAGCGGCGGCCGGAGCCCAATCGGCCCACAGCAACCCCGTCGAAGCCGACCAACGCCTGCACCCGGCCCATGGCTCGCTCGGCTCGCTCGTCAGCCTCCGACTGACCGCCCCAGAAGCCAAGCTGGCGTCCTTCATCGGGAGCTGTCTCGGCTACTGCCAGCCGGATGAGCGAGATACGACCGCTTGGACTGTCCCGGCCCCGGACGCTGCGCCAGCCATCGAGCTGCCAGCGAACGCGGTCGACCACATCGGGCGGGCTGAAACGGAACCCGTGACGCCACCGCCTGCTGGACGTCTCGCCATGCTCGGTCTCGGCGCTGACCTCCACGCACACCAGCGCCTGCCCTGCCCGGGTCAGCTGGGCGTCGAGCTGATCTGCCAGGGCCTTGGCCATGAACGCCACCGTGTCGAGCCGGTCAGCGGGCGGATCGATCTCGGTTTCGACGCTGAGCTCAAGCTGGGCGGCTGCGGGCTGGCTCGGCCGGAAATCACGCCCGCTGGCCAGGCGGTGCGCCCATTCGCCCTGGGTGCCGAACCTGCCGATCAAGTCGGCGACGGGCAAGGCCGCCACGTCGCCCAAGGTGCGCAACCCCAGCCGCCCGAGCACATCGGTGAAATCGCCGGCTGTGTTCGATGCGCCGACCCCACGAGGGCCAGCTGTGTTTGATGCGCCGACCCCAGAAGGGCCAGCTGAGCTGGGGTCCGCCCCCAGCGGTGAGAACGCCCCGGCCAGGGCTCGCTGCGACAGCTCACTGAGAAACGCTGCGCTGGTACCCGCAGGCACCACCAGCGCCTGAGCCGATGGGGCCCGGGTCGATGCCAACTGGGCGGCCAGACCGGCAGCGAACAGGCCATCGGCAATGCCGACGCGGACGGATACATCGGCCGTTGCGTCATCCAGCACGCCAGCGATGGTCTGCTGCACCAACTCGGCCAACGCCTCGTCGCCGCCGTAGTAGCGCGACGGACCCCGGGTGGCGACGACGCAGCAGCCAGCCCCCAGCACCTCGACTCTCGGCGTCAGGTCTTCCAATGCCGTGACCACGGGGGCGAAGCGTCGGGCGTCAAGATCAGGATCTCGCTCGACCAGCTCCAAGGCGGGGCATTCGGACTGGGCTTGGCGGCGGCGCATCCCCGTGCGCACCCCGGCCGCAATGGCCGCAGGTGTGAGCGCAGTGATCCGCCCCGCAGACACCACTCCTGCGGGCGTCGCCGGATCGAGCCCTGCTGCGATCGCGGACCAGTCCTCGACCTCCACCACCAGCATCCGCGGTGGAATGTCGGCGGGGCTTTCGGGAACGGTTCGGCTATCCGGCACGGCGCTGCAAGGGGACGACCACATCGGTGCCGGTCACGGCCACTGGAGCGCCGGCCTCGGGGATGCCAGCCACTGGGACGCCGGTCTGGGAGGAACCGGCCGAAGCAGGCCAGGGAACGGTGTCGATGGCACCGGGGACGGGAGCAATGCGTCCGGTGGCATCGGGCAGCCACAGGACGGCCCGCCGCGGCAGTGACGCCGCGCCGCGGCCTACCGCCACCACCTCGGCCCGTCGTTCCCGCAGCCGACCGTGCCCGAGACCGAGACCGGTCCATGCCGCACGTTCCACCGTCAGGGTCACGTCAGGGCTGAATGCGCCGACCCCACGAGGGCCGGCTGTGCCCAATGCGCCGGATGCGCCGACCCGCGAGGCGCGCTCCTCGGCGACTTCGATCACCACGGTCCCCCGCTCCCGCAGGCGGGTGCGCAGGCGCCGGCTGTGAGCGGCTGCCAGCCGCACCCCGGCAGCCAGCAGGACCACATCGACGTTACCGATCAGGGCGTTCAGCACTTCGGCCGCTGCATCGCCGGGCTCGTCCACGAACACCCACCGGTCCAGCGACACCCCTCGCTCGGCCACTGCTGAGACGCCCATGCGCCCCAGGCCCACAGCGGTCACCCATCCCCCGGTGCGCGAGACCTCTGCGGCAAAGGCCGTCGCCAAGGTCAGTGCCCCCGGTCCCTGAGCGGCCAGTGCCGACCCCGGGACGAGGCCTGGTTGCGTCAGCAGCGGTGCCAGTTCGTCAGCGACAGGCAGCAGCCGCTCGGGATGCCCGATGGCCATATCGCTCAGACGAACCGCTTCGGCAGTCATCGCGACAGACTAGACGAACAATCGTCTTCACGAACGAATGTATATCAATCGCTGTCCGTGTTGTGCTCCGCCTGAAGCGTTTGCAGCCAAGGGGTGCGTCGGCCAGGAGTCGCGCTGCGTCGAGCTACTTCGTCCCGACGAGCAGGGTGGCGCCGATCGGGCCGGCCTGCTCGCTGTGCAGCATGCCAGCGGGAACCTCGCACCAGTCCCCCACGGCCATGACCCGGGTCTCATCAGTGAGCCCCAGCCGGAACTCGCCCTCGGTCACCATGGCCATCGCCGAGAAATCGTGGCTGTGAAGCTCCCCGTCGGCATCGGGCGCGAACACCGCGTCTCGGGGCTCGCCATAGCCCCGCGCAGTGAGCTCGGAACGAAACTCGTCTTCGGTCATGGGCGCAACGGTAGCCCTGAAGTGACGATGCCGGTACGCGCGGCGGCCGTGCTTGTCGCTACCGCCAGCGAGCTAGCGACCGTGCTTGTCGCTACCGCTAGCGAGCTAGCGGCCGTGCTTGTCGCTACCGCTAGCGGTAGTGAGCGAACAGCTCTTCGATGATCTCGGCGATGCCGTCAGAGGTATGACCCCGAGAGAGGTCGATGGTGGCCACGTTGCCGTACACGTGGATGTGGTCGACGCCGCCCCGCTGGAACAAGCGCCACGCCAGCAGGTCGGCTGGGTCCTCGGCGCTGGCCGCATCGTCCGCACTGTTGTAGTAGCGGTGGCCCGCCCCGGTCAGCGGACGGTTCGTCTCGAATTGAACGGTGCCCGCACGGACGGACGACGGTCGTTCTGCGACGCGGACGGGCTGACCCATGGCCGATGAGCGTAGCGAGATATGTCGCTAGCTTGGGGCTGCTTGTCCGCCGGACTTCCCCACAGTCCTCCCCACCATCAGGAGCCCGACATGGCCGCTGCCGACACCGTCGAGATCACCGAGGAGCAGTTTGCCGCTGAGGCGCTGGAGTTCTTGGAGGCCAACGCCAAGCGCAAGGCCGAACGGCGCGAATTCGTCTGGGGCGAAGGGCCCGACAACGCGGCGCTCTTCGAAGAGGTCGACCGCGAGCGCGAGCTCCAGGAACTCGAGGCGTCGAAGGAATGGCGGGCCACCAAGTACGACGCCGGTTTCGGCTGGATCAGCGGGCCGACCGAGTTGGGCGGCAGCGGCATGCCCCGCAAGTACGAGCGCGTCTGGGGCCAGCTCGAGAGCCAGTTCGACACGCCCGACGGCGGATTCTTCGGCATCGGCCTGGGCATGGTGGCACCCACCATCTTGGCCCACGCCAGCCCCGAGGTGTCCGCCGACGTGCTGCCCCAGATGTACCGGGCCGACATCGTGGGCTGCCAGCTGTTCTCCGAGCCGGGAGCCGGATCAGACCTTGCCAGCCTGCAGATGCGAGCCGAACGCGACGGCGAGGAGTGGATCCTCAACGGCCAGAAGGTCTGGACCTCGGGCGCGCATTACTCCGACATCGGCGAGGTGATCGCCCGGTCCGACTTCGACCAGCCCAAGCACCAGGGCCTGACCGGCTTCCTCGTGGACATGAAGGCCCCTGGCGTAGAAGTGCGACCGCTGCGCCAGATGACCGGCGGGGCGAACTTCAACGAGGTGTACTTCACCGACGTGCGGGTGCCCGATTCGCACCGCCTCGGCGATGTGAACCAGGGCTGGGGCGTGGCGCTCACCACGCTGATGAATGAGCGAGCGGCGATCGGCGGCGGCTCAGGAGGCGGCACCGGCGGCGGCAGCTTCACCAAGTTGGCGGCGATGGCCAACCACTACGGCCTGAGCAGCGACGCGCTGTCCCGCCAGAAGCTCGCCGAGATCTACACCCACGGCAAGGTGCTCGGCTGGTCGAACCAGCGCACCATGGATGCGCTGCGGGCCGGCCGCACGCCCGGGCCGGAGATGTCGCTGTCGAAGATGGGGCTGATCCGCCAGATGAACGCCACCTGCGAGTTCGTGGCCGACACGATCGGGCCGAGGCTGGTCGTCGACTCCGGCGAATGGGGCACGTTCTCGTGGGCCGGCTACGTGCTGGGCTTCCCGGCCATGCGCATTGCCGGCGGCTCCGACGAGGTCATGCGCAACATCGTCGGCGAGCGGGTTCTCGGATTGCCCAAGGAGCCCGGCATCGACACGACCAGCCCGTTCCGGGACCTGAAGGTCGGCACCCAGCGCGCTGAGTGACCGAATTCGGCTGCCGGCGGGGCCTCAGGGCTCATCGACGGGAAGGCGCAGGCGCATGAGGATCGGGCTGGCAACACCGAACAGCGACTACGGGCACCGCACGACCGACATGGCGGTCGAGGCCGAACAGCGCGGCTATGACTCGCTGTGGGTGGGCGAGCACAGCCACATTCCGGCAAGCCGCGAAACACCGCACCCGGCCGGAATCGAGCTGCCACAGCTCTACTGGCACATGCGCGACCCGTTCACCTCGCTGGGCGCGGCGGCGGCTGTGACGTCGAAGATCAAGCTGGTGACCGGCGTGTGCCTGGTGCTCGAGCACGAGGTGCTCGATCTGGCGAAGAGCGTGGCGACGCTGGACGAGGTGTCCGACGGGCGGTTCCTGTTTGGCGTGGGCGTCGGCTGGAACCAAGAGGAGCTGGCCAATGTGTCGGCGGTGCCGTGGGCGCAGCGGTACGTGGCCATGCGAGAGACGATCGAGGCGCTGCGCGGCCAATGGAGCCAGCACGAGGCGGGCTACTCGGGCACGCATGTGCACATCGAGCCGTCGTGGGTGTACCCCAAACCGGTCCAGCAGCCGGGGCCACCGGTGCTGATGGGCTGCCAAGGACGGATTGGCCTGCAGCACGCGGCGGAATATGCCGACGGGTGGTGCCCGCTCGACGACTTTCTGGGCGATCCGCGCAAGGCTGTCGATCGCTTCCGGTCCGCTGTGGAGTCCTACGGGCGAGATCCCGACCGCGTGCCGATCTCGATGTACTGCTTCAGCCGACCGACTGAAGAGAAGCTGGAGCTGTATCGGCAACTCGGTGTGGAGCGGACGGTCTTCGGCGCACCCGACGGGGCCGAGCGGCATCAACGCTTCGTGGAGCGCAATCAGCACCTCCTCGACACCTTCGCCAACTGACGCCGGCTAGCAATGCGGATGGCTCGAGAGCGCCCGCGAGCAGGCTGTCAGACGCGATTCGGGACCTCATCGAGGGGGACCAGCTCGGCTTGTGGGGTCTCGATGTCGCCTTCGGGCAGCATGAAGCGCCAGAAGGCGATGCCGAAGGGGCGGCCCTCGGTGTCGAGCCAGTTGGGGGTGCCGGGGTCGGTGTGGGCGATGACGGCGGTGAAGCGGCCTTCGGCGTCGGCGACCATCTGCGCGCGGTTGAGCGAGATGGAGCGGTTGGCGTAGTCGAGCGATTGCAGGTGGCGGTTCCACAGGCTCACGTTGGCGTAGCGGCAGCGGGGCCAGCGGCCGCGGATCACCAGTGCCTCGTCGGGCCCGACCACGAACGGTGCGAGCGCGTAGGCGGCGTCGGTGGCAGCGAGGCCGAGATCTCCGGGCAGCCCGGGTGGCGGGAATTCGTTGGGCACCAGCGAGACCCAAGACCGGGGTTCGCCCTGGGCCATCGGCGGCCGGTCCACGGTGAGCTCACGGACCATGGCGGCGATGCGACGGATGCCCGCACTGACCGTGGCATCGGACGGTCGGGGCGGGGGCGTTCCGTCGATGACCTCGATGTCCATTGCCGGCACACGATCCGGATCGGTGGCTGCATGGGTGGTGTCTTCGAAGTAGTGGCGGAAGATGATCGCTCCTTGGTCAGGCGGCAGCTCCAGCCAGTTGCGCTGCTGGGGCTCACCACCCACCATGATCTCGAAACGGCCGTCGGCATCGACGTCGAGGGTCGAATCGTTGAGCACTCCGAGCACCTGGTTGTCCATCGACCCCCACCCAACGCTCGACTCGACGGTGATCGACAGGTAGTCGGCGCCCTTGGTCTCGCCGCGCACCCGGTAGGTGAAATCGGCTGAGACCGGGGCCTCGAAGTAGACGGTGTCAGGGTTGTCGCCCAGCAGCTTGCGGCTCGGTGCCACCAAGCGCTGGAAGCGAGGAGCTGACGGGTCACGTTCGAAGAGCCCGACGAGCCCCCACTGCAGGTAGTGCATGAGGGCGCGGTGCGCTTCGACGGCGTCGTCTTCGGTGTGGAGGTTCCACTCGGGCGAGATCCAGCGTTCGTCGGCCTCACGCAGAACCTCGATGAGCTCGCCAAGCGCCCGGCGGGACTCGGTCTCGGGGATCGCGTCCACGGTCGGCGCCGGCTCAGCCTTCTGGGGGCAGGTCGAAGTGGGAGATGTACTGCTCCGTGGCGGCGCGTATGCCCTCGGCGGTGAATCCCCAGTCCTCGGGCTTGTAGCGATGAGTGCCGTACTTGCCCTTGGGCTTGTGCGCCAGGTAGTCGCGCACGGCTTTGGCGTAGGCATCGGTCATCGACAGGCCCATCTGCTCAAGGGCGGGGCCCAGCGCTCCGACGGGGTCGCTCACCAGCTGCGTGTAGCGGACGTCCACAAAACGCTCATCCGGCACGACGCCGGTGGTTCGCAGGTTCACCGAGTCGTTGAGCGCGAAGGCGAAGGCATCGTGCACGAATTGGGCGTACCCGCCGACATCCACGTCTTTGAAGCGCATCCAGTGGACCATGGTCGTGATGCTGGCAGTGGAGGCCATGGTGCGGGCCGGATCGCGGTGGGTCTGGATTACCCACGCGTCGCCGAAGGCCGCGAACAGCTGTGGCAGCACGAAGAGGTGGCCGGGCGTTTTGAGCACCCATCGGGTGGGACCCGCGTCGTGCTGGAGTACTTGGAGGATCTGCCGCTCGTAGCTGAAGTTCACGTCGAGGTCGGGATTCCACCCCGTCAGCGGCGCGACCATGCTCCAGTGGTAGCCGGCGAAGCTGCCGGTGGTGAGCGTGATGCACTCGACGGGCAGGTCGGCCCGGAATTCGTGCATGGCTAGGAACTCGGGCTGGATGTCAGCCCAGAACTCCTGCTCGCACTCGCCCATCTCGCGCCGATCGGCGAGGCCAGATTCGGGCAGCGGCACCGGGTGGAGCGCCTCGGCGCCGAGCGGGGCTCGCAGGTCGGGATGCAGGTCGAGGAGCTCAAACAGGATCGTCGTGCCCGAGCGAGCGGGGCCGGCGATGATCGCCGGTGACGCGACGGGCTCTGCGGTGATGGCGGGAGTGGCGTCGATGGCTGCGGTGAGCAGCAGGCGGGTGCGCAGCGAGCGCAGCAGCTCCTGCTTGGTCATCAACCGGCCGAGCAAGTGCATCGGCGAGGCGTCCAGATCGGCAGCCAACGACTCGAAGCGTTCCTGCCAGCCCGGATCCCCCAAGTCGCCGGCAGGCATGCCGCCGACGGAGGCGGTGGCCAGCTTCAGCAGGTCACTGGCATCGATGGGCACGAGATCCCGGGGCCGCCCCCCGATCGAGTCGCCCATGAGGATGATGCGCCGCACCCAATCAGGCCGGGTGTACCGCTCACCCATGGACGCAAGCGTGATGTTGTCCTGAGTCATACGGGCGGCAACGTACCAGCGCGCCCCGATTGCGCACGCAAGTTCGATTCAGCACCACCTATTATGTACAAATAAAGTAATCTCTTTTGTACATCTCGGACTGCGCTGATACGGTCTGAATATGAACGTTGCCGCCACGGAGTTTCGAGCCAGATTGCGTCACTGGCTGGACTGCGCTCGCTCTGGCGAGGAGGTGGTCATCACCGAACGTGGCGTTCCTGTCGCAAGGCTCTCAGGTATCGACTCGGCTCCGACCATCGAGCGGCTGACTGCAACAGGCGTGATCTCGCGACCCGTGCGAGGCGAACGACCCAAGGCGACAGGACAACGGCGTCCTCGTCCTCGCTCGCCCTTGTCGGATCTGGTGAGCGATCAGCGCCGCTGAGCAGTGGCCATCGCGTACTTCGACGCCAGCGCGTTGGTGAAGCTGATCGTCGACGAACCCGGCAGCGAGATCGCAGAGGCGATCTGGGATGGTTGCGACGCGGCCGTATCCAGCAGGCTGGCGTTCGCCGAAGTCTGCGCTGCGCTCGCCGCGGCTGGCCGGCGGGGCGACCTCGACGAGTCGGAAGTCGTGGACTGCGAGGAGCGTTGGCAACAGATTTGGTCAAGCGTCCAGCCAGTCGAGCTCAGCGAGAACGTCGAACAGTCCGCCGGCCTGCTCGCGCGGCGCCACAGACTGCGCGGAGCCGACGCCGTCCATCTGGCAAGTGCGCTGGTGCTCGACACCGCCGACTTGGTGGTCGCGGTATGGGATCGCCGCCTCCACGGCGGAGCAGTGGCCGAACATCTAGCCGTCGTGCCCGCCACGTTGCAACGGCCGGCGAACAACTGAGAACCGCGACGCCGGAGATCTGGTTCGCCTCCGTCACCATATGATTTAGCATATGACTATGGCTCGGCGTGAAGTACTGGTTCAGCTCGACGACGAACTCATCGAACGACTTGCGGCGATCGCAGCCGCTGAGGGAACGAACAGGTCCGCGTTGCTTCGTCGCGGTGCACGAGCTGTGATCGAAGCCACCGATCTGGCCGCGGCCGATGCCGAGCTCGATGCTGCATATCGCCGCCAGCCGCAGGATCCGGCGTTCGTCGAGGCGGCAGCACGATTGGCGGCCGAGACAGCGCCGCCGTGGTAGCGCGCAACGAGATCTATTGGGGTGATCTCGGGGAGCCCGGCGGGCGACGACCCCTGTGCGTGCTGACGAGGGACGCGGCGGCTTCGGTGCTGACAGCAATCACTTGCGCTCCCATCACTCGCACGATGCGCGGCATCCGCTCGGAGGTGGAGATCGGCGTCGATGAGGGACTGCCAGCGATGTGCGTCATCAGCTGCGACAACATCGTGACCGTGCCGATTGCGCGCCTCGACCCTGAACCAGTCGGCCGACTCGGTGCCCTCAAACGGGCACAACTCGATCAGGCACTCCGCTACGCCCTCGACATCGTGTATTGACAAGTCCCGCAGCCGACAAGTGATCACAGGGTCCTATGCGTCCCACATGTTCGGGCGCGCTCTCAAACACTGGACTCGCGAGGCCAACTGCAGTCACTGCAAGAACCAGGGCTTCTCAGGAGCAAAGTGTTCGTAAAATCGCTCACCACGCTGTACCGGGCCCTCAAGGGAAGCGACATCGGGAAACAGGCTCTGTAAGCCTTGATCTTCGTCGCGTGCACGTTGCTGCCTGCGTCTCGCCTTTTCTCGCATCGCTGGGAACTCAGCTGCCGCGTTGGCATAGATTCCACTCATTATTCGCGTGCCCGCCTCATGATCGGTAGCGAAAATCATGTAATAAATTGCCGAGCCATTTGTATTGCAGATTTCGAGAGGGTGAGTCCACCTATATCCAAGTTCTACTTCCAACCTCCAGCGCATGAAGTTTAGATATTGCTCTCGAGCCTCTGCTGCCTCGAAGATACCGGACAGTCGCGCTTCATATATCTCACGCCAACCTGTACTACCGAATAGGCGATCCAATTTGTCGGTATCGCTTGATCGGATCTGTGAACCGTCCACGGGCAGTACTCGGATAAACATTGGCGCGGCAAACAAGACGAACATTTCTACCTTGGTCGCCCTATCGCGTCGAAAATCGGCCAACGCAGCGAGAGTTGACCATGCCGCCTCCATACCGTTCGGATCGACAAATGCGAACGTTGGTGCCCATGAGTACGTGCGAAGTGCAGCCAGGGCGTCGTGAATCCGTTCGTTGCAGTCGCCGCCATAGACGATGATATTGCGTCCGGGGAACTCGCCTCTCAGCTCGGCCTCAAGTCTCGTCGCATTTGAATCCAATTCGAAGAAGCGCAACTTGGAAAATGGAGGATCGTCGATGTTCAACGCGATGCGCGCAGACCCGTCGATTTGCTCGTCCGTGAGGCGCTCGTGATTCTCGACCTCGCCCGCGAACAAGTCGAGATAGATGCGTTCACTCGAACGGTTCTTAGTTGCGGTAGTAAACGCATCAAGATATGCACGCAGCACATCTAGCTTGCCGCGCGTCCAGTATCCCCAACTCCGACCAGTCACGCCTATGCCTTCGTTTCAGGCAACTCGCCATACGTGCGGCCGTCAAGTTGGCGGCCGCCGGCCTTTGGGGTGCGGCCGCCCCACTGCTTGAAGAAGAACGCGACCTCCGAGGCGGAGCACTGGTCGCGCAGGTCTTTAACCCAGTCGGCTTCCATCGGCCGGGCACTCGGTCCGCTCTCGCCGCCGGCAATGAGCCAATGAATTCTGGACAGGTCGAGGCCTGGCATCGCCTCCAAGAGTGGCTCGGCGCTGATGAAGCGAACTGCGGCGTCGACCGAACGCAAGTGGTCGATCCGAAAGGCGTAGCGCGGCGTCTCGACGGTGACCCCCATCCACACGTTCGGAGGCCAGTCGAGGTCGTCAGCCACCGATGCGAGCCGTTTCGACCGCTTGGTGAGCACTTGGTAGGTGTGCTGCGGTGTATCGGCCATCACCGCAAACACCTTCTGAATGAAGTCCAGCGGCACCTCTGGGTGGAAGAGGTCGCTCATCGAGTTGACGAAGATCAGGCGCGGTCGACGCCAGTGACGAGGGCGGTCGAGCAGGTCGTAGTGCAGCGTGAGACCGAAACCCGGGCCGCTCAGATCGGGATCGCCGTCTCGCACGTACCGCGGATTTCCCATCGCCTTGAGGCGCTTCGCCAGCGTCAGCGCGTAGCAGTTGTCGCAGCCGACGGATGTCCGGTCGCAACCGGTGGTGGGGTTCCATGTCGCCTCGGTCCACTCGATTCCGGTGCGATCACTCATGATCTCCTACCTTCGGCAGATGGGCGGTCGGACGAATCGTCGACTTGTGGGTCGCTCAGCGCAGCGACTCGTCGGCAAGTGCACGAACTCCAGAGTGCACCGGGGGTGTGACAAGAACCTCTGACGATGGTACGCGGGTTCCGCTGCCGGCGACAGAGCGAGCTGCGCTCGATGGATGCCACGCGACTCGCTCGCGGCAGCGGCTCACTCGGGTTCGGCAGTACTCGCCAAACTCTCGGCAAGGGCTTGGATCTCGACGAGGGCGGCTTCGAGATCTTCGGCGATCTCGGCTGCCAGCACATCCGGTGGCGGCAGGTTGTCGGCATCCTCGAGGCTCTCGTCTCGAAGCCAGGACAGGTCGAGGCTGATGTCGTCGCGAGTGATCAGCTCGTCGTAGGCGTAGCGCTTGAACCGCTCGGATTCCATTCGTTGGTGGCGGGCGTCGGCCCGGTAGCAGGCGACGAAGTCGTCCAGGTCGGCTCTCGTGAGCGGGTTCCGCCTAAGTGTGAAGTGCTTGTTCGTGCGCAGGTCGTATACCCACAGCTGACGCGTCCATGGCTCCTCAGCGCCCTCGCGACGGCGGAAGAACAGCACATTGGCCTTAACACCGGGCCGATAGAAGATTCCCGTCGGCAGCCGCAGCAGGGTGTGGACTTCGCAGTCGTGAAGCAGCCGGCGGCGGATGGTCTCGCCGGCCCCTGCCTCGAAGAGCACGTTGTCGGGAACTACCACTGCTGCATCGCCGCCGATCTTCAGCAGGCTCACGACGTGCTGGACGAAGTTGAGCTGCTTGTTGCGGGTCGTCGCCCAGAAGTCCTCCCGCTCGTAGCTGTCCGACGACGACCGGCCGAACGGCGGGTTGGTCAGCACCATGTCGAACGGCTTGCCGGGAGAGTTCCGCAGGGCGTCGTCCACGACGATCGGCGAGTCGGACTCGGGGCTCTCGATGCCGTGCAGCAACATGTTCATCGCGCACAAACGGGCAGGCAGGTCGGCGATCTCCCAACCCGTGAACGCACCCGAGCGCAGGTGAGCGGATTGGTCGGGCTCCAAGTGCGGGAACCGCTCGACAATCGACCGGTACGCGCCCAAGAAGAACCCGCCGGTGCCGCAGGCGGGGTCGCAGATGCGGTCGTCGGGCTCGGGAAGCATCACGTCGACGATTGCGCTGATAAGCGCCCGCGGCGTGAAGTACTGACCCGCTCCCCTGGCGCCCTCCTGGGCCGTCTTCTCGATCAGGCCCTCGTACGCGTCGCCCTTGAGATCGGCCTCGTAGCTCATCCACTCGTGTTGGTCGATGAACTCCTTGATGAGCTGCTCCAGCTTGGCCGGTGTCTGGATGCGGTTGCGGGCCTTGTGGAAGACCACGCCGAGCATGTCCTCGCTGGTGCCCAGCGCCGACAGGCACTCGCTGTAGTGGACTTCGAGCTCGACTCCCGAGCGGCTCAGCAGCGACTGCCAATTGTGTTCGACGGGAACGATACGGTCGCCTCCGAGCATCACGTACTGCTCGTCAGCCATCTTCAAGAACAACAGATACGTGAGCTGTTCCAGATAGTCACCGTAGGACAGGCCGTCGTCTCGCAGCACGTCGCAGAAGTCCCACAGCTTCTGCACCATCGCCTTCGGGTCCTGCGCGGGCACCGGCTCACGTTAGGCCGCGAGGTCAGCGACTCAGTGGCGACCACCCCTTATCGATGAGTCTTGAAACCAACGCTCGAATGCTCGTAGGTGGACCGACGAAACAACGGGCTGGCTGCCCGAGCAAGTAATCGAGCCGGCCATGGGATACACCCAGCGCTAGCTTGACGGCGTGCTCGACGAGGCAAGCGAACCCGCTGTCGGACTCTCTGAACTCACTGCCGTCGATCTGTTTGCCGGGGCCGGTGGATCGACCCAGGGGCTGAGCGATGCCGGATTTCACGTCATCGGAGCGGTCGAGAACGACCAGACCGCTGCCAGCACCTTCTCGGCCAACCACCCCTCCGTCCCAATCTCGATCGACGACATTTCGAAGTTGGATCCCGCGGAATACCTGGGACAGCTCAAGCTCGACCGCGCAGAGCTGTCCCTGCTGACGGCGTGTCCGCCGTGCCAAGGGTTCTCGTCGCTGGGCTCCCGTGACAGTGCTGATGAGAGGAATGACCTGATCACGGAGGTGTGGCGCTTCGCGGCGGAGATGCAGCCAGCAGCAGTCCTGATCGAGAACGTGCCCGGCCTCGCCCGGGACCCGCGGTGGGAGGACTTACGGGCGCTGGCGGTCGAACACAGTTACGGCTTCGGCTCATGGATCGTTGACGCCTTGGACTTCGGCGTTCCGCAGCGACGGCGACGGCTGATCGGTATCGCGATCCGCGATCGAGCCATCCAGTTTCCCGCGACGTTGCAAGAACTGCTGCCGACGTCCTTCTCGCTGGACGCGCCGCATGCAAGCCAAGTCATCGCCCAGGCCGGTGATATCTCGGACACAGCAGATCCTTGGCACCGCGCCCGTACACCAACGCCGCACGTGCTCGAACGGTTGCGCAAGATTCCCGCAGGCGGCGATCACTTTGACCTGCCAAACGAACTTCAGCTCGATTGCCACAAGCGCCTGAAATCCGCCGGACGCACAGGATCAACAGGCCCCTACAGCCGCATCCCATTAGCCCTGATTATTCATGAGTCTGTGGGGTGGTGCGGTGTGGATCCGCGGAAAAGCCCCTCTGACCTGCGACGATGCATGCGTTCGAAGTACGCATCAGCGAGTTCAGGGGGGCATCTCCGAGGTGAAAGCTACCAGTGTC
>JAPOPC010000080.1 GCA_026713105.1 Acidimicrobiaceae bacterium
ACGCTCTTCGCGGACGTAGTTCAACGGCCAGAACCTCAGCCTTCCAAGCTGATGATGCGGGTTCGATTCCCGTCGTCCGCTCGCACTAGGCGGCGCGGATGGGGCCGTCCTCAAGAACTTGGCGGTTCTCGATCACCTCGTCGATGATCCCGTACTCCTTGGCGGCCTCCGCATCCATGATGAAGTCGCGGTCGGTGTCGTCGTGAATCCGCTCGAGATCCTGGCCGGTGTGGTGCGCAATGATCCGCTCGAGCCGCTCGCGCATCCGATCGATCTCCCGAGCCGCTAGCTCGATGTCGGTCGCCTGACCCATCGCCTGCCCGTAGGGCTGATGCAGCAGCACCCTCGCATTGGGCAGCGCCATTCGCTTGCCCGGAGTTCCCGCCGCCAGCAGCACCGCGGCTGCCGACGCCGCCTGACCCAGGCAGATTGTGGTGATGTCGTTGCGGATGTACTGGCTGGTGTCGTAGATGGCGAACAGGGAGCTGATATCGCCGCCGGGCGAGTTGATGTAGATATTGATGTCCTTGTCGGGATTCTCCGACTCCAGGTGGATCATCTGGGCGCACACGAGGTTGGCGATCACGTCGTCGATGGGCGTGCCCAAGAAGATGATGTTCTCCTTCAGCAGTCGCGAGTACAGGTCGTAGGCGCGCTCGCCGCGATTGGTCTGCTCCACAACCGTGGGCACGAGGTAGTTGCGTGCGCTGTGCCGTGCGGCACCGTGGTTGTCGTGGTCGTGGTTTGCGGAGAACTCGGTGGTCACCATCGGTCCTTAATCGTCCTCGTCTGCGGAGTCTGGGTCTGCGGGGTCTGGGTCTGCGGGGTCATCGGGCGTCGGCAGTTCGAGCTCCGAGCGATCGATTGTGTCGCCTTCCGGCCCCACAAGCGCAACGGCTTCAATGGCCCATTGAAGCGCCTTGTTCTTGCAAATGGCTGCCGTCAAGTGTGCGAGACCATCAGTCTCGGCCATGACCTCTCGCAACTGGGCCGGGCTGCGACCATCGTTGGCCGCCATTTTCTCCAGCTCGGCGTCGACGTCATCGTCGTCAGCCTGCAAGTCCTCGGCCGTGGACAGGGCGCGCAGCGCCAGGTCCAGGCGCACGCCCCGCTCGGCATCGTCTCTCAGTTCACCGATGAATGACGCCGGCTCCTGCCCCGTCGCCTCCAACCACTGCTCGATCGTCATGTTTCGCTGTTGCAGCCCGCTGCCGAGCTCTGACATGCGATCCGCGATGACTCCGCTCACCATGGCGTCGGGTACGGGGCCCTCCACCAGGCCAGCTAGCTGTTTCTGTATCTCGTCGCGCAGCACCATGTTGGCCTGCATGATCCGTCCGAAGCCGAGCTGCCGTGCTGTTGCCTCACGTAACTCTTCGACCGTGTCGTATTCGGTGTTCTCGTCGACCCATTCGTCGGTCAGATCGGGCAAGACGAGCTCAGACACAGCATTGACGGTGATCTCGAAGTCAATCTCCATCTCCGTCTGGACCGGATGCGGTGCGTTGAATGACAGTTCGGCGCCCGCCTCGGTGCCGCGCATCTGCTCATCGACCTCGGGCACAATGCCGCCGCTGCCGACTTCGTACAGGTAGTCCTGTGCCGACAGCCCGGGCAGCGGTTCGCCTGCCACCGAACCCTCGATGTCAATCGTGACCCGGTCGCCGTCATCGGCGGGCCGCTCGACCTCGGCGATATCGGCAAATTGGCGGCGCGTCTCGTCGATGCGAGCGTCGATCTCATCTTCTGGCGGTACCGGACTGGGAATCTCCACCTGCAAGGCGTCGTAGCCCGAGATCGAGACCACCGGTCGGATCTCGACCGTTGCCTCGAACGCCACCGGACCATCGCTGCCGTCGAGTGTGAGTTCCAACTCGGGCTGGTTCACCACGTCGACTTGATTGTCACGCACGGCCTCGGCGTAGTAGCGGGGTACCGCTTCTTCGAGCGCCTGAGCGCGACCGATTTCGGATCCGAAGTGCGATTCCAGCACGCGGCGGGGAGCCCGTCCCGGTCGGAATCCCGGGATGCGCACCTCGCGGGCGAGCTTGCGGAACGCAGCCTCGATGTCGGCATCGAAGGTCTCCGCGTCGACTTCGACGGTCAGCTTGACGCGGGGTCCGACGAAACGCTGCTGCGCGTCGTCCTCGTGGACTTGCCCATGTTCGTCGTCGAGATCGGCCTCGCTGGTGCCGAGGTCGCCGCTGTCGATCTCCTCAGCGGCTCCGCTGGCATCCGGAGACTCGGCTGAAGCTGACGCTTCGTCGGGGAGGGATGGATCGGGTTCAGATACTGGCGCGGGCCCGATGAAATCCGCTGGGTCCAGCGGCGTCAGCGTCGTCTTCACGAAGCGCGGAGCCTACCGGCGCGCCCCGACCGCTCCCCGTGGCCCCGAGACAGCGGACCGTCCAAACAGATCACGACATGCCGCGCGGGCTGTGCCATCCTTGGCGGTCATCGCTCGGCGCGCGTGCGGTCGGACCGTGTGCGAACCTTGACAGTCCAACGACATGCAAGATCTCCTAGGAGTTCTTGCCGGAGAGTCTTCAAGAGATCTTTCAGGAGGGAGGTGCAGCGTGGCGAAGTTTGGCGAGGGAGGCGAGCTGCTCAAGTGCTCGTTCTGCGGCAAGTCGCAAAAGCAGGTGCGCAAGCTCATCGCGGGCCCGGGCGTCTATATCTGCGACGAGTGCATCGACCTGTGCAACGAGATCATTGACGACGAGGTCGAGACCACCACCGAGACGCCGTTCGAATCGGTACCCAAGCCGCGCGAGATCTTCGCCTTCCTCGACGACTACATCATCGATCAGGACCGGACCAAGACGATCCTGTCGGTGGCTGTCTACAACCACTACAAGCGCATGCGCCTAGAGCCCTCCGGTCCGGGTGCATCCGAAGACATCGAGATCGCCAAGTCGAACATCCTGCTGATCGGTCCGACTGGCTGCGGCAAGACGATGATGGCCCAGACGCTGGCCCGCATGCTCAACGTGCCCTTTGCCATCGCCGACGCCACGGCGCTCACTGAAGCCGGCTATGTGGGCGAAGACGTCGAGAACATCCTGCTCAAGCTCCTGCAGGCGGCGGACTTCGACGTGAAGCGGGCGGAGACCGGCATCGTCTACATCGACGAAATCGACAAGATCGCCCGCAAGGCCGAGAACGCCTCGATCACCCGCGATGTGTCAGGCGAGGGCGTCCAGCAGGCGCTGCTCAAGATCCTCGAAGGCACGGTGGCATCCGTTCCCCCGCAGGGCGGCCGCAAGCACCCCCATCAGGAGTTCTTGCAGATCGACACCAGCAACGTGCTGTTCATCTGCGGAGGTGCGTTTGACGGTCTCGAGCGCATCATCGCTGACCGAATCGGCGAACGGGGCGTCGGTTTCGGTGCGACGCTGCGCAACGCGATGGACAGCTCTGCGCTGGACGTTCTGCCCGATGTTCTGCCTGAGGACCTGCGTCACTTTGGCCTGATCCCCGAGTTCATCGGCAGGCTCCCCGTCGTCGGTGTTGTCGACCCGCTCGGTCCCGACGCGCTGCGACGCATCCTCACCGAGCCGAAGAATGCCTTGGTCCGTCAGTACCGCCGGATGTTCGAACTCGACGACGTCGAGCTCGAATTCACCGTCGATGCACTCGAAGCGATCGTGGATCAGGCGATGCTGCGTAACACGGGCGCCCGGGGACTTCGAGCGATTCTCGAAGAGGTCCTGCTGGGGCTGATGTACGACCTGCCGAGCCGTGACGACGTGGCTCGCTGCATCGTCGACCGGAAAGTGGTGCTCGACAAGGTGAACCCCACCCTGGTGCCTCGGTCGACCGTCACGCGCCGCGCCTCTTGAGCAATGCGTCTTGAACCCTGAGCCCTCTGACACTGGGCCGACGGAAGCCATATCGGGCCCGCTGCGCGACTACGAGGCCGCCGTCGACTGGCTGGACTCCCACATCGATCTCGAGCGTCTGCTCGGCAGCGCAGAAGCAACGCCGCCCACGCTGGACCGTATGTGGACGCTCATGGGCGTCTTGGGCGATCCCCAGGACAGTGTGCCGACGATTCACATCACCGGAACGAACGGCAAGGGCAGTACGGCACGGCTGGCAGTAGCGCTGCTGGGGTCATGTGGTCTGGCTGCGGGCAGCTACACGTCTCCCCACATCGAACGTGTCAATGACCGGATCACCGTCGCAGACGAGCCGCTCGACGACGAGTCGTTCACTCTGGCGATCAGTGAGATCGCGGTCTTCGAATCGATGGTGACCGAGCGCTGCGGTGAACGGCCGAACTACTTCGAGGTGATGGCCGCTGCCGCGTACAACTGGTTCGCCTCGAACGCCCACGTGAACGTGATCGAGGTGGGCATGGGCGGGCGCTGGGACGCCACCAACGTCGTGGACGCAGCAGTGGCAGTCATCACCAACATCGGTGCTGATCACCTCGAGATCATCGGGCCGACGCTGGCAGACGTTGCGGCGGAGAAGGCAGGAATCATCTCGGCTGGGGCGATAGTTGTCTGCGGCGAAACAGCCCCGGAGCTCGTCGAAGTCGTGGCCGCTGCGGCGGCGGAGGCGAGTGCCGATGTCTGGCGACGAGGTGTCGACTGGGATGTTGTGCAGCGTCAAACTGCCGTCGGTGGCCAGCTCGTGAGCATTCGCACGCCCTTCGGGGAGCACGCCGACCACTTCGTGCCGCTGCATGGTGCTCACCAGGCGACGAACGTCGCCACGGCCATCAGCTCCGTCGAGGCGTTCTTTGGTCGGCGCATCGACGATGATGTGATTGCGACCGCTTTGGAATCCGTCTCGCTGCCGGCGCGCTTCGAAATCGTCGCTCAGGAGCCGACGGTTGTCATCGACGGGGCCCACAATCCTGGCGGGGCTGCCGCGTTGCGAGACACGCTCGCGGAATCGCTGTGGGTGGGCTCGACGTCGTCTCTGGGACACCCCGAGGGCGCGCCGACGAGCACGGACGGCGCCAAGGTGCTGGTGATAGGTGCCAACAGGCCGCACGATCCCGGTGCATTCTGTGAAGCACTAGATCTCGATCCCTTCGATGCAGTCGTCGCTACGGCCGCGGCGTGGCCGCGCGCAATGGCCCCGAGCGAGATCGCCGCCGCCGTCGAGCACTCCTGTGCGGGACGTGAGCGGCCGCTCCAGATCACCGGCGTCGACGGCGTCGGCGAGGCACTGCAGCGCGCCCGCGACCGGGCTGGTCGGGAGGGAATTGTGGTCGTGAGCGGATCTCTCTACGTCGCTGCCGAAGCCCGGCGACTTCTGGGGGCTGACCCGCATTAGCCTCGTGCGCGCAGCCGATGGCGCATCGCGCCAGTACGCGCGCACAGCCGAGGGAGACAGCGATGCGGCAAACGCTGGTGATCTGCAAGCCAGACGCCGTCGAGCGCGGCCTCGTCGGCGAGATTATGGGCAGATTCGAGCGCAAGGGACTTGCCGTCGCTGCCCTCGAGCACCGGACCATTGATCGCAACACGGCCGAGCGGCACTATGCCGAGCACGCCGGCAAGCCGTTCTATGAGCCGCTGCTGGAATTCATCACCCGCTCGCCGTCGGTTGTCATGGTGCTCGAAGGTCCCCCAGAGGCAGGCGACGACGTCTTCGCCGTCGTGCGCACGCTGATGGGCACGACCAATCCCGCCACCGCAGCGCCGGGCACCATCCGGGGCGACCTAGGGCTGTCTCCCACGGAGAATCTCGTACACGGCTCCGACAGCGAGGCTTCGGCGGAACGCGAGATCGCTCTGTTCTTCCCCACCATCGCTGCGACGAACAATGTCGCGTCAATCAACGAGGTCAGCGGTTGATGGCGGCGAAAGGAGCATCCCGACCCCGCCGGCGCGGCTCGGTGTTCGGCGGCAGGGACATCGCGGTTGATCTGGGCACGGCCAACACGATCGTGTTTGTCCGCGGCCGGGGCATCGTGCTGAACGAGCCGTCGGTGGTCGCGGTCGACTCGATGACCGGCAACTCGCTGGCCGTCGGCCAGGAAGCCAAGCGGATGATCGGCAGGACCCCCGGCAACATCACTGCGATCAGCCCACTGAAGGACGGTGTGATCGCCGACTTCGACATCTGCGAGAAGATGCTGAGGCACTTCATCAACGAGGTTTCCCAGACCCGTTGGCCCAAGCCGCGCATAGTGATCTGCGTGCCGTCGGGGATCACCGGCGTGGAGCAGCGCGCCGTGCAGGAAGCCGCCGAATATGCGGGCGCGCGCCGCGCATACATCATCGAGGAGCCGATGGCCGCAGCGATCGGCGCTGGACTGCCGGTGCAGACAGCGCAGGGGAGCATGATCGTCGACATCGGCGGCGGCACCACTGAGGTCGCAGTGATCTCGCTGGGCGGCATCGTGACGGCTCGTTCTGCCCGCATCGGCGGCAACATGATTGATGCGTCGATCAGCGCTCACGTCAAGAAGGAACATGGCCTCATCGTGGGCGAGCGCACCGCGGAGGAGATCAAGCTTGCGCTCGGTTCGGCGTGGCCATTGCAGCAGGAGATCTTCGCGGAGGTCCGGGGCCGCGACATGGTCAGCGGGCTGCCCGAATCCGTCAGCGTGGACAGCATGGAGATCCGCGAAGCGATCGCCGGGCCCGTCAGCGCCATCGTCGACTCGGTGAAGGCAACGCTCGACGACACTGCGCCGGAGCTGGCAGCCGACGTCATGGACTACGGCATCACACTCGCCGGCGGAGGAGCGATGCTGCGCGGCCTGCCGGATCGACTGCGCTCGGAGACCGGCGTTGCAGTCCACATCGCGGAGGATCCGCTATTCGCCGTCGTGCGCGGCTCTGGCCAAACGCTCGAAGAATTCGACGTCCTCCACGGAGTGCTGTACTCCTCCACCGAGGGGCGCTGACGCCCCCGGCCGTGGCCCGCCGCGCCGGCATTCGGAGACGCACTTGGCTTCGTCTGGCCCTGCTCGTCGTGACGGCCATTGCACTGCTGACGCTCGACGCACGCGGATCTGGCGGCGTGCTGGACACTGCCCGCGGCGCCACGCTGGATCTGCTGGGACCGGTGCGGACGTTCGGGGACTGGGTGGTCAGCCCGATACGAAACGCGTGGCAAGGAGTCGTCAGCTTCGACGACCTGGAGGCTGAGAACGCGGAGCTGCGCAGCCAGCTGGCAGAAGCGCAGGCTTCCGTGCTGCGGGTCGGTGAGCTGGAACGGGACCGCCAGGAGCTGCTCGCGTTGGTCGGCGCCCGCGACACTGCACAGGCGATTCCCAGGGTGACGGCGCGGGTCATCGACGCACCGGTTTCGAATTTCGAGCGCACGATCGAACTGGGAAAGGGAAGACGTGACGGCATCCGTGAGGGCATGCCGGTGGAGAGCGGCCACGGCCTCGTCGGTCGTGTCGTGGAGGCGAGCACCACGCGCTCGCTCGTCGAACTGCTGACCGACCCGAACTTCGACGCCGGCGTGCGCATTGTCCGCTCCGGCGACGACGGGTTGGCCTCGGGACGGGGCCCAGGGCGCGACCTCGAGGTGAGCTACATCGAGCTCGAGACGGTTGTCATCCCAGGCGAGACCGTCGTGACCAGCGGCTTTGACGGCAGCACATTTCCCGCGGGGTTGCTTGTCGGCACGGTCACCGATGTCGAGCCCGATGCGGTGCGGGGCGCGCAGCGGGTCACCGTTCATCCCGCAGCAGATCTGACACGGCTGCGGTGGGTGCAAGTGCTGCTCTATGAACCCAACGTCCCTGAGCCGGTGATCGTGGATCGCGAGCCTGACGACAGCCCAGCCGAAGCAGGTACAGCGGGAGGTGGGTCATGACCGAGGACGGCCGATGATGGCAGGTGCGGGCCCGCTGGCCCGCTCGGCGCTGGTGCTGACTCTCGCCGTCGTCGTTCACGTAGGCCTGCTCGTGCACATCACCCCGGCGGGTGTCATCGTTGATCCGCTGGTGCTGCTGGCCGTCGCGGGCGGGATCGTCGGCGGCAAGGGCACCGGGGCGTCGTTCGGCGGAGCCTGCGGGCTTGCATCTGATCTCATCCTTCACACACCGTTCGGCATGTCGCTGCTCGTGCTGACGCTGCTGGGTTACGTCTCGGGCAGTGTTGCCGAGCAGATCCCGTCAGCTCGATGGTTTGCGCGGGCGGCGGTGGCCTCGGTGCTGTCAGCGGGCGGGATCGGTCTCTTCGGCGGAGTCGGTTGGCTGATGGACCTCGTCTACGTAACCGAGGCACCGCTTGTTCGCATCGCCATTGTCACCGGCGTGGCGTCGCTGCTGACCAATCCGCTGCTCGAACGTGTGCTTCGATGGGCTCTCATCATCCGCCCGCGCATTTCTGACCTTCGAGAAAGCACGACTCGCGGTGGATGAGCGGGTCCGCCGGCGGATGGCCTTCATCGGCATCGTGATGATCGGGCTGTTCGGAGCGCTCTTCACCCGTCTGTGGTACCTGCAGGTGCTCGAGACTGAGCAGTTCACCGTGGCCGCGGAGTCGAACCAGGTCCGCATCATCATCACTCCACCGACTCGTGGCCGCATTCTCGACCGTCATGGCGTCGTTCTCGCCGACAACGTTCGAACTGGCGTGGTCACCATCGACCAGTCGAGCTACACGGAACCGGTGGCCGAGGCGGTATTTGCCGAACTGGCCGACTTGCTCGATATCCCGGTCGTCCAGCTCCGGCAGGGCCTCGACGACCAGCGCACTCATCCGCTCGCTCCCAAGGTGGTGGCGACGGGTCTTGACGAAGACGGTCTGCTGCGTGTCGCGGAGCGGTCCATTCCTGGCGTCGAAGCCAAGTGGGACTGGGTCCGCGTGTACCCACAAAACGAGGTCGGGGCACACATCGTCGGCTACGTCGGGGCGATGTCAGAGCGCCAGCATCGGGAGCTGATCGACGATGGCTACCTGCCCTACGAGCGGGTCGGCAGGGCGGGCATCGAGGGCCTCTTCGAAGCCGAGCTCCACGGCGAACCGGGGCGCACCAAGCTCGAGGTGGACCGGCAGGACCGGGTGCAGCGAATCTTGGCCGACGTGCCGCCGCAGCCGGGCCAGGACATCGTGCTGTCCATTGACGTCGAGCTGCAGGCTGCAGTGGAGTCGTACCTGCGCCAAGGGCTGATCGCTGCCCGTAAAACCGTGAGCGAGGACTCCGGGTTCTTCTACCCGGCGCTGACCGGGGCAGCGGTCGTCGTGGACGTGCGCAACGGCGATGTGCTCGCGATGGCCTCGCACCCCACCTACGACCCGAATTGGATGGTGGAGGGCCTGTCACTGGCGGAGTACCAATCGGTGTTCGAGAACCCCTATGCGCCGGGCGCGCTGAACAATCTCGCAGTGCAGGGCACCTACTCACCCGGTTCGGTCTTCAAGCCGGTGACGGCACTCGCTGGCCTCGAAGCGGGCCTCATCTCGCCGCGGGCGGCATATCACGACGTCGGCTACTACAGGATTCCCGAGGCGCGGGGCTGCACCGGCCGCTGCACGTTCTTCAACGCGGATCGGGCTGCACTCGGAACCCTGGACCTGTCGGGGGCGCTGACCCGATCCAGCGACGCCTACTTCTACAAGGTGTCCGACGACCTGTACTGGGTCGACGGCCCGGAGCAGTGGGCGATTCAGGACATGGCCCGCGCCCTCGGATTCGATTCCCCGACCGGCGTGCAGCTGCCATTCGAAAAGACGGGCCGCGTGCCTGACGGCGACGTGAAGAAGACTCTCTTTGAGTTGAGTCCCGAGGCCTACAACCCGTACAACGAGCCGCCGCGCTGGTTCCCGGGCGACAACATCAACACCGGCATCGGCCAGGGGCTTGTTGCCGTCACACCGCTGCAGCTCGCAAACGCGTACGCCACTCTGGCCAACGGCGGCACCCGCTTCTCTCCGAACGTCGTCGAGGAGGTCGTGTCTCGCGAGGCAGAAACGTTCGGCGAGCCCGTGCTGACCTTCGAGCCGAGGGTGCTCGACACCGTGGAATTCCCCGCCGGCAGCGCGGTCGTACGGGAAGGATTGAGCAACGTCACCAATTCCCGGTTGCGAGGCACGGCCGCCAAGGCCTTCGAGGGCTACGACCATGCCGGCTACCCGGTGTCGGGCAAGACCGGCACGGCCCAGGCGCAGGGTCTGAACGCCGTGCTGCGGCGCAAGAAGGAGGACACGGCGGTGTTCGTGGCGTGGGCACCCACCCATGACCCCCGATACGCCGTCGCTGTCGTCATGGAGGAGGCCGGCTACGGCGGCGAGGCGGCTGCGCCTGTGGCCCGGCGCATTATCGAGGCAGTCCGGGCCTACGAGCAGCGCTGGCCTGAACCGCAGATCGCGTTCGTGCCTCCCCAGCCCGAGTGCCCCGAAGTGCCAGAGGCGCTGCGAGGCGATCCGGCGTTCTTGGGCTACGTGCCGGAAGGCTGCCCGTGGGGCGTCCAGCTGCCGCGCGCCAACACGCCCTCTGATGCGGATGGTGACGGCATCCCCGATGTGGACCAGATCGGGGGCGGGTCATGATTGCGCGGTTGCTGAATCGCACGCAGACCCGCCGTGAATTGCGGTCTCCAGCCTGGTTCGCCGACTACTCCTTGGCACTCGCCGCCATCGCAATCGCGTGCCTGGGCGTGGCGATGAACTACGCGGCGACGTGGCGCAGCCTCTCGTTCGAAGGCGGAGACCCATGGACCGTGGCGCGCCGTCAGGCAATCTTCGTGGGCATCGGGATTGTGGTTATGGTCGTCGCGGCCGTCGTCGACTACCGAGTGCTGCGCTTCTACTCGACGCCCGCCTATCTCATCATCCTCGGGGCGCTCGCCGCGTTGCTGCGCTGGGCCCCCGAGATCCGCAACGCACGGTCATGGTTCACGCTGCCGTTCTTCGGTTTTCAGGTGCAGCCGTCGGAGTTCGCCAAGCTCGTCGTGATCGTGTCCTTGGCCGCATTCGTCGCCAATCACGAGGGATACCTGCGCTTCGACACGCTCTTCAACGCCGGGTTGCTGCTCGTCGTGCCGATGGCCCTGATTTATCTGCAGCCCGACCTCGGCACGATGCTGGTCTTTGTGGCGGTGGCCATGGGCATGCTGCTCGTGGCCGGTGCCCAATTGCGGCACATCTTTGTCATCACGCTGGCTGGAGTCCTCGCCCTCGTGCTGGTGTTCAGCATCGACGCGCTCCAAGGGCCCAGGCTGCTGAGCGAGACGCAGCGAAACCGTCTCACGGCATTCTTGGATCAGGAATTCGAGCCGCTCGAGGCGTCCTACAACCTGCGTCAGAGCCAGATCGCCATCGGAGCGGGCGGCATCTGGGGCCAGGGCTGGAAGCAAGGCACGCAGACGAACCTCGACCTCGTGCCCGAACAGCACAACGACTTCATCTTCACCGCACTCGGCGAAGAATTCGGTCTCGTCGGCGGGGCGCTCCTGCTCGTGCTCTATGCGTACATGACGGTGCGCATCTGGCAGATAGCTCGCGTCGCCAGCGACCCCTTTGGTCGATTACTCGCGGTCGGAATCCTCTCGATGCTGCTGTTCCAGGTGTTTCAGAACATCGGTATGACGATCGGCATCATGCCGATCACCGGTATCCCCCTGCCGCTCATGAGTCACGGCGGTTCGGGCACCATCACGGCTTTCGCGGCGGTCGGCATCGTCATCAGCGTCGGGGCTCGCCGCTACGCCCTCTAACGCTTCATCAACTGCGTGGACCGGTAGCGTTGATGGGGAAATGACAACGCTGTGGCCTCGGCTCGAGCCCTTGCTGCCACGTGTCTCCAAGCCGGCTCGGTATATCGGCTGCGAGGACGGGATGCAGCAACCGACACTCGGCCCCCACCTCACTTCGTGGTTGCTGACCTACCCCGACACCTACGAGGTCGGCCTGCCCAACCAGGGTCTGCAGATCCTCTATGAGCTGTTGAACGAACGTCCGGATTCCAGTGCTGAGCGGACGTACGCACCGTGGATCGATCTCGAGGCCGAAATGCGGGCCCACGGGTTGCCGCTGTTCTCGGTGGACACCCACCGGGCGGCAGGCGAATTTGACGTCATCGCCTTCAACCTCTCGGCTGAACTCGTCTACACCAACGTGCTCAACTGCGTCGACTTGGCCGGGTTGGAGGTGAGGTCATCTCGGCGCAACGACGCCGATCCGCTGATCGGCGCCGGAGGGCATTGCGCGTTCAACCCCGAGCCGCTGGCCGATTTCGTGGATTTCTTCGTGGTCGGCGACGGCGAGGAAGTGGTCGGCGAGATCACCGAAGTGGTGGGCGCGTGGAAGCGCGCCGGCAAGCGGGCCGGCACTCGTGAAGGCGTGCTGCGAGAGCTGGCCGGCATCGAGGGTGTGTACGTGCCGGCGATGTACGACGTGGCCTATGACGGAGCGGCGCTCGTCGAGGTGACCCCGAAGTACCCCGACGTGCCGCCGCTGGTTGCCAAGCGGACGGTCGCGGACCTCGCCGACTGGCCCTATCCCCGCCAGCAATTGGTGCCGGTCACCGAGGTGGTGCACGACCGACTGTCGGTAGAGGTGTTCCGGGGCTGCACGCGGGGTTGTCGTTTCTGCCAGGCGGGCATGATCACCCGGCCGGTACGCGAGCGGCCCGCCGCGCAAGTGCGCGAGATGATCAGCACCGGCCTCAAGCGCAGTGGGTATGACGAGGTCAGCCTGATGTCGCTGTCCACCGCTGACTACAGCGGGATCGCCGAACTCGTGCGCGATACCGTCTCCGCTGGCGCCTTGGAAACTGCGGGTGCTGATGCGAAGCGCATCAGCGTCTCGCTGCCCAGCCTGCGGGTGGATGCCTTCACTGTTGACGTAGCGGCTCAAGTGTCACGCGCACGCCGCACAGGGCTCACCTTCGCGCCCGAAGCGGGTTCATGGCGACTCCGTCAGATCCTCAACAAGCTCATCACCGAAGAAGACCTGTACGGCGCCGTGCGCTCGGCATACAGCCAGGGCTGGCACCGCATGAAGCTGTACTTCCTCACGGGTCTGCCTTCGGAGATGGACCCAGACACCGAGGCCATCGCTCACTTGGCCGAAACGTGCGCTCGCATCGGGCAGGAGTACACGAAGCGGGCGTCGGTGACGGTATCGCTGGGGGGCTTCGTGCCCAAGCCGCACACGCCGTTTCAGTGGTTCGGGCAGAACCCGCCCGACGAGCTGGCCCGCAAGGTGCGGCTGGTGCGCTCCGCGCTGGGCCGCAACCGTCGCGTGCAGTTGAAGTGGCATGACCCGGCCGCTTCGACCGCTGAGGGAATTGCCAGCCGGGGTGACCGCCGGGTGGGTGCGGTCATCGAATACGTCTGGCGCAGGCGCGGCACGTTCCAGGAGTGGAGCGAGCGCTTCGACTTGGGCCTGTGGGAAGAGGCAATGGCAGCGAGCGGCCTCAGCCTCGACTGGTACGTGTACCGCCACCGAGGCGAATCTGAGGTGCTGCCCTGGGACCACATCGGTGCCGGGCTGCATCGTGACTTTCTGTGGCAAGACTGGCAGGACGCCCTAGCCGGGCATGGCCTGCCTGACTGCCGATGGACCCCGTGCTACGACTGCGGGGCCTGTACTGAATATGGGATCGAGCACATAGTTGCGTCCCCCGTCGCCCCCAATGGCGGCAGTCAGGGGACGGGACAGGATCTCGCGACCGGCCATCTGGTGCCGGTCGAGCTGCGTCCCCGCCGGTTGGCGAGCGCAGGTGCATCGGCGGGGGGGGGCGCATGAAGATGCGCAGGCCTGCAACGCCGGTGCTGAGCCGAAGTGCCGCTCCCACCCAAGCGGGTGGGAGACGGCGTTGAGGCTGCGCGTCCGCTTTTCCAAGACCGGAAAGATCCGGTTTATCGGCCATCGCGATGTTGCTCGGGTGACCGAGCGCGCTGTGCGCAGGGTCGGTCTGCCCGTGGCGTACAGCGAAGGCTTCTCACCTCGCATGAAGATGAGCTTCGGTTTGGCGTTGCCGACCGGGTATGAGTCGGACGGCGAGTTTGTCGAGCTGCCGCTGATTGCGGACGCGGTCGTCGAAGGGAGTGCCCCCGGCGGCGGCGACCAGGGTGTTTCGGGGCCCGTGATCGTCTGCCAGACCGACGCCCACAGACCCTGCGAGCATGAGCCAGAGTCATCCGCCCCGAGCTATTGCACCGTTGCGGAGGCACTCAGCGAGGCGTTGCCAGTCGGCATGGAGGTGTCGGCGGCAGTGCTGACCGACGGCCGCGGTCCGTCGCTGCAGGCGGCAACTCGCTCGTGCGGCTGGCAGTTCGACATCGTGGGACTCGATCCGGCTGCGGCGGAGAAAGCGGTTGCAGAATTCCTCGCCGCCGGTACCGTCGTGACTGAACGGGTGCACAAAGGCGAGACCGTGAGTTCGAATGTCCGACCCAGCGTTGAGGTGCTGCAGGTGGTCGGATGTTCGGATCGAGGGGCGGTGCTGAGCGCCGTGCTGTCAGCGACGCCTCGGGTGGTGCGCCCCAGCGAACTGGTGCCAGCGCTTGCGCCGGCACATGAAATGGGCATTGCCCGAAGAACACATCAATGGACGTGTGGCGCAGCGGGACGAGCCGAACCGGCCGTGCCTGCCACGTGCGCCCAGAAACATAAGGAACTCATCAGTGGATGAATCAACACTGAACGACACAACAGACAACACTCAGGACAAATCACAAGAGAATCCGACCCAGAAGAATCCCACCAAGAAGAATCCGACCCAGAAGAATTCGACACCCCGCAATCCAGCCGAAGACAGTTCGACACAAACCAATGCGGCAGAACCGGCGCCCGCTGTTCGCAAGCGCCGACTCGTCGCACCTACGGGCGACGACAAGCTTGGCGCGCCCGAACCAGGACTGAGTTCCGCGGAGCCGACAGCAGCGGCTTCTCCGCAGCAGACCAAGCGCAAGCGGGCAGTAACGGCACCGGACAAGCCCGCATCGGGGTCTCGTGTCAAGTCGGAGCCCAAGGCGAAATCCCAATCCAGGGGGAAGTCGGAGCCCAAGGGAAGAACGAAGTCCGATCCGGAATCATCGGAGTCTGAGCTGGCGAAACCTGCGGTCCCACCGGTTCCGCCACCAGCGCGCAAGCCTCAGATCGGCGACAGTCGGCCGGCACCCTCCCAGCAGGCACCCGAGAGCGAGGGCGCTGGCGGGCGTCGACGGCGCAGGCGCGGCGGGCGGGGGCGCGGCGGGCGCGGCCGATCCGGCGAGGCCGCCTCGACGACCACCGAGACCCGGAACGGTTCCCATGCACCGGTCGAGGCGATCTTGGCCGATCAGCAGCCGCTCGAACTCGACGATGAGCAACTCACTGAGCGCCGCGGCAAGTACCGCAATGGCAAGCCGCTCGGCCGATACCGGATGTGCGTCCATGTCTCGGAGGGGGCAACACACATCGCCGTGCTTGAGGGCCGGTCGCTCATCGAGTACTACGTGAGCCGCCCGTCTGACGACATTTCGGAGATCTACGGCAATCTGTACATGGGCCGGGTGCGCCGTGTGCTCCCGGGCATGGAAGCCGCATTCGTCGACATTGGGACACCCAAGCAAGCGGTGCTCTACCGCGGCGACCTCACCGTTGCCTCCGACGACAGTGACGAAGACGCCTCGGGCGAGCGCAAGCGCGCCGGCGGGCGTCGGGGTCGCAATGTCTCGGGTCCCGCGATCAGCGACCTGATCAGCAACGGCCAGACCATCATGTGCCAGGTCATCAAGAACCCGATCGGCCACAAGGGGGCTCGTCTCACCACAGAAGTGTCCTTGCCCGGCCGTTTCGTGGTGCTCATCCCTGGCAGCAGCGTCACGGGGATCTCGCGGCGCCTTCCCAGCCGTGAGCGGCGAAGGCTGCGCACCCTGCTGGCCAAGGAGATCCCTGAGGGCTTCGGCGTGATTCTGCGCACGGCAGCCGAGAACGTCACTCCTGCAGAGATCCGCCGGGACATTGAGCGTCTGACACGCCAGTGGACTCAGATCTCGGAGTTGTCGAAGCGATCCGATGCGCCGGCGCTGCTGTTCCGTGAGCCGGAATTGGCAGTTCGCATCATCCGGGAGCAATTCACTGCTGATTTCCGGGAGGTAGTGATCGACGATCCGGTGCTGTTCGACCAGGTCAAGGGCTACATGGAAGCCGTCGCTGCTCCCTTGATGGATCGCATCCGCTACTACGACCCTGTGGCGGAACGGCTACCGCTCTTCGAACGGTCCCATGTCGCCGAACAGGTGCGCAAGGCGACAGATCGCAAGGTCTGGCTGCCGTCTGGCGGGTCGCTGATCATCGAGCACACCGAGGCGTTGACCGTCATCGACGTCAACACCGGGCGCAACGTGGGCCGGTCGAGCCTCAACGAGACGCTGTTCCAGAACAACCTCGAGGCCGCCACCGAGATCGCCAAGCAACTGCGGCTGCGAGACATCGGCGGGATCATCGTCGTGGACTTTGTCGACATGGACGACAAGCGCCAACGCGAGCAGCTGATGAACACGCTGAATGAGGCTCTGGCCCGCGACAAGACGCGGACTGCAACCGAACCCATCTCCGACATGGGCATCGTGCAGATGACCCGGATGCGCACTGGTGAAGGACTCTTGGAGTCCATGTCCGATCCATGCGACGAGTGCGAGGGGCGCGGCATTCAGCTGCGCGAGTCGCTGTTCGCCTGATCCAAAGCGAGAGCTCCGCGCCATTCCAGCAGCGTCATCGGTATCCTTCCCAACCGATGTATGCAGTCATTGCCACCGGCGGCAAGCAGCGCCGCGTCGAAGCCGGCCAACGGCTCGACGTCGAGCTGCTCGCGGTGCCGCCCGGCGAGGAGGTCACCTTCACGCCGGTGCTCGTGGTGGATGACGGCGCAGTGCTGGCGACACCCGATGAACTCGTCGGGGCCTCGGTGACGGGCAAGGTGGTCGGCGAGACCAAGGGGCCCAAGATCGACGGCTTCACCTACAAGAACGCCACGACCTACCGGCGCAGGTGGGGACACCGGCAGCGCTACAGCACGGTCGAGATCACCGCGATCGCGAGGGACTGAACGATGTCGAAGACCAAGGGCGGAGGCTCTACTCGCAACGGGCGCGACTCGGTCGCCAAGCGACTCGGTGTGAAGGTGTATTCGGGGCAGGCCATCGATGCCGGCGGCATCATTGTGCGCCAGCGCGGCACCAAGTTCCATCCAGGGCGGAATGTGGGCCGCGGCAAGGACGACACACTGTTCGCCACGACGCCGGGAGTCGTGCATTTCGGCTACCGCCGGGGACGCCGCCTCGTCGACGTCGACCCCTCGTAGCCCTCGAGAACTTCAATCCCACACCCCTGAGGCTGAGCCGAATGGCGAAGCCCTGGCCCGAGCGGCCCGTGAGCCCAATCGCATGAAAATGGGGAACAAGAGCGGGAAACAAATGGTGCGGCAGCGGGAAGGCTTACCTATCGGCGCGGCCTCCAAGGCAGGCGAACCCCGATGAGCGACTTTGTCGATGAGTGCCAGCTGCACGCCAAGGGCGGCGACGGCGGCGCAGGCTGCGTTTCGTTCCGGCGCGAATCCCATGTGCCGCGCGGTGGCCCCGACGGCGGGGACGGCGGCCGCGGCGGCGATGTGTGGGTTGTCGCGGACCGCAACGTGGCGTCGTTGCTTGCGTTTCGCGACTTCCCTTTCCGGCGCGCCACCAATGGCGGCCACGGCCAGGGCCGCAAGAGGCACGGCCGAAGCGGCGTCGACGAACTTGTGCTCGTGCCCGAGGGCACGACCGTGCGGGATCGTGACGGCACTGTGTTGGCCGACCTCGTGGATGCTGGCGATCGCTGGCTGGCGGCACATGGCGGCAGCGGCGGTCGCGGCAACGCCCGCTTCTCCTCGAACCGGCTGCGTGCTCCTCACTTTGCAGAACAGGCAGAACCCGGCGAGGAACGCTGGTTGGGCCTGGAGTTGAAGCTGATGGCCGACGTCGCGCTGGTGGGATTCCCCAACGCCGGGAAGAGCACCTTCATCAGCGCAGTTTCTGCAGCGCGGCCCAAGGTCGCTTCGTACCCCTTCACAACCCTCACGCCCAGCCTCGGAGTCGTTCGGCTCGACGACGGCACGGGCGGCGGCCACCTGGACAGCTTCGAGATGGTGATCGCGGATGTGCCTGGCCTCATCGAGGGCGCTGCGGAAGGCAAGGGGTTGGGCCATCAGTTCCTGCGCCATGTCGAGCGCGCTCGGGTGCTGCTGATCATGGCTGACCTGGCGGAGGTCTCTGATCGCGACCCCCATGAACAGGTAGACGTCCTGATCGCGGAACTCGAGCGCTACGACCCCGAGCTCGCAGCCCGCCGACGGCTGATCGTCGGCACCAAGGCCGATGTCGCTCACTTGGCCTGGGACGGCCAGCGACTCAGCGCTGTCACGGGCGACGGCGTGGCTCCGGTTCTCGGCCAGCTGCGCGAGCTAGTCACCGAAGCCAGAGATCTCGACGAAGCCCCCACCCAATACGTCGTGCACCGCCCCGAACCCACCGGCATCACGGTGCTGCGCCTCGCAGATGGCGTGTTCGAGATTGAAGGTCGCCAGGCTCGCCGGGCTGTCGCGCTGTCCGACCTCACCGACCCAGCGGCGCTCGCATGGGCGCAACGCCGCCTCGAAAAGCTCGGCGTTTCCCGGGCGTTGGCCCGGAACGGCGCCAACTCGGGTGACTTGGTGCGCATCGGCGATTTTGAGTTCACGTACGAGCCAGACACATGAGCATTCGAGAAATCTGCGAGATCGCTGTCACCACCTCGGCGAGACGGCAGGATTGACCTTGATGCCTGACTCACTGCGGCTGATTGCCAAGATTGGGACGTCGTCCATCACCACATCGGGTGGGCGTGTCGACCTCGACGCCGTCGCGAAGCTGGCATCTGACGTTGCGAACGTACGCGCCGCCGGCCACGACGTCATCGTGGTGACCTCCGGAGCGATCACCGCCGGCGTGCAGCGTTTGAATGTCGAGCGGCCCTCAGAGCCTGAGCGGTTGCAGGCGCTGTCGGCCGTCGGACAGATCGACCTCATGGCGTCCTACCGAGAATTGTTCGCCGCCGAAGGCATGGTCGTTGGCCAAGTGCTCATCGCGCCACACGACTTTCGTGATCGCGACCAATACCTCCACGCCCGGGCGACGTTCCACCATCTGCTCGACCTCGGCGTCGTCCCGGTCGTCAACGAGAACGACGCGATCGCCGACGACGCCATCCGCTACGGCGACAACGATCGGATAGCGGCGCTCGTCGCGAATCTGGTGCGCGCCGATGCGCTGATCCTGCTGACCGACATGCCCGGCGTTCTCACCGCCGACCCAAGCATCGATCCCGATGCCTCGCTCATCTCTGAAATCTTGGAGGTGAGCCCGTCGCTGCAGGCGGCGGCCGGCTCCGCGAATGCCGTCGGCAGCGGGGGCATGGCCTCGAAGCTGGCCGCGGCCCGGATGGCTTCGTGGAGCGGAGTGCGCACGGTGATCGCTTCGGCCCGCAGGCCCGACGTCGTCGCCGACGCCGCCGTCGGGCTTCCCGGCGTGGGCACCGTCGTGCCTGCACGAGACGCCCGCGTTTCCGCCCGCAAACTCTGGATCGGCTTCGCCGTGGCCGCCCGAGGATCGGTGACGGTCGATGACGGCGCCCGCCGAGCGGTCTCGAAGGGCGGCAAATCGCTGCTCGCCGCCGGCGTCGTCTCTCACGAAGGTTCGTTTGTCGCCGGCGAAGCTGTCGACGTCGTAGATCTGGCTGGGGAGACCTTCGCCAAGGGCCTCGCTGCTATCGACGCCGAGGGGCTGCGGGTCACCGCAGGTCTGCGCAGCGACCAGTTGCCTACCGGATTGCATCCGCTCGTCGTGCACCGCGACGACCTCGTCGTCCTGGGATGAACGCGGGTGGGCGGCCCCGTCTCGCTGCAACGCCTGTCACTCCCGCTCTTGTTCCCCAATTCTCATGCGATTGCGCTCACGGGCCGCTCGGGCCACGGCTTCGCCTCTGGGGTGATTCGAGGCGATGCCACTAGTCTGCTCAGGTGCCTGACGTGGCCTCTGACACCGCACGGGAGTCGATCGGCAGCCCCGTCTCTGCTGCAATGATCGCCCTGGGCGAGCGTGCGAAGGCCGCTGCGTCAGTCCTGGCACAAGCGCCTGGTGCGGTGCGAGACGAAGCCCTGCTGTCGGCCGCCGACCTGCTCGAAGCAGCAACCGACCGCGTGCTCGCTGCCAACCGCGACGACGTGGCCAACGCCGAGGCCGCCGGCACCTCAGCGACGCTCATCGACCGACTGCGGCTCGACCCCGGGCGGATCTCGGCCATGGCAGCGGGCCTGCGCAAGGTGGCGGCTCTCGCCGACCCGGTCGGCCAAGTGGTTGACGGGTGGGTGAGGCCCAACGGGCTGGCGGTGGAACGGGTACGGGTGCCTCTGGGCGTCGTGGCGATTATCTATGAGAGCAGGCCCAACGTCACCTCAGATGCCTTCGGGCTGTGTCTGAAGTCGGCGAATGCCGCGTTCCTGCGGGGTTCGAGCGCCGCGCTCAACTCCAACATGGCTATCGCGGAGGCATTGCGAGACGGCTTGGTCAAAGCCGGTCTGCCCGCAGACGCACTGGTGCTCGTCACCGATACACGTCACAGTGCTGCCACCGAGTTCATGCGCCTGCGCGACCACATCGACTGCCTCATCCCGCGCGGCGGTCCCGCTCTCATTTCGTCTGTGCTCGCCAACGCCACCGTGCCCTACGTGATCGACGGCGACGGCAACTGCCACGTGTACGTCGACACAGCGGCCGACCTAGACATGGCGGCCGACATCGTCGCCAACGCGAAACTCAGCAGGCCCTCGGTGTGCAACGCAGCAGAATCTCTCGTGGTCCACCGAGACGTGGCCGGGGCGTTCCTGCCCCGAGTCATCAACGACCTACAGGGCGTCGATTTGGTCGGGGACGCGACGGCGCAGGCCATCTCGTCGCAGATCGGGCCAGCCAGTCCCGAGGATTTCTCGACAGAGTTCTTGGCGCTCAAGATGAGCGTCGCCGTGGTGGACGACCTCGACGCCGCTATCGACCATGTCAACCGACATGGCACGGGACACAGCGAGGCCATCGTGACCGGTGACCTCGCCGCTGCGCAGGAATTCACCCGCCGAGTGGATGCCGCCGCAGTACTCGTCAACGCTTCAACTCGCTTCGTGGACGGAGAGGAATTCGGTTTCGGAGCGGAGATCGGCATCAGCACCCAAAAGCTGCATGCTCGTGGTCCTATGGGCCTTGAGCAGCTCACAACCACCAAGTTCGTGGTGACCGGAACAGGTCACACTCGAGACTGACCGTGCCGAATGGTGGTCGCGGCTGCCACACTGTCTGACCGGCAGCGTCGCCAACGACTCTGGGCCCACGAACCGGCGCCCACCGACCACTGCCCACACTGACAGGGGAGACACCCAGAATGAGCGACACAATGTTCGGAGACCTCTCGGGTGTCCGTGAAGGATTGGCGAAAGTCGAATACCTCGCCGATGACGGCATCGCGAGCGTCGTGTTCCTGGCCGAGAGGCTTGGCAAGCCGGTGCTGGTGGAAGGGCCAGCAGGGACGGGCAAGACCGAGCTCGCGAAGTCGGTCGCTGCGATGACCGGCGCCCGCCTGATCCGGCTGCAGTGCTACGAGGGCCTCGACGAAGCCAAGGCGCTGTACGAGTGGAACTACAAGAAACAGCTCTTGCGCATCCAGGCCGACAGGGGTGTCGACGCCGAGCACGAGGATTGGGTGGAGTTGCAGGACGACATCTTCCAGGACGAGTTCCTGCTCACCCGGCCGCTGCTCGAGGCGATCAGCGCGAAAGACCAAGTGGTGCTGTTGATCGACGAGGTCGATCGCGTCGAGATCGAGACCGAGGCACTGCTGCTCGAGATCCTGTCCGACTACCAGGTCTCGATCCCCGAGCTGGGCACCATCACGGCAACCCAGATCCCGATTGTCATCCTGACGTCCAACAACACCCGGGAGCTCTCAGAAGCGCTCAAGCGGCGCTGCCTGTTTCTGCACATCGACTATCCCGACCTCGAACGCGAGAAGCAGATCGTCCTGACCAAGGTCGTCGGCATCAGCGAGAACCTGGCCGAGCAGATTGCGCGCGTCGTGCGCTCCATCCGCCAGCTCGAGCTCAAGAAGGCGCCGTCGGTGTCCGAGACCCTGGACTGGGCTCGCACCTTGGTCTTGCTGGGCATCGAGAACATCGACGTCGAGCAGGCCAAGGAGACGCTGCACATCCTGCTCAAGTACCAATCCGACATTGAGAAGGCCGCCAAAGAGCTGACGGTCGAGGCCTAGACAGGGCTCGACGAGGACGGAGATCGGCCATGTTGGATCTGCTGAGCGGTTTCGTGGGTGAGCTGCGCAACGCCGGCTTGCCGGTGTCGCTGACGGAGAATCTCGACGCGATGGAGGCTGTCAAGCACATCCCCATCGAAGACCGTGACGCCTTCAAGTACGCGCTTGCCGCCACGCTGGTGAAGAACGAGCAGCACTGGCGGGCATTCGAGACGGTCTTCGAGGTGTACTTCTCGCTGCGAGGGCCTGAGTACAACGTCGGCGACGAGAACGGCGACGGCGAGTTCGATCCCGACAATCTCGAAGAGTGGATGTCCCAGCAGATGCAGGGCATGGGCGGCCGCGGGGGCGGGCAGGACATGTCCCCCGAGGAGATCGCCGAGATGCTCTTCCGGGCGCTGCTGAACGCCGATGAGGCGATGATGGCGGCCATGGCCCGGGCGGCTGTGACGCAGTTCGCGGGCATGGAGCCGGGTCGACCCGTCGGCGGCACCTATTACCTGTATCGCACGCTGCGCAATCTCGACCTCGACGGCATGCTCGAGCGGCTGATCGAGGAGTCGTCCGAGCGCTACGAGGGCGACATGACGCAGTTGGCTGAGCGGCTCGAACGCGAGGAGTTCGAGAATCGCATCGAGCAGCTGAAGCGCGAGATCGAAGCCGAAATCCGGCGCCGCCTCGTGGCCGACAGAGGCGTCGAGGCGATGGCCAAGACGCTGCGCAAACCCCTGCCCGAAGACGTCGATTTCATGCACGCCAGCCGTGAGGAGATGGCCAACATTCGCAAGGCCATCCAACCGCTGACACGCAAGCTGGCCGCGCGCCTCGCGCGCAAGCGCAAGCACAAGCGTCGCGGCCCGCTCGACTTCCGGGCCACAGTGCGACGTTCGCTCAGCTACGGCGGCGTGCCCGCAGAGCCGCGTTTCCGCCATCCGCGCCCAAACAAGCCAGAGCTCATCGTGGTGGCGGACATCTCGGGCTCAGTCGCGGCGTTTGCCAGGTTCACCTTGCACCTGGTGTACGCGCTGCAAAACCAGTTCTCCAAGGTGCGGTCGTTCGTGTTCATCGACGGCATCGACGAGGTCACTCACATGTTCCAGAACGAAGAGGACATCACCAACGCGGTGCACCGGGTGAACACCGAAGCCGATGTCGTCTGGGTAGACGGCCATTCCGACTACGGCCATGCCTTCGGCGTGTTCTGGGAGAGCTTCGGCAAGGACGTCAACGCCAAGTCAACGATGATGTTCCTGGGCGACGCTCGCAACAACTATCACTCCACGAATGCGTGGGTGCTCAAGGAATGCCAGAAGCGAGCCCGCTCGGTGTTCTGGCTCAACCCTGAACCACGCTCGTACTGGGACACGGGAGACTCGGTCATCACCGAGTATTCGACTTATACCGACGGCGTGTTCGAGTGCCGCAATCTGCGCCAGCTCGAAGGCTTCGTCGACAACCTCGCGTAGCTGACGGGCCGCTCGGGCCCGGGCTTCGCCCGTTGTCTTCCGCTCTAGCTCGCTTCGCTCGCGGGCCGCTCGGGCCCAGGGTTCAGCCTCCGGCAGACGCGAGCAGGTCGGAGGCCAGGAAGGCCAAGTCGAGTGACTGCCGACCGTTGAGGCGCGGGTCGCACATCGTCTCGTAGCGGTCGCCGAGCTGGTGCTGGGCCAGCTCGTCGCCGCCGCCGACGCATTCGGTGACCGCATCGCCGGTGATCTCGAGGTGAATGCCGCCGGGCCACGTCCCCGCAGCGGCGTGGGCGGCGAAGTACTGACGGATCTCGGCCAGTATCGCGTCGAAGTGGCGAGTCTTGACACCGTCTTCTGTGCTGTAGGTGTTGCCGTGCATCGGGTCGCACTGCCACACCACCGGATGTCCGGCATCGGTGACTGCGTTCAGGATCGGCTCGAATGATTCGACCACGTTGCCCGCTCCGACGCGGCTGATCAGGGTCAACCGGCCCGGGATCCGATTCGGGTTCAGCGCTTCGCACAGCGCCAGCGCTTCGTCGGGCGTGACGGTGGGACCCAGCTTCGCCCCAATCGGATTGTGCACGCCTCGCAGGAACTCCACGTGGGCTCCGTCGAGCTCGCGGGTGCGCTCGCCGACCCACAGCATGTGCGCTGAGCAGTCGTACCAGTCGCCGGTGATGCTGTCGGTGCGGGTGAGCGCTTCCTCGTAGCCCAGCAGCAGCGCCTCGTGGCTGGTGTAGAGCTCCACCTGGCGCATGGCGCTGTCGTCGGTGTCGAGTCCGCAGGCGTTCATGAAGCGAAGCGCCGCATCGATGCCGTTGGCCAGCATCTCGTAGCGGCGGCCGGCGGGGCTGGACGCCACGAACTCCTGATTCCAGTCGTGCACCTGTCGCAGATCGGCGTAGCCGCCGCGTGTGAATGCCCGCAACAGGTTGAGCGTTGCCGCCGATGTGTTGTACGCCTGCAGCAAGCGGCCTGGGTCAGGCGTGCGAGCCTCGGGCTCGAACGCGATGTCATTCACGATGTGGCCGCGGAAGACGGGCAGCGTCTGGCCGTCGCGGGTCTCGTTGGCCGAGCTGCGCGGTTTCGCGAACTGACCGGCGATCCGACCTACCTTCACGATCGGCAGCCCGGCGGAGTACTGCATCACGACGGCCATCTGTAAGATCACCTTGAGACGGTCACGGATCTGGTCTGCGGTGGAGAGCTCGAACGACTCGGCGCAGTCGCCGGCCTGCAGTACAAAAGCCTTGCCGGCGCAGACGTGCCCGAGCAGCTCGGTCAGCCGCCTCGCCTCACCGGCAAACACCAGCGGGGGACGCCGACGCAACTCGGCCAGCGAAGCTGCGAGTGCGTCTGCGTCGGGCCACTCAGGTTGCTGGCCGGCGGACCGGTCGGCCCACGAGCCGGGATGCCATCCTGGTGCGTGCAGATGAGAGCTGGCGGGACTGGGCGCGCCGGACGTGGAGCTCGAGGCGTCAGACAGCGTCTGCGTCGGCATCGATGTCTACAAACTCGCCGTCCGCGGCGAGGCTCTGCAGCTCATCGACGGCACGCTTAACGAGACGGCGTGCTGCTTCGGCAGTGACGCCGAGCTCTTCGCCGATCTCGCGGTAGCTGCGCTGCTCACCGTCGATAATCCCGTTGCGTCGGGCCACCGCGTAGCGGGCGCGCTTGTCCAGGCGACCGAGCATGGACATGACCATGCCGCGGCGATCGGACTCGATCGCGAAGTGCTCGGGCCCGGGCGCGTCATCGCCGATGAGGTCGATGAGCGCGCTATCGCCGTCGTCGCCGACGGTCTTGTCGAGTGACGTGGGCGTGCTGATCCGCTGCAGCCAGGCGTTCTCGTCGTCGAGCGAGTCGCTGTCGCCGCCGTTGTGGCGCAGAGCGGCCCGCAACGTGGCAGAGCGATCTGAGGGCAGACGGATGAGGCTGCCCTTCTGATCGAGCGCACGCCCGATGGACTGCCGGATCCAGAACGTGGCGTAGGTGGAGAACTTGAAGCCGCGCCGCCAGTCGAACTTCTCGACTGCGTGCTCGAGGCCGAGGTTGCCTTCCTGGATCAGGTCGAGCAGTTCCAGCGTCGGAGGCAGCGGGTAGCGGCGTGCGATGGACACGACGAGCCGCAGATTCGCCCGGATGAAGCGATCGCGTGCGGCTGCGGCCGTCTGCACGGCCTTGCGAAACTCGCGCCGCTCGGCCACGGACAATTCCTCATCGTTGTCGAGGCTCGCCCGCGCATCGCGTCCTGCCTCGATCTGCTGGGAGAGCATGCGCTCGTCCTCTGCTGTGAGCAGCGCAACCGCACCGATCTCGTTCAGGTATTGGCCAACTGAATCCATGACATTCGCTCCAACCGGCAGGGGGCAGCCGGTTCTTCGTCTTCGGTTGCATGCCGCCCCGGCATGCCACCCGGTGGGGGGCACCGGGTATGTGTTGCCTTCGGCGAGCTAGCGCAGCCCGGCCTCAGGCGTGGCGCCGCTTTGGTGGCGGAGCCGATCTTGGTTGTACGCCCGCATGCGATGCCAAGCCCGAGAACCCGGGCCTGGCGCAGCACTGCTTTGGGCGGACGGTCAAACGTAGCACACAGCGCACAGCGCGCGCAAGAAGTCGCCACCGAGGCTTGCCGGAAATTGCAACGGCGCCTGGGTGCGAGCTACAGATGAGATGTGAGGCGTGACTCTACACTGCTGCGGTGCCGCCGCGACAAGCGATCTTCGGGGGCACTTTCGACCCACCTCACGCCGGTCACATCGCTGCGGCCGTCTGCGCGCAGGATCAACTCGATGCCGGCGTGCTGCACATCATCGTGGCGAACGACCCGTGGCAGAAGTCAGCCGAGCGTGAGCTGACCCCCGCGCATCACCGGTTGGCCATGGTCCGGCTGGCTTTCGGTGATGTCGATGGCATGGAGGTCAGCGATGTGGAGATCCAGCGGGGTGGGCCGACCTACACCATCGACACGGTGCTTGAGCTCGAGCGACCCGGGATCGAATCGGTGCTGGTGGTGGGTCCCGCCGCGGCGAGCGGCGTGTCGACGTGGCACCGTGCCGCTGAACTCGCCCAGCGCGTGAGGCTCGCGGTCGTGGTGCCCGTGGGCCAGCCACCCGCCAATGTCGAAGGCTGGCGCACCGAGACGGTGTTCATGGATCCGGTTGAGGCCTCGGCCACACTGGTGCGTGAACTGCTGGCCCGGCGCGCCTTGCGCGGCGGCGTCCCGGGAGCCGCCCGACTCGTGCCGCCTGCGGTCATGAGCTACATCGACGAGCACACGCTCTATTCTCCGTGAACGTGGCATCGGTTCAGCAGGCGTCCCCGGCTTCGGGTGGGGTCCACACCGCCGGGCCGGTCGCTCGCGATGCCCCGTCGATCGTCCCGCTGCAGGTCAAGGCCGCAGTCGAAGGAGCGGCGGAGATGACCGCCGAGCGCATCGTGGTGCTCGATGTCGGCGATGTGCTGGCGATCACCGATTGGTTCATCATCGCGAGCGCACCCAACGTGCGTCGCGTACGGCGCATCGCCGAGCTGATGGAATCGCACGTGAAGGCGGCCGGGGGTCCTGGGCCGATCCGCACCGAGGGCCTCGACGAGGCGCAATGGGTGCTGCTCGACTTCGGCGAGTTCGTCGCGCACATCTTCCACGAGCCGACGCGCGAGTACTACGACCTCGAGCGGCTGTGGTCTGACGTGCCTCGTCACGAGTTCGACTGAACCACTGGCGGCGTAGAACGCTTGCACCGTTGCGATGACGGGGCACTGATCAGGGAACGATCTCGGCCGTCCCCGCTCGCGCGAGCGCAATCCAAGTGCGGCCCGGTGTCAGCGGCACGATGAGGGCGTTGTCGGAGCGGAACACGGTGACGTCGAGTTCGGACAACCTCTCCCACGTGCCTCGCACGACCACGCCGTCTGTGAAAATCCATGCCTCGCCGCCGCCAGTGAGCACCGGTTCGGGAGTTGCAGCATCTGCAGGGCTCTGGCGGTATCGCACGAATTGCACGATGACGTTCTCGGGTGCGACGCGCACACCGTCGAAGTCGGTGTGATCTCTTCCGTTCTGAGTACGGGCCCAGCCGCCTACGGCTGCGTCCCAGCGATACGAGGCCTCGATTTGCCCGAAGTCGATATCGACGCCGCTCGCGGCGGTGCTTCGCGGCAACGCCTCACCCTCGTCGCGGAATCTGAGGTATCTCGGCGGCGTCCTGCCTTCAGCCGTTCCCGCGCCATAGATGCGAGCCGTGTCCGTGATGAGATTGTGCGGAGCGTTCTTTGCCGGTGAACGCTCGAAGACGCCCTTGGCGATGGCCGCCCCGTCGATGATGGCGACCGCGTCGACACTGCGAAGGGCTCGGGCGGTGTACGCATTCGCTCCCGAGTTCACGAAGATCGGCCGGTTGAGATTCGACAGCAGTGCGAAATCGCCGGTGCGAGCCGATCGAACAGGGCCGACCACGTCGGCATCTGTGGAGTGGAAGATCGCAGCGAATCGCGTGAGTCGGGCCTCGACGAGTTCCTCGTAGACGACGTCGGCCTGATTGAGACCCCACTGCGGCAAGGCACGCGGGTGGTTGTCGATCTTGACGACGGCAGCGGGGCGCACGATCTCGACAGGTGTCGGCAAGCCGGTAAATGGTGCGGTGAACTGCGGAGCAGCGGTTGTGGTGGAGGTGGCGGGCTCGGCCTCGGTCACCGATGTGACCGGCGCGCTGGTTGTTGCTGGAGCGGTGCTCGCTGGCGTCGCGATGCTGGTCTGCGGCACAGTGGACACCGTCGACGTGGACGGAACTGGCTCGACCTCGATCGTCTCTGGCGGCACCGTGATCTGCGAGCACGCCGCCAGCAACATCAGTGCTGCGAACCACGTCGTCCAGCTCAGGGCCCGACGCGTCGTGCCGGTGAAGACTCGGGTACTGCGGCCCGTCCCGACCGCGAGCGGCCAGCACTCGGCGCACGGTTCGCGGACACGCTCCAAAGGTCTGCTCCTTGACATGTGCAGCAGGGCCACCGCGGCCATCCGACCGAACATTCACCATACCGGTCGCCTGTCGCGAGAGGGTGGCACACTGCCCCCATGACAACGCTCGTCGTCGGGGGCGCCGGATACGTCGGGAGCCACACGGTGGTTGCCCTGCATGCCGCAGGGCGCGACGTCGTCGTGCTGGATGACTTCTCCAACGCCCGGAGCGACGTGGTTGGCGAGCTTCGAACACTGACGGCTCCGAATCTGGCAGTCATCGAAGGCGACGCGACGGATCGTGCCGCAGTTCGACGGCTCTGCGACGAACACGATTTCGATTCGATTGTGCACTTTGCGGCATGCAAGAGCGTCCCGGAGTCATTTTCCGAACCGCTGAGGTATTACCGGAACAACCTCCTCTCGACGCTCAACCTGGCGGAAGTCGCCATTGAACGAGGCATAGATCGCTTGGTCTTCAGCTCGTCGGCCGTGGTGTACGGCATGCCCGAGCAGTTGCCCGTTACCGAGGAGACGCCCCCTGCGCCCCAGAGCCCCTATGGCACTACCAAGCTGATCTGCGAACGCATCCTCGCCGACGCATCGGCGTGCTCCGCCTTGCGAGCGGTCATCCTGCGCTACTTCAACCCAGTTGGCGCGCACGCCTCGGGCCGCATCGGTGAGCAGCCCATCGAAGCCGGCCAGAACCTCGTGCCCGTTGTGATGCGTGTGGCGCTCGGCTCGGCGGATCGGCTGCAGGTGTTCGGCGACGACTACGGCACTCGCGACGGCACTGCCGTGCGCGACTTTGTTCACGTCATGGATCTCGCCGAGGGCCACCTGGTAGCGCTCGAAGCCGATCTCGGCACCCAGTCCAGCTGCGTGTTCAATCTCGGCACCGGTATCGGCACCACGGTTCTCGAGCTGATCGAGGCCGCCGAAGCTGCAACCGGCCGTCGGATTCGGTACGAGGTCGTGGGCCGCCGGCCGGGTGACATCGCCGAGTCGTGGGCCGACTGCTCGCGGGCTGCGGACGAAATGGGATGGCGTGCGCGGCGCGGCCTGCCCCAGATGCTGGCTGACCACTGGCACTTCGTGAACAGGTGCGCAGACGGTTCGGCGTGACGCCTCGCGTCCCGACGCGGGCCGGGCACCGGAGTTTCCATCACTCAGCCAGTGCTGCTGCAGATATGAGCGTGTATTCGGTGCCGGCGGCCAGCGGCGCAACCATTGCCTCTGGAGGCACAAAGGAGGGCACCCGGTCGTTGCGCACCAAGATCACATCCGTTGCGATGACCTCGCTGACATTGGTCTCGTCAAGCATCCAGACCGGCCGATCCAGGTAATACGAGATCCAGCGCGGGGTCCAGATGCCCGCGGTGAACCACACCAACTCGGCTTCAGCCACCTGCGGTTCGTCGTGCGCCTGTTCCAAGATGGCCCCGGCATCGGCCGGGCGCGAGAGATAGAAGTCTCGCGTCGAACCAGACACCACGAACGCCAGCGTCACCAACGTGACCGCTGCTGCGGCTGCGCCCAACGGCGCTCGAAGCTTGGCGGCAGGGCCCCGCAACAGTCGACGAGCTGCGTCGGCGAGGGCAGCGATGCCGATGGACGTCGGCGCCACCCATGGGAAGTTCCACAGGCGATGGATCCACGCTCCCTGCTGCAGCGCGAATGTGAGCGACATCGCCACAGCGAGCGTCACCACCACCGGTCCCCGGGTGCGACGGTCGATGAGGCCTGCGATGAGCGCGGGGAAGAACAGCAGCCGCAGCCACCACGACGTCAACAGCTCGTGGCCTGCGAAGGTCCACTGGCGCTGGAGAAACTCGCCGAAGGTGAACTGGGCCTGCTCGGCTGCGGTGGAGACATCATTGCCAGTTCGAAAGGCGACCCGCTCGCTGAGCTCGGAGACGTCGGTTGCATTCAGCAGCCAGCCGGCGGTCAACAAGCCTCCCAGCAGCGCCCCCGCTGCGACTGCAGTCATGGCCGGTGACCACCGGCGCCGCAGCCAACTGGCCACACCGCCCGACGACCCGGTGACTGCCCCAGAGCTGCAGGCCGGTCGCCGCTGCATCGTCCCGATGAACAGCCACGGCAGCAGCAGACCCAGCGATGCGATGGCTATCCAGGAGTGCATCGCCGTGAGCGCGGCGAGCGCACCGGCGCCCGCGAGCGCCCAGCGTGAGGGCGTTTGGGCTTGCCGCAGCCACGCGATGGCTGCGGTGAGCGCGAGCAGCATCGAGAAGCTGATGCCCATGCGGGCGTACACGTAGAAGAAACCCGTGCTCACCATGACCAGCAGCGCGAGCAGAGTCGGCCCCCACCGCATGCCCACGGCGCGCAGCAGCGCGGCCATGAATGCCACCGTGGCGGCTCCGAGCAGGAAATCGGTGATCCGCACCGCGGTCGGGCTGTCGCCCAGCGCGCCTACCGAGACGATGGTGAGGAACTGCTTCAGCGGCGGGTGATGTGCGTAGGTGATGGCCTCAGGGGGTGGTTCTGTTCTGGGCGGCACCTCGAATTCGGCCCGGATGAACGGATCGGTCCTGGCGCCGAGGCTGGAATCCAGCGGCCCCAAGTCCCAGAAGTTGCGCGCCTGAATGCCTGCGCGGCCAAAGATCCGGCCATCGTCGCTGTTGCCCAGCGGCAAGTCGAGGTCTGGTGCCCACAGTGCCAGCACGGCCACGCAGATGAGGACAACGACGGTCCAACCCGAACGCAGTCGAGCCACGAGTCCTGGAATGAGCATGAGGGATCCGTCGTTTCCGATCGCCCGATTCTGATCGCTGCGAATCTGATCGTCGCACCCATCGCCTGAAGGGGGGCAGCGTAGTATCGGCCCGATGGTGGTCCAAGAGCGGCATCGACTGCCAGACGCCACGTCCCACAGCGCCCCCGGACGCGTTCCGTCCAACCATGAGCACGTGAATTCAGCCGCAGCGCTAGCGACGTCGAGCCGGCGAGGATTCCGATTCCTCTATGTCGTCGATGCAGCGACGTTGTTCGCCTTGATGGCGGCGATCACCGTGGTGCGCTTCGGCCTCGACTGGCCGACATATCCCCGCACCCACTACGTCATCGGTTTTGCGATCGCCACGGTTTTGCACATGACCGTCTACTACTTCGGTGGTCTCTACGAGTTCGAGCAGCGGCTGGGGCACCGCCCCTGGCTTCCGCGGGCGATGCTGCTGACCTTCATGGCGGTGGGCGGCGATGCCACGGTGACGCTGCTGACGGGCCGCTATCTGATGCCCCGGGCGAATCTGGTTGTGCTCGCGGTGGCAGGAGCGGTGCTGATCTCGTTCAATCGCTGGGGAGCACGCCGCGTGCGCCTGCTGCGGATGGGCCGGCCTCGCATGCTGCTGGTGGGCGCGCCCGCCGACATTGACTCTGCTGAGGTGCACCTCGCGGACGCGGAAGCCGATGCCGTGGTCGCGGGCAGCCTGACTGACCCCGAACTGATCATCTCTGAAGCGGATCGCCTGGGTGCCACCGAGCTCTTGCTGTTGTCCGGCGAGCCGCTCGACACCATCTATCCCGAGCCGCTCGGCGAACTGGAATTGCGCAACATCGGCGTCTTCCGCCGGATCACGCCGGCAGACACGTTGCTCGGTTTGCAGCGCAGTCGCCAGATCGGCGGCATGCCGTTCGTGGCGCTGCGGGCCCATGCGCTGCCCGTGTGCCGCCTGCGCTTCAAGCGGCTCTTGGACTTGGCGTACCTGGCACTGCTCGCTCCGTTCGCACTGCCGCTCTCAGCGGCCGTCGCGATCTATGTAAGAACCGTGGGAGGCCGCGGTGTGCTCTACCGGCAGGAACGTGTCGGCCGTGAGGGGGCGCCGTTCGTGCTGCTGAAGTTCCGCACCATGACGCGTAATGCTGAGCGCAACGGGCCCGTGATGGCTGCCTCGAACGACCCACGGGTGATGAAGGGGATGGGCTGGCTGCGCAGCACCCGCCTTGACGAGCTGCCGCAGCTGTGGAACGTACTGGTCGGCACCATGTCGCTGGTGGGTCCGCGGCCCGAACGGCCCCAATTCGTGGCCCGTCTGGAACGCGAGATTGCTGGGTACGGCCGGCGACATGACGTACCGCCCGGCATCACGGGACTCGCCCAGACGCAGGGCCACTATCAGACCGATGCCGGCTACAAGCTCGGCCACGACCTTCAGTACGTCGTCAACTGGTCGCCGGTGCTCGACTGGGAGATCATGGCAAAGAGCCTTGTGGTCATGGCTCGCCGCAACGCCAGGTGAGCGAACCAGCCGCAGGCAGCGAGCTGCGCGCCCTGGCCGGCAGGCCGCATGTGACCGTGGTGATCCCGGCGCGCGACTGTGCCGCCGAACTGCCCGGATGCCTCGATGCTCTGAGCGCGCAGACCTACCGAGGTTCGCTGGACGTGATCGTGGCCGTGGCGCCGAGCAGCGACGAGACCGAGGACGTCGCTCGCGAGTCCAACTGCGCGTGGCCGCTCGAAGTCATCGATAGTCCCGCGGGGACCACGTCGTCGGGCTTGAATCTGGCGATCGCCGAGGCTGCGGGCTCCGTCATTGTGCGCGTTGATGCGCAAGCCAGGCTGCCAGCCGACTACGTCGAGCGGGCGGTCGCAACGCTTGCAGAATCCGGGGCGGCGAATGTCGGCGGCGTGCAGAATGCGGTCGGGCGCCGCGGCTTGAGTCGAGTGATCGCGGGGGCCGTGTCGTCGCCATTCGGCGGGGGCCCGGCTGCGTTCCGGCAGGGGAGTCATTCGGGGCCCGTCGACACTGTGTATCTCGGCGTCTTCGACGCTGCTGCGCTGCGGTCGGTGGGAGGGTTCGACGAATCGTTGGAGCGGAATCAGGACTACGAGCTGAACTGGCGTCTCCGCGAAGCGGGTCACGTGGTGTGGCTCGATCCCAGCTTGGTCGTGGAGTACTTGCCCCGATCCAGCTGGGCAGGACTCGCACGTCAGTACTTCGACTACGGAGTCTGGAAGCGCGTGGTGATCAGCCGTCACCCACGCTCGATGCAGCCCCGGCAGCTCGCAGCGCCCGCCCTCGTTGTGGGTCTGGTGCTGTCTGCGTGCCAGCTGGCCAAAGGGCGCCAGCGCGGCCTGATCGCTCCCGCCGCGTACATCGGCGCATGCGCGCTGGCTGCGGCCCGTCTGCGCTCTCGCCTTCCGTCACTCGGCGAGCGCCTGAGAGCGGCCGCAGCCTTTGCAGTCATGCATCTGTCGTGGGGCACCGGCTTCCTGGTCGGTAGCCGCCGCTGCAGGCGCATGTCCCCGACGGAGCAGGCAGTCGCCGATGACCGGTGACGCAGAACTGACCGTGCGGGTCTGCGGGACATCCTCGAAATCGGGTCGGCACCAATCAGTACGCTGACCGCCATGGCTGAGGTCGTGGTCCGCAACGGAACTGTGGTGGACGGCAGCGGCGGCCCCCCACGCACGGCAGATGTGGCCGTCACTGACGGCACGATTGTCGAGGTCGGCGAGGTGGCCGGCCGCGGTCGCCGCGAGATCGATGCTGACGGGCACCTCGTGCTGCCGGGCTGGGTGGATATTCACACCCATTACGACGGACAAGCCACCTGGGATCCCGAGATGACGCCGTCGTCGTGGCACGGGGTGACGACGGCGGTCTTCGGCAACTGCGGCGTCGGTTTTGCGCCGGTGCAACCAGGCACCGAGGACTACCTCATCAACCTCATGGAGGGTGTCGAGGACATCCCCGGGACGGTGCTCGCCGAGGGGATCGACTTCCGCTGGACCAGCTACCCGGAGTACCTCGACGCACTCGCCGAGACGCCCCGGGTGATGGACGTCGGCAGCCAGTTGCCCCACGGGGCGCTGCGGTTCTTCGTGATGGGCGAACGCGGCGCCGACCACGCCGAGATGCCGACCGACGAAGAACTCGGCCGCATCACCGAGTTGGTCACCGAGGCATTTGCAGCGGGGGCGCTCGGCTTTACCACCAGCCGCACCACCAAGCACAAGGCGGCCGACGGTCGGCTGACGCCGTCACTGTCGGCGGGAGATCCCGAGCTCGCAGCGGTGGCACGGGCGATGCGACAGGCCGGCGCCGGCGTGCTGCAGGTGAACTCTGACTTCGGGCCCGGCGAATTCGAGACGCTGCGCGCAGCAGCTGAGCTCTCGGGCCGCCCGCTGTCGGTGCTGCTGCTGCAGGTGGACAATGCCCCCGAGCTGTGGCGGGAGACCTTGGCGCAGATCCATGATGCGAACGCAGCAGGCATCGCTGCGAATGGGCAGGTCGGCTGCCGGCCCATCAGCGTGATGCTCGGGCTCGACGTGTCGGTGAACCCCTTCGGCAACCACCCGGCGTACCGCGACATCGCCCACCTGCCGGCATCGCAGCGCGCGGCCCGCATGCGCACCGACGAGAGCCTGCGTCGCACACTGGTGGAAGACCGGCCGGTCGACGGTTTCAGCAAATGGATGGACTACGCGCTCACCCGCGCCTTCGAACTCGGCGACGTGCCCGACTACGAGCCCGACCCGCGTGCATCGGTTGCAGCGCGGGCTGCAGACCTCGGCGTCAGCCCGTGGGAACTGGCACTGGATCTGCTGTCCGACGGTGACGGTGACGCGCTGCTGCTGTACCCCTTCGAGAACTACACCGCGGGCAGCCTCGAGGTGATCCGCGAAATGCTGGCCGACCCTCACACGATCTGCGGGATCGGCGACGCGGGAGCACATGTCGGCACCATCTGCGATGCGTCGTACCCGACGTACCTGCTGACGCATTGGGCCCGGGACCGCAGCCGCGGCGACGGCCTGCCGCTGGAATTCCTAGTGCACAAGCAGACTCGGGCCAATGCGGCCGCCTACGGGCTGGCCGATCGCGGCCTGCTCGCTCCCGGTTATCGGGCCGACCTCAATGTGGTCGACTTCGAAGCACTTGGCGTGGGGCGCCCGCAACTCGTGCACGACCTGCCGAGCGGCGGCAAGCGCCTGATCCAGCGGTCGACGGGCTACCGGCACACGTTCGTGGCGGGTGTCGAGGTGTCGGCCGACGGCGAGTTCACCGGTGCCCGCCCCGGCACACTCGTGCGTGGCGCCCAGGCAGACCCTGCCAGCGACTGAGCCTGTGAGTCCCTCGCCATCGCCGGATGCCGCCGCGGGCGGCCCAGAGTTGCCGCTCGCCGGCATCACCGTGCTCGATCTGACAATTGCGCGCGCAGGGCCGACGGCCGTACGGCAGCTCGCGGACTGGGGTGCCGACGTGATCCGGGTGGATGCTCCTGTCGACGGTTTCGAGGAAGGCCGTGAGGCATCGCCGGATCACCTCAACATCCATCGCAACAAGCGCTCGTTGGTCATCGATTTGAAGAATCCGTCGGGCCGTGAACTGCTTCACCGACTCGTCCGGTCGGCCGACGTGCTGATCGAGAACCTTCGGCCAACTGTCAAGTACCGGCTGGGATTCGACTGGGAGACCCTGCACGCCGTCAATCCAACGCTCGTCATGGGATCGATCTCGGGCTTCGGACAAGACGGTCCGTACGCGACGAGAGGCGGTGTCGACCAGATCGCGCAGGGCCTCGGCGGGATGATGGCCGTGACGGGTCTGCCGGGCCATGGCCCCGTGCGGGCCGGCGTGGCGATCAGCGATGTGACCGCAGGCCTTCAGCTCGCGATCGGTGTTCTGGTAGCGCTCATCGAGCGATCCCGCACCGGCGAGGGCCGCTGGGTGCACACCTCGCTGCTCGAGTCGATGATCGGCATGCTCGATTTCCAGGCGGCCCGCTGGACGGTGGCGGGGGAGGACCCGCCGCAGGCCGGCAACGACCACCCCACGATGATCCCGATGGGGACCTACGAAGCCGCGGACGGGCACATCAACATCGCAGCACCCGGCGGCCGACTGTGGCGAGCCTTCTGCGCCGAGATCGGCTGCCCCCAGTTGCCTGACGACGAGCGTTTCTCCTCGACGAAGCTGCGTTCAGCCAATCGGACCGAGTTGAACAAGATCATCGGCGAGCGGCTCGCCGAGGTCGGCTGCGACGAATGGGTCGAGCGCCTCAACGCCGTCGGCATCCCCTGCGGTCGCGTCAACACCGTGGCTGAGGCGTTCGCCGACCCGCAGGTAGAGCACTTGGGCATGGCCGCGCCGGTGCGTCACCCGGCGATGGGCGACATCCGCATTGTGCGCAATGCCACCCAGATCGACGGGGTGCCCGGTGATATCCGGCGGCCCAGCCCCGCGCGAGGCGAGCACACCGACGAGATCCTGGCCCAGTTCGGCCTAGAACCCGGCGAGATCGCTGCCCTGCGTAACTCCAGCGCCGTCAGCTAACTCTGGTCACGCATCGGCTGCGGGCTGACGACTTGGCGCCGTCAGCCCGCGAGCGCGATGTTGCATGGCGTCAGATGCCGGCGGCGGCCTCGAAGCCGGTATCGAGGTCGGCGATGATGTCGTCGATGGTCTCGATGCCCACGGAGAGCCGCACCAAGTTCGGCTCGACGCCGGTGTCGGACTGTTCCTCGGGGGTGAGCTGGCTGTGCGTCGTGCTGGCCGGATGGATCGCCAGGCTGCGCACGTCGCCGATGTTGGCGACATGGCTGTGCAACTCCAGGCTCTCCACGAATTTCTGGCCGGCCTTGGTGCCGCCGTCGATCCCGAACGCCAGCACTGAGCCGGCGCCCCGAGGCAGGTACTTGCGCGCCCGCTCGTTGTAGGGACTGGACGAAAGCCCGGCGTAGAGCACCCACTCGACCTGCGGGTGGGACTCCAGGTACTGGGCCACCGCTTGGGCGTTCGCGACATGCCGTTCCATGCGCAGCGACAAGGTTTCGATTCCCTGCAGGAACAGGAAAGCGTTCATGGGTGAGACCGCAGCGCCGATATCGCGCAGCAGCTGCACCCGTGCCTTGAGGATGTACGAACCTGCGCCGAGGGCCGGCCAGTAGGCCAGCCCGTGGTAGCTCGGATCGGGCTCGGTGAACATCGCATGCCGCCCAGAGGCACCGAAGTCGAACGTGCCGCCGTCGACGATGAGCCCGCCGATGGAGGTGCCGTGACCGCCGATGAACTTGGTGGCCGAATGCACCACGATGTCCGCACCGTGGGCCAGAGGCTGGCACAGGTACGGCGATGGCACCGTGTTGTCGATGACCAGCGGGACGCCCACCGAATGGGCCACGTCGGACACGCCTTCGAAGTCCAAGATGTCGTTCTTGGGATTGCCGATGGTCTCGCCGTAGAACGCCCGCGTGTTGTCACGGGTCGCATCGCGCCATGCGTCGAGGTCGTCGGGATCTTCCACAAACGTGGTCTCGATGCCCATCTTCGGCAGCGTGTAGTGGAACAGGTTGTACGTGCCTCCATACAGCGACGGGCTGGCCACGATGTGGTCGCCCGACTCCGCAAGGTTGAGGATTGCCAGCGTCTCCGCAGCCTGCCCCGAGGACACCGCCAGCGCGCCGGGCAGGCCGACTGCTGTGCGAATGCCCCCTTCGAGCGCACTGATGCGCTCTTCCAGCACATGCTGGGTGGGGTTCATGATGCGGGTGTAGATGTTCCCGATCTCAGCCAGCCCGAACAGCTTCTGGGCATGCTCGGAGCTCTCGAAGGTGTACGAGGTGGTCTGGTAGATGGGAACCGCGCGGGCGTTGGTGGCGCTGTCAGGCGCTTGGCCCGCATGGATCATTCGGGTTTCGAAACCCCATTGGTCGGTTTGGTCTTCAACTGCGTCGCTCATAGTGAGCTCCATTTCTTACGCCCCATGAGGCGGGCTATGCCTATAACCCGGCGGGATTGCCGAGCGCGCAAGACTGTAGCGGCAAAACCCGACCTATCCGGTCGGATTTTCTGTGACAGATAGGTGTCGGAATTACAGTGCCGGATTCTTGGGTGGTCCGGGCCGCTGTCCGATGCGCCGTGAGCAAGCCAGTTGTGCGACGAATGCGCCGGCTCAGAACCCCGTTTGCTTGTCCACGACGCCCTCGAGCGGACGACCTTCCCGCAACGCCACCAGGTTTCGGCAGAAGCGCTCCAAGTTGCGCCGTGCGCGGTGCTGGCTGGCGCCGGCGGTGTGGGGTGTCATCACGCAGTTGTCGAACCCCCACAGCGGGCTGTCGGCGGGCAGCGGCTCGACGGGTGCGACATCGAGAGCGGCGCCGCCGATCCGTCCCTCGGCCAGTGCACGCTCCAGCGCCGGTCCGTCGATGATCTCGCCGCGGGTCACGTTCAGCAACACCGCGCCGTCGGGCATCAAGGCGAACATCTCGTCATCGAACATGGCCCGGGTGTCGGCGGTAAGCGGCAGACCGACCGCCAGCACATCGCTCGTCGCCACGATGTCGCGCAGCGACTCCGGCCCGCCGACCGTGTCGACGCCCTCGCCGGGTGGAACCGGGTACAGGTCCATCGCCTGCACGTTCATGCCGAACGCGGTGGCGCGGCGGGCGATGTGTCGGCCCGTGCCGCCGAACCCCAGAATGCCCATGGTCAGGCCTTCGAGCTCGAGCTCGCTGTAACGCATCTGTTCCCGGAGGTCGTTGTCCCATCCCTCGGGACCGAGCTTCACCGCCGTTGCGATGCGCCTGACCAGCGCCAGCAGCAGGCCGAACGCATGATCGGCCAGGTGGCTGCCGACCAGACCCTTCTCGCCGGTCAGCACGACATCGCTGTCGAGGAACTTGGGATACATGAACATGTCGACGCCCGATGCCGTGGCGTGAATCCAGCGCAGGTTCGGCGCCGCATCGAACAGCCACTCGGGCACGATCCCGAGGATCACCTGTGCATCGGCAGCCAGCGGCACCCCGTCTCGCGGCCGGTCCACGATGTTCACGACTGCGCCCGGTCCTGCGGCGTCGCGCATGGCGGCCTCGTCATCAGGGCTGACGTCGGGCAGCGTGAGTGTCTTGGTGACCAGCACATGGAGCGGTCCGTCAGGCACGTCCAGGACGGTCGGGTCGGGCAGTGCAGAATTCATGAGATCGTCGCCTCCACGTCTCCGATGCCGCTGTAGTGGGTCGTCCAGCGCTGGCCCGGCTCGACCCGGAAGCGGGAGTAGGCGCCGGTGATCACGCTCTGGCCCGGTTCGAGAGCCATGCCGTGGCGGTGCAATGTTGCTGCGAGCCGGGCGATCGACAGGTAGGGGTTGTCGACCTCGTCCGCGGCCGCGCAGTTGAAGCGCTCTTCGCCGTCGCACGAGACCGTCACCACGCAGCGGTCGAGATCGGCTGCGGGCGGAGCGTCTACTCCCGAGCCTCGGACAATGGCCCAATTCGTCAGGCTGTCGGCGACGAGCATGGCGAGGTTGCCCCCGACGGATACGCGTGCCTCGTTCACCTCGTAGCCGGCGCACACCTGCGCGATCCGAGCGGGCACGGAAGCAGGATCGACGTCGTCGCCGGCGATGCGCTCGCCGATCACGAAGCACATCTCAGGTTCGATGCTCACCTTGCTGATCTCTGCGGACGGGATGTCGGCTGGCGATGCGAGCACGCGGTTGACGTGCCCGAACGGCCGGTCGTCGATTCCTACTGCAGTCCGAGCCCGATCTGAGGTCAGCCCCACCTTCCAGCCGGCTTGCACGGCACCATTGGCGGTGGCTCGCCGCTGCATCTCGCAATGGATAGCGAGTCCGTCTTCGAAGCCCAAGTCGGCAAACGCCTCTATGGGCGTCTCGCCTCCGTCGGAGAGGTAAGCGGTCAGAGCATCTGCTGCCGCGAGCTGTGCGGGGCTGAGCGGTTGTGGCGAAGTCACAGCGGCGCACCTTAGAGGCTGCGCGGAAGGGTGAGCCTTCCCGTTCTCGCATCAGTTGTTTCCCGCTCTTGTTCCCGGTCTTCATGCGATTGCGCTCACGAGCCGCTCGGGCCACGGCTTCGCCTATCGGCTCAGCCTCTGAGATCGCTCGTTGCCGGCGGGCTCAGATGTCCAGGTTCGTCCTACCCAGTTCAGCGGGCGCGCCGTAGTGTGAACCCATGAGGTTGCAGCTAGCACTCAACGTGGACGACATCGACGAAGCGGTCGACTTCTACTCACGTCTATTCGGAGCGGAGCCTGCGAAGCGGCGCGAGGGCTATGCGAACTTCGCCATCGATGAGCCGCCGCTGAAGCTGGTGCTCTTCGAGTCGACTGGCGACGGGGGCACCATCAACCACCTCGGGGTCGAGACCGATTCCGCCGGCGAGGTGGAGCAGGCACACGCCCGCATGATCGATGCCGGCATCACCACCTCGACCATTGACGAGACCATGTGCTGCTACGCCGAGAAGGTCGAGACGTGGACCACCGATCCGCATGGCATCGAGTGGGAGTGGTATGTCAAACAAGGCGACACCGAGGTGATGGCGAACGTCGTGCTGTCACGCCGCGGCGACGGTATCGAGCGGGTTGGCCACAGCGAAGAGGCTTGCTGCGCCTAAGAGGCTGAGCCGAATGGCGAAGCCGTGGCCCGAGCGGCCCGTGAGCGACAGCGAACTAGCCCTGATTATTCATGAGAATGCCGCGAGTCGTGTTTTGGGCATTCCGGTTGGCCTGATTTGTCGTTTCGGGGTGTTGGGGCTGCAGGCGGCAGCGTCGTGGGGGTGTCGCTGGTCCCGGTTTCGGTGTTCGTGCGG
>JAPOPC010000116.1 GCA_026713105.1 Acidimicrobiaceae bacterium
CACGATCCGCTGCAACGCCTGGCCTTCTTCATGGGTCAACCGACGGACCCGAACACGCTCACTCATACCCCCGACCAAACCACAAACCACACCCCGCCACGCGGACACCAACCCGACGAACGTTTGCGGACACAGCACTAGCCCTCCCCGAATATCGCTCGTTCATCGCTACGCGTTGATTGGGTGAAGCCTCCGTTGCAGCCGCCTGGACCGGGCGGATTGTGTGTCTGCACCGCTCCAGAGGCCGAGGTGGGTCTCGATGCGGACGTGACATCGGTTGCTCGCTCGCTTCACCCCATCAGGTTCGCGCGCCCGGCCGTACGCTTCGCTTTCATCGCCCGACTTCGGAGACCTGCGTGGGCGACTGCGATTTGCAGATCGCCGCTGATCGTGGCCCCTGATGTCGCTGCGCGGGGTAATCGCTCGGTGCAGTACGGCAGTCCGACCGCAGACTCTGGGCCCTAATCTGCGAGCACGAATACCACGGGCACGAGCATCTGAATCAACAGCAGGAGCCAGACCCCGACTGCGGCGAACCAAAGCGGCACTACCGGCGAACGCCGTTGACGAAACTGGCGCAGCTCGGCCTGCACATCAAGGAGCAGGTCACGGAGCAGTTTGTCAGTATCGTCGTCGCTCACGGGTACACCGGCTCGGTCCGGTGCCGACACGGGCCGCGGCTTGTCGATGCCAGTTTCGCTCATAAAACTGCGCCGAACTGTACTCAACTCACCGGGTCCGCCGTCGGACTGTGCAGGGGACGGCCGACCCGCCCGGTGCATCTCCAAGAGGGCCACCGCCTGAGAGACGGGCGGGGAGACTGCTACATATCGATGCGCGCTTTGCGTGCGAGATCGGCCAGATCGTGAACTTCAAGGCGGTTCTGCCGTCTGGGGTCGAAATCCTGGCCCTTGGCGCCCAGTGACCAGAGCTCGCTGCCGATGACCATGCTGCGATAGATCGCCTGGGGTTCGGCATTCTCCCAGCACGACCAGACTGATTCGCCGTCGTGCAGCAGTTCCAGATCACGCGCCTCGCGATCCAAGACCGACTCATTGGCGCAGTAGTGGCCGGCCGGGAGGGACTCGCTCGGGTCGCATGCGAATGCGATGCCCTCCATGACGCGGTACTCCAGTTCAGTGGCGAATTCGTCGTAGTCGTCGCTCGGCAGGTCGGCGGCGGTCAGGTGCCGACAGTCCGTCGCGCCCGATGCCGTGTCGTCGTCCGCATGCTCGATGCGGCCCAATTCGCGGATCAACCGGTCCTCCACCTTCAGCACGACAGCACCGGAGAACCGTTGCCATGACGTCATCGGAACTACCGCAATGCGCTCCGGTGCCCACCACAGGAAGCCGCGATGATCCCAGCCAATGTCGTTCCATACGCCGGCGATGTTCCAGACATCGATCTCGCGCGGCGCAGCCGCATCGCTGACGTCGAACAGCGACACCTTCGAGCCGTGGACGACGCCCGCGGCATCGGCGTCGAGTCCCACACCAAGCACGAGATCATCGCCAACAGGGTGCAGGTAGCTCGAGAAGCCGGGAATCTTCAGCTCGCCTGTCACCCGCGGATCGGCCGGATCCGACAGGTCGATGATGTAGAAGGGGTCGATCTGGCGGAACGTCACGACGTAGGCAATGTCGCCCACGAAGCGCACCGACTGAACGTCCTCGCCCCACCCGATGCCGCCGACGCTGCCGATCTCGACCAGTCGGTCGTCGCGTTGCTCCAGCACCCGCACATATGACTCCGACTCGCGGACCCCCGAGTCTTGGACTGTGGTCACAAGCCGCAGGCGGCCGTCGTGCTCGGACAGCGAGAACTGATTGTGGACAGTGCCCAGCACATCGCCTGAAGCCTCGTACACAGCGCTGGCGGACCCGTCGAGGCTGAAGCGGTGCACGCTGGTCCGGCGGTCCCGCCACGCGCGTTCCCAGGCTGCATCGTCGCTGAACTGCCCGGCGTCGAGCCAGCCGGGCGTCGCCACGTATAGCGAGTCTGTCGAGGCGTAGACCGTGTCGCCGGGAGCTGTCACCGCCGTCGAGGAAGACGGATCCAGATCACCGTCGATCGCAACACTCATCACCGTGGTGACCCCGAAACCCGAGAACACCGTGGGCGCATGCACATCGGCGCAGCCGGTAAGCCGGTCCCCCACCGACGGATGTCGGCCCCGGAGTGTGTAACGGGGCAACCAGTCGTCCAGGGTGGAGGCCAGGACGGCGTCTCGATTGGCCCGCCGGGCGGCGTCTTCGCCAGCCTCGCTGCGCGGATACACGAACGGGAAGTTGCGCTGCGGGTCATAACGCATGACCACCCGGGCAATCCCGCCGACGCTGCGGGCGCTCAGGTAGTCGCCTTCAGCGCGCAATGTGGCGGCCACAGACGGACGGCCGTCGCGCACCTCGATGCGCTGCAGCACAGTCTGAGTGCCGTGCGCGCCCTGGTCGTATGAGTCGTAGACGCGAACGATCAGCAGCAGGCTGTCGCCCTGGAGGAACATCTCAGACGACCATCCTTCGATGACTTGCACCGAACCGGTGACGCGTCGCTGTCGAACGTCGACAACCACCAGCCGTCCCTGCGACAGCGCGAAGATCCGCCGACCGTCGGTCTTGACGATGTCGGACTCATCGACGCCCCGCTCCTGGACGTTGGTGCCCGAGAAGTCCACGCCCTCGACAGGCAGGTGACTCTGCGACGACGCATCGTCGCTGTCTTCCATTGCTTCGTCGGCCATGTCGTCGTCATCGAACATCGGTCCGCCGCGGCCTCCGTCGCCGAAACCCCACGGTCCCACGCGGGCCGCATATTCTTCGTGCAAGTGTGCGAGCAGCGCGTCACAGTCGTCGAATCGGGAAAGGCCGCCTGTCAGCTGGATCTCGTCTTCGCTGAGGACGATCGCCAGCGCATCGGCGTCTGAGTCTGCGGTCGGGGAAGTGTCGGTGTCGTCGCTGCTGCAAGCTGCCGCGAGGATGGTTGCTCCTACGGCGAATGCGAGCACTGTGCGCATCATGAGTCCTTGCCGCGCCTGCACTACCGACGCTCCCCGACAGCAGCTTGTCACGGCACGTCCGAGAAAAACGGTCACCGCCACCCTGAAGGAGAACACCTATGGCCAATGAACGCGTCCGGATGCTCTGGCCTGACCACCTCGGGCTTGCCCGGGGCAAGTACCTTCCCGCGGCCCTGGCTCACGAAGGCACCGGGCACGCCGCGGCTGTATACAGCCTCGCGTACGACCGTTCATTCATCGCCGCACCCGGGTCGGGCGTCCTCGACGGCTTTCCCGACGTGCATGCCACCTTCGACGCCTCCGACCTTCGGCCGGGCTGGGACGATGACAGGACCCAAGTAGCCGTCTGCGACCTGTCTCAGGGCGGTGAGCCATTCCGCTACTCCGCTCGTTACGCCCTGCGCAAGGCGATCGCCGACTGGGAAGCCTTGGGCTACCGCCCCATGGTGGGCATCGAGTTCGAGGCCTACGTGCTTGAGCTCACCGAAGAGCACGGCTGGCAGCGATGGAATACGCCGGAGTCCTACGTCTACGGAACAGGCCGCCTGGTGGACCCCATCGGCCTGATCGACGACATCGTCGATCTCGCAGCCGGCAGCGAAATCACGCTCGAATCGGTCAATGCCGAGTTCGACTCGGGACAATTCGAGCTGACGCTTCGCTATGCCGATGCGCTGCGGGCTGCCGATGACGCCTTTCTCTTCAAAGTGCTGGCCCGCGAATGCGCCATGGACCGCGGTCGCCGGCTCACGTTCCTGGGCAAGCCCTATGCGGATCTCGAGGGCAATGGAGTCCACGTGAACTTCTCGCTGGTCGATACCGACGGCAACAACGTGCTCGCCGATCCCAGCACTGACGACGGACTGTCTGGCTTGGCGAAGTCGTGCCTGGCCGGACTGTGCGCTCACCATCAGGGACTCACGCCGCTGTGTTGCCCAACGGTGAACGCGTACCGGCGCCTGCGGCCGTTCACGTTCAGCGGCCGACGTGCCAACTGGGGCTATGACCATCGCGTGGTCGGCACCCGCGTGCCGGCTGAGCGCGGCACACGGACGCGCATCGAGTCACGTCTGGCCGATGGCACCTGCAACATCCACACCGCCATTGCCGCCGTGCTGCAGGCTGCGCGTCTCGGTGTGGTCGATGAGCTCGAGTGCCCCGCACCCGAGACCAACGACGGCATGGAGGCCTGGAACACCGAAGTGACCTCCGCGCTCAATCTGACTGATGCGTTGGGCGACCTGCGTGCAGACAGCGCGCTCGCTGAGGCCGTGAGCAGCGACTTGGTCGACAACTTCCTGGCCATCAAGGACGCCGAGTGGGAGCGCTACGTGGCAGCCGTCGGTGAGCCCGCCGACGAGATCAGCGCCTGGGAGATCAGCGAGTACCTCCCCTACCACTGAGAGGTTTGACGCCCCCTAGGGAGTCTCGGACTGGCAGCGCTCGTCAGGTGAACTCGATGTAGCGGTCGCGCTCCCAGTCGGTGACGTCGTCGCCGACCGGGTCACAGCCGGCCTCGGTGAACTTGTCCAGCTCGGCCCTGGCCATCAGCACGAAGTTCGTCGAGAACTCCTCCCCCAATGCTGCCGCGAGCGCGCTTCCCTCATAGGCCGCGATGCCCTCGGCGGCGTTTGCGGGCAGCGGCACAGCCTCGCCGGCGTCGTCGTACTGGTCGCCCACGCTCATCGGGCCCGGGTCGGCGCCGCGCTCGAGCCCGTCGGCACCCGCTGCCAGCAGGCCGGCGATCATGAGGTACGGGTTGGCGTCGGCGCCTGGTGCGCGGTACTCGACCCGGTTCGCATTGCCCGCACCGACCGTGCACCGGCACATGACCGAGCGGTTGTCGAGCCCCCAGTGCACGTGGGTGGGGGCGAACGTGTAGGGGCGCACCCGCTTGTAGCCGTTGGGCACCGGGCTGCCGAGCAGCGACAGCGCCGCGGCGTTGTCGAGTTGACCGCCGAGCCAGTGTGACATCACCTCATTGGGGCCGTCGGTGGAGCTGGCGAACGTGTTGTGGCTCGCGGCCTCGTGCGGATGTTCACCGCCGGCGGGAGCTCGGTCGCTCACCGACACGAGGCTGGTGTGCACGTGCATGCCGCTGCCCGACGGCTCGGTCCACGGCTTCGGCATGAACGTGGCCTTCAACCCCGTCTCCTCGGCGATCTCCTTCACGATGCTCTTGTACAGCGCCGTGTTGTCAGCGGTGGTCATGGCATCGGAATACTGCACGTTGATCTCGATCTGGCCGGGTCCGTACTCGGGATTCGACGACTCGACGGGGATCCCGGCGTCGATCATCGCGAGGCGCATCGCCAGCAGCACCGATTCGAGATCTGCCCGGTCGGTGAGCGACGAGTACTGGATGTGGCTCTGGGTGTGCGACCAGTCGGCCTCGCACAGATAGAACTCCATCTCGGTCGCCACGAGCGGGCTGAAGCCGAGCGCCCGGCAGCGTGCGACCTGGTGGGCCAACACCGTGCGGGGAGCGATGGGGTGGAGACGGTGCGGCGGCTCGAGGCTGTCGGCAAACACCAGCGCGTAGCCGGGACGGTGGCCGAAGATGCGCAGCGTGCCCAGATCGGGGACCAAGTGGGTGTCGAGAAAGCCGAGGCCCATGTTGATGTACGGACTGTCGACAAGATCATTGTGCAGGTCGAAGATGTAGATGGCGTCGGCAAGGTGACATCCGCCCTCTGCGACCGAGCGCAGGAAGTGATCGACCGGGAAGCGCTTACCTCGCAGGTGCCCGTAGGTATCGACGATGGCGACCTCCACGGTGTGCACGTCGGCTCCGCTCAAAATGCCCTTGATATCGGCGACGGTTGTCACAGGCTTGCCTCCTCGGTCCACCGGAACATCTGCACACACTTACCATTCGCCCATGACACGCGGAGCCGATCCGGCCGCCCAGATCGACATTGCCGACGCCGGCCGCTACGGGAACGGCATCCCCTGGGAGGACTTCCGCACCCTGCGGCAGCAGCCGGGGCTGCACTGGAACCGCTATGAAGACCACGGCTTTTGGGCGGTGACGCGCCACGCCGACGTGTGCGAGGTGTCTCGCCACCCCGAACGATTCTCGTCGGCGATCGGGCACGTCAACTTGTGGGACCTCGAAGCCGATGCGCTGGAAGCGCGCCGATCGATCCTCGAGCACGACCCGCCCGCGCATACCCGACTGCGCCGGGTGGTGAGCAAGGCGTTCACTCCCCGCCAGATGCGCCGCTACGAAGAGCGCACGCGTCAGATCGCCGACGAGCTGCTCGACGCTGTCGTCCGGCAGGGAGGCGGTGACTGGGTGGAACTGGTCGCAGCGCCGCTGCCGATCCGGGTGATCATCGCCATCCTGGGAGTGCCGCCCTCCGACGGCGACTACATGGTGGAGCTGTCGAACCATCTGGTGGAGGGCACCACCGAGAGCCAGTCGCTGCCTCCCGACGCGTACGGCAACACCACGCCGTTGCGCCTGCTGCCCTTTGGGAGTCCTGCCGCTTGGGGGCTGTACGAGTACGGCGCAAAGCTCGGCGACGAGCGCTTGGACCACCCCACTGACGACGTCGTAAGCCACCTCGTGCACGCCGAGGTCGGCGGGGACCGTTTGACAGCGACCGAGTTCCGCAACTTCTTCCAGGTCCTGGTGTTCGGCGGCAATGAGACGACGCGCACCGCAATCACCCACGGGACGATCGCGTTCGCCGAGCACCCCGAGCAGTGGGACCGGCTGGTTGCAGACCGCGAACTGCTGCCCAACGCCGTGGAGGAGGTCATCCGCTGGGCGTCGCCGATCCTGCACATGCGACGAACCGCCGCAGTGGACACCGAACTGTCCGGAACCCAGATCGCCGCAGGCGACAAGGTCGTCATGTGGTACCCATCGGCCAATCGGGACGAGGCGCTGTTCGACCAGGCCGACGAGTTCGACATCGGGCGGGCCGACAATGCCCAGATCGCGTTTGGGGGCGGCGGGCCGCACTTCTGCCTGGGCGCCTATCTGGCCCGCATGGAGCTGACCGTGCTGCTCGAAGCGATGCTGGACCGCGGCATCCGGCCGGCGAGCGCCTCGAATCTCGTGCGGATCCCGTCAAATTTTGTCCACGGCGTCGCTTCGGTGGAGGTCTCGGTCGACGTGCCCGTCGGCGGTCCACCGGCGTCTGTGCGAGCCTCCTGTGTCAAAATTTGACTGTGAGCACTTGGGCCGAGCCGTATCTGGACGAACTCGGTCCTGACGACGCCAACATCTCCGACCACGACGTCTGGACCCAGGGCGTCCCCCACGCCACCTTCGCCCGTATGCGACGCGAGGAACCCGTCGCCTGGGTCGAGGAAATCGACGGGCGCGGCTACTGGGCCGTCACGAAGTACGACGATGCGTTCCGCATCAGCCGCGACACCCAGACGTTCACCTCCGCACAGGGCATCCGGCTCGAGGACATGGCACCCGACGAGCTCGAAGCGCGTACGACGATGATGGAAATGGACCCTCCTGAGCACACGCGGTACCGCCGGCTGGTGAGCCGCGGGTTCACGCCTCGGGTGGTCAACACGTACGAGGCGGCCATCCGGGGGCTTGCCTGCGAGGTGCTGGACCGGGCACTGACCACCGAACGCTTCGACTTCGTCACCGAGGTGGCGACGGAGCTGCCGATGCGCATGCTGGGCCGGATGCTGGGGACCAGCGATGAGGACGGTCACCAGCTCGTCGAGTGGGGTGATGCACTGCTCGGCAACACCGATCCCGACTTCACCGACTACCCCGTCGGGCTTGTCGACACCGACGATTTCCGCTTTATGCCGTTTCGCAGCCCAGCGACGGTGGAAATCTTTGAATACGCGGCGCAGCAGGCCGCTCAGCGGCGCGAGTGCCCGACTTCCGACGTGATCAGCCAGCTGCTGGCCCCCACCACAGACGGCACGCCGCTCACCGATCTGGAGTTCAAGAACTTCTTCACACTGCTCATCGCGGCCGGCAACGACACCACCCGCTACACGATGACCCACGGACTGTGGGTGCTGATGGCTCATCCCCATCTGTTTGACCTGTGGCGCACTGCGGTGCTGGCCGGCGATGAGACGCTGACCACGGCAGCGGTGGAGGAAGTGCTGCGTGCCAGTTCGGTCACGACGCACTTCCGGCGCACGGCGACATGTGACACCGAGATCAACGGCACCAAGGTGCGGGCCGGCGACAAGGTGGTCCTGTACTACATCAGCGCGGATCACGACGCGGACAGGTTCCCTCACCCATTCCGGTTCGATCTGGCGCGCACCGGCAACGATCACATGGCCTTCGGCCGCAACGGACCCCATTTGTGCCTCGGCGCGTGGCTGGCCCGCATGGAGATCAAGGTCGTGTTCGAGGAGCTGCTGCGGCGGGTCGTGCGGATCGAGCAGGACGGGCCGGTAGAGCGGCTGCGCTCCAACTTCATCTCCGGCATCAAGCACCTGCCGGTGCGCGTCGTCGACCTGGCGGCATGATGCTCGCCGAGTACTCATCGGCAAGTGCGGGAGATCACGTGAGAGCCCTGGTCGTCACCCACGAGAAGACGTCGCGGCCCGGATTCGTCGGTGATCGGCTGACCGAACGGGGCGTCGATCTGCACGTCCACGTGATGGTGCCCGACAACACGCGGCCCGCCGACTTCCAGCCGCTGCCTCCAGAAGACTTCGATGTGCTCGTCGTGACCGGTTCGTATTGGTCGGTCTACGAGGACGCCATCGAACCCTGGATCGGCACGGAGCTGGACCTGATCCGCCGTTCCCATGAACGCGGCACGCCGGTGCTGGGCATCTGCTTCGGCGGCCAGGCGCTGGCGGCAGCGCTCGGCGGATCGGTGGATCGCTCCCCCGAGACTGAGATCGGCTGGTACCGGATCTCACCGCCCGATGGCGTCGACCTGCCGATATCGACCGGTCCCTGGATGGAGTGGCACCACGATCGCTTTCACCTGCCAGACGGGGCCGAGCTGCTCGCCAGCACCGAGATCTGCCCGCAGCTCTTCCGGATGGGCCGCAGCGTGGGCACCCAGTTCCATCCCGAGATCAACGTGGAGCTCGCCAGCGAGTGGCTCTGGGCGGCCAGCGACGACTACCTCGAATCGGTCGGCGTGGTTCGCGAGGAGATCCTGGCCGCTGTGACGCGCAACGAGGCTGCGAACCGACGCAATTGCTTCGACCTCGTCGACTGGTTTCTCGACGAAGTTGCCCAGTCCTAGCCGAGGGTCTCGGCGCTCTATCAGGCGAGGCGATCGCCGAGGTACTCGGCGACTCGGGCAATGCCGTCGTCGGCCTCGGGGAAGAGGCCGGCCATCGAGTGCCACACGTGGATCATCTCGGGCCACACCTCGAGGGTCACGTCGACGCCGCTGGTGCGGGCCTTGTGGGCCAGCCGCTCGCTGTCTGACAGCAGCACCTCATCGTCACCGCAATGGATGAGCAACGGCGGCAATCCTGACAGGTCGCCTTCGAGCGGTGATGCGTATGGATCGGCGGGATCGCCGTCTGCGCCGAGGAAGACCCCGGCGATCCGGGTGAGATCGTCAGCGCTCACCATGGGGTCGCGGTCGGACCGGGTGATGGCACTCTCTCCCGAGCCGGACATGTCGACCCACGGCGAGATCGGCACGGCTGCGGCCGGCAGCGGCAGCCCAAGGTCGCGCAGCTTCATGAGCGTCGACATGGTGAGACCGCCGCCCGCGGAGTCGCCGGCGATGGCGATCTTGTCGGCGGAGTGTCCACGGTCGAGCAGCCAGCGATACACCGCAACCGAGTCCTCCACCGGTGCAGGGTGAGGGTGCTCGGGCGCGAGGCGGTAATCGACCGAGAGCACCGGACAGCGCAGCTTCAGGGCCAGGTTGCCAGTCAGATTCCGGTGCGAGCCGATCGACCCGGCGACATAACCGCCGCCGTGCACGTACTGCACGATGGCGTCACTGGTGGTCTCATCGGGTGTCTGCAGCTCGCACGAGACACCGTTGGCGTCGACCATTTCACCGCTCACGCCGGCCGGCAGCGGTCGGGCAGTGAGCTCGATGCCCTTGCGCATCGCATCGATGTCGGCAGGCATTGACTGCGACGCAATGATCTCGCGGATTCTGTAGAACGCTTCGCTCGCCATCGAGCCCTCCCCTGCTTCGGCCCGCATCGGATTGATCCCGATCGGCGGCCACAACGTAGCCATGTTGGCGAGACGGGGCCCAGCTCAGCCTCCTAGTGTCCGCGGTGAGCGACGCGGCTCTCGGAAGGGGATCCCATGCTGCTGGAGAACAAGATCGCCATCGTCACCGGCGGTGCATCAGGCATTGGCGAGGCCAGCGCGAAGCGCTTTGCTGCTGAAGGTGCGTCGGTGCTCGTCGTGGATATCCGCCGAGAGCGAGCCGAGACAGCCGCGGAAGCCATCATGGCGGACGGCGGCGAAGCGCACGGCTTCGGCGCCAACGTGGCGGAGCCTGACGACGTCGAGGCGATGGTCGCCGCGGCAGTGGACCGCTGGGGCGGTCTCGACGTGTTGTACAGCAACGCAGGCACGATCCGCCCTGGCACCGCAGTCGAGCTGGAGCCTCGTGACTGGGATCTCGTGATGAACGTGAACGTCCGGTCGGTCTATTTGGGCGCCAAGTACGCCGTGCCCGCAATGGAGGCCCGCGGCGGCGGCTCGATCGTCAACACGGCGTCAATCAGCGGCCTGCACGGCGACGGCGGATCAGTGGTGTACGCGGCGTCCAAAGCAGCGGTCATCAACCTGACGCGGGCGCTGTCCACCGATCACGCCCCCGACGGCGTTCGCGTCAATGCCATCTGCCCAGGCACCATCGAGACTCCCCCGGTGCAGCGGATGATGCAGGACCCCGCCGCGCTCGAACGAAATCTGGCAGCGCACGCGTTGCGCCGCCTCGGCCATCCCGACGAGATCGCCAGCGTCGCGACTTGGCTGGCCAGCGACGAGTCGTCATTCGTCTCCGGCGAAGCCATCGTGGTAGACGGCGGCCTACGAGCCCAGTCGCCCCTAGGCCGCCTCGCCGATCCCCGCCCCACCCACCTCCGCTGACCGACAGTCCTCGAAGAACTAGCGGGCACATCATCTCGCTGCCGCAACCCGAACGTTCCGACGCGGGCCGCTGACTCGTTTCATCTCACGGCAACCGCCCGCGTCGGACCACCTGTCAACTACGGTTTCTAGGCCATGACCCCCCCCCTCGGATTCGCTGTTTGCGCAAGCAGAACCGGCATGGCGGGACAACGTCACTGATTGGTGTTTGGAGCAGTTCCAGGACCGCTACGGGTCGCATGTCTCAAAAGACGACATCTGGGAATACCTCTACGGCGTGATGCACGCGCCTGACTGGCGCGAGCGATTCCGGCACGATCTCCAGCGCAGCCTTCCCCGTCTGCCTCTGGCGCCCGACTTCGAGGCATTTCGCGCAGCAGGCCAAGAGCTCATGGATCTGCACATCGGCTATGAGACCTGTCCTGAGTTGCCGCTGGACTGCCTCGTCGATGGCGAGCCGAGCGACGGCCAACACGCCGAGGCCGCATACCGGATCCACACCAGGATGCAGTGGGGGCGCTCAGCGGGGAGCACCAAGCGCGACGACCGGTCGATTCTTCATGTCAACGAGCGATGTCATCTTGTCGGCATCCCAGTCGAGTGCCACACCTACACAGTGTCAGGTCGTTCACCCCTCGAATGGGCAGTCACGACGCTCACTGTCAAGCATGACAAACCGTCGGGAATTACCGACGACCCGAATCGCTGGCATGTCTGGGCTGACGAGCCGTTCAACCTGATCAGACACCTTCGACGCCTCGCCTACGTCGGATCGCAATCGGCGCGGATCATCGCCGCGCTGCCCCCATCGCTCGAAACCGTTGACTCAGAGGAGGCCAGGTCATGACGCTCGTCGAAACAGGGACAGCGGTGCAGGGACATCTCTTCGAGCCGGAGGTGTTTCGCCAGATTCGCGAGCGAGCACTGAACTCCACAGAGAAGGGGAGGATGTTCGAGCAGGTGATGCGATCCGCCTTCGAGGCAAACCCCGAGTTCGACTTCCAACACGTCTGGCTGTGGAATGAATGGCCCGAACGGACCAAACTCGGCTACACGGTCGACATCGGGGTCGACTTGGTAGCGCAGCGCAGGCACGGTGGCCGTGTCGGTGTGCAGTGCAAGTTCTACAGGGACGCCAAAGTTGCCACCAAGGGGATCAACGACTTTCTCGCGCTGGCGTTGAATGACGATTTCGACGGTTCGATCCTGGTCACGACCGGTCAGATTCCGAAGCACGCTGCGACGAAGCTCATCAAGGGCGGCACGAAGCTCATCGACCTCGCCGAGCTCGAATCGTGGCCCGTCGACTGGCTGGCAGGCCTCGAAGACCCGGATGCCGTGGAATGGGCCAGCGAGCCCAAACAGCCCTTCCCCCACCAACAGGAAGCGCTGATCGAGATCAGCAAGGGATTCCAGGAACATCGCCGCGGCACAGTGGTGATGCCGTGCGGCACGGGCAAATCACTCGTGGCGATGTGGGCCGCTGAGGAGCACGCTGGCCAGGGCGGATCGGTGCTGTACGCGGTGCCGTCGATTGCGTTGATGGGTCAGACGATGCGCGAGTGGGCGCGAAACCGGTCCATCGCTCACAGCTACTTCGGCGTCTGCTCCGATCCAAGTACGGGTCGGCTACCCAGAGGCGCGGCAGATGAGCTGACCGCGGTGCAGATTCCCGTGAGCATCGACCGCGCCGACATCGCCCGACGGCTGGCGGAGGCACCGCGCCCCGACGAAATGCGAGTAGTGCTCACCACGTACCACTCGCTGCCGGTAGTGGCCGACGCCATCGAACAGGCCAATCAAGCCATTCGCAGCGGCGGTCACGGTTTCGAACCCTTCGATCTGTTTGTCCTCGATGAAGCCCACCGCACGACGGGGATCGAGGACGCAGAGGCCAAGACCGACCATGTCTCGGGATTCAGACTCGCTCACGACGACCGGCGATTGCCGGCGCTGCGGCGTCTCTACATGACGGCCACGCCGCGGGTGTTCACGCCTCGACTGAAGGCCAAAGCGGCGAAGATGAGCGAGGAAGCCGGTCGCGACCTCGATTCGTTCTCGATGGACGACGACGCCGTCTACGGGCCGCGGTTCTTCAAGATGGCGTTCAGCGATGCCATCGACCAGGGTCTGTTGACCGACTACCGGGTGCTCGTCGTCGGCAAGCGGGCAGGCAGCAACGAGCTCAGCGACGCATACGTCGAAGTGCTGCGAACCGAGGATGCCCGGAGAAAGTCGTCGGCTCGGGGCGGCCTAGTGGCGGAGGGCTATGCCACGAAGCTGCTCGGCGTGCTTGACGCCTTGGCTGCTCCGAAGACTGTACGCAGTGATCCACAGAGAATGTCCGGGCAGATCGCGCCCCAAACGGGCGCTCCGCTGCGCTCGGCGATCCTGTTCGCCAGCACGGTGGCGAAATCGAAGCTCGTCGGCGAGGCAGGAGGGTTCGCGGAGCTGCTGGGCAACGACCACAGCCTGCTGAGTGCGATCTCCGACAACCTTCGCGCCAAAAGCAGGGCCGAGGGCGAAGCACAGCCGATTCTGCGCATCGAGACCGACCACATGGACGGCAAGACCCGAGCCGATGTGCGTGCCCGTCAATTGTCTTGGCTGCGCGCTGCCAGCGCTGCACAAGGTCCGCTCCAGGACGCGGGTTCCGATGGCGAGGGTCGCGGTCAAGTACAGGGCGACGGCGGCGACCAGCGAGGGGCCACCTGCCGAGTGCTTGCCAACGCCAAGGTGCTCTCGGAGGGTGTGGACGTGCCTGCCCTCGACGCCGTGGTGTTCATGGACCCGCGCAAGTCGACCATCGACATCACCCAAGCCGTGGGGCGCGCCATCCGCCGTGCAGAGGGCAAGGAACTGGGCTACATCGTGATCCCGGTTGTGGTGCCTGAAGGCAGCGAGATGACAAGCGAGGAAGTGCTGGCCGGTTCGGATTTCTCGACCGTGTGGGAGGTAGTGCGCGCGCTCCGCTCCCACGACGACCGGGTGGAGCACTGGCTGAACGGTGTCAGCACCAAGCCCCCGATCGACGTCATCGCTCCCGACGACGGCGACAGCAACAGCGACGCCGAGGATGCCGATGACGCCGATCCGGCCGTGGAACAGCTGGCGCTCGACCTGCAGATCAAGCAGCGCCTCGAACGCGAGGTGTTCTCCAAGATGGTGGATCTCTGCGGTGACAGGCAGATGTGGCCCACGTGGGGCAAGAACGCCGCCAAGGTTTGCGATCAAGTTCGCAACCGACTGTCGGGCGAGCTGCTGGTGCCGATGGAGGCTCAGCAGGAGTTCGAGACGTTCCTGACAGCCATCCGAGAGACCGCTGGCGAGCGGATCACCTATCACGACGCGTTGGAGATGGTGGCCCAGCATGTGGTGACCATCCCGATTTTCGATGCGCTGTTCGCCGACTCGGGCTTCGCCAAAGAGAACCCGATGAGCAAGGCCATGGATCGCCTGCTCGCAGCGCTCGCGCAACACAGCGGCCACATAGATGCCGACGATGCAGCCGATCTGGCTGGGTTCGACTTGGCTGAGCAGGTGTTCGGGGCCGAGTTGGCACCGCTCACCCGGGCCTACCGCACGATGCGCTCGATGCTGTCCGACGACATCACGCCAGCGCAGAAGGTGGATCTGATGCGCCAGATCTACGACGGATTCTTCGCTCACGCGATGGAAGACGTCACCAAACGACTCGGGATCGTCTACACCCCGGTTGAGATCGTGGACTTCATGGTGCGCTCCGCCGACGCGATTTGCCGCAAGCACTTCGGCAAAGGCCTCACCGCAGAGGGCGTCCACATCTTGGATCCCTTTGTCGGCACCGGCACCTTCATCCATCAGATCCTGACGATCAAGGGTGCCGACGATCGGCCGATCATCCGGCGCGAAGACCTCGCCCGCAAGTACCGCCACGAGCTGCACGCCACCGAATTGGTGTTGCTTGCCTACTACGTCGCAGCGCTCAAGATCGAAGCCGGCATGGAGAGCCGGGATGGCTTCGACGACGGCCAGTTCCAGCAGTTCGAGAACATCGTGTATGGCGACACATTCCTCCAGAACGATGCGATCAGCAGCAGTCGCCTCGAAGGCACCGACGACAACACTCTGATTGCACAGATGCAAAGCCAGCTGCCGATCCGCGTCATCATCAGCAACCCGCCTTGGTCTGCCGGCCAGAAGAGAGCCAACGACGACAACCCCAACATCGGTTACCCCGAGATTGAGCAGCGGGTGCGCGATACCTACGGCAAGCGGCACCGCGAAGTCACCGGGCAGGGCAGCGGCAAGTCCGGTGGCAACCTCTACGTAGAGGCCATCCGCTGGGCATCCGACCGGGTCGGCGATCCTCTGCCGAAAACCCCGCGTCGGCGCCCCGAGGCGCCGGGCGTGGTCGCCTTCGTGCACCCCAACTCACTCGCCACCGGGACATCTCTGGCCGGCATGCGCGCCGCTCTGCGGGACGAGTTCAGCGACATCTACGTCATCAACCTGCGGGGCGACGCCTACAAGCAAGGTGAAGAATTCAAGCGAGAAGGCGACAAGCTCTTCGGCGGCGGCTCTCGCAATGGCGTGCAGATCACGTTCCTCGTTAGCGACCCCGATGCACCGAGACCAGACGGGCTTGCCGCTCTCCAATACGCCGAAGTCCCCGAGTACCAGAACCGGACCGCCAAGTTCGAGTGGCTCGAATCCCTCGCTCCCGGCACAGACATCTTCTGGGACAGATTCGAGGAGGTACCAGTCGGCGCTTCCCACGACTGGGTCAATCTCACCGACGAGACGTTTGTGGACCTGCCAATCGCTCTCTGCACCACGACTGGCGGTGACGCGGCGGTTGAACGCCACGCAGGCGGTGTAATCAGCTCCCGGGACACGTACGTGTATTCGTTCAGCAGGGATGACCTGGCGGGCAGAATGCGCGCATTCATCGCTGCATACGAACGAGCGAGGACCGCCGTTCACGAGCGAAGCGTGCCTTTGGACACTGTGACCACCAAAGTCGAGCTTGAGGACATCAAGTGGAATGATTCCCTCCGACGATCGATCGTCAAGAACGTTCATATTGAGTTCGACGATTCTCGCATTCGATCAGTGCTCTATCGCCCGTTCCAACAGCTCTGGCTATACGAGGATGACCGCATTCTGTCCAGCGTCAAGACCATCTCGAAGATGTTCCCGCGCGACCGCGCTGGCGCCCCCCCCCCCCCCCGCACCACCGCTCCTCCCACCGACCCCCCCCAACCATGCGCACACGCCTGACGAGGAGCCGCCCCCCCCCCCCCCCTGCCCCCCCCCCCCCCCCCGCAATCGTCATCACTGGCCAAACCAACAGGGCGATCTTCGCATGCCTCGGGACAAGTCTCATACCCGACTTCTGTGCAGCGGGAACCAACCAACCCGCCAAGGCCCTCGCACGCGGAGTGCCATCATGATCTCGATGCCATCGAACATGGCAATCTTCTCGGCACTCGCGACGAATCTGATGGGGGATTTTCACGCCATAGCGCCGGGGCAGGCGACCCGCGTGTTTCCAAGCGAGCTGTGGCAATTCTGACGGCGTCTCCAAGCACGCGAACAATCTTCGATGTCTTGGGTGCCGCCCATCTCCCCGACTTTCACGCTGTTGACCCTGCCTGCCGCGCTGTTCCCCGGTCCCGCATGAGCTGAGCGAGACGGCGTGACCGAGACGCCGCTGTACGTCGCGTCGGGCCCCGCGTGCTGGATGATGCCGATGCCAGTGGTGCGTTCGACGCGTGGGAAAGGGCTCGGGCCGACATCGTCGAGAAGTGGAACTTCATGTCCGACAAGGCCAACTTGGAGCCGCGCATCCCGCCGCGCCTCCTCCGGGCAGCCGACGTCGTGCGTGACCACCCGCCCGCAGGCATGACCCAGGACGAGATCGACCGGGCGATCGACACGATCAGGGCGCCCTACCCCGAGCGCACGATCCGAACCTTCCAGAGCGCACTCGCGAGCTCACCCGAGCCTGTGGAGCAGGCCGAGCAGATAATCCGGGTCATCCGCGATCTCGGACTGCATCCCTTCGTCCCTCCCGAACCGCTCCCCGAGATCACCCCCGACGACGTCTACTGCGTCACCTGGCTCGCCCTCGTCTAGCCGGTTCGCTGCCGATAAGGGCTGGCGATAGCCGCACGATGCGAGTCTCGCGTCGGCGTCATGCCCGAATCGCCGCAACGATGTGGTGGTCCTCCAGCGCCTCGGCGCCTGCGTCCGTCGCTTCTGCAAGCGCGTGGTGAGCCAGCTGAAGAACCTGTCGAAGGGACTTCCCACTGTCGTACTGATCAAAGAGCACGCGGAGGGCTGAGTCCGTCACGATTTCTGTCAGCTCAGGCGGTGCCCCGAGCGAGCCTTCATTCTCGACGTGAATGCGGGCCCGCTCCAACAGAATGCGACCAAGCTGCGCGGCGGCTGGCAACCGCGGCAACTCGACCTTGGTGTCCAAGAACGCCAGTAACTTTGATCCCCCTCTGCCCGAGTTCAGATAGTGCGAGTGCATGGCGACAACTACCGCAGCCGGCAAATCGGTCAGCCAGCGGATCGCTTCGGTGAAGAAGCCCTCGACGATCCCCTCCTCCTGCGGGGCAGACCAGCGATCCGAGTCGTCGAAGACGAAAACCGGCATGAGTGAGTCTTCATGCAATGGCCTGAGACCTTGGTAGATCACCTCAATCTTCTCGGGTAACTCGATCTGTTGAGTCGTGGTGATCTGTCGGCCGATCTCTTCGGCCACCTCGGCGCGGAGCGTCCCAGCTGGCGCTCGTACCCCCAACCTTCGTAGGCGTCCGCCAGACTGCGTCACCTCGCGGCGGCTTCCGCTGGTGTGCAGGGCATCGCTATTGCTGTTCAGAACCAGATGTACGTCACGTGCGAGCTGGGATATGACCGCGTCGGCGATGCGGCCCGGACTTGCCGCGTCCTGCATCAGCGAATGCACTGGGACCAAGACGGGGTAGACGCCTTCGGCCATCGGACCTAGAACGAAGGAAATCACGCTCGACTTGCCGCAACCGCTATCGGCGATGAGTGCAATGCGCTCACCTCGGAGCGCTCCCACGCGCAGCTGAGTCTCGACCGGAACACCATCACACATGGATTCGAACGGAACGTGATAGACGCCGAGATCGTCGAACATGGGCGTCGCGTCAAACGCGTACTGCTCGCGCAGCAGGCGAAGCACCGCGTGCGTCACGGCCGAGGGTCCCAGCACCGCTGACTGCCCCACCGGTCGCGACGGGTGCGGCACTGAGCCCCCGCTTGGTGCGACTTCATCCGGCTATATAACCCGGGACGGAGTTGCTGCCTCAAGCGGTTTTCTCGCCTCATCGCCGCCCTTGGTCGCTGCATAGAGCTTGCGGCGACCGGAACGCTGGGCCGTTACGAGGCCGTCGGCCTCGAGTTCTGCCAACACCTGCACTACTCGGCTGCGACTGACGCCTACCTCTGCCAGCAAGCGTTCGTCTCCTGCATGCGTCGGGCCATGATGCACGAAGGCGTCTAGCACTCGCGCTGCTGTTGCGGACAACCGTGCGCGCGCTGCGCTCTGTTCAGCAAGTCGATGCGTGGCGGCTTCCAAGTCCTCCGAGAGATAGAGGTCTCGGATGATTGACAGCGCGTGGCGAGGCGTCGACGGGGCTATGGACTCGATGGCTGGTTCCGCACGCAATCGCAAAAGCAATCCTTCGGCTTCAGAGCCGCTCGCCGCCCGTCGGTCCACGAGATCCTGCAGCCCATCCAGATCGAATGGCTCAAGTTCGATAACGGCATCGAAGAAAGTGTCAGCCGGTGGCTCGAGATGTGCGGAGGATCCAGAAACGACCCACCGGATCGGAAGCTCCCACAAGTCATCGCGCAACTTGCCGAAGAACTCGTGGCAGCCGTCCTTGTCCAGATCGTCCACGAGCAGCAAATGACCAGAGGGTTCCGGATACGATCTCAGTGCCGCCTTGAGGTACCGCAAGGGATCCGCTACCACCTTGTACTGAGTCGACGCGAATTGTCCCAGCGCATCGGCAAGGGGATTTCGTCGTTCGCGCGGCAGCGCACTCGAGTCAGTGATCACACGCTCGAATTGCTCAAGACGCTCGTCAAACGTGTGCGCGCCTTGGAGACGGACGTACTTGGCCGCGGAAGCGTGTCGCTCGACCTGGCGCAGGAACGATGTTCGTCCGCTACCAGGTGGCCCATGGATGTACACATTCAGGCCCAAGTCGAGCGCTCGACAGACCCGTTGAAGTTCCGTATTACGATCGGCGAAGAGTTCGCTGTCGGCATCTGACGCGGTAAGTGGTCTTTGCCCCAGTAAGAGCATTTACATATTTTACAGTTAAAAGTGTAAGAGTGCAAGGAGCCTCTCGAACGGCCGCTCGGCGCGACGTCGCCATCTCAGTCGGGGAGATCAAGACCCTGATGCGAAGACAGCCCCATAACGTTCCATTCGAGGTGAAGCGCGACTGTGACTGAACCACAGAACCGTCAGGAGCAGCCGATCGACCGGATCTTGGAGCAATCTCTGCCGAAGCCTGGAGTTGCCGAAGCGATGCGCTTCTGGCATTACACGCGTCCGCTTCGTGCTCGACACCCCACAGACACCGAGGAGTACATCAGTCTTGCTCTCAGCGGCGAGTTGAGCGGCCCGATTTGAATCCCCTTCTCGGCGCTGGGAATCTCAGTGGAGCGACTTGGCTCGTATCCGCTCGATGGCGACTCGAGATCAGCTCGTGACAGGACTGCGAGGTCAACCATGAGTTACACCAGGGCCGACGTGGCTGCGGCGCGGAGTGCGATGAACGGGTACCGCGGAGAGTTCGAGGGCGAGATCGCAGCAGCATTGGCGGTGGTGGGCCTCAGCGCTGAGCGGGCGCACAAGGAAGCAGAAATACGGGACGACATGATCCGGGTGGCCCACCGATCCGGCACCTCGCTGTGCCAGCTTGCGGAAGTGTCCGGACTTGGGCGCAAGACGGTGACGGCCTTCGCTGAAGCCGGACCAGCCGAACGCCGAGTCAGACAGCTAGGCGCGGCGGGCGATTGGCAGAACCGGTTGCCAAGTTCTCCCGGGCCCGATCCGAGGCCTCGCAGGCCACCTGGCCGTCGACACTGGCGCTGCCCGAGGCCCTGCCGGCGCGGGCGGACAGGCCGTCGATTGTGGCTTCCAGACGCAGCGTGTTGCCCGGGGTGACCGGGCGACGTCTACTGCGTCACCTGGCTCGCCCTCATCTGAGGCGAGACGACCTTCATCTGTAAGAATTTCCAAGCCCTGAACCGTGCATCAACGGGTGTGTGGCAGGGCACGCTTAGGCTGATGACTGGAACCCCGCGGAGGTGAGGTGGCAGCGAAGAAGCATGCTGACAGTGAGGTAGCGACTGGCGCTGCTATGGGGGCAGGCATTTACTCATTTCCCCAGGCGGCACAGATTGTGGAGCGAAACCGAGATGTCTCGCGTGCCCAGATTCGTCGCTGGATGACGGTCGTCAAGCCGCCGACGCCGGACAAGAACACCTCGGCGACGATCGGATTTCTCGATCTGATCGGCTTGGAAATGGTGTGCCGCTTTCGCGACCGCGGCGCTTCGCTCCAGAGAGTCCGTCGAGTGCTCGACGGCATGCGTGAGCGGTTTCCCGACATTCAGCACCCCCTAGCTCATGAGTCCTTCTACACCGACGGGCACAGCGTCTGGATTGAATTTCAAGGGCACGCGGAGGAGATCCTCGGAGACCGCAAGGGACAGCGGGCCATCACCTCAGCCATCAAGACGTTCGCCGAGGAGATCCAGTTTGTCGACGAACGCGCTGCCTCGTGGGATATCGCTGAATGGATCGAGATCAACCCGCGCATCTGCTTCGGCGCACCGGTGGTGGCGGGCACCAGGATCCCCGTAAAGTCCATCGTCGCGAGCCTCGCTGAAGATTCCCCCGAAGAGGTCGCACGGGGGTTCAACCTCAGCGTGACCCGAGTAAAGGCTTGTGCGGAGTTCACTCGACAGACCGCGTGACATCCGCTGCTGCCTCGACGCGAACATCTCTCCGCGGGCAGCTGCGGGCATCGACAATGTGATTCACGTTTCCGAAGTGGATGCCCTCAGCCGGACGCACGGCAGCCATTCCAATGCCGATGACTACGACATTGCCGTCTGGTGCGCGGAGAACAGCTACGTGTTGGTTACCTGTGACAACGACTTCCGATCCCGAAGGCAGCGCACACAATCCATCCAGCAGGTCGGAGTCGAAGTCATCATCTTCACGTACGAACTGGCTGGCCTCGCCAATCACGTGTCGACAATTGCGAGACGGATACCACTATGGGAGCAGAAGCTCAAGGGACTCGGTTACGCCCCGCGCGTCTGGCTGCAAGCTCGGCGCGGCACGCTGCGTGAGGACCGGCCGGACCCGGCATCGGTGAGAGATTGATGTCCATTCGGGACAAGCTCGCCCCGGGGCTGCGGGGTCAACTATGAGCTACACCGAAGCCGAAGTGTCGGCCGCACGGAATGCGATGAACAGGTACCGCGGAGAGTTCGAGGGCGAGATCGCAGCAGCATTGGCGGTGGTGGGCCTCAGCGCTGAGCGGGCGCACAAGGAAGCCCAGATGCGAGACGACATGATCCGGGTGGCCCACCGATCCGGCGCCTCGCCGCGTCAGCTTGCCGAAGTGTCCGGACTTGGGCGCAAGACCGTGGCCGCCATCGTCGAAGCGGGATCGGCCGAAAAAAATTCAGTTCGAGATGGGTGACGGCGCATCTACGATGGCGATATGACGACCGTTGGCGAACGCAACGAGGTTGCTCAAGCATTGGCCGCGCTGCAGGATTCGGCGTCTCGCCAAGCTGAGATTTCGTGCCTGGGTCCAGAGATCCGGCGCGCTGCTTCGGCCGGCGCATCGTGGCATCAAATTGCCGAGGCAATCGGCACCGACCGCACGGCGGCTTGGGAGCAATTGCGCCGCGACGTTGGCTCGGCAATCGAACAGAATGCTCTGTCGAGCGAGGCGCTCTCAGAAGCGGAAGCGATGGAGATTGCCGTAGCTGAAACCAAAGCCGTTCGTGCAGAGCGAGCAAAACGGAAGGCACGCCCAAGACGACGCTCTGGTCTCTCGATCTGAGCATGCGTGCCGTAGTCGACGCGAACGTGCATGTGTCCGCGCTCATCGGCACAGGTCCTCCGGCGCGGATCATGACGGCTTGGGCGCACCGCTTGGCGTTCGACCTGGTTGTGTGCCCTCAGCTCATCGTTGAGATCAACAACGTCCTCGATCGCGCCCACGTGCGTCGCAGGCTCCCGCTGGCAGCCGCCGATCTCCACCTGCTGACGCTCGCCACCCAAGCAACGCAGATGCCCGACCCCGAACCGATAGCGGCCGCGACGAGAGATCCGAACGACGACTATCTCGTTGCCCTCGCGCGGGCCGCCGGCGCTGACTACATCGTGACTGGGGACAAGGACTTGCTCGAATGGCCGGAACAACAACCGCCGGTTGTCACGCCTGCGAATTTCGAGGCCTTGCTGGTCGGCGACGAGCGTTGAGTTGGTGCTGGTCTGGTTCAGCGGGTGGCGTCTGCGTCGGTCATGAGGAAGATCATCGAGGCTTCGCAGGCCACCTGGCCGTCGACGCTCGCCGTGCCCGATGCCCGCCCTGCCCGAGGCGACAGCCGGTGGATCGTGGCCTCGAGGCGCAGTGTGTCGCCCGGGGCGACCTGGCGTCGGAAACGGGCCTTGTCGATACCGCCGAAGAGCGCCAGCTTGCCTTCCAGCGACGATGCCGAAGCTGCCGCGAGACCGGCTGTTTGCGCAATCGCTTCAACCATGAGGACTCCGGGCAGCGTCGGTCGGCCCGGGAAGTGACCAGCAAAGAAATTCTCGTCGCCGCTGAGGTGCCACAGCGCGACGCAGTGCTCGCCTGGCTCAAGATCCACGATCTCATCGACGAGCAGGAACGGCGCCCGGTGCGGCAGCAGCTCGTCGGGTCGAGGCAAGTCAGTGTCGCTCGGCGATTCAGGTGCTGGGTCGCTCACGGGGGCGAAGTTACCGCCCGGCAGCATCGAGGGGCCGGACGCCGGTTGAACTCATCGGGCCGCGGCAGATGGCGGGTGAACCGATGCTCACTCGTCTCCGAACGTGCTCCGCTGGTAGGCGACTACGGCGGCGATCTCGGCATCGGTGAGGATGCCGCCGAAGGGAGGCATCGATCCTCGGCCTGTCCACACGACCGACAGATGGCTCCGAACGCTGAGACGCTCGTCGACTCCGCCGAGCGCTGCGCCGACGCCGCCACTGCCGTCGCTGCCGTGGCACACCGAGCAGCTGTCGCCGAAGACTTCGCCTCCGAGCGTCACGTCGGCGCTCTCGAACGCCAACTCGAGTCGCTCCAAGTCGGCCTCCGTTGCGTCGCTACCGCCGCAACTTGCCAGGCCGAGCGCGACAACGAGCCCGAACGCGACCATCCCCCACCAGCGCCGCCGCGCGCCGACACGGTGACGTGTGTATCGGGTCGTCACCGGGTCGCCCGCGGCGTGCCGACACTCGTGCCGCCTCACGCCTGCACAACCGGGTGTGCTTCGGCTCGTCATTGAGTCACCCGGTCGGTGCCGACGCCGGTGTAGCGGCTCGGCGGCTCGTTCCAGCGGCGCGACATCCAGTCTGCGTCGCGATAATGAGCATGGAAATGGTCGGGTATCTGGCGCATCACCTGGTCCACGCTTCCGCCGTTGGGTCCGAAACGCTGCTCGCCTGCATCGATCAAGCGGGCCAGCATCGCATCCAACTCCGGGGCGGGCGGTTCGGTTCCGTGCCGCTTCCAGACAACCATCGGCGTTGCGCACACCTCGCAGTCGGCCACCCAGCAGAGCTCATCCTCGAAGTACCAGTGCGTGAAGCGTGCCGCCTCGCACAGTTCGCAGTCGGGATCGAACTCGGGCGAACCCGGCGGCGCGTCACCGCAAGGTGCCGGTGAAACAGCGTCAGGTTCGGCCGCGCTCACCGCTCAGCCGCGATCGAGCGCCGTCCGGTAGGAGGCCACGAGCTCGCCCACCGCCTCGGGGCCGTCGGACATCAGCGTCCGGACGACGGTGGAACCGATGATGGCGCCATCGGACACCTCGCAGGCCTCGACGGCTTGAGACGGCGAGCCGATGCCGACGCCGGTGAGCACCGGCCGATCGGTGACGGCCAGGCAGCGTGCGGCAATTTCGGTGGCCGTGCGGGCGAGCGATGCACGCTCGCCGGTCACGCCGAGCAGGCCGACGGCATAAACGAACCCCCGAGACGCCCCGCAAAGTTCCTCCAGCCGGTGATCTGGCGTGGTGGGTGCTGCCAGCAGGATCGCCTCGACTCCGGCCTCGGCGGCATCGTCGAGCCACGACCCGGCCTCGATGTACGGCAGGTCGGGCAGGATCGCCCCCGACACCCCCGCCTCGACCAGCGCGGCGGCAAACCGCTCGTGGCCCTGGTGGTGGCAGATGTTGTAGTAGGTCATCACTGCGTGAGGCACGCCGGTGTCGAGTTCTCGCGCCTCTTCCAGCACCGATGCCGGCGTTGCGCCTTCGTCCAGCGCTGCGGTGGAGGCTTGCTGGATGACCGGCCCGTCGATCACCGGGTCCGAGAAGGGAATGCCGATCTCGATGGCATCGGCGCCGGCGGCGGCGGCCGCTTCGACGGCACGCTGCCAGCCCTTGTAGCCGCCCGTGACGTAGGGAATGAGCAGCTTCGCGCCGCTGTCGCGCCGAGCCCGCAACCATGTCTCGAGCGCGCCGAATGATGTGGCCTGCGAGCTGCCGGCTGCCCCGGTCACGAGACGGTTCCCTGCATGCCGAGCACGTCCATCATCTGGTCGACGTCCTTGTCGCCACGGCCCGAGAGGTTCATGAGCACGGTCTGACCCTGCATCTGCGGCGCTGCACGCACGATCCAAGCGAGGGCGTGCGCGCACTCCAGCGCCGGGATGATGCCTTCAGCCCGGCTCATCAGCGTGAATGCGTCGACTACCTCGTCGTCGGTCACGCTCGGATACTCGGCCCGGCCGATGGCCGCGAGGTACGCGTGCTCAGGTCCGACACCGGGATAGTCCAGGCCTGCCGAGATGGACTCTGCCTCCATCACCTGGCCCACCTCGTCCTGCATGAGGTAGCTGGTCATGCCGTGCACCACACCAGGCACACCGCGCCCGACAGCGGCACCGCCGGCGGGCTCGACGCCGACGAGCCGGGCGTCGCCGTCGGCGAAGCCCGAGAAGATCCCAGCGGCATTGCTGCCCCCGCCGACGCACGCCACTACCACGTCAGGGTCGCCACCGGTCAGGTCCTTGCACTGCGCAGCGGCCTCGTCGCCGAGGATGTGATGGAACGTGCGCACCATCCACGGGTAGGGGTGGGGTCCCATCACCGAGCCCAGGCAGTAATGCGTGTGCTCGACGGTGGCCACCCAATCGCGCAACGCCTCGTTGACGGCGTCCTTGAGGGTGCGGCTGCCCGATTGGACCGACTCCACCTCGGATCCGAGCAACTGCATGCGGAACACGTTCAGGGCCTGACGGTCGACGTCGACGGCCCCCATGTACACCTTGCACTCCATCCCCAGCAGTGCCGCCGCCGTCGCCGTCGCGACGCCGTGCTGACCGGCACCCGTCTCGGCTACCAGCCGCGTCTTGCCCATGCGCTGAGCGAGCAACGCCTGCCCGATGACGTTGTTGATCTTGTGCGAGCCGGTGTGGTTGAGGTCTTCCCGCTTGGCCAGCAGCCGCACACCGAGCTGGCGCGACAAGTTGCGGCACTCGGTCAATGGCGAGGGTCGTCCGCCGTAATCGCGCAGCGTGGTCTCGAATTCGGCCACGAACGCCGGATCAGCCCAGGCCTGGCGAAACGCCGCCTCTAGCTCCTCGCAGGCAGCGACCAAGGTCTCGGGCACAAATCGGCCGCCAAACTCGCCGAAACGGCCATCGGTCGTGGGCTCGCCCATGACCGACCTCA
>JAPOPC010000009.1 GCA_026713105.1 Acidimicrobiaceae bacterium
ATCTGGCCAAGCTGATCAAGCGAGTGTCGTTCGGGATCACCAACTTCGACCACTACCGCACCCGCGTGCTGCTGTACGCCGGCAAACCCGACTGGAGCCTGCTCGACACCCTCACCCCACGCTAAAGCGCGAAGAGCCGCTTTGGATGGGCTTGGGGGTCGCAAAACTGCGCGCGGAGGCCTCTGCCCTCGCGCTGCCCTCTTTGCCCAGGTTCTCTGCCTCTTCTGCTGCCTGTCAGATTCGCCAGCGTTGGGTCTTTCCTAGCGGTGTCTTCGGTAGCTCGGTGACTAGTTCGAGGTTCTGGGGGGCGCAGTAGGCGGGGAGGTGGGCCTTTACTGCTTCGCGCAGTTTCTCTAGCTCGGGGGGCTGGTTGGGGTCGGTTGGGACTACTACTGCGGTTACTGCTTGGCCCCACTCGGGGTCTGGGCGGCCTACTACTGCTGCCTCTGCGATGTTGGGCACTTCGGCCAAGATTCGCTCTACTGCTACTGGCCAGACTTTTTCTCCGCCGGTGGTGATCATGTCGTCTCTTCGGCCGAAGACGGAGAGTTGGCCTTCTTTCGAGAGGGCGCCGGCGTCTCCTGTACCGAACCAGCCGTCTTGGGTTCTGGGATCGGTTCCGTCGCGGTAGGTGCGCAGCAGCATGGGGCAGCGGAGCTGGACCTCGCTGTCTTGGATGCGGAGTTCTACGCCTTCTAGGGGCCAGCCTTCGTAGACCACGCCGCTGAACGTCTCGGTCATGCCGTAGGTGGCGACGGTGTTGGGGGGGCGCTGGGCGGGCATCGCTGAACCGCCGAGCAGGATTGCTCGGAATGCTGTGGAGTCGATGCGTGCGAGTGCCGTAGGCACCAGTGAGGTGAGCGTGGCGCCTCGGCGGGCTGCCTCTTCGACTGCTGCTGTGTCGAAGCCGTCGTGGACCTCGAGGGGAGTGTCGGTGAGCAGTGCGCGGACTACGCCTGCGAGGCCGCCGACGTGGGCAAGCGGCAAGCAGGCCAGCCAGCGGTCGGTGCTCGGGTCGACCTCGAGGGCGGAGCTGGTTGCCATCGCGTTGGCCTCGATGGCGGCGTGGGTGAGCACGGCGCCTTTCGGATCACCGGTGCTTCCGCTGGTGGCCATGACGAGTGCGTCGCCGGCCTCGACTTCCCAACCGCCGCGGCGGCGGTGACGGCCTGTGGCATCCACAACGACGCTCGCGCCCATTCGGCCGACGAGTTCCTCTTGGGCTGCAGCCGGGAGCCGCTGATCGACCGGCAGTACGGCGTCGCCGGCATCCCAAGCGCGCTGCAGCTCGGCTACGAAACGGTCGCCGCCTCCGAGCGCCAGCGCGATCAGTCGTTGCACGGCGCGGACGTTAGCCACGCCGCGGCACATGCCCGCTGGCGATAATCGCTCGGGCCCCGGGGCGATGCCGACACCCTCAGCGACCCCAGCACCTGTCATCGTTCGTTCGAAGTCGACCTGCTGTTGGCCAGGTTGTCTCATCTCGGCGCGAGACTGTCGGCTGCATGGGTGCGACACGTCTCACGCCGACACTGCGCTGGACCGGCGACAGCATCGAGATCATTGACCAGACGCGACTGCCAGCCGAGTTGGTGCTGATCGACGTGCGCGACACCGCGACTGCGTTGGACGCCATCGAGCGGCTCTCGATCCGGGGAGCGCCGGCGCTCGGGGCATTCGGCGCCCTCGCCGTGGTCGTCGGCCTCGACGAGGCTCAACCTGATTCGCTCGACGCGGCTCGGGCGACACTGGAGCGCCTGCGGACCCAGGTCGGCAATGCCCGCCCGACTGCAGTGAACCTGCGCTGGGCTGTGGACCGCACGATCGACGCTGCGCTCGCCGAGCCCGGCGTGGCCAACGTCGCGCAGATGCGCCAGCGGCTCTTGGACGAGGCCCTGGCCGTCGGCGCCGAAGACGCGCTGGCGTGCGCCGAGATCGGTCGCCTCGGGCGCGCACTGCTCGCGGATGCAACGGTCATCGCCACGCACTGCAATGCCGGACGGCTGGCGACTGCGGGCTTGGGCACCGCACTGGCCGTTGTGTACGCCAAGGCTGCGGCGGGCGAGCCGGTCCGTGTGCTGGCGGCCGAGACCCGGCCGCTGCTGCAGGGCGCCCGGCTCACTGCGTGGGAACTGGCCGACGCGGGCATCGACGTGTCGGTTGTCGCCGACGGCGCGATGGCCTCGCTGATCGCCCGCGGCGAGGTCGACGCAGTGATCGTGGGGGCAGATCGCATTGCCGCCAACGGCGACACTGCAAACAAGGTCGGCACCTACGCGCATGCGCTTGCCGCTGCCGACGCGGGCATCGGTTTCTACGTCGCCGCGCCCACCACCACGATCGATGCAGCGGTTCCCTCGGGCGAGTGCATCGTCATCGAGCAGCGGGACCCCGACGAGGTGCACCGCGCCGGAAGCAGCCGTCACACGCCTGCCGGCGCGGGCGCCGTGAATCCCGCTTTCGATGTGACACCGGCTCGCCTGATCGCGGCGATCATCACCGACGCGGGCGTGCTACAGCCGCCGTACAACCACTCCATCGCTCGCGCACTGGCCGCGGCCGGAGGCCCCGGGTGAGGATCGGGCGAATGACAAGTACGCGCGGGTACCCGCCGTTGGCGCTGGCGGGGGCCGAGCCAACCAGGCTGGGAGCCGTCGGATGCTGAATCGCTGGGATGACGCAGAGGCAGCTCGCTGGGCCGACTTGGGCGATCTCGGTGAAATCACCTACGGCTCACGACTAGTGGGGGCCGATCCGGCGCTGGTGTTGCATGGCGGCGGCAACACTTCGATCAAGGGCCACAGCACCGACGCCTGGGGCGAGCCGGTACCCACGCTGTGGGTGAAGGGCAGCGGCTGGGACTTGGCGACCATCGAGCCTCCGGGCTTCGCACCGCTGCGCCTCGAACCGGTGCGGCGACTGGCGCAGCTAGCGGAGCTGACCGACACCGAAATGGTGAACCAGCTGCGCATCGGTCTGCTCGACGCGTCGGCGCCGAATCCATCGGTGGAAGCGATCCTGCATGCGCTGCTGCCCCATCGCGCCGTGCTGCACAGCCATGCCGACGCCGTCTTGGCGCTCACCAACACCGCTGACGGCGACGCCAAGGTGCGCGAGCTCTGGGGCGACCGGGTGGTCGTGGTGCCCTACGTGATGCCCGGCTTCGACCTGGCCCAACGCTGCGCGGACGAATGGCGGGCCCAAGCCCATGACCGCACCGAGGCAATGGTCCTGCTGAATCACGGGATCTTCACGTTCGGCGAGACGACCCGCCAGGCATACGACTCGATGGTCGATCTGATCAGCGAAGCCGAGCAGTGCCTTGCGGAGGCGGGCGTGCCCTCGTTCAGCGAGACCGGTGACGACAGCCTGCCGGAAGAACTGTGGGGCAGTGCCGGCAGCGCGGCGCCAAGGGAAGGCGAACACGAGTCGATAGCGGGGCTGCGAGCGGCAATTTCGGTTGCGGCCGGCGCGCCGATGCTGCTGCGCGCCGTGCGCCACGAGCGCGCCGACGCGTTCTGCGCTCGCGACGATGTGGCGCCGGTGGCATGCCGTGGGCCGGCGACCCCGGATCACATCATCCGCACCAAGCAGTTCCCGATGGTGGGCCGCGACGTCGATGCCTTCGTCGAGGACTATCGCGCCTATTTCGAACGCAACAGTGCCCGGCACGACTCCGACGCGACGCTCACGATGCTGGATCCCGCACCGAGGGTGGTGCTCGACCCTCATCTCGGGCTCTGGACCGCTGGGCGGCGGGCGGTCGACTGCGACATCGCCGCGGACATCTACCTCCACACGATCGACGTGATCTGTGCCGCCGAAGCGCTGGGCGGCTACGTGGCGCTCAGCGAGGCCGATCTGTTCGACGTCGAGTACTGGGAGCTCGAGCAGGCCAAGCTCGCTCGTGCCGGTACGCCTGCTGCCTTGACCGGTCAGGTGGCGCTGGTGACCGGCGCCTCGTCGGGCATCGGGCGTGCCGCGGCTGACGCACTCGCGGCAGCGGGTGCAGCTGTGGTCGGCATCGATGTGGCCGAAGCACCTCCCCGCACCAGCGGGACGGCCCGGCACCACGCCGTCGCCGACGTCACCGACTCTGGTGCAGTGAGTGCAGCAATCGCCGGCGCTGTCGAGCGCTTCGGAGGCATCGACATCATTGTGGCCGCAGCCGGCATCTTCGGCCCGTCAGCACGCCTCGAAGATCTCGTCGGCGACGCCGGGCTGGGCACTGCGTGGCAGCAGACCTTCGACATCAACCTCAGCGGGGCAGCCAACACCCTCTCGGCGGCTCATCGGGTCCTGCGGCATTCCCCGACCGGGGGCCGGGTCGTCATCGTGGGTTCGAAGAACGTGCCCGCACCCGGTCGCGGCGCCGCCGCTTACTCCGCTTCCAAGGCCGCGCTCACCCAGCTCGCCCGCGTCGCAGCTCTCGAATGGGCCGGCGATGGCATCACTGTCAACGTGGTGCACCCCGACGGCGTGTTCGACACCGGACTGTGGTCCGACGAGCTCATCGCCGAGCGCGCCGCCGCCTACGGGCTGACCTCCGAGCAGTACCGCAAGCGCAACCTGTTGGGCCGCGAGCTGTCATCAGCCGACGTCGGCGCCCTCATCGCCCAGATGTGCGGCCCGGCATTCGCGCACACCACCGGCGCCCAGATCCCCCAGGACGGCGGCAGCGATCGTGTCGTCTAGTTGCCGCTGACAGCGATCGTGTCGTCTAGTCGCCGCTGACGGCGATCAAGTCGTCTAGCTGCTCGAAGCGGCGGGGGTGGCGCCGGCCATCAGCAGGCCGATCTCTTCGCGGGTGGCGGTGCGAGGGTCGACTGTGGCCACGATGCGGCCCTCGTACATGACCGCCACCCGGTCGCTGAGCGCCAGCACCTCGTCCAGCTCGGCGGAAACCAGCAGCACGGCGGTGCCCTCGTCGCGCCGCTCGCGGATGCGGCGCCAGATGAATTCGATGGCGCCGATGTCGATGCCGCGGGTGGGCTGAGCGGCGATGAGCAGATCGATGTCGTCGGAGAACTCGCGGCCCACGATGAGCTTCTGCTTGTTGCCGCCCGACAGGCTGTCCGCGGTCAGCTCCACGCTGGGCGTGCGCACGTCGAAAGTGGCCACCACGTCTCGGGCGTGGGAAGTGATGCGATCACGGCGCAGCATGCCTCCCGCCGCGAACGGCGGCCTGAAGTAGCGGTTCAGCACCGAATTGTCGGCCACCGAGTACGAACCGATCAGCCCGTGCTTGGCCCGGTCCTCGGGAATGTGCCCGACACCGATGACCGTGACCTGCCGTGGCCGGGCACCTGAGGCATCCCGGTCGCTGATCGACACCGTGCCCGACGCTGCGTGCCTCAAGCCCGTGATGGCCTCGACCAGCTCCCGTTGGCCGTTGCCTTCCACGCCGGCGACACCCACGATCTCCCCCGCACGCACGCTCAGCGACAGCTCGTCGACAGCACGCTGGCCGCGGTCGTCATCGGCGCAGAGGGCCTCGATCTCGAGCACCACCTCCATGGCGTCTGCGGGTTCGGCGACGGCGTCGCCGTCATCGGCGGTCGCCATCGAGACTGCCGACCCGACACCGGTGGCACCAGACTCGAACCGGTCGCCATGCAGGTCGACAGCGCGGCCGACCATCAGCTCCGCCAGCGCCGCCTCGCTGGTCTCCGCAGGTGTGGTGGTGCCCACGACCCTGCCCTCGCGCAGCACGACGATGTCATCGGCGGCTGCCATGACCTCGCGCAGCTTGTGCGTGATGAACACGATGCCGACGCCCTGATCCGTCAGCCCACGCAGCACATCGAGCAGATGGTCGGTCTCCTGAGGAGTGAGCACCGCGGTCGGCTCGTCAGCGATCAGCACCCGGGCATCGCGGTACAGCGCCTTGAGAATCTCGACCCGCTGCTGCGCGCCGACGGGCAGGTCTTCCACCGCGGCGTCAGGGTCGACATGGAGCCCGAACCGGTCCGCCAGATCCAGCACCCGGCGGCGCGCCTGTGCGACGTCGATCATCCCGAGCTTGCGCGGCTCAGCGCCGAGCACGATGTTGCGCACGACGCTCATCGGCGGCACCAGTTGGAAGTGCTGGTGCACCATGCCGACGCCGCGGGCGATGGCGTCGTGCGGGCTCGACAGCTCGACCTCCTCGTCGGCGATCACGACCTGGCCCGCATCGGGCCGGTGAAGCCCGAACAGCACGTTGACGAGCGTGCTCTTGCCGGCACCGTTCTCGCCGAGCAGCGCCAGGATCCGGCCGGGCCGCAGCTCAACCGAGACGTCGTCGTTTGCCACGACCGAGCCGAAGCGCTTCGTGATGCCGCGGCCGGCAATCAGCACCTCGGGCTGCGCAGCAGCCGCTTCAGACTCCAGCTGAGCCCCTGAGGCGGCGGTCCCAGCCATCATCGGACCTCGTAGGGCTGGCCCAGCGCTGCGGGGTCGCGCATGCGGCCGAACAGGCCAGCGGCTGCGACCACGATGATCGTGACGACGAAGGGCAGCATCCCTACGAACTGTGCCGGGATATCGAAGGTGTCGTTGAGCTGGAACTGGTTCTGCAACGCCGTGGTGAAGCCGAAGAACAGCGCCGCCGCGTAGGCGCCGAGAGGTGTGCGACGCCCGAAGATCATCACGGCGAGTGCCAGGAAGCCCCGCCCGCCCGACATTGCCCGCGTAAAGGTGCCCACCGCCTCGAGCGCCAGGTACGCGCCGCCGAGGCCCGCCAGACCTCCGGCCAGGGTCACGTTCAGGTAACGCAGCCGGATCACGTCGATGCCCACGGTTGCGGCGGCGCCGGGATGCTCCCCGATCGCGGTGGTGCGCATTCCCCACACCGAGCGGAGCAGCAGCACGTGGAGCACGATCACCAGGATCAGCGCGAGGTAGGTGAGCGGCGGGCGGTTGAACAGCGCCGTGCCGACCACCGGCAGGTCGGCAAGCGGACCGAGCTCGATGGCCTGGTACTTCAACTGGCCCAGCGAGCGACCGCGGTCATAGAAGAACGATGTGAGACCCAGCGCTGCGATGTTCAGCACGGTGCCGGCGATGATCTGATCGGTTCGCAGGCCCACTGCCATCGCGGCGAGCATCCAGCCCATGGCCAGTCCGGTGCTTACTCCCGCCACCACCCCCAAGAACAGCGAACCGGAGATCGACGCAATCGTGAATGCGGCGAACGCCGACATCAGGAACTGCCCTTCGATGCCGATGTTCACAATGCCCGAGCGCTCGCCGATCATCCCGCACATGGCTCCGAGCACCAGCAGGGTGGCGGCACGGACGGTGCCCGACAACACCGCGGTGGTCTGTGCCCCGTTCCAGGCGTAGAAGGCCCACACGACCGCGACCAGCACCGCCGCTCCGGCCAGCGACCACACGCGCCGTGTGGTCCAGCGGCTCGCGCCGCCCTTGGCCCGTGAAGCCTCTGGGTCGGATCCCGCGATCAGCGTCATCGGCCCCACCCCGCGCCGAGCGTCAAGCGGCGGTCATCAGCGTCACGCAACCGCATCAGCCACCGCACGATCATCGGTGCCGCCACGAACAGCAGGATGAGCGCCTGGATCACGTCGATGATCTCGGGCGCAACGCCCGACTCGAACTGCATCTTGGCGGCGCCCGCCTCCATCAGCCCCACCAGCAGTCCGGCGGGGATGACCGCGATGGGGTTGGTGCGGGCCAGCAGCGCGATCGTGATGCCTTCGAAGCCGAGCCCGACGTTGACGCCGGCTTCGAAGCGTCCGTCGACGCCCAGCGATTCGATCGCTCCGCCGAGGCCGGCCAGCAGGCCTGCCACCGCCATGGTCGAGGCCATGATCCAGCCCACCGAGATGCCCGCATAGCGGGCTGCGTGACGGTTGGCCCCCACGCTGCGCACTTCGAAGCCGTAGGTGGTCCGTTCCAGAATGAACCAGCACGCGAACGCTGCGATCATCGCCAGCAGGAAGCCCGCGGGCAGCCAGCCCCAGGTGGGAATCTCGGCCGACGGCTCGACCAGTGGCGTGCGAGCGATGATGTTCGAGCCCGAGCGGTCCTGCCAGGGGTTCGCGGCCAGCCAGTCCGTCAGGTTGCCGGCCACGAAGTTCAGCATGATCGTCACGATCACCTCGTGCGCCCCGGAAGTGGCCTTCAGCACACCGGCGATCGCGCCCCACGCCGCACCGGCGATCCCGCCCACCAGCAGCGCCAGCGGCAGGTGGACGACCAGCGGCAGGCCGTCGATCCCGAACCCGACACCGGCAGCGAACGCAGCGCCGACCAGCAACTGGCCTTGGCCGCCGATGTTGAACAGCCCCGCCTTGAATGCGAACGCCACCGCCAAGCCGCCGAAGATGAGCGGCGTGGCTTTCTGCAGCGTGCGCAGCACAGCGTCGGCATCGCCGGCCCCACCCAGCACCAGCGCTCCGTAGGCGCTGAGCACCGAATGGCCCTGCACGGCGATGAGCACCGCTCCGAGGACGAGCCCCAGCACGACCGATGCCAGCGGCACGGCGGATGCGCGCAAGAATCTTCGAGTTCCCGAGCGGTGGGCACCGCCGTCGGTGCCACCGCTCCCTGTCGGTTCTGTCTCAGCAGGCGCCTGTGGACCAGCGAGATCGCTCACAACGAGGTGAGTTTCCCGCGGCCCACGGCGACCGGCTCAGTTCGTGCCTCGCTGGATCAGCCCGGCGGCCATCCTGTGTCGATCTCGCCAGCGTTCAGGCCGGCAAGAACGTCGTCGAGCGTGGCCCGCATGTCGTCGGTGACGATGTCGTCGAAGTCATGGAATGGTGCCAGACCGACCTCGCCGAGGTAGTTGCCCCCGGCGAAGTCACCGCTCGCGGCTTGGGCGACCAAGTCAGCCACGCCCGGGGTGATGAGCTTCATGGCGCTCGTCACCAGGCACGGCTGCGCTTCGGGCACCGTGTTCCACTGGTCGGTGTCGACGCCGACGCAGAAGGCGCCGTCCTGGGAGGCGATCTCGATGAGCGCCCCGTTGCCGGTGGCGCCGCCCGCGCCGAAGATGATGTCCGCACCTTGGTCGAGTGCTTGGCGGGCAGTAGCCGCGCCCCAATCGGGATCGCCGAAGGCCACGTCAAGACCGCCCGGGTGGTACGTCGAGATCGTCTCGACGTCGGGGTTGGTGTAACGGGCCCCGTGCTCCCAGCCTTCCTTGAAGGCCACCACTGGCGGCACCAGGTCGGTGCCCAGCACGGCACCCACGATGTTGGTCTCAGTGAGCATGCCTGCGAGCGCACCAGCCAGGAAGCCCGACTGGTCCTCGGGGAAGATCAGCCCGGCCAGGTTGGGCAGCGCCTCGCCCTGGAACTGGTCGACACCGATGAAGAAGATGTCGGGGTTTGCCTGTGCGGCGGCGATGGTGGCATCTCCGAGGCCGAAGCCAACGGTGATGATGACGTTCGCGCCGTCTTCGACGAAGAGACCGATGTTGTTGTCGTAGTCCTTGGCCTCTTCGGTCTCGATGTAGTTCGCCTCGACACCCAGTGCCGCAGCGGCTTCCTGAGCGCCTTCCCATGCCGACTGGTTGAAGCTCTTGTCGTCAACCTTGCCGGTGTCGGTGACGAGGCCGATCTTGAACGGCTCGGCGTCGTCCATGTCGTCGGCCGGCGCCTCCGCCGGCGCCGTGGTCGCCGGTGCCGCAGCGGTTGTCGCTGCGGGCTCATCACTGCCTGTGCACGCTGCGGCAAATATCGCCAGCACCGCGAACACGATCGCGAATCGCTTGTTGAATGCGGTCATCTGGATCCTCCCGTGAGCGCAGGCGGCCAAGACTGGCTCGTGCGCTCGCCCCTGTGTCGGTGAGCCTATTCGGCTCTATTCCTCGACGAGTTCGACGAGCGTGCCGAGATTGCCCTTCGGGTGGACGAACGCGACCGTCGTGCCACGCGAGCCCGGACGGGGCGCCGTGTCGATCGGCACGGCGCCAGCGTCGATCATCGCCTGCAGCGCTGCTGCGCAGTCGTCCACCCGGTAGCCGACGTGGTGCAGGCCTTCGCCCCGCCGTTCGAGAAACTTCGCTATCGGCGAGTCGGGCCGGGTGGCGGCGGTGAGCTGGATGTAGCTGTCCGCCACCTTGATCAGCGCCTCTTCGACGCCGTCGGAATCGACGGTTTCGCGGTGGGCGACTTGCGCGCCGAATGCGTCGGTGTAGTAGTCGACTGCCGCATCGAGGTCCTTCACGGCGATGGCGACGTGGTCGATCTCGGTCAGGATCATCAGCGTTGCTCTCCTCTTGGGTGCAATTGCGCGTGCAGACGACGGCGGTCGGCTGCGCTAGCCGGCGGCTGCGCTGCCTGTCTCAGATGATGCCGCTTCGAGCGACGCGGCGTGGCGTGCGAACAGCGTGATCCGGTCTTCGCCGATCCGCTCACGTTTCTCGTGGTCGGTGATGCCTTGCCCCGGCTCGTCGGCCAGGCACAGCACGCCGAGCTTGCCCTCGTGCAGGTTGTGGTGCACCTGCCAAGCGGCCAAGCCGGTCTCGTCGAGCGCAAACGTCTTGGACAGGATCGGCTGGATACGTCCCTGATCGATCAGGCGGTTCATCGCCCACGCTTCGGCGTAGTTGGCGAAATGGCTCGACAGGATCTGCTTCAGGCGCATCCACAGGTGCCGGTTGTCGTACTCGATCATGTACCCGCTGGTGGCGGCGCAGGTCACGATCTTGCCGCCCCGCTTGGTGACGAACACCGACGCGCCCATGGTGGACCGCCCAGGATGCTCGAACACGATGTCGGGATCGTCGCCGATGAGGCTGCGCACCTTCTTGCCGAAGCGGCGCCATTCGCGTTCGTCCTGGGTGTGGGGGTCGCTCCAGAAGCGATAGTCCTCGGCGCTGCGATCGATGGTGTGCTCCACGCCGAGATGGCCGAGCAGTTCCGCCTTGTCCGCAGAGCTGACGACGCCGATGGGCACGCCGCCGCCGTTGAGCACGAGCTGGCAGGCGTAGCCGCCCAGTCCGCCCGTGGCGCCCCAGATGAGGACCGAGTCGCCCTGCTTCATGCGAGCGGCGTTGTCGCCGACCAGCATCCGGTACGAGGTGGCGCCGCAGAGCGCGTTCACCGCCGCTTCCTCCCACGACAGGTGCCCCGGCTTGGGCATGAGCTGGTTGGCCTTGACGATGGAGAGGTCGGCGAGACCGCCGAAGTTGCTCTCGAAGCCCCAGATCCGCTGATTGGAGGCCTTCATCGAGTCCTCGTGCGCGGCCGGATCCTGATCGTCGACGTAGTTGCAATGAACGACGACCCTGTCGCCAGGCCGCCAGTTGCGCACGGCTGAGCCGCACCGCAGCACCACGGCTGAGGCGTCGGAGCCGAGCACGTGGTAGTCGAGCGCGTGCCGGGCGCCCCAGCGGCTCTCGCGACCCAACCGGTCCAAGAAGCCGAACGTCGGCAGGGGTTCGAAGATCGACGTCCAGACGGTGTTGAAGTTGATGGCGCTGGCCATCACGGCCACGTACACCTCGTCGGGCGCGAGTTCTGGCGTGGCGACCTCGCCGATGTGCACTGCCTCGCGGGGATCCTTGTCGGCTGAAGCGCGCCCCTCGAACATCGCCTGCTCATCGCGCCGTACATAGGCCGCACGGAAGCTCTCCGGGATCGGCATGGCCTCGAGTTCGGGACCGGACGCGCCGGCGGCGATGGCATCAGCGAACTGCTTCACGGACCCGAACGCTAACGGTGCGCACGGACCGCAAGTTCCACTCTCGAGTGGCGCCCCGGCAGCCCCATGAGCCGTTTCGTACACTCGCCGTTCACACATCTGTCGCCCAGCCCGCGGGCTGGCGCGTCGATGCAGGCGAGGGGGTTGCGATGTCTGGTTCGGTGATTGTCGGGGGCGCACGCACGCCGATCGGGAAGTTCAACGGCGGGCTGGCCGGCCTGAGCGGCGCGCAACTCGGCGGCATCGCGATCGAGGGCGCACTGCAGCGGGCCGGAGTTGCGGCTGCCGATGTCGACTATGTGGTGATGGGCCAAGTGCTGCAGGCCGGTCAGGGCCAAATCACCGCCCGGCAGGCGGCGACGAACGCCGGCATCTCCATGGATGTGCCGGCCATGACCATCAACAAGGTGTGCCTGTCGGGGCTGAACGCCCTGTACATGGCTGACCAGATGATCGCGGCGGGCGACGCCGACGTGGTCGTTGCGGGCGGCATGGAATCGATGACCAACGCGCCCTACCTGCTGCCCGAGGGGCGCAACGGCATGCGCATGGGCTCAGCGACGGTGCTCGACGCGATGATCCACGACGGTCTGTGGTGTGCCTTCGACGACGGTCACATGGGCGACGGCACCGAACGCGACGCGGCGAGTGCGGGCATCTCGCGCAGCGCGATGGATGAGTACTCGGCGCAATCCCACGAGCGTGCAGCGGCGGCGCAGAAGGACGGGCGCTACGACGACGAGATCGTCACCGTCAGCATCCCCCAGCGCCGCGGCGATCCGTTGGCGGTGCTCGACGATGAGGGCGTGCGGCCGGGAACGACACCCGAGAGCCTGTCGGGCTTGCGACCGGCGTTCGCATCCGACGGGGCCGTCACCGCCGGCAACGCTTCGCAGATCTCCGACGGCGGCTGCGCGTTGATCGTCATGTCGCCCGAGGCGGCTGCCGAGCGCGACATCGAGCCGCTGGCCGAAGTCGTGGCGTACGGCATGGTGGCCGGTCCCGACACCTGCCTGCTGCACCAGCCCGCGAATGCGATCCGGCGTGCGCTGCGGCGCACCGACGTGTCGGTGGACGATCTGTCGTTGTTCGAGATCAACGAAGCCTTCGCCGCCGTGGCTGTGGCGTCGACGGAGGATCTGGGCGTCTCGCCGGAGATCGTGAACCCGAACGGCGGCGCGGTAGCGCTCGGCCATCCGATCGGCATGTCCGGCGCTCGCCTGGCGCTCACGCTCACCAACGAGCTGCGTCGCCGTGGCGGCGGCCTGGGTGCGGCGGCGCTGTGCGGGGGCGGCGGCCAAGGCGATGCCGTCGTCCTGAAGGTCGCCTAGCCGGCGCCACTGGCGAATCAACAGGCACCGGGGGCTCGTCTCAGGCCGCTTGTGGCCGGGCGAGCACTTCGGTCGCAACGCAAAGCGGCCACAGCGCCGCCTGAACTGCATCGTCGATCGCCGCAGCGTCGGCAGACGGAACCTCCAGGTAGATGCGGCTCGCCGCCAGCAGCTCGGTCAACCGGGCGAACGGGGCCGGATCGACGAGCATCGCCCCGACCACAGCCGCAGGTGCGGTGGCGATCGCCAGCAGCACGCCGCACGGGTCCACGAACACCGCGGCAACCCCCTGCGATGCCGTTCCGGCGCTGCGGCACAGTGCCTGCGCATGGCAGGGCCCCGCCACCATCACACGTTCATCGGGTGACGGTCGGAACACCGCAACAGGAAGCTCGTGGGCCGTGCGGGCCGTCGTCGGGTCGTTGTGGTCGAAGGCAGCCATGGCACTCCTCGCGCGCGCAGGCCGCCAGGGAAGTGCCACTCGGACCGTAGGCAGCCGCCGTCTCGCCGTCCAACGATTAACGCCGCGCCCCTGAGGAGCCGCGCGAGTGGGTGAACCCTCCCGTTGCCGCACTCGTTATTTCCCGCTCTTGTTCGCTGTCGCTCACGGGCCGCTCGGGCCACGGCTTCGCCTATCGGCTCAGCCTCTTAGGGGGCGAGGGTGCGGCGGTTGCGGAGGGCTCGTTCGAGGGTGAGCTCGTCCGCGTATTCGAGATCGCCGCCCACGGGCAGGCCGCTCGCCAGACGAGTGACCTGCACACCGAGCGGCTCGAGCTGGCGAGCGAGATACATGGCGGTGGTGTCGCCCTCGATGTTGGGGTTGGTGCACACGATCAGCTCGGTGACCGATTCGCTGTCGAGTCGTGCGAGCAGCTCGCGAATGCGCAGCTGTTCGGGGCCGACACCCTCCAGCGGGTTCAGCGCCCCGCCGAGCACGTGGTAGCGACCCCGGAAGCCGGCTTTCTCCATGGCCACCACGTCGCGAGGTTCTTCTACGACGCAGATCATCCCGTTGGCGCGGGCCGGATCGGCACAGTTGGGACACGGGTCGGTCTCGCTGAGGTTCCAGCACTGGCTGCAGAATCCGACGCGATCCTTGGCTGCAGTGATGGCCGCGGCCAGGCGATGTGCATCGGCCGCCGGTCGCTTCAGCAGCCAGAACGTGATGCGTTGCGCACCCTTGGGACCGATACCGGGCAGGCGGCTGAGCTCGTCGATCAGGTCTTCGACTGCGTCGTCGTACACGTCAGTCCCTGCCGCCGGTGATTGGTAGAGAGTGTCAGGTGGTGCCCTCGTCGTCGCGGACCACGACTGAGCCCGGAAAGCGCTCCACGATCCGCTGCACCTTCGCCTCGTGGGAAGTGGCCGGTGCGGAAGGTTCGGGTGATGCTGCAGTCTCGCCGGCGTCGCCGGCGTCGCCGGCATCGGCTGCGTCCGCAGCGGAACTGTCGAGCACGTCGACGCGGATTGATCGATCCAGCAGGTCGCCCAGCACTGCGGAGACCTCGTTGCTGCGCTTGCGGGCCCGCTCAACCAAGGCCTGGTGGGGGACGCGGAGGCTCACCACGTTCCGCTCGACCGAGACAATCACCGCTTCGATAAAGAGGCCCTGCGCATGGGGCTTCAGCCGGGCTGCGACCTGCTCAGACCAGATTGCCCGCAGTCCTTCCACGGAGAACTGCGCTGGCGGCGCATCGGAGTCAACGGCAGGTGCGGTGTCGGGCGTCGCCTGCGGAGTCGCTTCGGGCGCGGCAGCCGGTTTACCCGATTCCGACGCCTGCTGCGGGGCCGGCAACGATGAGGGCGCTGGGGGCGCAGCAGGCGCCGACGACGGTGAGGGCGGCGCGGGTGCCGGTGGGGGCGGAGCAGGTGCCGGCGGCGCGGGTGCCGGGCGTGGCGGCTCCAGCGACGGGGGCGCCGTGGTCGCGGCCATCGCGGCGCGCGCGGCAGCCGGACCGCCGCCCGCAGAGGCGGTTCGTTCCCCCCGTCCGCGCGCCTCCGACGCCGGCGCAGCTCGCGACGATGCGCCAGCGCCCACCGCATCGTCGGCGAGCAAGCCCACCAGCGCGGTCTCGAGGGTCAGGCGTCGGTCGGCCGACTGCGGCATCTGCGCCAGCGCGCTGCCGAGCGCCTCGAGCGCCCGCACGTTGGCGCGCCGACCCATCGCGTCGCTCAGCTCCCGGGCCGAGGTGATGTCGGCCTGCGGCAGTTCGGCAGGCTCCACCCCGGCACCCACCAGGAACATGTCACGCAGGCGGCGTGCGGTCCGCTCGGCGAGATCACGAGCGTCGACTCCTGCTGCAGTGGCCGCGGCGACGGCGATCAGCGTCGACGCCAAGTCGGCCTGTGCCAGCGCCTGCACCAACGCGTTCACGTCGGTGCGGTCATCAGGGATGCCCCCGGCCGCCAGCACCGTGTCGAGCGCGGAGAGCGCGTCGCGCACCGACCCCGCACCGCGCTCGGTCACATAGTCGACGACGGCGTCGTCGACCGGCGCTCCGGCAGCGTCGGCGATCGCCCGCACATGGGGCGCCATCTCGTCGGCACCCACCAGCGAGAGCTCGAACTGCTGGGTGCGGCTGCGGATGGTGGGCAGCACCTTGTTCGGATCGGTCGTGGCAAGGATGAAGACCACGTGAGGCGGCGGTTCCTCGAGCGTCTTGAGCAGTGCATTGGATGCCGCCGCCGAGAGCATGTGCACCTCATCGAGCAGGTACACCTTGCGACGCCCCGAGCTGACCAGCGCCGCCTTCTCGGTCATGTCGCGGATGTGGTTCACCGAGTTGTTGGACGCCGCGTCGAGCTCGATGAGGTCCAGCGAGGTGCCTGCGGTGACGGCGGTGCAGCTGTCGCAGGCATCGCAGGGTTCGCCGTCGTCGAGGGACTCGCAGTTGAGGGCCTTGGCGAGGATGCGTGCGGTGGAGGTCTTGCCGGTGCCGCGGGGTCCGCTCAGCAGGTACGCGTGGCCGACACGGTCGTCCCGGACGGCATTGCGCAAGGCCCGGACCAGGTGAGGCTGGCCGACCACCTCCGCAAATCGCTGAGGCCGGAACCTGCGGTAGAGCGACTGGTGCGGCATCTCGCGGCGATACTAAGAGGCGGGACGACGATTCGCCGACCGCTTTCCGGCCACCATCTTGCTTGCCGCTCTTGTTCGCTGCGCTCACGGGGCCGCTAGGCCCCGACTGTGACTCATCGGCAGGCTCTGCGGTTATCGTTCGGGCTGTGTCGCCGTCTGACGTGGCGGCCGGGTCCTGTGCAACGGCGACCCGTGAACCGAGTCAGGGCCGGGAGGCAGCAGCTCTCAGCGGACCTCGTTGTGTGCCGCAGATCGCCTGGCCGCCTCGCCAGACGGCGACACGTCTGATGCGCAGGGATCGCCGTGCGACCCCGGCATCATCACAGCGATCGCTGCATCATCACAGTGATCATCGTGCGATCGCTGCATCGTTACGGAGAGTTGCCAGAGTGGACGAATGGGCTCGCTTGGAAAGCGTGTGAGGCTTTCATCGGCCTCCGTGGGTTCGAATCCCACACTCTCCGCATGTCAGACTGAACAGTGATGTCTGGCAGCGGCCTCCCCGCCCAGAAGGCCAAGGGCTACGAACCAGACCTGCCCATCTCGGTGTCCACGATCCTGGACTGGCCGCCGCGGCCGCTGGCGACCCTGCGACACATCTCGTTGATGATGCTCCCCCAGGGATTGCTCTGGGTGGCGATGTCTGCGGTGGTGTGGAACTTCTTCACGCCGTCCATGGAGCGGATGGCCACCTTGAGGCCCCGGTGGATCCTGGAGATCTATCTCCGCAACGTGGTGGTGTTCACGCTGGTCGCAGGATCGCTGCACCTGGCGCTGTACATCCGGCGGGTCCAGCAGCAGCGGTACAAGTACAACCGCCAGTGGCTCAGCACCACGAATCGGGCGTTCTGGTGGAACAACCAAACCCGCGACAACATGTTCTGGTGCCTGGTCAGCGGCTGCGCCGTGTGGTCGGGCTATGAGGCGCTGACCATGTGGTTCTACGCCAACGACTGGATCCCGTCGGTGTCGTGGGGCACCTGGTGGCCCTACATCTGCGCGCTGACGGTGATCGCGTCGCTGTGGTCAGTCGTGCACTTCTATTGCATCCACCGGGTGCTGCACATGAGATGGGTCTACGACCACGTGCACTACCTACATCACCGCAATGTGAACACCGGCCCGTGGAGCGGGCTGTCGATGCACCCGGTCGAGCACATGATGTATCTGAGCATGATCGTGCTGTGGTGGGTGGTGCCCGCTCACCCGTTCATCCTGATCCTCACCCTGCTGTCGAACGCCGTTGCGACCACGTTCTCCCACTCGGGCTTCGAGCGCTTCGAGATCGGCAAGCGCGAGGGGCCCACCATGGCGGGGGCCGACTACTTCCACCACCTGCATCATCGCTATTTCGAGTGCAACTACGGCAACCGGCCCGTGCCGCTCGACAAGCTGTTCGGCACGTTCCACGACGGCACGTCCGAAGCCCATGCCCGGATGCGAGAGCGGGCCAAGGCTCGCCGCGGCATCACCACCGCCTGACGCAGCTGCCTGACGCCGAAAGAAAGCGGCCACACTGCGGTGGTGACAGACGACGCGGCGATGGAACAGGCGATCGAACAAGCACGGCAGGCTGCTGCCGTCGGAGAGGTGCCGGTGGGCGCCGTGGTGATGATCGACGGCGAGGTTGTCGCTGCCCGCCACAACGAACGCGAGACCACCAACGACCCCACGGCGCACGCCGAGGTGCTGGCACTGCGCGACGCCGCTGCGGCGGTCGGCGACTGGCGGCTGAGCGGCGCAACGCTGGTGGTGACGCTCGAGCCGTGCCCCATGTGCGCCGGGGCTGCGCTGTCGGCCCGCGTGGCTCGGGTGGTGTTCGGGGCCTATGACCCCAAGGCGGGTGCTGCGGCGACGCTCTACAACCTGCTGGTGGACCCCCGCTTCAATCACAACGCTGAGGTGATCGGCGGGCTACGCGAAGCCGAATGCGGCGAGCTGCTCAGCGATTTCTTCAGCAACCATCGCTGAGCGGCCGAGGGGGAACCGTGAGCGATCTAGAGATCGAGTTTGAGACGAGTCCCGAGCAGTACCGCCATTGGGTCGTGGAGATCGACCGGGAGCGGGCCACGCTCACCATGAACGTGGACCCGACCGCAGGGCTGCGCGACGGCTACGAGCTCAAGACCAACTCCTACGACCTCGGTGTCGACATCGAGCTCTACGACGCAGTCCAACGGCTGCGATTCGAGCACCCCGAGGTCAAGGTGGTGGTCGTCACCGGCGGCCTCGACAAGATCTTCTGTGCCGGCGCCAACATCGGGATGCTGGCCGGCGCCACCCATGAGCACAAAGTGAACTTCTGCAAGTTCACCAACGAGACCCGCAACAGCATCGAGGACGCGACTGCTCACTCTTCTCAGGTGTGGATCGCGGCGGTCAACGGCACGGCTGCGGGAGGCGGCTACGAACTGGCCCTCGCCTGCGACGAGATCCTGCTGGTCGACGACCGCGCCTCGTCGGTCTCGCTTCCCGAGATCCCCCTGCTGGCGGTGCTGCCCGGCACCGGGGGGCTCACCCGCGTCGTCGAGAAGCGACACGTACGGCGCGACCTCGCCGACGCATTCGCTACCCGCACCGAGGGAGTCCGGGGTCGCCAGGCCGTCGACTGGGGCCTCGTCGATCAAACAGCCCCGCTCAGTTCGTTTGGCAACCTGATTGACGAGCGCGTGGCTGCCCGTGCTGTTGAATCTGATCGCCCAGATCTCGGGCCCGGGATCCGTCTCGTGCCGCTCGACCGCACCGTCGACGGCGACTCCGTCGAGTACTCCGCCATGTCGGTGAGCATCGACCGCCGAGCGGGCACGGCCACATTCACGATCGCCGCCCCCGACGCTCCCCAGCCCGCGACGCCCGACGAGTTGATCGAAGCCGGTGCGGGAGCCTGGGTCCTGCGCTGCGCACGCGAGCTCGACGCGGCCGTGCTCCATCTGCGCTTCAACGAGACCGCCATCGGAACGTGGGTGTTCCGCACCGAGGGCGATGCTGATGCCGTTGCGGTGGCCGAGCAGCTCCTGGCTGATCATCCAGATCACTGGCTGGTGCGAGAGATCCGGCTGTACTGGGCACGGACGCTCAAGCGATTGGACCTGTCTGCCCGGTCGTTGATGACCCTGATCGAACCGGGCAGCTGCTTTGCCGGAGTCCTGGCCGAGCTGGTGCTCGCCGCCGATCGCAGCTTCATGCTCGACGGGACGTGGGAAGATCTCGACGACCCGCCCGAGCCGGCGACGATCCGGCTCACCGGCGCCAATCTCGGCTGGTTCGCTATGTCCAATGGCCTCAGCCGGCTCCAGACCCGGTTCTGGGGCCGACCCGCCGCACTTGCCGCTGCGGAGGCCACCGTTGGCACCGAGCTCGAAGCGCGCGAGGCTGCAGGGGCCGAGCTTGTCACCTTCGCCCCCGACGACATCGACTGGGACGACGAAGTCAGGATCGCGCTCGAGGAGCGGAACAGCTTCTCTCCCGATGCGCTCACCGCAATGGAGGCGAACTATCGCTTCGTCGGTCCCGAGACCATGGAGACCAAGATTTTCTCCCGTCTCTCGGCTTGGCAGAACTGGATCTTTCAACGACCCAACGCCGTGGGGCCGAACGGAGCGTTGCAACGCTTCGGCACCGGTTCCCGGCCGGACTTCGACACCAGGAGAGTGTGAACATGACCATCGTCGACATCAACGCCAAGATCCCCAACAACGTGGATCTGGCCGACGACCGCCGGCTGCAACGAGCACTGGAAGGGTGGCAACCGAAGTTCATCCGGTGGTGGGAAGAGCTGGGCCCCGTGGCGTTCAAGCGCAGCCCGGTGTTCCTGCGGACGGCGATCGACGTCGGCCGTGAGGGCTGGGCCAATTTTGACCATGTGGAGATGCCTGACTACCGCTGGGGGATCTTCCTGGCCGAGCCCGAACCAGATCGCAGGATCGCCTTCGGCGATCACCAGGGCGACGACGCCTGGCAGGAAATCCCGGGCGAGTACCGGGCCGATCTGCAGCGCCTGATCGTGGTCCAGGGCGACACTGAGCCGGCCTCGGTGGAGCAGCAGCAGAAACTGTGCCTGACCGCCCCGTCGCTGTATGACATGCGCAATCTGTTCCAGGTCAACGTCGAGGAGGGACGCCATCTGTGGGCGATGGTCTATCTGCTGCACCGTTACTTCGGCCGGGCCGGACGGGACGAGGCCGACGAGATGCTCGAGCGCCATTCCGGCGATACTGACAATCCTCGGATCCTCGGAGCGTTCAACGAAGAGACGCCAGACTGGCTGTCGTTCTACATGTTCACGTACTTCACCGACCGCGACGGCAAGTACCAGTTGGCCTCCCTGCGAGAATCGGCCTTTGACCCACTCAGCCGAACCTGCGACTTCATGCTCAAAGAAGAGGCCCACCACATGTTCGTCGGGGCCTCCGGGGTCGGTCGGGTCGTGCAGCGCACCTTGGAACTGATGCACGAGCACGACACCGACGATGTTCACCCCCACGGTGGCCTCAATCTCGATCTGATCCAGAGGTACCTCAACTTCCACTACGCAGTGTCGCTGGACCTCTTCGGTGCCGAGACCTCGACGAACGCCGCCAACTACTTCGCCGCCGGGCTGAAAGGCCGATTCCAGGAAGAGCGTCGCGACGACGACCACGTGCTGCGCGACGCCACCCGCCTCGTGCCCGAAGCCACAGACGACGGCATCGGCGTCCGGGAAGTCCCGCAGCTGGCTGCGCTCAACGAGACGCTGCGCGAGGACTACACCGAGGACTGCGGCAAGGGCCTCGACCGCTGGAACCGGTCGATCGCCGAAGCCGGGGTCGACTTCGAGCTGCGACTGCCCCATTTCGGCTTCAACCGCAACGTGGGCACCTTCGCAGGCCACCATGTCTCGCCGGACGGCCGGATGGTCAGCGATGCGCAATGGCACGCCAACGCCTCGGACTGGCTGCCGAGCGACGACGACAAGGCGCACGTGAAGTCGCTCCAGGTCGCTGTGACCGAGCCGGGCAAGATGGCCGGCTGGGTCGCGCCGCCAGCCACGGGCATCAACCGGAAACCGCTCGAGTTCGAATACGTGCGGCTCTGAGGTCACGAGCGAGGAGGCAGTCAATGCTCGAACCGTTCAATGCTGCGACTTGGCTGGTCGACCGTCGCGTCGCTGCCGGCGACGGCGACCGGTTGGCCGTGATCTGCGATGACCAGCGATACACCTACCGCGAGCTTGCCGACGAGATCGCTCGCACCGCGGCTGCGCTGCGGGGGCTCGGCGTGCGACCCGAGGAGCGCATCGCCATGGCGATGCTCGACTCGGTTCGGTACGTGGCTGTGTTCTTGGGTGCGCTGCGGATCGGTGCCGTGCCGGTCCCGATGAACCCGCTGCTGCCGGGCCGAGACCTCGCCGTGATCACGGCCGGGGCGCGCGCCACAGTCGCTGTCGTTTCCGAAGCCGTCGCCGGCTGCATCGGTGATCTGTGCTCGGGGGCGCCGGAAATCGCGACGGTGATCGTGGCTGGCGACCTTCCGCCCGATGCCGGCAACGGACACGCCCGCATCCTGAGCTGGGATGAGTTCGGGGCCGCGGCCGAAGGTGCCGACAGCGCGCCGTACCCGACGTGGGACGAATCGCCGGGTTTCTGGCTTTGCACATCAGGCTCGACCGGACAGCCCAAGCTGGCGGCGCACCGCCATGTCGACATCCGCGTCACCTGCGAGACCTATGCCCGCTCGATCCTCGGCATCACGCCCGAGGACCGGTGCTACTCGGTCGGACCGATGTTCCACGCCTACGGGCTTGGCAACTCGCTCAGCTTCCCGTTCTCGGTCGGAGCTTCGACGATTCTCGAATCCGCCAGGCCGCCGACGCCGACGCGGGTCGCCGAGTTGGTGACCGCCCATCGGCCGACGCTGTTCTTCTGTATTCCCACGTTCTACGCGGCACTCAACAGCTCCGATCTGGCCGACGACACCTTTGCCTCGGTGCGCCTGGCCGCCTCGGCTGCCGAGCCGTTGCCGGCCGAGACCTTCGAGCGGTTCAGGGAGCGGTTCGGCGTCACGGTGCTCGACGGCATCGGCTCGACCGAGATGCTCCACGTCTACCTGTCCAACTCGCTTGCAGACCTGCGGCCCGGAACAACCGGCAAGCCGGTGGGCGGCTACGAGATCCGCATCGTCGACGACAGCGGCCGGGATCAACCTCCCGGCGAGCCGGGCCAGCTTCTCGTCAAGGGCGGGTCTATGACGACGGGATACTGGTGTCGATCCGAGACGAACCGGGCCACCTTCGAGGGCCCGTGGATGCGCACGGGCGACCTGTACGACGTCGACGCCGATGGCTATCACACGTACCTGGGCCGGGTCGACGACATGCTGCGCGTCGGCGGCGAGTGGGTGTCACCAGCCGAGGTCGAGGCCACCCTGATCGAGCACCCCACCGTGCTCGAAGCGGCGGTGGTCGGCGAGCACGACACCGAGGGCGTGCTGCGACCCGTGGCCTACGTGACTCCCGTCGACGGCGACCTCGCCGCTGCCGACAACTTGACGCGCGACCTGACCGCCTTGTGCCGTGAGCGGCTGGCCGGCTACAAGCGCCCTCGCCGCTACGAGATCGTCGACGATCTGCCCAAGACTGCGACTGGCAAGATTCAGCGGTTCAAGCTGCGGTCATGAGTCGCCGCCCGACCGATCTGCCGAGACAGCGGGTGTGGCGGAAGGTGTGGGATTCGAACCCACGGTGACCCGAAGGCCACAACGGTTTTCGAGACCGCCCCATTCGTCCGCTCTGGCAACCTTCCGCAGCGCACCCTATCGACGCCTGCACGGCTGACCGCCTCGCCTGCGGCCCCTGCGACACGGCAATAATCGGTCGCGCGGGAGGCGAATTCGTGACAGCCTCAGGGCCGTGAGCAGCGCTGTGGAGAGCGACCGAACCCCGGCAGGCGCGATGTCCGGGCAGCCCGACGGCACTTGGTCAGTCTCTGCACTTGCACACGCCATTGGCGAGACGATCCAGCGGGCCTTCCCCGCGGAGGTCTGGGTACGCGGCGAGATCATCGGCTACTCGGTGGCAGCGAGCGGCCACATCTACTTCAACCTCATCGAGCCAGGGACGGGCGGCGACCGTCGCGGCGATCGCATGCGGGTGGCGCTGTTCAAGGGACGTCAGCGCCTGGTGAACCGCGACCTCGCCGCTGCGGGCGGGCTGACGCTCGACGACGGCATTGAGGTGCGGATCCGCGCCGAGGTGGAGTACTACGCCGGCAGCGGGCAGGTCCAGCTCATCATGAGCGGCGTCGATCCGCACTTCACGCTCGGCGTGCTGGCCGCTGACCGTGAGCGCACGCTGGCCGAATTGGCCGCGTCGGGCCTGCTGCGGCGCAATGCCGCTGTGCCGCTCGCGTTGGTGCCGCTGCGCGTCGGGCTCATCACAGCCGCCGGCAGCGCCGCCCACGCTGACTTCGTCCATGAACTCGAGTCGAGCGGTTACGCGTTCGAGGTGCTGCTGTGCGACGCCCGGGTGCAGGGCGTGACAGCCGAAGCCGACCTCGTCGCAGCGTTGCGCACGCTCGGCCAAGCCGATGTCGACGTGGTCGCGCTCGTGCGGGGCGGGGGTGACCGCACCGATCTGCTGGCGTTTGACCTCGCCAGCGTTGCCGCAGCCATCGCGACGTGCCCGCTGCCGGTGTTCTGCGGGATCGGCCACGAGATCGACACCTCGGTGGCAGACCAAGTGGCACATACCGCAGCCAAGACACCGACCGCATGCGCCAGCGCGCTCGTTGGGAATGTCGCCGCGTTCAATGAACGCCTGGCCCAAGCCCGCCGCGAGATCGACCGTGCCGCTCGCTCGAGGACGTCGGCCGCGACAGCACGCCTGGCGACAGCGCGAGGAGCACTCGGCTTGCTGGCCGAGCGCCGCCTGGCGCGCCCGCGTGCGCAGCTCGGCGAGGCCCGGCTGCGGCTGGATTATCACGCGCAGCGTCATTGCCGCGCAGCGGCCGGCAGGCTCACCAGCGCCAGCCGCGCACTGCAGCGCAGTCACACCCATGCCCAGCGCGGGCTGGCGTCGCTTCGCGCCCAACGGCCCCGGTTGAAACGGGCTTCAACGCGACGCCTCAACGCCGCCAAGGCGCGGTTGCGTTCCGCATCGGCACTCGTGTCGGCGGTCGCGCCCGAGCGAACCCTGGCTCGGGGTTTCTCGATCACACGAGCAGCCGACGGCAGCATCGTGCGACAGATGCCTGCTGCCGGCGCTTCGATCTCCACCGAGACCCAACACGCTGTGTTCCCCAGCGTCGTTCAAGGCAGCAGCACTACCGGCAGCCAGCCAGACAGGCCGGCTGATGATCCGACAACGGGAAGGACCGCTGATGGCTGAAGACACCGACGATGGCGCGGAGGCGGACGATGCCGAATTCGGCGGCTATGCCGAGTCGATGGTCGAGCTCGAGACCATCCTGGCCAGCCTCGAGAACGACGACATCGACATCGACGCGCTGGCCTCCCAGGTCGAACGCGCCTCGCGCTTGATCGCGCACTGCGAAGGGCGCCTACGCGCCACAGAACTGTCACTGCAGACGATCCTGGCCCAGCACGAGCCGGCGCCGGCCGACGAGGAAGCCTCCTGAGGCTCGACCCGCGGCGTCGCAGGAATGTGTGGACCGGGGGAGTTGGTGGGCGCTCCCCCGGTCCACTGGCGCGTCACGGGCCGGTGGAAAACCCGGAGCGCACGCTCACGCCGCCGCAGAAAATGCCCACTGTGAGTGACCGCGGCAGTTTGTCGAAACCACCGAGGAACCTATGAGTTCGCCATCCAATTGTCAAGATAATACGGCCCGAAATGCCAGTGATTCCGGGGATTTTCCACATGGTGCGTGGCCATCGCCGCTGCAGGCGGCCGACGTCGCAGCGGGAGCTGTGCGTCGGGTGGAACCCCGGGTCGCGGGAAGCTGGGCCTACTGGGTCGAAGAGCGGCCGCTCGAGCGCGGGCGGGGCGCCGTCGTCCGGGTGAGGCTCGACGGGCCCGATGCGGGGCCCGCGGACGTTCCCCATACATCAGAAGCAGACATCCGCACCGCTGTGCACGAATACGGCGGCGGGGCATGGCTGCCGTTGGAAGCGCCAGACGGAAGCCACTTCGTGCTGGGCAGTTGCATGAGGGACCACCGGATCCGGCTGTTCGACGTGGCGGGAAACACTGCCCCGCACCCGATTACCCCCGAACCCGATGTGCCGGGGAGCCTGCGCTATGCCGACCCGGCGCTGGTGCCCTCACCACGTCCCGCCGCCGGCGACGGGAGATTCGAACCGGTCACGGTGTGGGTGCGAGAGTCCCACCCCGACACCGCAGGCGAGCCGACCAACGAGCTGGTCACGGTGCGCCTCGACGGGACGGTCAGCGTCGTGGCATCCGGTGCCGACTTCTACTCCTCGCCTCGGCCTTCGCCGGACGGATCCGAGCTGGCCTACCTCAGCTGGGACCACCCGAACATGCCGTGGGACCACACCCGCCTGCATCTGGTCGAACTCCGCGACGGCGAGCCGGTGCCGGGCACCGACCGGGTGCTGTGCGACGGCCCCGCGTTGACCCAGCCCGCATGGAGCCCCGACGGCGACCTGCACATCGTGACCGACGTCGACGGCTGGTGGTCGATCCATCGCGTCGATGCCGAGACCGGTGACACCGAACCGCTGCTGGCTGACGCTGAGGTGAGCAGCGCCCCCCGCGAATTCGGGGTTCCTGCATGGGTGTTCGCGCAGGCCACCTACGGCTGGGCCGGTGACGGCACGCTGATATGCACGTGGTCGTCCGGCGGTGTCGGGCATCTCGGGATCATCCACGACGGACAGGTGGAGGAAGTCCCGAGCGGGTTTACCGACTTCGGCCGCCTGGCGGTGACAGTCGGCGGCTCCGTCGTCACAGTGGCCGCAAGCTGGACACACCGCGCTGCCGTGGTGGAGATCGCAGCCGACGGCACGCATCGCCAGCTCAGCGCCGCCGAATCCTCAACCCTGGAGCCCACCGACGTCTCGGTCCCCGAAGCATTCACCTTCGACAGCGCCGACAGGCGCCAAGCGCACGCGTTCTTCTTCCCGCCTGCCAACTCGGCGCTGTCCGGGCGTCTCGCTGAGGCCGCTGCTCGCGGCTCGTCCGTCGAACCGTCCCCCGCGGACGCTGACGGGTCAGCTTCGTCGAGCGAGCTTCCGCCGCTGCTGGTGCTCAGCCACGGCGGGCCGACGGGCTCGGCCCGCAGCTCGCTCGATCTGGGCATCCAGTACTGGACGACCCGTGGCATCGCCGTGGTGGACGTGAACTACGGCGGCAGCACCGGCTACGGCACCGCCTTCCGCAACCTGCTGGCGGGCCAGTGGGGCGTCGTGGACACGCAGGATTGCATCAACGCCGCGCTGCATCTGGCCCGCGAGGGCGCTGTCGACCCGCAGCGACTGGTCATCAAGGGCGGCTCGGCTGGCGGCTACACCACGCTCTGTGCGCTCACGGGCAGCGACGTGTTCGCCGCCGGCATCTCCCGCTACGGCGTGGCCGACCTCGAAGCGCTCGCCCGCGACACGCACAAGTTCGAGGCCCGATATCTCGATGGGCTGATCGGCCCCTGGCCCGCCGAGGCCGACCTGTACCGGGAGCGCTCGCCGATCTGGCGCACCGACCAGCTTGCGACCCCGATGATCGTGCTGCAGGGCACCGAAGACCGGGTGGTGCCCCAGAGCCAGTCCGAACAGGTCGTGGAAGCTCTGGCGAACGCGGGCGTGCCGCACGCCTACCTGCTGTTCGAGGGCGAGGGGCACGGCTTTCGCCGGGGGCCCAACATCGTGGCCGCGCTCGAAGCCGAGCTGTCCTTCCTCGGCCAGGTCCTGGGCTTCGAGCCTGCAGGCGACATCGCCCGCGTCGAGGTGCGCGAGGGCCACCAGTAGCGGCCCCAATAGGTTCATGCCGTGTACAGCTTCGCCCGGAGACCGATCTGGCTGGCCGGACACGCGCTCGCCGGGGGGCTGCTGGCGATCTTTCTGATTGCAGGCTTCTGGCAGCTCAGCCGCCACAACGAGGTGCGTGACCGCAACGCAGCGATCGCCCAACGTGATGACATGCGGGCGCTGGATGCCGACCGCTTCTTCGAAGCCGTGACGAACGCCGGGCTCGTAGAAGAACTGGAGTACCGGTCGGTGAGCCTGCCGATCGGCCGGTTTCACTGGCAGGAGTTGATGCAGATCCGCAACCGCAGCCTCAACGGCCGCGCCGGCTGTCACCTTGCCGTGCCAATGGAGACAACCGCTAACGACAGCGACGGGCTCCTCGGCGTTCTCGTGACAGTCGGGTGGCTGCCCCAGCAGGCATGTGCATCGCTGCTCGATGGCGACGTCGACGTCTTCGAGCACCGGCTGCCGCCCACTGGCCAGATCACTGGCCGCATCCGGCTGAGCCAAGAACGCGGCCTGCTCGGGCCCGCCGACCCAGCCCAGGGACAGCTCAGCTCGCTGGCCCGCACCGATGTCGAGCGGATCGACCAGCAGACCACGCTGGACCTGGCGCCGGTGTACGTCGAGATCATCAGCGCAGTCGACGAGAACGGCTCAGCGATCGGTCTCGGTACGCGCCCAGGCGACACTCTCCCTACGCATGAGCCGCTGCCGCCGCCAGAGCTCGACGCCGGCCCGCACCTGGGCTACACGTTCCAGTGGTTCAGCTTCGCTGCGGTCGCCATCGTCGGCTACACGCTCGTGCTGCGCCACCAAGCCCGCAAAGGCGATTCAGAACAGATCGCCGACGACTGATTGCTAGCGGCCGATGGCTTTGGCCATGCGAGCGGTGGCCTCGTCGAGCATGGCAGGCGAGGTGGCAAAGTTGAGGCGCACGTGGCCGGCGCCTTCGGGGCCGAAGTCCAGCCCAGAGTTCAGATACACGCGACCCCGCCCCAGAAAGACCGAGGCGGGATCGTCGCCGAGGCCCAGCTCCCGGCAGTCCATCCACGCCAAGTAGGTGGCGTCAGGCGGGCGGTACCCGACTTCGGGCAGTCGCTCGGCCAGCAGCTCCGCCAGCAGGTGACGGTTGGCGTCAAGTCCGGCCACCAGCTCGTCCAGCCAGTCCAGCGCCTCGGTCCACCCGGCGATGGTGGCTACCTGGCCGAGGATCCCGATGCCGCCGATCAGCCGCTTGGGGATCTTCTTTGTGATCGGGCCGTAGCGCGATGACGCCGAGTGCAGAAACGCCATCCGCAGTCCCGCCATGTTGAACGACTTCGTGGCAGCGGTCACCGTGACGGTGCGCTCGGCGGCCAGCTCGCTGACCGACGCCACCGGAATGTGCCGCCTGGGCGCATACACCAGGTCGCAGTGGATCTCATCGGAGATGACCACCAGGTCGTGACGCTCGGCAATATCGATCACTGCGGCGATGTCGTCGGCGTCGAGCACCATGCCGCAGGGGTTGTGCGGCTGACACAGGATCACCGCGGTCACATCAGGCGCCGAAGCCACCGATTCAAAATGGTCCAGATCGAGCCGCCAGCCGTCGTCGTGGCGGATGAGCGGATTGGGCACCACGCGGCGCCCGTGTCCCTCGACACTGGAGAAGAACGGCGGGTAGGCGGGGGTCTGGAAGATGATGCTGTCCCCCGGATCCGTCAAGTATGTGATCGCCAGCTCCAGGCCCTGGATCACGTCGTGAACCCGGACGACGTCGAGCGGGTCGACCTGCCAGCCGAACGCCTCGCCCATGCGCTTGGCGAATACACGCACCACCGGAATTGGCTGGTCGTAGAAGTCGTAGCCCAACCCGCCCGTGTCGATGCGTTCACGCACGGCGTCGAGCACGACTGCGGGCAGCTCCACGTCCATGTCGGCGACCCAGGCCGCCAACACGTCGGGGCCTTCTCGTCCCCACTTGATGCCCGGGCGGTTCCGAACCCGTTCCGAATCCAAGTCGAAAATCACGAGGCGACCCTACGCGCCGACACTTGTTGCTACCCGCTCTTGTTCCCCATGCTCATGCGATTGGACTCACGGGCCGCTCGGGCCACGGCTTCGTCTCTAGTACAGGCCGATCATGCGGCCGGCGAGACCGAGTACCGCCACCACCAGGACAGGGCGGATGAGACGCTCGCCACCGCGCACAGCCCAGCGGGCGCCCAGCCAGCCGCCGACCGCGAAGCCAGCCGCGACGATGACGGCGAAGCCCCAGTGCACCTGGTCGTTCAGGATGAACACCGGCACCGCCACGACGGTCAGCACGGCGATCACCACCACCTTGACCGCGTTGGCGTTCACCAGGTCCAGGCCGGCGTGCGACAGGGCCAGCACCAGGATGAGCCCCACTCCGGCTTGGAACGCCCCGCCGTACGCGCCGATCAGGAAGAACACCACGACGGTCAACCACGTCGGCCAAGCGATCTCGGAGCTTCGAGCCTTGGGCGGCCGCAGGCTCAACACCAGCAGCGGAATCATGAGGATGCCGAAGACTCGCTCGAATGCCGTGTCGCTAAGCAGGCTCGACACGGCGTAGGCGCCGATCACCGAGCCTGCCACCGCGGGGATGAGCACGGGCACCGACCGACGCAGCCCCGATACGCCTTCGGATCGGTACCCGGCGACCGAGGCCACGTTCTGGGTCACGACGCCGATGCGGTTGGTGCCGTTGGCCACGAGCCCGCCGAGATCGCCGACCACGGTGAGCAGGCTGACCGTCAGCAGCGAGCCGCCGCCGGCCATGGCGTTCACCACGCCGGCCACCACACCCGCGGCGGCGATGAGCGCGATCTGCCCTATATCCACTGGCGGAGGCCCATCAGCGCGAGTCCACCAGCGCTAGGTCTGGGACGCAGGTCCGGGTGCGAGCTGAGTCGTCTGCTGACGCAAGAGATGATCGGCCAGCACGAGGCAGACCATCGCCTCGACCATCGGCACCGCCCGGGGCAGCACGCACGGATCGTGACGACCTCGTGCGGCCAGCACAGTCGCCTCGTTGGCGTTTGTGACGGTCTTCTGCTCGGAGGCAATGGTGGCGGTGGGCTTGAACGCGACGCGCAGCATGATGTCGGCGCCGTTGCTGATGCCGCCCTGGATGCCGCCGCTGCGATTGGTGACCGTGACGGGGCGGCCGTCGGGACCGGGGGCGAACTCGTCGTTGTGCGTGCGGCCCGTCATCAACGTGCCGGCGAAGCCGCTGCCGATCTCCATGCCTTTCGCGGCCGGCAACGACATCACCGCTCCCGCCAGCTCTGCGTCGAGCTTGTCGAAGACCGGCTCCCCCAGGCCCCGGGGCGCGCCCCCCGCCACCACGCCCATGCCGCCGGCGACGCTGCCGCCGGGCTACGCTCTGATCGCGCTCGACGAAGCCGGCAGTTCCAACGACGAGGCCAGGGAGCGGGCGGCCTGCGGCGCGCCCGACGGCACGGTCGTCTGGGCGCGGGTACAGCGGGCCGGGCGCGGACGACGGGGCCGCTCCTGGGTCTCGCCTCCGGGCAATCTCTATTTCTCCGTGATCCTCCGCCCGAACTGTGAAGCGCGGAGCGTCGCCCAGCTCTCCTTCGTTGCCGCGCTTGCCGTCCTCGACCTCGTGGATGGATCGCTGCCCGGCCGGGCGCGCTGCAAGTGGCCGAACGATGTGCTCGTGGATGGCGGCAAGGTGGCCGGGATTCTTCTCGAATCCGCACTCGGGCCGGGCGGGCGCGTGGACTGGGTGGTGCTCGGCATCGGCGTGAACCTCGCGTGCCACCCCGGCATCGAGGGGCCCATCCCTTCGACGAGCCTCGCTGACGCCGGCGCCATGATGCTCGCGCCGGAAGAGGCGCTATCCTCGGTACTGGCGGCGCTTGCCCGACGCAGGCGAGAATGGGAGACGCAGGGCTTCGCGGCGGTACGAAGCGCCTGGCTCGCCCGTGCCCACGGGCTCGGCGGCCCTGTGACGGTCGCGAATGGCGAGCGGCGCCTGACCGGGATCTTCGAAGGCCTCGACGCGGAGGGCGCGCTGGTGCTCGCTCAGCCGGGCGGGGAGAAGCTCTCCATCGCGGCCGGCGACGTGTTCTTCGGCGATGCGGAGGCGGCGCATGCTGCTCGCGGTTGACGCCGGCAATACCAACACCGTCTTCGCCGTGTTCGATGACGGCGGGGAAGGGGAGGAGGCACCGCGCGGCCAGTGGCGGGCCATGACCGATGCCCGGCGCACCAGCGACGAGTACGCGGTCTGGCTCGGTCAGCTCCTGGCCCAGGCCGGTGTGCAACTCGCCGATATTGACGAGGCCATCGTCTCCAGCGTGGTGCCGCAGGGGATCGGAGCGCTGAAGTCTCTATGCACGGACCATTGCGGCTGCGAGGCGCGGGTGGTCGGCGAGCCGGGGGTCGAGCTCGGCATCGCGGTCAACGTGCCCCGGCCCGAGGAGGTGGGGGCCGACCGGCTGGTCAACACGATCGGCGCCCACATCCGCCATCCGGGCGCGCTCATCATTCTCGACTTCGGCACCGCGACCACCTTCGATTCCGTGAGCGCCGAGGGGGCTTACGAAGGCGGCATCATCGCGCCGGGAATCGGGCTCTCGCTGGAGGCGTTGCACCAGGCGGCCGCACAGTTGCCGCGCATTGCGGTCAAGCGCCCCGAAGAGGTGATCGCCAAGGCGACGGTGCCGGCCATGCAGTCCGGCATCTATTGGGGCTACGTGGGGCTGATCGAAGGGATCGTCGCGCGCATGAAGGCCGAGATCGCGGCACCCGTGACGACGGTCGCGACCGGCGGGCTGGCCGGCCTCTTCGGCGATGCCACGGACGCGATCGACGCGGTCGATCCCGATCTGACGATCCGGGGCCTCCGCGAGATTCACCGGCGCAACCGGGGAAGCCCATGAACGCGCCCTCGGCGGCTGCCGCGCCCAGTGTCCAGCGCGAGGCGCTGCACTTCCTGCCCCTCGGCGGGGCCGGCGAGATCGGCATGAACCTCAACCTCTACGCCTGCCAGGGCCAGTGGCTGATGGTCGATCTCGGCATCACCTTCGCGGGCGACACGCTGCCCGGGATCGACGTGCTCATG
>JAPOPC010000115.1 GCA_026713105.1 Acidimicrobiaceae bacterium
CTGCATTCCTCGAAGAGCGGCTCGAGGCGGAGCCCGCCGGCCCCGGGGAGGGCGGGAAACGCGCCACCCTCGCCCCCGCCGCGGTGTAGCCCGGGGGGGCGCCCGCCCCGCGCCCCCGCCAGCCGCCCAAAACCACTCCCCGCCCCCCCCTCAGGCCGCCCGCCCGACCCGCCCCCTGCGCCCCCCCGGGCCGCTGCGACCCCCGCCGCCGTTGCCCCCCCCGACCCGCCACATCGGCAGCTCGATGGCCGGTCGGGGCAGCACGCCGGCGGCATCGATGGGGCAGGCGAAGGTGAGCTCGTCGCCGTCATCCCAGCAGCCGGCAGGGTCCGCCTCGAGCCGCTCTTCGAGGAATGCAGGGCTCGGATCACGCCAGACGCGGCAGAGGCGTTGACCCGGCGGAAGTCCGCCTTCTTCAGCGCGCTCGCGAGCGAGCTCACGGTTGCGTCGATCTATCTCGGTGCGGCGCTGCGCCAATGTCGGCAGGCCAATGCGGGCGCGGGCCTCGTCGTCGACGCTGCCGTCGACGGGTGCCAGCGCCAAGTCGCCCAGGTGCGTGGTGACGACGGTCCCGAATTGCTGGGGCCTGCCACTCAGCAGGCTCATCTTGTCGGCGCATTCGGCGAAGACGGCACCGGCGCCCGGCACGCCCTCGCGGTGAGCGCGCGCAGCCAGCTCGCCAGCGATGGAGAACATCTGCGGGCCGCCGTGAACGCTGAGCGCTCGAGCCGCTCGCAGTGCATTCGCTCCCTGGGCCTGTTGCAGTTCGGGCGTGCGCGCCAGCAACTGGACCAGCATCGGAATTTCGGCAGGCTCCGCCATCTCGATCCGGGCCAGCAGGTCGCCGACACCGTCCGCCGCCGAGTCGCCCCCGGCCGTACCCGGGTTCTCCGTGCCCTCGCCGTCCATGCCGCCCTCCGACCGAGCCCATGCGTCGGGGATCCGTTTGGTCCCTGGTCGCGCTGCGAGGCTACTGTCGGCACCGGAACCGCTGCCGGGGCCCTGGCGCCACTGCGGCGGTGTGACCTTCGGGCGCATACCGATGCGCCCGCTTCGATAAAGGAGTTTCGGTGAGCGAAGAACCCCTGGTCCTGGTCGAACAGCGCGGTTACGTGCAGATCCTCACGTTGAACCGGCCGGATGCGATGAATGCATTCAACATGGCGCTGTCGGAGGCGCTCGGAGAAGCGCTCGACGCCCTTGATGCCAATCCCGACGTTCGTGTCGGTGTGATCACCGGCGCTGGGCGGGGATTCAGCGCCGGCATGGACCTCAAGGCGTTCGTCAGCGGCGGCGGAATCGACGCGATGCCGAACCCGGCCGGACGCGGCTTCGGCGGCATTGCCGAGCGCAGCGCGGCCAAGCCGCTCATCGCCGCCGTGGAGCGTTTCGCCTTGGCGGGCGGCCTCGAGGTGGCGCTGTCGTGCGATCTCATCGTGGCGTCGGAGGGCACGATGCTCGGCATTCCCGAGGTGGGCGTGGGTCTGTTCGCGGGTGCCGGCGCGCTGCTGCGCCTGCCGCGCCAGCTTCCTTACAGCCTCGCCATGGAGATGGCGTTGACCGCTGAGCCGATCACCGCCGAAGTTGCCCACGAACACGGCATGGTCAACCGGGTCTGTCCCAAGGGCGAGGCGGTCAACGTGGCCGTCGAACTCGGCGAGCGCATCGCCCGTAACGCGCCGAAAGGTGTCCGTGCCTCCAAGGCGCTGATCCGCAACGTGCTGGGCGTGGCCGAGGATGACTTCTGGGCGTTCCAACAGCCGGCGCTCGAGGACGTCTTTGCATCGGCGGACGCCATCGAAGGAGCTACTGCATTCGCTGAGCGGCGCGATCCGAATTGGGAGGACCGCTGAGCCGCTGGGCCGAACGCGGCGACATTCCCCGCGGTGCCGCGTACGACGACCGCTGGGCACGCAAGGCAGCGCGCGGCGAATCCGTCCATGGCGAGGCTGACCTGGTCGACTCGCTGACGCCGCGAGGCGGCAGCGTGCTCGATGCCGGCTGCGGGACCGGCCGCGTGGCCATTGAGCTGGCCCAGCGCGGCTTCGACGTGGTCGGCGTCGATCTCGACCCCGGGATGCTCGACCTGGCGAGGGACAAGGCGCCCGGCTTGCCATGGATCGAGGGCGATCTTGCTGGCACGGTCGTCGCAGACGAAGCCGGAGAGCGGCGCAGTTTTGATGCTGTCGTTGCCGCGGGCAACGTGATGATCTTCCTCGAACGCGGCACTGAAGCCGCAGTCGTTGCCAACATCGCAGCACACCTGCACGCGGGCGGCGTGCTCGTGGCGGGCTTCCAGCTCAGCGACGGGTACATGCAGTTGCACGTATACGACGCACTCGCCGAACGCAACGGTCTGGAACTCGAAGCCCGCTTCTCGACGTGGGAAGGCGCCCCGTTCGACGGCGGCGACTACGCCGTCTCGGTTCACCGCCGCAACATCTGAACACGAGACGCCCGAACGCCAGGCGCTGGTGCGAGCCGCATAAGAGGAAGCGCCAATAGGTGAACCATTCCGTTGTCGCACCAGTCGTTTCCCGCTCTTGTTCGCTGTCGCTCACGGGCCGCTCGGGCCACGGCTTCGCCTGTCGGCTCAGCCTCTCAGCGACACGCACTGACTGTCATGCAGCGACGGTCAGGCGTTTGCCTGGGCCGGGCGGCGAGGGGCCCACTTCTGTCCCCAGTTCTCCAGCGCTCCCAGAACCGGCTTGAAGTCCAGAGCGGCCTCGGTGGGGATGTACTCGAAGCGAGGCGGGCGTTCTGAATACTGGCGCCGTTCGAGCAGACCGCTCTCGACGAGGTGGCTGAGTCGACTGGTCAGCACCGTGGGGGCGATGCCGAGATTGTTCTGGATGTCATCGAAACGGGAGAGCCCCAAGAGCACGGTGTCGCGCAGGATCAGCGGGGTCCACCACTCGCCCACGAGCTCAAGCGACTGCGCGATCGGACACGCCATGTGCCCGAAACTCTTGCGTTTCATAGATTCAAGGTACCAAATGTCGGGGTTCAGGCGGCCGAGCGAGAGGAAAACCAATGAGAGTCGGAACGATGCTGTCGATGCCGGGTGATGTGGTCGGCACCGATGTGCTGATCGAGCGTGCAGTCAACGCGGAGGCTTCGGGCTTCGCGTCTGCGTGGCTTCCGCAGGTCGGAACAGTCGATGCGCTGACTGCGCTGGCGCTTGCCGGCCATGAGACGTCGAGCATCGAACTCGGCACGGCGGTGGTGCCGACGTACCCGCGCCATCCCGTGATGCTGGCCGAGCAGGCACTGACGGTGCAGAACGCCGCTGGCAACCGGCTGGCGCTCGGCATCGGGCTCAGCCACCGCTTCTTCATCGAGAACAGCCTCGGCCTCGACTACTCGAAGCCCATTCCGCACACCCGCGAGTACCTGACGATTCTCAATGCGTTGCTCGCTGGTGAGGCTGTGGAGCATCGAGGCGACGAGTACAGCGTGAAGGCGGAGGTCAACGTGGTCGATGCTGCCAAACCGCCAGTTCTGGTAGCTGCGCTCGGCCCGGCGATGCTGCGCCTGTGCGGGCGGCTCGCTGACGGGACGATCACGTGGATGGGCGGCATCGAGTACTTGGGTGAGGTGGCGATCCCCACGATGAGTGCTGCTGCGGAGTCCGCTGGTCGACCTGCGCCGCGCTTCGTAGCCATGGTGCCGGTGCTGTTGTGCGATGACGCCGATGCGGGACGCGAAGCGGTCAACAAGGCGTTCTTCATGTACGGGCGCATTCCGAGCTACCGGGCCACGCTCGATCGGGGTGGAGCGGAACTGCCCGCAGATGTAGCCGTGATCGGCAATGCCGACGAGGTCGAGTCGGGTGTGGCGGCGTTCTCCGAGGTCGGCGTCACCGATTTCGCCGCCGTGGTGCCGCCGTCGACGCCGACTACCGAGGCCACCGGGGAGCTGCTGGCGAGCTTGGCCGCGGCGCACAATCGCTAGGCAGCCGAGGGCCGAGCCGGGAGCCGGGTGGCCACCAGGCTCGCCAAGGCTGCGGCGGATCCGAGGTAGGCGAACGCCCAGCGGAAGGTGCTGATCGTGGGCTCGCCCGACGCGCTGGTACTGAGGACCGCTACCAGGATGGCGACGCCGATTGCCCCAGCGAGCTGGCGTGCTGTCTGGGCGACCGCACCGGCGACGCTGAAGTGCGCAGGGTTGACCTCGGAGACCGCCGCCCCGTTCAGGATGGCTGGGCCGGCGCCGATGCCGGCTCCCAGCAGCAGCAGAGCTGGGAGCACATCGAACAGGTAGTGCGGATCCGGTCCCGCTCGCACGCAAAGCCACAGCGCACCCAGGGTGAACAGCAGCAATCCGGGGATCACGACGGCGCGGAATCCGAAACGATCCGCAAGCGGCCCGCTCACATTTGCGGAGATCAAGGCCGTGACCGGCAGCGTGACGATCGCGACGCCCACGGTCACGGTGGAGTATCCGGCAATCTCGGTGAAGTAGAGCACCATGGCCAGCAGCGACGCGAAGAAGCCGAGACCGAACAGGAAGAGCGACGTGAACGCGATGCGGAACGATGAGACGGCCAGCAGCGCTCGCGGCACGATGGGCGCCGGATGCCGAGCGGAGCGTCGGGCGACGGCGACGATCGACGCCGCGCACATCACCAGCAAGCCGAGCACCGCCGGTGAGGCCCATCCCCATTCCTGTCCCTGAACGATTGCCAGCGCAAGGCCGCCTGTCGCGCCGCCGAGCAGCGCCGCTCCGACGAGGTCAGGGGTACCGGCTTCGGGTTGACGCACGCTCTCGGTCAGCACTCTGATGCCCCAAACCAGCGCAACGATGGCCACAGGGACATTCAGGGCGTAGGCCCAACGCCAAGAGCCGTATTCGATCAGAAGGCCACCGACGACGGGACCAACCGCGGTCGACAGCGCGAGCGTCGAGCTCCAGACCGCAACCGCAGTGCCGCGCCGTTCGATCGGCCACGCGGCGACCGCGAGCCCGAGCGATGCCGGGGCCATCATCGCTGCGCCGACTCCTTGCAGCCCGCGCATCACGATGAGTATCGGCAGCGAGGGTGCGAGAGCGGCCAATCCGGCGCCGACCACGAAGCAGGTGATGCCGATGTTGAGCATTCGCAGACGGCCGAACCGATCGGCCCAGCGTCCGGCCACGACCAGGAAGCCTGCGAAGCTGACCATGTAGAAGGTCAGCACCCATGAGGTGTCAGCGGTGCTGGCGCTGATGAACTCCCGACCGATGTCAGGAACGGCGACATTGGTGATCGACAGGTCGAGCCCCACCACGAAGTTGGTGAGCGCTGTCGCGCCGAGCACCTTCCATGCTTGCCGCGAGACACGGGCAGTGGTCGGGGGAGTGACTTGTCTCACGATAGTCACTCTAGCGAAGAAGGAGCCTGACGGCTCGTGGTCGCAATGGCGACGGGATCAGTCGGTGGGAAGGCGCGCGAGGAGCTCGATCTTGCGCTCCTCGTATTCGTCGAAGCTGATCTCGTCGTTGTCGAACTGGTTCTGAACCTCTTCGACCAGGCGAATCAGGTCCGCCGCCGACAGTTCCTCATCGAGGTTGCCGTCGAGCACGGCGCCAGTGCCATCGGGCTCGTCCGTCTCGGCGACCAGCGGTCCGCTCTGGGGGATCTTGCCCATGCGCTTGGCGCGCTTGGCCTCGGCCTTTGCCTTCTTGGCCCGGTCCCTCTGCAGTTTCTCGAACGTCGTGCGACCAGCAGCCATGACATCACCTCGCCCCTCTCCAGCGACCGATGCTACTGGGGGCCTGCCTGACTCCCGCCGCAGCTCAGCGGTTCAGATCGAGGACCAAGCGTGGCCCGCATAGCGGGCGCGGAGCAGCTTCTTGTCGATCTTGCCGGTGCCCGTCAACGGAATCTCGTCCGCGACGACGATGTCGTCGGGCAGCCACCACGACGCCACACGCGGTCGGATCGCATCCACGACGGCGTCGGCGTCGAGCACCGCGCCGTCGGCCAGCTCGACGACGAGCAGGGGACGTTCGCCCCAGCGTTCGTGCGGCAGGCCGATGACCGCGGCGGCCGCGACGCCCGGCGCAGCGAGGGCGGCGTTCTCCAGCTCGATCGAGCTGATCCACTCGCCGCCGCTCTTGATCACATCCTTGGAGCGGTCGGTCAGTGTCAGGTAGCCCTCTGGGTCCAATGCGCCGACGTCGCCAGTTCGCAGCCAGCCGCCGTCGGTGGACGGCAGGTGCCCCTCGGCGAATGCGCCGGGCTCTGCAAGCTCGCCGAGGTAGTACGCGCCGCACATCCATGGACCGCGTGCCTGTATCTCGCCGACACTGCGACCGTCATGTGGCAAGGCTTTGCCCTGCTCGTCGACCACCCGCAGTTCGATGCCGTACAGCTCGCGGCCGGCCTTCGCCTGGCGGGCTCGCTGATCGTCACGGCTGGCGCGCTGGACTCGATGGGTGAAGCGCCCCGAGGTGCCCTGGGTCATCTCGGTCATGCCCCAGACATGGCTGACCGTGACGCCGTAGTCGTCTTCGAGCGTGTCGGTGAGCACCCGGGGCGCGGCGGCGCCGCCGACCGCGACCTTCTCCAGGGACGGCACGGTGCGACCGGTGGCCTGCAGGTACTGCACGACGCCCAGCCAGATCGTGGGAACCCCAGCCGAGAACGTGACGTCTTCGGCTTCGATCAGGTCGACGAGCGCTTCTGGGTCCAGGTTGGGTCCGGGCAGCACGAGCTTCGCGCCGCTCATTGCCGTGGCGAACGGCAGCGCCCAGCCGTTCACGTGGAACATCGGAACGGCGCCGAGCACCGCGTGGCCCGAGTGGATGTCGTGCCCGTCCCCGGTGCAGCAGGCCCACGTCTGCAGCACGATCGAGCGGTGGCTTTGCAGGACGCCCTTGGGGTTGCCGGTCGTGCCCGACGTGTAGCAGAGCGTGGCGGCCGAGCGCTCGTCGAATTCGGGCCACGCGGCGGGTCCCGCGGTGCCCCCAATCCAGTCCTCATATGCGATCTCGCCGGGCAGGCCCGCGGGCGTGTCCAGCCGGCCGAGCACCACCCAGCGGCGAACCGAGGGCGTGCGTGCAGCCAGGCGGACTGCAATGTCGATGAACGACGGGTCGACCAGCACGATGCTGTCGGCGGCGTCGTTGAGGATGTATGCCAGTTGGTCGTCGTGAAGCCGTGGGTTGACGGTGTGCAGCACGGCGCCGATCCCGGTGATGCCGTAGTAGGCCTCGAGATGGCGGTGGTCGTTCCAGGCGATGGTGGCCACCCGCTCGCCAGGATCGATGCCGTCGGCGGTCAGGGCGGCTGACAGCAGGCGCGCTCGCTTGCCGACCTCGCCCCAAGTGCTGCGCGTGGTGACGCCGGCTGAGTCCACAGCCACGACATCGGTGCCGGCATGGCTGCGCGCCGCATAGGAGATGAGGGTCGAGACCAGCAACGGCCGGTCCATCGTGTTGCCGAACAGGGCCGGCTCGGCGGGCTCCGCGGACATCAGCGGCGACGTTTCGCCGGCCTCAGCGCGCCGCAGCTCATCGGAGCAGACGGAAGAACGCCCGCACGTCGTCAACGAACAACTCGGGTTGTTCGAACGCCGCGAAGTGCCCGCCTGCGGGCATCTCGGACCAGTGGCGAATGTCTGAGTAGATCGGCTCGGACCAGGCACGCACCGGCGGGATGATCTCGTAGGGGAACTTGGCCACGCCGGTGGGCACGTCCACCGTCATGCGGGGCATCTGCCGGAAGCTTTCCCAATACAGGCGGCCCGACGAGGCTGCGTTCGCGTTCAGCCAGTAGAGCATGACGTTGTCGAGCATCTCGTCTCGGCCGAGCGTGTTCTCTGGGTGGCCGTCGCAGTCCGTCCATGCCCAGAACTTCTCCAGGATCCACGCAGCCTGACCGGCGGGCGAATCGGTGAGGCCGTAGCCCAGCGTTTGCGGCCGGGTGGATTGCTGCTTGGAGTAGCCCGAGTCCCAGTCGTTGTAGCGCTTTGCCGCTGCGAGGGCGCCGAGTTCCTCCTCGTTGGGCTCACGGTCTTTCGGGCGGCTGCCCCGCATCACCATGTTCAAGTGGATGCCGAGACACACGTCAGGGTGACGGCTGCCGAGCGCGCTGGTGACCGCGGAGCCCCAGTCGCCGCCCTGTGCGCCGAAGCGGTCGTAGCCCAGGCCAGCCATCAGCTCGGCCCAGCAGTCGGCAATCTTCTCGACGCCCCAGCCCGCCTCGGTCGGCTTGCCGCTGAAGCCGTAGCCCGGCAGTGACGGGCAGATCACGTGGAAGGCGTCGGCCGCACTCCCGCCATGGGCGACCGGGTCGGCCAGGGGCTCGATGACCTTGTGAAACTCGACCACCGAACCGGGCCAGCCGTGGGTGATGACAACGGGCATCGCATCGGGCTCGGGGGAGCGCACGTGGATGAAGTGCACGTCCATGCCATCGACGTCGGCCATGAACTGGTCGAACCGGTTGAGGGATGCTTCGCGGGCTCGCCAGTCGTAGGTGTTGGCCCAGTAGTCGCAGACTTCCTGGACGTAGGCGAGCGGGATCCCCTGGGACCAGTCGTCTACTGGTTCTTCTTCTGGCCAGCGAGTTCTCGCCAGGCGGTCCTTGAGGTCTGCTAGCTGCTCGTCAGCGACGTTGATCTGGAACGGTTCGATGCGCATTCGAGCACGGTAGTCCGCAGGTGTGACGTCGCCCCGGGGTGCACGAGGGCAGGGGCGCCCGTGCTTCAAACAGATGCGGCGCTCTTTGTTGGCTCGCGGGGTCGCAGGGGCGCCGCATAACTGCGCGCGGCCGCCCCTACCCACGCACACCCCTTGTTTCGTGGCGCGTTCGGCGGCTTGCTCAGTCGTAGACGAAGCCGAGTTCTGCTGGTGGGGGGAGTTCGCCTCCTATGTGGCCCTCGGCTCGGAGGCTTGCGACTTGGTCTTGGTTGAGACCGGCTACTTCGGCCATGACTTCGTCGGTGTGCTGGTCGAAGAGGGGGGAGGGGCCTGCTTGGGCGGGGCGGGCTCCGTCGAGAGTGAAGGGGCTGGCTATGTGTCGCATCGCACCCGTGATGGGGTGCGCGACGATCTCGATGTGGCCGGCTAGGGGTTGATGTGCGGGTGCGGTCCAGGGGTCCCTGCAGGGCTCGGTGCGGGCGCCTGCGTCGTGCAGCACGGACTGCAGCTCGGCTCGGGTTCGGGTGGGGGCACCGCCGTTGCGTTCGCTCTCTTCGAGCAGACCTGTGATGACCGGCGCAGTCTCGGTTGCGTCGGCGACGACGGCGAGCCAGCCGTCTGTGGCTTCTATAAAGCCACTCCAGGCCGTTCCGGGTTCTCGGTTTCCCATCCGGCCGATGTCTCGGCCCGCCATCGATGCCAGCACGAGCGCTTCGCCGTTGTGCTGCCAAGTTCCTTCCTGCTGGGAGACGTCGATCTCAATGCCTCTGCCGGTGCTCTCGGCGTGGTGCAGGCCGCTGAGCAGGGCGAATCCTGCAGCGATGCCGGCGATGGGGTCGGGGAAGTAAATGTTGGAGATGCGGGCGCCCTCATGCTCGTAGCCCTGCCGCTGCCCGAGGCCGCCCATTGCCTCGATGATCGAGCCGAAGCCGACTGCGCCGGAGTAGGGACCGTCGACGCCGAATGCGGGCATGCGCACCAGCACGATACGGGGGTTCACCGCGGCCAGCGTGGCGAAGTCCAGCCCGAGCTGGGGCAGCACATGGGCCGAGAAGTTGGCGACCAGGGCGTCGCAGTTGCGCACGAGTTCCAAGAACGCGGCCTTGCCTTCGGTTGTTGCCAGGGTGACCACGCAGTCGCGCTTGCCCTTGTTGACGGCGTTGAAATGGCCGCCTGCCTCGTAGAAACGGTTGTCATGGACCAGGTGCTCGAGGCCCGGCGCCATGCCATGGTCATAGGGCCGCTGAGTGCGGAAGCCGTCGAAGGGATTCTGGGCCTCGATCTTGATGACGTCGATATCAAGCGGCGTCAGCAGGTTGCCGATATAGGGACCAGCCCAGGCGATGGTCATCTCGATGACCCGCAGACGACCGGTGGGGCGCAGTTTGGCGGCGGGGATGTCGGCTGGCGTTGAGCGATCCGTCGGGGTTGCGTCAGCGGCCGTCGAAGGCTCGAGCGTCGAACTTCGGGCCGCCCTGGCCGCGACTGCGGGGAGCTGGTCGGCGCCGCGTTCGCTGACTCGTTGGGCCCGCACCGGCAAGCCGGGAGCGGCGAACGGCTGGATCGGGGCGGACACGGAGCCCGACGGCGTCTCGACGGTGCCGAGGAAGCCGCGTTCGGCGAGGTGCTCGTCTGCCAACGCATCGAGCGGGGTCATCACCATGCCGACGGCCCACGGCGTTTCCAGCGCAAACTGGAACAGCTCCCGCTTGGTGCGGGCCGCGTACCAGGGCTCAATGACCTCGCGAATCTTGTCGATGTGGCGGACCCTGCGGTGGCGGTGGCTCAGCTCGGGATCATCGATCCACTCGGGCACGCCGATGTGCAAGCACTGCATCTCCCAGTCGTCCCGCCGGAGCGATCCCGGGCACACGTAGCCGTCGGCGCATCCGATGGCGCCCGATGGGTACGCCGTGGGCGGGTGCGGCCCCACCAGCGGCCTCCGTCGCTCGCAGTGCAGCGAGTCGCAGTAGCACAGCTCGACGGCGGTCAGCAGCGCGCCCAGCCACGACACATCCATGTGGGTTTCGGCCCGTCGCAGGATCAGGTGGGCAGCCCACGCTGCTAGGCCGCCAGCGCAATATTGGGCCTGCCAGCCCGGCAGTCGCAGCGGCTCGGCACCCTCGTCGCCGTTGAAGCCCAAGAATCCGGTGGCGGTCTGCACCAGCAGCTCGTCGGCGATCACGCCGGGATCGTCGGCGCCCGCACCCCAGGCGGTCACCGTCACGAGCTTGGGCACACGCTCGCCCTCGGCAGCGCGGGCGGCCAGCCGCTGAGGATCCCACGGCCCGTCGGCAAGCCCGGCCAGGGTGTCGCTGGCAATCACCACGTCCGGCCACAACGGGTCCAAGCCGTCAGCAGCGCAGTTCAGCTTTCCAGCGTTCAGATGCACATACAGCGGGCTCAGCTCGCCGGACTGCAGCGGAACATCGTCGACCGGCTGGCGCCGAGCAGGGTCGCCACCCGGCGGCTCGACCTTGACCACCGTGGCACCAGCGCCTGCCAGCAGCCGACCGGCGAACGGCCCGGCAATGCCGGTGGCCAGCTCGAGCACCCGCATCCCCGCCAGCGGCGGTCGCTCCGCCGCTTCGGCGTCGATCGAATCGGGCACCGGATCACGGTATCGGTTGCGCTCACGGCATTGCGGGCTGTGGGCGTGGGTGCAAGGCCCCTGTCATGGCAGGTGCAGAGAGGGGTTCGGTAGGGTCCGCGGATGAGTTCCGAACATCCGCACAACGGCCAGCACACCGGCGTCACGGTCTGTTTGAGTTTTGACTTCGACGCAGTCTCGATCTGGACGGGTCCCCGTGGGTCACGGTCGCCCAACCTGACCGCCCGTGGCGAGTTCGCATCCATCGGCGCGCACCGGCTGCTCGACCTGATGGGCGAGCGCAGCATCCCGACCACCTGGTTTATCCCGGGCCACACCATCGACACTTTCGGCGACGTCTGTGCCCGGGTGGTCTCTGACGGTCACGAGGTGGGTTACCACGGCTACTGCCACGAGGCCCCGTCGTCGAAGCGCGACGAAGCCGACGAGCGGGCCATCCTCACCCGATCCATGGACTGCCTGGAACGGCTCTCGGGCAGCCCGCCGGTCGGGCACCGGGTACCGGGCGGCAACTGCGGGGACCGCTGGATCAGCCTGCTCATGGAGCACGGCTTCTCCTACGACTCCTCGATGGCCCGCAACGACTACGCGCCCACCTGGTGCCGCTTGGGCGACGTGCCCACCACCGACGGGCCCCACCGCTTCGGCGACGAGGTGGACCTGGTGCAGCTGCCGTTCGACTGGATCCTCGACGACTGGCCCTATTTCAGCTACGACGGGCCAACGGTCCAGGGGTTGCGCACACCCGATCATGTCTATGACGTGTGGTCGGCCGAGTTCGATTATCTGAACGTACGTGTCGGCAGCGGGGTGTTCGTGCTCACCATGCATCCCCAGTGCATCGGCCGGGGCAGCCGCATGCTGATGCTCGAGCGGCTCATCGACCACATGGCGTCCCAGCCCGGGGTGACGTTCGCCACGATGGCCCAGGTAGCCGATGACTTCCGGGCTGCCGCGACGCCCGGCGACTGTGCCAATCGTCGCCTCTAGCAGGCGAGCGGCGAACCGCCACCGATCAACAAGCGATAGCTTGCCGCCGAGCGTCGCGACGCTGATGCGGCTGCATCACCAGACCGGGAGAGCCTGCGCATGATCGGACGACCCAGGGCGGCTGTGGAGGGTCTGCCGGAGTACAAGCCCGGCCGGTCGGCTGCGCAGGCCGCCGCCGAGCACGATCTGGCCGAGGCGATCAAGCTGGCCTCCAACGAGAACGCCAACGACCCGCTGCCGTCGGTGGCGAAGGCGGTCGCCGAAGCGGCCTTGGGCATGAATCGCTATCCCGACCATCGCTGCATGGAGGTGCGCGAAGCGCTGGCCGACCGGCACCGCGTGGAGCTCGACCAGGTCACGGTGGGCTCAGGTTCGGTGGGCGTGCTGCAGCAGCTCTTTGCTGCCTATGTCGACCCCGGCGACGAGGTGGTGTACCCCTGGCGCTCGTTCGAAGTGCACCCGGTGTTCTGTGCCACCTCGGCCGCCCGCGCCGTCACCGTGCCGCTGACCGACCATAACTTTGACCTCGACAGCGTGGTTGCAGCCGTGACGGATCGCACCAAGATCGTCGTGCTGTCCACGCCCAACAACCCGACCGGCACCGTCTGCACGACGGCCCAGCTGTTGGGGCTATTGGCCGCGGTGCCCGACGACGTCATCGTGGTGATCGACGAGGCCTACCGGGAGTTCGTCACCGACCCTGCAGTGGCCGACCCGATCGAGGCGATCCTGCCGAGGCACCCCAATGCGCTGGTGCTGCGGACCTTCTCCAAGGCGTACGGGCTCGCGAACCTGCGGGTGGGCTATGGGGTGGGGCACCCGGGCATCATCGGAGCACTCGACAAGGTGGCCCTGCCATTCATCGTGAGCGGCATCGCTCAGATCGCAGCGCTGGCGTCGCTGGAGCCGCAGGCGGCTGCCGAGCTGGCCGAACGGGTCGCCGGCATCCTGGCTGAGCGCGACCGGGTGAGCGCTGCGATGGCAGCGCAGGGTTGGCCGGTCGTGCCGAGCCAGGCCAACTTCGTGTACTTGCCGGTCGGCGACGGGGCGATGGACCTGTTCGTCCGACTGGAGCGCCAGGGGCTCGTGACTCGCCCGTTCGAGGGCGAAGGCGTCCGTATCAGCCTGGGCACTCCCGCCCAGAATGACCGGTTGCTGGCTGCGCTGGGGACCTGCGACCCCACACCATGAGCTGGATTGGCTGACTCAGGGCCGCGCTAGACAGCGGCTTCGCTGATCGCCTTCCACAGCAGCTCCAACTGGACGCGATCGGTTCGGGACTGGCCAACGGCTACCCGGATGATGCTGCGACCGTCCAGCTTCGACGGCGTCAGGTAGGCCACGCCGCTGTCGTTCACCGCTGCGGCGATCGCGTCGGTGGCGCGGTCTGCGGCTTCGGCGGTAGCGTCAGTCGCGTCGGCGGCCCGGCAGCGGAAGCACACCAGCGAGAACGGGTGCGGAGCGACGATCTCGAATCGGTCGTCGTCGTTGAGTTTCTGCGCCAGCTCCTGGGCCATGGCCACGTGATGGCGCACCATCTGCCGGATTCCTGTGGCCCCGTAGCTGCGAAGCACCCACCACAGCTTGAGCGCTCGGAAGCGGCGGCCCAGCGGCACCTGCCAGTTGCGGTAGTCGATCACACTGCCGGCATCGCTCTGGGCGTTTCGCAAATACGGCGGGTCGATCGACAACGCTTCAGTGAGCGCCTCTCGCTCGGCGACGTAGAACGCCGAGCAGTCGAAGTTCACCATCATCCACTTGTGCGGGTTGAAGACGTAGCTGTCGACCAGCTCGACGCCGTCGTTGTGGTGACGGAACTCGGGGCAGATCATCGCCGTGCCGGCATAGGCGGCGTCGACGTGGTGCCACAGGCCGTGTTCGATTGCGATCTCAGAGATGGCCCGCACCGGATCGACGGCGGTCGTGCCGGTGGTGCCGACGGTCGAGCCGACGAACGCCGGCACCAAGCCCGCAGCGGCGTCGGTCTCGATGGCTGCAGCGAGGGCGTCGGGCCGCATCGCTTGGTGCTCGTCGACCTCGATGAGCCGAACGTGCCCGAAACCCGCGATGTTGGCGCCCTTCTCGACAGAGCTGTGCGCCTGCGCCGAGGTGTAGGCGACCATCTGCTCGGCGGGCTGGCCGCTGCGAGCGCTCGCACGGTGACGGGCTGCAACCAGGGCGACATGGGTCGCGTCGGACGCACTGCCCTGCAGCACCCCGCCGCCCACCGAAGTCGTCTTCCAGTGCTCGGGCAGAGCGCACAGATCCACCAGCCAGTCGAGCACGTGGCTCTCAACCTCGGTCAACGCCGGGGAGGCCGACCACAGCAGGCCGATTAGCCCGAGTCCAGCGGACACCGTGTCGGCCAGCACCGACGGCGGCGAATTGTTTGCGGGGAAGTAGGCGAACCAGCCCGGATGCTGCCAGTGGGTGACGCCCGGCATCACCACCCGGTCGAGATCGGCCAGCAGGTTCTCGAACGGCTCGGGCTGCTCAGGAGCAGCGTCGGGCAGCAGCGCCCTGATGTCGCCGGGCTGCACGGTGGAAGCCACCGGCAGCGACTCGATGCGCGCCCAGTAGTCGGCGATCCAGTCGATGACTGCCCGACCGTGCTCGCGGAACTCGTCGGGCGTCATGTGCGGGGGCGGCGACGTCAGTGCCGCTGGCACGTCTGGATCGGTCTGGTCCATGGCGGCGACGCTACTGGCCGATGTTGCGGCGACCAGCGGCGAATTCGCTCAGCGCGCGAGACGGTTGTCGCGGGGCTGCACACCCGCAGCCATCGGCGGCACACGTTGCCTAGTGTGTGCGAACTGCGCCTGCTGGGACATCGGAGGCGCCACCGGTTGCGAGGGGAGACGAGATGGCGGACGGGGCGGGAGGCCCAGAATCAGCGGGGCCAGCATCGGCACAGCCAGTCGTCGGTTACGACGTGCCGGCCGTGGAGGCGTGGATCAACGAGAACGTCGAGGGCCTTGAGCCGCCGTTCGAGTGGTCTCAGCTCGAAGGCGGCCACAGCAACCTCACCTACAAGCTGACCGCCGCCGACGGCACCACGGCGGTGGTGCGGCGACCGCCGATGGGGGAGCTGCTGCCCAAGGCCCATGACATGGGGCGCGAGTTCACGATCATCAGCGGCCTGGGGCCCACCGATGTGCCGGTGGCCATCGCATACGGCTACTGCGAGAGCCCCGAGGTGACCGGCGCGCACTTCTACGTGATGAGCTACGTCGAGGGCAAGCCCATGTTCGAGTCCGCGGATGCCCGTGAGCACCTCACCCCCGACGGCCGGGCGCATGTGGGCATGTCGTTCATGGATGTGCTCGCGGCGTTGCACTCCGTTGATCCCGACGATGTCGGGCTGGGCGAGCTGGGCAAGAAGGAGGATTACGTCGGGCGTCAGATCCGCACCTGGTATCGCTCGTGGACGGCCTCGGCGGAATCGGCCCAGTACGACACTCCCGTCGTGCACGAGCTGCACGACTTCCTGCTGGAGCGCAAACCCGAGCAGGGTCCCGCTCGGGTAGTGCACGGCGATTACGGGCTGCACAACTGCCTGTTCAACCCCAAAGGCGAGCTGCAGGCCGTGCTGGACTGGGAAATCTCGACGCTCGGCGACCCGCTTGCCGACTTTGCATATGCGCTGAACAGCTGGACGGAGCCGAGCGACGACATCCTCGAGGGCTCCGACCCGCCGACGCTGGTGGACGGCTTCGTCGGGCGCGCCGACCTCATCGAGCGCTACGAGCAGCGCACCGGGGCCGACCTGTCGGACCTGTCGTACTACGTCAGCTTCAACCACTGGAAATCGGCGTGCATCATCCACGGCGTCTACGCCCGCTACATGCGCGGCCAGAAGCCCGCCGACGATGTCGACTTGGACCTGTACCGGGCTCGCATCGGCCGCGGCATCGAGCAGTCCGCCGCCGCTGCTGCGGCGATCTCCTAGCGCTGCGGGGCCCGGCAGACCGGCGATGCCGCGCACCGACTGGAATCCGATCCTGCGGGACGAGTTCTCAAAGCCTTACTGGCCGATCCTGCAGCAGTTCGTCGCAGACGAGCGCGCCCAAGGGCCGGTGTTCCCGCCTCATGATCAGGTCTTCGCGGCGCTGCACCTGACGCCCTACGCCGAGGTCAAGGTGCTCATCCTCGGCCAGGACCCGTACCACGGCCCGCGCCAGGCGCACGGGCTGTGCTTCTCGGTGCCCCACGGCGTTCCCCAGCCGCCGTCGCTGCAGAACATTTTCGCCGAGCTGCGTGACGACCTCGGGATCGAGCCGCCGTCGCACGGCAACCTCGAAGGTTGGGCGCGTCAAGGAGTGCTGCTGCTGAACGCGTTCTTGACGGTGCGTGCCCGCCAGGCGGCTTCGCATCGTTCGGCCGGCTGGGAAACGTTTACCGACGAGGTGATCCGCGCCGTCAGCGCAAAACCCGAGCGGGTCGTGTTCATCCTGTGGGGGGCGTTCGCCCGCCGCAAGAAATCGCTGGTCGACTTGACCCGCCATGTCATCATCGAGTCGCCCCATCCCTCGCCGCTCAGCGCGCACAACGGGTTCTTCGGCAGCAAGCCGTTCAGCCGAGCGAATGCCGCCCTGGCAGCCGCCGACCGCCAGCCCATCGACTGGAGCCTGAGCGACTGAGCGGCGCTATGGCCGCAGTGAGGTGAGCGGGACCACGCAGACACCGTCGGGTCGCTCGTAGGCGTAGCCGGTGGCGGTGATCACAGCCAGCCGTGCGGGGGGACTGGTCCGGCCGCCCTCCAGCTTGGCCCGCAACCGCAAGAGCGATTTGGCGCCCTTGTCGATCGCGTCGGGGCCCCCGAGCTTGATCTCGGCCGCAGCCCAGCGGCCGTCGGCGTGCTCGACGATGGCGTCGACCTCGAGGTGGTGGCTGTCGCGGTAGTGCGACAACGAGCATCGATTCGCCTCGGCGTAGACCTGCAGGTCGCGCAGCGCCATCGACTCGAACAACCTCCCGACGAAGCTGAGGTTGCGCAACAGCGTGTCGACGGTCGTCCGCAGCGCTGCTGCGGTGAGCGAAGGATCGACGAAATGGATCTTGGCAGCGTTGCGGGCCTGCGCCCGTGAGGCGATATGCGGTCGCCATGCGGGAATCTCCTCGACGACGAACAAGCGCCGCAATGCCGCGAGATAGCACGCAACGGTTCGTCGCTCCAGCGGCGGCTCTCCCGCGGCTGCGGAGTCTGCGGCGAGCACGGTGTGCCGCACTTCGGTGGCCACGTTTCGCGCAATCGATGCCAGCAATCGGCGCACCCGCATCGGATCGCGTTCGACACCGTCGACCCGCGACACATCGGTGCGGCTGATCTCGTCGAGGTAGGCGCTCGCGGCCGCCGCCGCGGTCGGCAGATCGGCGTCGAGTTGCTGGGGCCAGCCGCCGCGGCACGCGAGCGCGAGCACATCGCCCAGCGAGAGACCTGCGTCGGCTGCGGTGCATGCCTCGCCGTCGATCAGGCCCTGCAGCGACACGTCACCGCTGGATTCCCCGCTCTCGAACAGACTCATCGTGCGCATCGGCACGCGCATGATCCGCCCGGCTCCCGAATGGCGGGTGATGTCGTCAGGCGGGTCGGCAGAGCCGGTGAGGATGAACTGCCCTCGCAGGCCGCGGGCGTCGCAGGCGCGGCGCATGGCGTTCCACACGGCGGGAGCAAGCTGCCACTCGTCCAGCAGTCGGGGCGTCGCCCCGTCGAGGATCGATGCCGGGTCCATTCCCGCGGCCAGTGCCGCATTGGCACGCTCGTCGAGATAGACGGCGCTGGCCGCAAACTGTCGTCCGGTCCATGTCTTGCCGCACGCTCGGGGGCCTTCGACGACAGTTGCGGGCATCGTCCGAAGCGCTGCGCGCATCCGCTCGTCCACCAGCCGCGGCCGGTAGCTGGCCGGTGCGATGTCGCTCGGGCCGGCGCCGCCAGGGTCGATTTTGACGGAATCCATGGTGCTCTCCGAATTTGGAGAGCACCATCATATATTGAAACATCAGCTATACACCAACAAAGTGGCAGTTAGTCCGCCGACAAAGTGGCAGTTGGTCCGCTGACGAGGTGGAGTATCTGGCAGCGGATACGTGGAGTCGTTGCCGAAGCCGGGAACTGGCGGGGCCGCCCAGCCGTTGGCTAGCGCAGGGTGACGCGGCCGTTGGGGGTGTCGAGCGTTGCCTCGAAGGTGACGGTGTCCCCTGCGGTCACGTCCACGTCGATGCCGATGGTGCTGTGCAGCGCCTTGATGTGGTCCGGATCGGGGTGTGTGCCCGCGAGCGAGACGAGCGTGCAGCCGGTCGGTGTGACTGTCGCCGGGTGGGTGGTGTTGCCCCACTCGATGACAAAGGGGACCAGCCCGGGTCCGGCTGACATGGTCAGCGACCAGTGGATCTCCTCGCCGTCGGGCTTCACCCGGCTCATCGCCGAGATCGGGCCTGGGTCCTCGCCGCAGGCGGCCATTGCGGCGGTCACGTCTTCGATGGTCTCGCCCTCAGATGCGTGTACGGCGAAGGTGATGAGCCGGCCCTCGCTCATGGCGTCGATGGCGAACGGGCGGCCGTTCGGCGGATCGGGCTGCTCGGGGTCGGGAGCGATGATCTCGAGGTAGACGTCGTCGCCGAGCGACATGAGCGTGTTGCGGGTGCCCATCCCCGGATGAGGCCCGCCTGGTGCGGCCGACATGCCGACCAGGGCCTCGACGGCTGCAGTCCCGGCTGCAAGGTTCGGTGCTGCGTAAACGATGTGATCGATGGCTGCCATGCGGGCACGTTAGCCACGGGCGGCAGACCCGTCTGCGCCTGCCGCGCTAGTCGAAGGCCTCGGCGGCTGCTAGCTCGGCTATCTGGTCGGCGTCGTAGCCGAGATGGTCGGTGAGCACCTCGTAGAGGTGTTCGCCGAGAGCCGGTCCGGCAGCTTCGGGCCAGACACGGCTGCGTGAAATGGAGAACCGGGGCGCTTCGATGGTCGTCGTGCCGTGCGTCGCGTGCGGGACCTCCACCCAATGGCTGCGGTGCTCGAGCTGGGGGTCGATCGCCAGCTCGGGGCTGTTCTGCACCCGGTGCGCGGCGATGCCGGTTGCTTGGCACTGTCGTTCTGCCTCTGATTCGTCGAGGTCGTTGGTCCAGGTGGCCACGGCAGCTTCGAGTTCGGGCCGGCGGGCCAGGCGCTCGGCGAGCGGCAGGTCGGCAAGCTCTGTGCAGCCGATGAGCCCTGCCAGCGACTGCCAGGCTGCATCGTCTTGTGCGACGATCGCGACCCAGCGGTCGTCGCCGGCTGCGGGGAACACCCCATGGGGACAGAAGTGATTGCTGGCGTTGCCCTGGCCGCCCACGACGTTGCCGTTGCGCAGGTACTCCAGCACGGCGGGCGCGATGAAGTGAATGGATGCCTCCGCTTGGGAGAAGTCGAGGTAGCGGCCTTCGCCGGTGCGGCGTTGGTGGTCGATGGCGGCAAGCAGGCTGGCCGTTGCGGGGTGGGGTGAGGTGTAGTCGGTGATGGCGCCGTAGGGGCCGACCGGGGCTCGATCACTCCAGCCGGTGATGTTGTAGAAGCCGGCCAGCGCGCCCGACAGGTTTCCGTACCCCGCATAGTCGGCGAGCGGGCCGGTCTGGCCGAACAGGCAGCTCGACAGCACCACCACCGACGGGTTGATTTCGCGGACGCTCTCGTAGCCGAGCCCCCACGAAGCCATGATGCGCGGCGTGTAGGACTCACACACCACGTCGGCCCAGCGCACCAGATCTTCGGCCACTTCGCGGCCCGCCGCAGTGCCCGGATTCAGCGTGATGCCGAGCTTGCCGGCGTTCATGTTGTTGAACGTCGCGCCGTTCTCGGGCCCGGGCTCGTTGTTGATGAAGGGCAGGAATGTGCGGACGGCGTCGAGCCTCACCGACGATTCGACCCGGATCACCGTCGCACCGGCGTCCGCGAGCAGGCGCGAGACCGTCGGCCCAGCCACAGCCCACATGAAGTCGAGCACCTTGAGCCCAGCCAGCGGGCGCTCGGTGGCTGCCGCGGCCCGCGGTGCGGAGGCGGCGGGCGTGCGTTGGCCGGCGGGCACTTCGGTGACCACTGGGGCCGCTGGGGCGAACACGGCGGGTGTCCGCTGGCTGGCAAGCACTTCGCCGGTGTGCTCGCCTACCTCGGCGACTCGATCTGCGGACCCGTCGGTCGGCTCGGGCTTCATCCAGTGGCCCGGGTATCGCTCGCCGTCGACGACGTCCCAGTAGTCACGGGAGGCGAGCTGCTCGGAGGCGGCGACGTCGGCCGTCGTCGCGACGGGGGCCAGCAGCAAGCGGTGCTTGAGCGCCAGTGCGAACAGCTCGTCCTTGGTGTGCGCTGCGGTGAACGCCGCCACGCATTCCTTGATCCGCTCGAATTCTTCGAGCGTCTCGCTGCCGTCGCCGAGCGCCATGCCGTACTGCACCCAGTCCTTGGAGGCGGTCGCGGCATCGCAGAATCCAGCCTCGTGAACCAGTTGCATCATCCGAGCCGTCGCGGGCCCGATGGCTGCACCGAACACATGGGTGAACGACACGTAGCCGTCGCTGGCCGGGTACACGACACGCAGCCGGATGGGTCCGCTGCGGATGCCGCCGCCCCCTCGCAGGGTCAGCGGCGCACCGACCAGCGAGCACAGCACCGACGACATGGTCGAGTTCATCGCGACGGCCTGCGCCGACACGTCGATGTGCTGGCCCAGCCCTGACTGGTTGCGTTCCACCAATGCCAGCGTCACCGCTGCAGCGGCCTGGCCGGCGGCATGGAGGAACGCTTGGGGCACGCCGACGCCCAGCGGGGCCCGGTCTTCGTCGCCGCACATGTGCATGGGGCCGCCCGATGCCCACACGGTGAGATCGGTGGCTGCCCAGCCGGCCTTGGGACCGGTCTGGCCGAACGGCGAAATCGAGGCGATGACGAGTGCGGGGTTGATCTCGGCAAGTGCTTCGGGCCCGAGGCCGAGCGACGCCATCTCGCCCGGATCGCCTGATTCGATCAGCACGTCGGCACCGGCCACGAGCCGCCGCAGGCCATCGGCGCCGTCGGGTGTGGCGATGTCGAGCTCGACAGATTTCTTGCCCCGGGCATAGGGGGAGTGCACGAGCGAGTTGCCTCCGGCATCGAACGGCACCAGCCGCCGCACCGGCGTGCCGCCGGGCGGCTCGACGGCGATCACTTCGGCTCCCAGCCTCGCCAGGATGAATCCCGCCAGGTGCCCCCGGTCGTCGGTCAGGTCGAGCACTCGATACGGCGACAGCAGCGTCATACGCCCGCCGAAGCTATTCGCTGGGGGCGCAGGGATCAGTCGGGTCCTGTTGTGGCGGTGGTCACGTTCGCTGCCATCGAGATCGGGGGCAGGATCGTCAGCGCGGTGTTGTCGGTGCCGCTGAAGGTGCCGGAGGCGCCCTGCACTGCCAGCAGGCGGGCTGTGCGTCAGGCGGCGGCGGCGCGATAGCCGACGCTGGGGACCGTGAGAATGTAGGTGGGCTTACGGGCGTCGTCGCCCAGCTTGGCCCGCAGGTCCTTGACGAAGGTGCGCACGCGCTGGGCGTCGCCGCCGGCGCCGTCTCCCCAGATGCGTTCGAGCAGCTGCTCGTAGCTGAGCGCGCGACCGGCGTTGATGCACAGCTCCGAGAGCAGCTTGTACTCGGTGGGGGTCAGGTTCACGGCCTGGCCTGCGACGGTGACCATGTGGGTCATGTAGTCGACAACGAGGTCGCCCATGCGGTAGGGCTCCGTGTGCTGGGACTGCGCTCGCCTGCGTAGTGCCGCTGCGACTCGGGCGAGCAGCTCGGTGGGCGAGAACGGCTTGACGATGTAGTCGGCCGCGCCCAGCTCGAAAGCCTTGGCGATGAGCTGGTCGTCGCCCCGTCCCGACACGATGATGACCGGCATCTCCAGCAGTCTGGGGTTGCGCCTGAGCAGCTCGAACGCGTCGGTGCCCGGCAGCATCAGGTCCAAGAGCGCGAGGTGGGGCATCTCGGCTGTCATGAGGTCGTCGAGGCCGCTCGGATCGTCGGTGACGACAGGGGTGTAGCCGGCCCGTGCGAGCGTGTTGCGGACGTAGCGCAGCGTTCGAGGTTCGTCCTCGACCACGAGGATGCGCTCCACCTTCGCAGGCGCGCTGGTGGCGGCGCCGAATTCGGGATCCGAGGGGCCGACTGCAACAGCCGACTCATCCAGGGTGGGGATCGTGAAGGTGATCTGGGCGCCCTGGTTCTGCCCGGAGCTGTGGGCCCAGATGCGACCGCCGTGAGCCTCGACGATGCCCTTGCAGATCAACAGGCCCAGGCCGTAGCCCGATCCCGGCCGGTGATCGTGGTCGCGGGCGGCACGCGAGAACTTGGTGAACAGCAACGGCAGGCGCTCTGGCGCTATGCCGGTGCCCTCGTCGGTGACCGAGACCGCCGTATGAGTGCCGTCCAGAGTCGTTGTCACGGTGATCGTGGACCATTCTTGGGAGTTGGCAGCGGCGTTGGAGAACAGATTGTGGAGCACTTGCGCGATCCGCTGGCGGTCTGCGCGGACCCGCGGCAGGTTCGGCGTCGAGTCGATCGTGATCTGGTGATGATGCCCGGCGCCGAGGAACGCGCTCTTCGCGCCGTCGATGATTGAGGTCAGATCGGCCGGCTCGGGCGTCACCGACAGCGTGCCCGCCTCGATCCGGGTCATGTCCAGCAGATCGTTGATCAGATCTCGCATATGGTCGGCACGTTCATCGACGATCTGGAAGAACTGGCGCACCTCGGAGGGATCGGGAGGCGTCAGCGAGCTGAGCACGGTGGCCGCAGAGCCCTTGATCGCGGTCAGCGGCGCCCGGAGCTCATGGCTGACCACCGCCAGGAACTCGGCCCGCAGCCGTTCCAGATCCTCCAGCGATGACATGTCCTGAATGGTGGCGATGACCGTCATCAGCCGGCCGTCGTCGGACCGGATCGACGAGGCGTTGACCAGCGTCGCCACCTCGCTGCCATCGGCACGCACGATCACCAGCTCCTCGGCCTGCACGGCCTCGTCGGCGTGCAGTGCCCGCTCGAACGGCAAATCCTCCAAGACAGTGTCCGAGCCGTCCATCCGCTTGTATTTCAGCTGCGCCAAGTCGGCCACCGAGATGGGCCCCTGCTCGGGCCCGATGCCGATCAGGCGGCGCACTTCCCGGTTTGCCATGACGACGTTCTCCGAGGCTGCGTCCACCACCAGCACCCCCACCGGGGACGTGTTGACCAGCGCGTGGAGATCGGCCTTGGCCCGCTGCTCGTCGCCGTAGCGGCGGGCGTTGGTGAGTGCCATCGCCGCCTGGCTGGCGAACATCTCTACGGTTTCCTCGTCCTCGTGGGTGAGCTCGGAGCCGTCGTGCTTCTCGCCAACGAAGATCGTGCCGACCTGGCGGTCGCGCACCTTGATTTGGGCTCCGAGGAACGAGCCGATGTGCGGCTGGAACCCATCGAAGCCCACCGACTCCAGATGAGCGACAAAGTTGCTGGTCCGGAGCGGTTCGTCCATCCCGCTGAGATACCCGAACAGCTCCATGCCGCGCTCGTAGCCCACTACGACCTGCTCATCGGCGGGGGACAGGCCCGAGAACAGCACGTCCTGCAGCTCCCCGGCTTCGTTGAGGGTGGTGATGGCGCCGTAGCGGGCGCCGGTGAGGATCCGCGCGCCGTCCGCCACCTCCTGCAGCACCGCGTCGAGGTCGAGATCCTCGCTGATGCGCAGGGTGGCCTCAGTCAGCCCCGACAGACGCGAGCGAAGCATCTCGATCTCGGCATTCAAACGTTCGATCTCAGTCAATCCGGGACCCGCTGACCATCGCCTGTGTGTGTCTTTTCGTGTCGACACAAACCGTACGCGACCGGTATCGAACGATACGCACAGCGCGTCCAGCGGGCGTGCGCACGCCCGCTGGACGCAGGGTCTGGGTCTCGGTTTCCTGTTCAGGAGCTGGGTATGTGGAGGGCGGCTTTGATGGCGGTGTCGAGGCGGTTGGTACCTGCGAACCGGTCCACCTCGGCGTCGGGCGATGCCGCCCGCGCCGCCACTGCGCCGAGCCCCAGAACACCCCGTCAGTCCACGTTTGATGCTCGGAGGTGACAGTCACATGTGTATCCCATTGTGTATCCCGGTTCGGATAGCCTCAGGCTGATGACTTCGCGTCAAGTGCCTGTGCGGCTACCCGCTTCCGTGCTTGTCGACCTCGATGCGCTGGTGACGTGCGGTGCATTCCGCTCGCGCACCGCTGCCATTCGTGCGGGCATCGAGATGATCATCGCCGCCGAACGAGAACGCGAGATCGACGCGGCCATCGTGGCCGGCTACCGCCGCTGCCCACCGAGTCCGGCCGAGGATCGGGCCGCAGTGGCCGAACTGCGTGCCGCCATAGAGGACGAGCCGTGGTGACGTCACCGCAACGCGGCGACATCTGGTGGGGCGAGATCGCAGAGGCCGGTCGCCGCCCGTTCCTCGTCATGACCCGCTCCGCTGCGATACCCGTGCTCCACTCCGTCGTTGCCGCACCGCTCACGCGGACAGTGCGCAACATCCCCACCGAACTGCCGCTGGGCCCCGACGACGGCTTGGCGGTTGAATGCGCTGCCAGTTTCGACAATCTGCGGGCGGTTCCCAAGGCGCTCCTCACCGAACGCGTCTGCAGCCTCAGCCCCGAACGCTTGGCCGCCGCCTGCGATGCGTTGCGCATCGCTGTTGCCTGCTGAATCCCGCTCAGACCCAGGCGTCGGCGCGCTCGCCGTTCGAGGGGTTGCGCATTGGCAGCTCGGCGTGCCGTTCGCCGACGGCCCGCCCCGCAAACATCGTCACTTTCTTGCGCAGGCTTTGGGGGTCCCTGCCTTTCGTGGCCGCCTTCCGCTGTTGTGGCTTCGTCTGGGTGTGTCGGGCAGTCTCCGGACCGGGCCGCTCGCCGGACCGCTCCGGGCCGGGCCGCTCGGGTATATATCTGACTAGAGACATATATATTGGTGATCGTGGGAAAACACCTGATCGATCTTGACGAGGAGATGCTGTCGGCGGCACGGGCCGAGTTGAGGACCGACACCATCAAGGCCACGGTCAATTCGGCGTTGCGCGCCGCCTGCGCTCAGCGGGGCGAGCGTGTCGCCTCAGCGCTCGACGACCTCGCGAGTTTCGAGTTCGACGACCGCGAGCGCGCATGGCGCTGACACACCTCTTCGACACCAGCACGCTGACACGGCTGTCCCATGACACCGTGCGCGCGGCTGCTGAGCCGCTGGTGGTCGCCGGTCGCGCAGCGCGTGCTGGCATCAGCGACCTCGAGATCGGCTTCTCGGCCCGCAACGTCGACGAATGGGAGACCCTGGCGGGCAGCATCAGCGAACTGGACTTCGTGGAGACCACGGCCGATCATGTGCGCCGCGCCCGCCAGACGCAGCGCCTGCTCGCCGGCGCCGGGCTGCGAGGGCGGCCGATCGGGGACCTGCTCATTGCAGCCGCCGCCGAGACCGAGGACCTCACGGTGCTTCACTACGACGCCGAATTTGACCTCATCGCGTCGGTGACCGGCCAGCGATGCGAGTGGATCGTCCCGCGAGGATCCATCGACTGAGACGCCGCAGCGTCATGAGCGCTTGTGCGGCCCAAGGCAGCGCCAGCAGCCCTAGGGGAGCGGACTGCTGCGGCGGCTGGTGCGGGTGGACGCCGTGGTGGTGGATGCGGTGGCGGTGTCGGGGTTGTCACATCCCTCTCGTACGTTTGTTCCTATGGCGAGCGGCGATGATTCCGGCTCCGAGCGCACTGCACCTGCCGTGGGGCTGCGTGTGGATGCGGCCGATGCGTCGGCGTTGTCACACCCCTCTCGTACGTTTGTTCCTATGGCGAGCGGCGATGACTTCGGCTCGGAGCGCACTGCATCAGCGGTGGGGGTGCGTGTGGATGCGGTCGATGTGGCAGCGCTGTGCGATGACGGGCTGCGTGCGCGGCTGGGTGTGTTGGGTCGTGCTGAGTCTTGTTTGGCGGCGTTGAAGGCTGATGTGCTGGGCGAACTTGCGCGCCGCCGCGGTGCGGCAGATGCCGAGCATGCGGCCAAGGAGGCGTTGTCGGTGTCTGGGCGCGCGGCGCGCAGCGACGTGAAGGACGCGGTCGCGCTGGGCGAGCTGGAACTGACCCGCGACGGCCTTGTGTCGGGGTCGCTTCCTGCGGGCCACGCGCGGCTGATCGCGCGTGCTGCTGGGGACGCTCCGATCGACGAGGCGTTCCTGGCCGCACGCGCCCGACACGAGGGCTATGACGAGTTCCGTCGCACGGTCGCACGCCATATGGCCGATGTGAGCGGTGACGACGGCTCGTCGCTGCTCAAACAGCAACGCCGGCAGCGCTGTGCGCGGGTGTTCACCAGCCGGGACAACAACATGGTGGTCATCAACGGCCAGTTCGACCCCCTCACCGGCGCCCGGCTGGCCTCGGTGATCGCGGCGGCCGAACGGCGCCTCTATGGCGACGAGGACCCCGCCTGTCGGCCCACGCCGGCCCAGCGCACCGCCGACGCGATCGCCAAGCTCATCTGCGAGCCCGACACTGCACGGCCCGCAGGCACTGCGCTGGTGGTGGTCGCCGACTACGACATGGTCAACCACCAGCTCGCCAACACCCGCTTCGCTGACGGCACCCCGATCCCCATCGCCGAGATCGCCAAGCTCGCGGTCGATGCCGGTGTGCTGCCCGCGATCTTCCAGGACGCCACAGGAGACCTGCGCATGGGACGCAGCCGCCGCACCGCCACCGAGCTGCAGCGCACCGCGCTGGCGCTGCGCGACCAGGGCTGCATCGGCTGCGGCACCCATCCTGACCACTGCCGATCACACCACATCGACCACTGGCAACACGACGGCCCCACCGACTATCCCAACCTCGTGTCGGTCTGCCACGACTGCCACCACAACAAAATCCACCAACAAGGCTTCACCGTCGAACCCCACCCCACTCGCCCCGGCCGCTTCGCACTCCAACCCCCGGCACCAACACCGACGCCGGACCGATCACCGGACGCAAAACCAGGCCCACCGCCAAACCCATCACCGGCCTATCCAGCACCGGACGCGACACCGGGCTCATCAAAGGACCGATCACCGGTTCGACCACCGGAGGGGCCGCCGGACCTGGCACCGGACGCGACACCGGGCCATCCCGACACAGCGCCCCGGGCCCCACCCACATGAACACCCGGGGGTCGCCCCCGACCGTAACCCCGTGGCTGGCCGAAGCCGCGGTCAGCCTCAGGCCTCTCGGATGAGGCGTGACAGCAGCGCGGGCCGAAGCGGCTTGGTGTTGACGTTGACGCCGAGATCGAACAGAGCGTCGGCGACTGCGTTGACGATCGAGGGCACCGCCCCGATCAAGCCGCCTTCCCCGACGCCCTTGAACCCGCCGACGGCATCGATCGACGGGGACTCGATGTGAGCGATCTGGAAGTTGGGAACGTCGACCGAGCTGGGCAGGAGATAGTCGGCCAGCGTCGCCGTTCTGACCTGGCCGTCGGCGTCGTAGACGAATTCCTCCATCAGCGCCTCGCCGATGCCCTGTGCCACACCGCCCATCACCTGCCCGTCGACGATCATCGGATTGATGACGCGACCGCAGTCGTGCACGACGGTGTATCCCTCGATGTCGACGGTCCCGTCTCCGGCGTCGACCGCCACCTGTGCAATGTGAGTGGCATTGGCCATGGTCACCAGGGGCGGGTCGTAGAAGTCGGTCTCCTCGATGCCGAAGCTCTCGCCTTCGGGAAGATCGAAGGTGTTCATCGCGTACGCCGTCTCGGCGACTTCCCCGAACGAAAGGGCCCGGCTCGGCACGCCGGCGACGTGCAACTGGCCGCCGGCGACCACGATGTCTTCCGGAGTCGACTCGAGCATCGCCGCGGCGAGCCGCGCCAGCTTCAGCCTGGCCTTCTCCGACGCCCGTATCAGCGCGCCGCCGCCCGTGACTGCGCTGCGGCTGGCGAAGGTGTTCGTGCCATACGGCCCCGCCGCGGTGTCGCCCTCGACGACGGTCACATCTTCCAATCGGGCCCCGAGCTCGTCGGCGACGACCTGCGCGAATGTCGTGAAGTGGCCCTGCCCTGAATGAGCGTGGCTCACGAAGGCTGTCACCTTGCCGGTGGGCTCCACCTTGATCGTCCCGCTGTCGAATCCGGGCAGACGGGTCAGCCCGCGGGCACGCCACCCTGGGGCTCCCGTCCCGCTCACCTCGGTGAACGTGCAGATGCCGATGCCCCGGTACTTGCCGTCGACGAGCCGGCCCTGGGCCTCCTGGCGGGCGCGGAACTCGTCGTAGTTCGCCATCTCCATCGCTTGTTCGAGCGACTCGACGAAGCTGCCGGTGTCGTAGCGGACGCCGACGATGTTGGTCCACGGAAGCTCTGCGGTGGGCACCATGTTTCTCAGCCGAACCTCGGCTGGATCAAGCTCGAGCCGGCGGGCAATCCGGTCCATGATGCCCTCGATCGCCATGAAGCAAACCGGCTGGGCCACGCCCCGATAGGCCAGCACCGGCGCGGTGTGGGTGGCGACGGCGGTGGCCGTGTAGGTGTATTCGGTGATCCGGTACGGCCCGACGATCATGCGGGCGCCGCCAGTGGTCTCGAGCGTGCAGCCGAAGGGCAGCGCTGAGTAGGCGCCGCCGTTGGTTCGAATCTCGGCCTTCAGCGCGAGGACGATGCCGTCGTCATCGACCGCGGCCTGCACCCGGTAGTGGTTGTCACGGGCGTGCACATCGGTGAGCAGGGCTTCGTAGCGGTCCTGGATCCACTTGACGGGCCGGCGAAGACGCAGGGCGAGCGCGGCGCAGACGAACTCTTCGGGGTAGAGGGCGGCCTTGATGCCGAATCCGCCGCCGACGTCGGGCACCACGACCCGCAGGGTTGACTCGGCGACGTCGAGGAACTCGGCCAGGGCAGTCCGCAGCAGATGGTGTATCTGGGTCGAGGAATAGAAGACGAGATTCCCCGCATGCTCGGGCACGGCAAGACACCCTCGGGGTTCGATCGGGACAGCGGTCACACGGCTCGAGTGGAAGTCCTCGGAGATGACATGGGCCGCTGCCTCGAAGCCGGCGTCCACGCCCTCGGTCGCGAATCGACCCTCGTAGTAGACGTTTCCCGGCACGGTCGGATTGACCTGCGGGGCGTCGGGATCGGTCGCTTCGCCGATCTCGGTCAACGCAGGAAGCGGCTCGTAATCGACGTCGACCAGCTCGACGCCGTCTTCGGCGAGGTACGCGCTCTCGGCCACGACCACGGCTACTGCCTCGCCCGCAAAGCGGACCTCGTCGATTGCCAGCACGTCGCGGGTGTTGAAGCTGTAGCCGGGAAGCTCGATCTGAGCAGCGATCGGCTTCACCATGGCTGCGAGATCGGTGCCGGTGAGAACGTCGACCACCCCGTCGAGCGCACGCGCCTCGCTCACGTCGATCGACAGGATCCGTGCGTGGGCATAGGGGCTCAGGACGAAGGCGAGGTGCAAGGTGTTGAGCGGCGCGGGCAGATCGTCGACGAAGCGGCCCTGGCCTCGCAGGAGGTAGTCGTCCTCTCGACGCAGGACGCTCTGCCCGACAGCACCGCGCCCGACGGCGCCTTGCCCGACCGTGCCTTGTGCGACAGCACCCTGCCCGACAGCGCCTTGCCCGACAGCGCCTTGCGGGTCGCCGCTCATGGCTGGCGACCTTGTCGCAGCTGCACAGCGGCCTCGGCCACCGCGTCCACGATGTTGGCGTAGCCGGTGCAGCGGCAGACATTGTTCATCAGTGCCTCCCGGATAGTGGCCTCGTCGGGGTCGGGCGTGCTCTCGAGCAGCTCGACCGCCGTGAGGAGGAATCCCGGCGTGCAGAAGCCGCACTGGAGAGCATGCTTTTGGTGGAACATCTCTTGGATCGGATGGAGCTCATCGAGGTCGGCGAGGTCCTCCACGGTGCGGATGTCGGATCCGTCGACCGCAACAGCGAAGTGCAGGCAGCTGCGAGCGGTGCGGCCGTCGAGCAGCACCGTGCACGCACCGCACACCCCCTGCTCACAGCCGATATGGGTGCCCGTCAAGCCGAGATCGTGTCGCAGGAAGTCGGCGAGCAGCCGCCGAGCCTCCACTCGGGACGCTCGGTTTCGCCCGTTGACGGTGACGGTCACTTCGTACTCGTCGGTCATGGAGCCGCACCTTCCAGCAGGCCGCGTTCAACCAGGACGCCCACGAGGTGTCGCCGGTAATCGGCGTCGGCGGCGATGTCGCCGGTCGGATCGACCGCACTGCGGGCCGCCGCCACGGCGGCTGCGATCGCTGCCGGGCCGAGGTCGGAGCCGACCAGTGCGGCCTCCGCGTCGGTCAGGCGCTGGGCCACCGACCCGACGCCGAACGCCGCGATGCGTGCCATCACACAGACGCCCTCCTCGCTGGCCCACCGCAGTGCGACCCCGCCCACCGGGAACACGTGGCCGCCGTTCGAGACCTCAGCCAGGGCGCTTTGCTCGCTCGGGTCCTGGCGTTTGAACGCGACCGCCGAGAGGACCTCGCCTTCGTCAATGCTGGTGGTCATCTCAGCGACGAGGAAGTCATGCGCCGGGACCCGACGTTCGCCGGCGGCACTGGTGAGCACCAGCTCGGCCTCCAACGCGAGCGCAACGGCCGGCAGCTCCGCGAGCGGGTCGCAGTGGGCCAGGCTGCCGCAGACCGTGCCCCGGTTGCGCGTGGCGGGCAGCCCGACGTAGGGGAGCGCCTGCGCCAGCAGCGGGCACTCGGCGGCGACCAGCGGGTCGGTCTCGGCATCGATCTGGCGCACGAGCGCACCGACGACGAGGCGATCGTCGGAGACCGCGATGTAGTCGAGCTCCCGGCAGCGGTTGATCGAAACGAGCACCTCGGGTCGGGCCAGCCGGAGATTCATGAGCGGAACCAGGCTCTGGCCGCCGGCGAGAATTCGAGCGTCATCGCCGTGGCGGGCCAGGGCCTCGACGACCTCGTCGAGCGACTCCGGTGCGACAAATGAGAACGGTGCGGGCTTCACGGCGACTCAGCCGACGACGGGGTGCAGCTCGGCCGCGAGAGCCACCAGCGACTCGGGGCCCACGATGGCGCCGTCTTCGACGACACGTCGGCCGTCGATGTCGATCGTGTGCAGAAACAGCACAGCGTCAGGGTGGTTCTCGCCGCCGCCGGGATCCCACCACGGCATGCCCATGCCGATGGCGTTGTTGCCTTGGGCCCGGGTGTCCTCGACGAACGAGTCGCCGGTGACACGGGCCGTGGGATGGATGCCGTGGGTGAAGTGAATGACATACCCGTACTCGCCGTCGGAGCCCGCCCGCCGCAGCGCTCGGTCGGCTACAAATCGCTCATTGCCTCCGCCCCCGATTGCCCGGATGCGGCCGTCGATCTCGAGGCTCATGGGTGCAGCCAGCGGTGTGTAGTACTCGTGAAAAATGGCGCCGACCTCGATGCGGCCTTTCACCGTTTCGACATCGGGGAACAGCGTGCATTGCCCCGGTATCAAGACTGTCCCTGGCTTGTCGGCTCGTCGTGGCTTGGAGAACCCACGCTGTCCGAGAACAAAGCTCACGTCGGTGCCGGCGTTGTCGGTGATGCGCACGGTCTTGCCGACCGCATCGTTCACCAGTGCGTCGAAGGCATGGTGCACGGCGAAGTAGCGGTCGAGATCGACCCGCCCGAACAGCCGCAGCAGGCCACCGGCGTTCAGGTCGGCGCCCAGCAGGTAGCGGATGTGGTTGCCCTCCATCGCCTGATCGTGAAGCCCCGAGCCAGCGAGGTAGGGGAACGTGAAGTCGATCCACACGTCTGCAGCCAGCGCCGCGGCCGAAACCGCCGGGGTGAGGTACGGGTCGGCAAGGCGACCTTGATACGGAAGCGGCGGCATCAGCAGAACCGATGCGTTGGCACCCGCGAGCAATGATGCTTGAAGCACCGCCTGCCACACCGCCTCGTCGCTGTCGGTGTCGGCGGTGATCAGGACGGTCTCGTCGGGCTCCAATGCCATGTAGTCGCGCATCAGCACGTCGGCTGCGCGGGCGAGTGCGGCGGTCATGGGGTGGCTCCGCCGATGACACGGTCCAGATAGCCGTTGAGGAAGTTGTGAACGCCCTTCTCCAGGGTGCTCATGCGCCCGGGCCGGTAGACGGGCGAGCTCATCGCCTTTTGCATCGACTCGATCATCACCCGGTCCTCTTCGAGTACCAGGATTTGGTAGTCGTGGTAGATCTTCAGCGTCTCGGCGAAGTCCGGCCGGTCGAAGAATTCCTCGGGAAACAGGTGGTAGATGACCACCCGCGTGCGGCCCTCGTCGATCGGCCACGCGACCATCGGCCGGATGCAGTCGATGCGGCCGAAGAACGTCAGGTTGGGCGATCTGTACGCAGTGCAGGCGAAGCTGTGCGGCCGGTCTTCGAGCCACGGCATCTTGCCCAGCAGCGGCTCGGCCCCCGGCGTGGGCGGGCCGGCGTTGTAGAAGATCGACAGACCGCCGTCGGGCTTGACGTTCACGTCGTCGGGCTGGAACTTGAAGTTGGCGCCGAAGCTTCCCGCGTGCAGAACACCGACGTGGTAGAAGTCCATCAAGTTCTCGTGCACGAACTTCCAGTTGCACGCAAGGTCGATTTCGAGCTTGTTGCCGAGGCGGCATTTCTCCCACCCGAGGAACGAGAACTCGTCGTCGATCACGGCCATCGCGTCAGCCAGCGGCTTGGCATCAGGGTCGAAGTTGATGAAGATGTTGCCCCGCCAGACGTCGAGCTGCAGCGGAGTCAGTGCGCAGTCGGCGACGTCGAAGTCCTTGGTCTCGGCCATGTAGGCGGCGCCCTTGAGCTGGCCGTCGAGGCCGTAGACCCAGCCGTGGTACGGGCAGCTGAACGCCTTGAGATTGCCCGATCCGTATGCGACCTCGACGCCTCGGTGGACGCACATGTTGTAGTTGGCGTGGAGCTGACCGTCTCGATCGCGTGACAGCAGCACGGGCTCGTCGACCAGACGCAGCGCCATGAAGTCACCGGGCTCGGCCAGCTCCTCGACCCGTCCTACGTAGAGCCACTCGCGCTTGAAGTACTCGGCCACCTCGCGACGGAAGATCTCCGGGCTGGCATAGATGGCGCCCGGCGCATGGGTTGCCTGGTCCAGCGCAGCCCTGGTGCCGCTCGGATCGACCCCAGCCGAATCCGACATCACGTCCCCCGTTTCCCGCGGTTCCGCATAGCGGAATTCACCGCGCAGCCCGAAACTTAGTAGGGCACCGGCATGAGGAATATTCCACAGGGTGATACCCATGACTATCGGCAAGGCAATTAGGCTTTGGGATTACGGCGTATCCCACACACCGGGCACGCGGAGGCGCAGTGATCGCAGACTTCGCGAGGGCCGGGCGACAAGGAGTGCTGGGTTGGTAGAGATCGACCGCTTACGGGCGGAGAATGAGATGCTCCGCGCCCGCCTGTTGGGCATGACTGACGCGATTCTGCGCATCAGCGCTGATCTGGACCTCGACAAAGTGCTGCAGGAGGTGACCGACAGCGCCCGCACGCTCACCGGTGCCCGTTACGCGGCGATCGCAACATTCGACGAGGCTGGGGAGTTGCAGGACTGGCTGGCCTCGGGCCTTTCGGATCACGATCGCGACAAGCTGCTGAGCTTTGGCGCCGGAGTCGAGTTGTCCAAGCACCTCAGCCAGCAGCGCGACTCGGTACGGGATACCGATCTTGTGGCCTATGCCGATGCTGCGGGCTTCAGCGGATTGGAAGTCCCGATCGGCGCTTTCGTCAGCGCACAAATACGGGTTGGCGACGTGCAGGTGGGCACGATCTGCATAGCGGAGAAGCACGACGACTCCGAATTCACGGCTGAGGACGAGGAGATCTTGGAGATTTTCGCCAGCCAGGCAGCGTCGGCGCTCAATAACGCCCATCGCTACAGCGACGAACAGCAAGGCAAGGCCGATCTCGAGGCGCTGGTCAACACCTCACCGGTGGGGGTCTTCGTGGTGGATGCGCCCACTGGAGATGTCTCTTTGGTCAACGCGGAGGCGCGACGTCTCCTGAGTCTCGACGCAGATCAGGACGGCTTCTCCGCCGCGAGCCTCAGGCGGCTCTCGTTCACCCGCATGGACGGCTCAGATATCGCCTATGAGGACCTGCCGTTCGAACGAGCGCGGCGCGAGGGCGAGACCGTTCGCGCCGAGGGGCTGGTGATTGTGCGCCCCGACGGCAGCGAGGCGGCCACGCTGGTCAACGCCACCCCGATCCGTTCTGGCGACGGTGAGTTGCGCACGGTGATGGCAATCTTCCAGGACATGTCGCCGCTGGAAGACCTGGAGCGGATGCGCGCCGAGTTCTTGGCGATGGTGAGCCACGAGCTTCGGGCGCCCCTGACGTCGATCAAGGGCGTTGCCGCCACGATGCGAGGCATGCTGGTCCCGCCTGATCCTGCGGAGGTCCGTCAGTTCTTTTCCATCGTGGAAGAGCAGGCCGATCACATGCGCGACCTGATCAGCGACCTGCAGGACATGACGCGCATCGAGGCGGGCACGTTTTCGGTGAAGCTGGACCCGGTGGGCGTGGATGCGGTTGTCGAGCACGCCAAGAGTGCATTTCTCAGCGGCGGGTACCGTCACTCGGTCGACGTCGAATCGATGTCGAGTCTTCCCCGTGTCTGGGGCGACCGTCAGCGGCTCATGCAGGTGCTGCTCAACCTGTTCACCAACGCTGCTGCGAGTTCGCACGACTGGTCGACCATCGGCGTGTCGGCGTCGCTGGAAGACAACTATGTGGCCGTCACGGTGACCGACGAGGGTGCGGGGATCGCTCCAGAGCGTCTGCCCCAGTTGTTCACCAAGTTTTCCCAAGGCATGTCGTCTGAACCTGGTCGATCCGATGGCGGCTACGGACTTCGTCTTGCGATCTGCCGGGGAATCGTGGAAGCGCATGGCGGTCGAATCTGGGCGCTCAGCGCCGGGGACGGTCGCGGCGCACAAATCACGTTCACGATTCCTGCGGTGGACGCAGCGGCCAACGAGACGGCCTCGTCTGAGCGCAGAGGCGTCGACTCGCTCCGAGCCGCGAGTCGGGCCGAGCGCATCCTGGTCCTTGACGACGACCCTCAGGCGTTGCGCTTCATTCGCACCACCCTGTCCCGAGCGGGCTACGCCGCCATCGCCACGAGCGATCCCGGCGAAGTCGAGCATCTCCTCGATGCCGAAATGCCCCACCTGGTGCTGTTGGATCTGGTGCTGCCCAGCGCGGACGGGTTTGAGCTGATCAGGCGCATCCCCAAGATCTTGGAGGTCCCGGTCATCTTCGTGTCGGGTCGCAGCGACGAGAAGCAAATCGGCAAGGCGTTCGAGCTGGGGGCTTCCGACTACATCGTCAAGCCGTTCTCGCCCACCGAGCTGCTGGCGCGGATCAACGCTGCGCTGCGCCGCAGAGAGCAGACCCAGCACGCCGAGACCTACCGGCTGGGTGACCTCGCTGTCGACTATCTCAGCCGCACGGTCACGGTGGCGGGACAGGCTGTCAAGCTCACGCCCACCGAGTACAAGCTGCTGTCAGGGCTGTGCATCAACGCCGGGCGAGCGCTCAGTTACGAGCAGCTGCTCGACTTGGTGTGGGGCGATGCCGAGGGCGGCGACGCCCAGCGTGTGCGGACCTTCATCAAGGACCTGCGCGCCAAGCTCGGTGACGACGCCCGCAATCCCACTTACATCCTCACGGTGCCGAATGTCGGCTACCGGGCGCCCGCTCTGTAGACGACCGTTCAAGCGGCCGGCGACAACCCGGATTTGGTCAAGAACTCCAGCGCAAGCTGCGCGGTTCGCTCTGGATCCTCGAGCTGGAGGAAGTGGCTGCAATTGGGCACGTAGTCGTAGCCGTCGGTGATCAGCCCGCTCATGTCGATGGTCGGCACATGGTTGAACGAGATTGTCGGGTCGGCGCCGATGACCCTGACCGGAAGCTCGAGCCGGTTGATGATCGACGGCAGCTTGCTCGCGAATTCCGACATCTGCGCACTGAGCTTGGCCTCATGGACCGGTGGGCAGCTCAGCGCCCAGCCGCCGGGCGTCTCGCGCAGTGTCGAGGCCGCGACGAGGTCGATGCTCTGCGGGGGGACCAGCTGGAAAGCGGGGTTCCGGTTGAATTCCTTCGCAAGCTCGTCGGGATCGGCAAACGTGTCCCGCCGCATGCTGGCGGCGCTGGCCATCGCCTCGCTGATGGCTTCGAGGTCTTCTGGCCTGCCGCGTGTCGGCCGCATCGGAAGGTCGTAGAGGACGAGCGCGGCAAAGTCGTCTCGTTGCGCCGCGTGCAGCAATCCGACGACACAGCCCATCGAGTGAAAGAGGCCCGCGACGGGTTTGGAGCCGAACTTCGCCTGAACGGCGTCGAGAACGGTCACGCTGTCGGACACCAGCGTCGCGATGGTCAGTGATTCCAGCGGACCGAGGCTGCTGTGGCCGTGGCTGCGCATGTCGAACAGCACGACTTCGTAGCTGTCAGTGAGCTGGGACCAGAACGGCCAGTAGGCGTCGGTGGCGAGACCGCAGCCGTGCGTCAGCAGCAGTCGGATCGGGCTGTCCAGATCGCCGTGACGCCGCAGGCTGATCGGAGTGCCGTCGTCCATGACCACGGTGTGCGACTCGTGCGGTTGCGGCACGGCCTTGCACGTCATCGCGGGCCACCATATCTGTGGCGCCCCGCGGCGCAGTGTTGGCGAGATGAGGATTAGGCCATGCCGGCGGCAGTAAGTGTGTAAACACACATAACGCCGATTGTCTGAACCAATAGCGGCCCTCAGACACCGCTAGACAATTCCAGACACCCCGTGAAGCGGTGATGATGTGGAGCTAAGGGGAATTGAACCCCTGACCTCTTCCATGCCATGGAAGCGCTCTACCAACTGAGCTATAGCCCCGAGGCTCCACGACGATACCAGTGCGCTGCCGTGAATTGAGAGTGCATCGAGCGGACGAATCGGTGCGCAAGCTGTGCCTTGTGGGCATATCGTCGAGTCCATGAGCATCCCCGTGGAGCCGGCTGAGATCGGCGACCAGATGGAGCAGTTCGGCACGACGGCGTACGTGCTGACCGTGCGTGACGACGCCACGCCGCACATCGCCCACCTGGACATGCGACTCGACGGCGACGTGCTGCGCTGCGGCGCCAGCCGGTCGGCCGCGACCAACGTTGCGCAGCGGCCAAGCATTTCGGTGCTGTGGCCGCCGTACGAACCTGGCGGCTATTCGATGATCGTGGATGCCGCAGCCCGCACCGTCGACGGTGCCGAGGGTCTCGAGCTGGAGCTGCGCCCGACCTCAGGTGTCCTGCACCGGCCCGCGACACCGGCCACCCCGCCAACCAATCCCAACTGCGCTTCGGACTGCGCCCCGCTGGGCTCCTGAGCTGGCTGGCGCTAGCTCTTCAGGTCATTGCTGTGTTTGATGCTTCAACGACGCATTGAGCCAGCTGGCGCTAGCTCTTCAGGTC
>JAPOPC010000008.1 GCA_026713105.1 Acidimicrobiaceae bacterium
GCAGCCCGCCCCACCGTGCCTCCACTACCGTTGATCACTGAGCCTCCGTTCGCAGCCTGGGATTCCAACAAACCCCACACTGCCACGGAGGCTCAACTCATCCCAAGACCCCGCCCGTCAACAACGTCCATGGGCATTACAACTAGCGGCGGCCCCGCTGCAGGTGAGATCCGCACGCCGGATGGCGGCTTCGAGATTGCCATGGGGGCTTTCGGAAAGGTGACCCTGCGGGAACGTCACTCGGTCAGTCTCGGAATGTCAGCGAACCGCCGTTGACGCGGCAACGGACGTCAGCGACGGCAAAACATGCAGCGCGACCGACTCACCACTCAGGTCGCTAGGGGAACAGGGCGGGTTCATGCGATTGGCGGGGCTTGCCGGCCGGACCGGCCTCATGGGCCAGCGTGGGGTTGGCGCACATGGTCGGCTTCTTGGACGGTGCGGGGTTGGGTGGTGATTCGGTGTCGGGCGGTATCAGCCGGTAGCGGCTGCCGCGAACCACGACTTGCCAGTTGTGGTCGTGGATGCGGTCGTGGCAGGACCAGCACACCAACACGAGGTTGTCGATCTTGGTGGGGCCGCCGCGTTTCCAGGGGATGATGTGGTGGGCTTCGCAGTCACCAGGCGGGGCGCCGCAGCCGATGCAGGCGCCGTCGCGGGCGATCAGGGCGCGGCGCTGTGCTGCGGTGGGCGCTCGTGAAGCGACAGCCTCATAGAGCGGTGTGAGCGGATCGCCGAACAGCACCATTGAGACGTCAGCGTTGCAGCTCAGCCGATCGACCACGCCGGCGGGGAGGAGGCCGGTGCCGGCGATCTCGCCGATGCCGCCCTGCTCGCCAAGCAGGTCTGCGAGGTCGGCTCGCACGATGATCTGCGTGGAATGGGCTCTGTGTCCCGCTGAGCCTGTGCTGTCGCAGCCTGTGTGGCCGCACCCGGCGGCGTCGTTGCGAGATGCGCTTGCTGTCAATTCGTCGCTGCTCGTTTCGTCGCCCGCAGCGGTCTCATCCGATGGCGAGCCACTCAGGAGTGCGCTACTGGAAGGCGCCGGGGCAGCGTGAGCGAGTATGCGGTCCAGCGCGTCGGCCATGCGCTGGTCGCGGGTACGCACCGCGCCGTTGCGTGCTGCGCCGCTGGGTGCCACGCCGTCGCCTGATGAGCTGTTGTGTGCTGCTTCTTGAAGGGCGGCGTCCTCGGGGTTCGCGGCAGTGCCGTTGCGCATCAGGCGGCGGTCGGCTTGGCGGAGGCGTTCGGCTTCGTCGCGGATGCGGGCCTGGATGCGGGCACCCATCTCGGCGTCGAACGCGCCGCGCATCTGCACGGTTCCATCGTCGCCGTTCCAAAAGCGCACGCTGCGGTTGCGGCGATTGCGGCGATGCCGCTCAGCGAGGTCCGGAGCGTTCTGGTGCTGTGCGGTCCAGCGCTGGGACGCTTGGGCGAACTCGTCAGGCGGCAGCGTCTTGGCCATGTGGACGAACTCAGCGTCGTCTTGCACCGCGTCGGGGCTGGTGTCGCGCGCGGCCCGAGCCAAGCGAGCGGCGTTCGCCATGCACATCTCGCCCTCGGCCAACGCGGACTGCGCACCGGGCAACTGCTCGAGCTCGGCGGCGGTGCGCACATTGCGCGCCGCTTCTGAGCGCGGCACTGCCGCGATCTCGTGCAGCACCCCCGCGCCCCCGTCACCGTGACGCTCGCGCCGCGCGATCTGAGACGCCACCGCTGTCTCGAGCGTCTCGAGCTTGGCGCGCAGCGGTTTGGCCAACCCCAGCGCCTCGCGCAGCTCCACGGTGGGGGCGCCGTCGACGCCGTCGAGCGCTGCTGCGAGCGAGTCGAGCGCCTGCTGCACCTGAGAGAACATACGTTCATCTTACCGATGCGGTGCCACAACCGAACGCACGTACGCTGTCGGAATGATTACGGATATATGACATTTGGTGTTGGTAGCAGAAGATCTATTTCACGGAGATTCTCCTGCAATGTGCACTCTGCAAGATCTGCAATCTGTCAGGTGAATTCCCTGCAATCTGTTCGCTACAGCATGCTGGAGGGCGCCAGACCGCGGCTGAACGATGAGTCGTGCGCCGCCGGGTGCGGGAGTCACCGGCCAGTAGGAGCTAGCGGCGGCGGCCCTTCTTTCGGGGGCGGGGCGGGGCGCTGCGGGTGTAGTTCTCTGCGGCGAGCGCCTGGGTGGCGGCTTCCATCGAATCGAGGCGGCCGGCGGCATCGGCCGCGACCTGCGCAGCAGCCCAGCCCGGCTCATAGCCCTTCAGCCACGCGACCGTCGGCATCGCCACGAAGATCGAGCTGTACGAGCCGACGAGCAGGCCGATCAGCAGTGCGGTGGCGAACTCCGCCAGGGTGCCGGCGCCGAGGAACCCGGCGCCCACGATCAGCAGCGACACGACCGGCAGCACCGAGGTGATCGAGGTATTCACCGACCGCGTCAGCACCTGGTTGAGCGACACGTTCGCGAGCGCGTGGTACGTGAAGTGGCTACGCGCCGGCAACGACCGCTCATTCGATTTGACACGGTCGAACACAACGATGGTGTCGTAGAGCGAATAGCCCATGATCGTGAGGAACGCCACCACCGTCGCCGGCGTCACCTCGAACCCGAACAGCGCGTACGCACCGACCGTCAGCACGATGTCGTGACCCACCGCAATCAGCGCACCGACTGACATCTTCCATTCGAAGCGGAACCATAGGTACAACGCGATCAGCACGAAGAACACGACGAGCGCCCGGCGTGCCTTGCCGGCGACCTCGTCGCCGAACGACGGGCTGACCTGGCGCGTCGACAGGCTCTCCACGTCGACGCCGACGGCATCGGCCAGCGCCACGGCCACCGCGGCGCCGTCGGCGTCAGGGCTCAGCACGCCACGCACCCGGAAGATGTCGGGCGCGCCGGTCACCACCACGAACTGCACACGCGCATCGGGCACCCCGGCCGCCGCGGCCACAGCGGCCACGTCGTCGGTCGTCACGTCACCGCCAGCGTTGCGGGCTGCCGCCTCTGGGGCTTGCGCCGCGCCATTGCCGGCTGCTGTGCCGGCGGGTGCCGAGCCCTCGCCCTCGGGGTCCCCGCCGGGCACCTCGTCCGGGTCTGCCGCGTCTGCCGCTGCTGACGACGCAGCATCGGATTCCTGCGCGCTGACCGGCACCGGTATCTCCCACACCGAGCCGCCTTCGAATTCGATGCCGAGATTCAGGCCGCGCGCGAACAGCGCCACGATGCATACGAGCACTGCCGCCGCCGAGCCCAGAAGCACCTTGTGTGACACACGCAAGATGTCCCAGCTGTTCTCGCCTCGATAGAAGGTACGCAGCGCGGCAATCACGATGTCCCCCCTGCCGGCCCGGCATCGCGTGCGGACACCGTGCCTCCCGCCGACACCGTCGCTGTCGCCGCCGCGAGAGCGACATCCGCCGACGGCAGCACGCCCAAGCGCCGGGGCTGCTCGTTCACCAGCCGCCGGGCGATGAACACCACCAGCGGACGCATGAAGAAGTACGACACCGCCAAGTCGATGAGCGTTGCCAGCCCGAGGTACAGGGCGAAGCCGCGGACGGTGCCGCTGGTGAGCTGGTACAGGACACCCGCACCGATGAGCGACGCCAAGTCAGCCCACACGATGGTCATGAAGGCGCCCTTGAAGCTGGCGTCCGCGGCCGAGCGAACTGCCCGACCACGCCGAACTTCTTCCTTGATCCGCTCGTAGTAGACGATGTTCGAGTCGACCTGGACGCCGATCGACACGATGATGCCGGTAGTGCCCGCCAGCGTCAGTGCCAGACCCCGGCTCTCGCCGAGCCAGCTGATGAGCGACCACAGGATCGAACCGCTGATGGCCAAGCTCGCCACCGCCACGATGCCGAGCAGCCGGTAGTACACCAGCATGTACAGGCCCACGAGGATCAGCCCGACGATGCCGGCGATCACGCCCGCACGCAGCGTTCCCTCGCCGAGGGTGGCCGACACGGTGCGCACATCGTCCTGCTCGAACTCCACGGGCAGCGCACCGAAGCGCAACGCGACGGCGAGGTCGCGCGCACCTTGCTCGTCGAAGGTGCCCGAGATGACCGCAGTGCCCCCGAACTCTGTGGCACGAATGACGGGGGCCGACTCGACGACGCCGTCGAGCACGATCGCCACCTGCTGGCCGAAGTATCTGGCGGCGATCTCGTCGAAGCCGACCGCTCCCTCATCGGTGAGATCGACATTGACGACCCACTCGTTGTTGAACGTTGCCGCTGCCTCGGACACCGCCTCGCCGGTCAACTCGGCGGGTCCGAGCACATAGCCGACCTGCCTGCCACGGTCGCTGAGCGCGACCGTCCGCTCGGCCAGGTCGTCCTCGGTCTGCGTCAGCATCGGAGGCCCTTCGATTTCGATCTCGACGGGCTCGTCGGCCGTCGGCTCATCGACCCCTGGCTCATCGGCCCTCAGCGGTTCGGTCTCGGGTTCGATGATCTCGGGCGGTTCGATGGTCTCGGGCGGCCCGCCCGCCTGGTCGGCAGGGGAATCGCCCAACGAGTCTCCGGCAGCCTCGCCGTCGGACGCGGGTTCGGTGTCTTGGTCGGTCTCGGTGCCGCTCTGCGCATCAGCAGCTTGGTCGATCGCACCGTTGTAGGCATCGACAAGGTCCACCGCGGAGCGGAATTCGGCTTCATCGATCATGCTGAACGTCAGCAGCACGGGTCGGAACCGCAGTTCGGCAGTCTGCCCGACCAAGTCGACGGCGCGCTGCTTGTCCTTGACGCCGGGGAGCTGAATGACGACCTGTTCGCCCTGGCGTGTGATGTCGGGCTCAGCCACGCCGAGTGCGTCGACACGCGACCGGATGATCTCGATCGCACGATCGAGCTGCTCATCGTCGGCCGGCGCTGTGGGGCGCAGCAGCACCTCCACACCGCCCTGGAGCTGCACGCCCAGCACCGGCGCCCAGCCCGCAGCCAGCACGCCCGCGAGCGAGCCGAATCCGATCAGGATCGCGAGCAGGAGCGAGACGATCTGCGAACGGCGCATTTCAGATGCAGCGTTGTTCGGGGCCGGGACGCGTCAAGCCGGGATCACTCCGGTGCCTCGACGTCATCCGATGGAGGCGGGTCGCCGGCGCTGTCGTCACCGACACGCGTCACGATCTCGCCGATCGCGCGGCGCTGCACCCGCAGCTCCACATCGCTGTCGACCTCGATGCAGACAACCTCGCCGGGCTCTTCGACCGCCACGATCTTGCCGATGACCCCGCCGACCGTGGCGATCACGTCGCCGATGTCGGCGGCGCGCAGCATCGCGGCGCGCTCTGCGGCACGCTTGCGCTGCGGCCGGATCATCAAGAAGTACATGAGTCCGAACAAGGCAACGAGCAGGATGATCGAACTCATGACGTGCTCCTCAGCGTGGCGTCGATCGGCGGGGCACCTCGCCAGCAACTGCTGGCACATGGCGCAGTGCGGAAGGCCCCCAAGCGCAGCACCCTGAGTGCAGCACGCTGCTGGTTCGAGGCCGGCACGGCGGGTCAGCGTACTGGCCTGCCCACGCCGGCAGCGGCTCAGCCCCAGACTTCATTGACCCGCTCGCGGAATGCGCCGAACTGGCCGGCTTCGATGGCGGCGCGTGCGTCGGCGACCAGGTCGTTCAGAAATGCAATGTTGTGCAGCGTCAAGATGCGACTGGCCGTCGGTTCGTTCACGCTCATCAGGTGCCGGAGGTAGCCGCGGCTGAAGCGAGCGCCCGGCTGCGGGCGCCCGTCACCGGCGCCCGGGCGGGGATCAAGCGGCGTGAGGTCGCGGGCAAATCGGGCATTTCGGATGTTGATCCGACCTTGCGGCGTGAGCGCAGTGCCGTGGCGGCCGAGCCGGCTGGGCAGGACACAGTCGAACATGTCCACCCCCGCAGCGATGGCGTCAACGATGCGGGCCGGATCGCCGACGCCCATCAGGTAGCGGGGCTGCTCAGCGGGCAGCACGTCGGTGGCCGCCCGCAGGGCGGGACCCATCTCGCCGCGAGACTCCCCCACCGAGAGCCCGCCGATGCCGTAGCCGTCGAAGCCGATCGAGGCCAGCGTCTCTGCGCTGCTGCGCCGCAGCCCCGGATCGATCCCGCCCTGGCAGATGCCGAACAATGCCTGCCCCCCGGCGGTGCCGCGCCGGC
>JAPOPC010000036.1 GCA_026713105.1 Acidimicrobiaceae bacterium
CGGCCCCAGCGCGAAGGGCCCCAGCGCGAAGGAGCACAGCGCGAACGGCCGCAGCACGAATGGATCGACTCCCAGGCTGCGCTTGAGACTCTCGTTACCGATCTGGTAACCGCCGACTGCATTGCCGTGGACACCGAATTCCACAGAGAGCGCAGCTACCGCCCCCAGCTAGCACTGGTCCAGATCGCATTCGACGACCGGGTCGCGCTCGTGGATCCCACGACGACTGACGTTGCCGTCCTGCGTACCGCCCTCGATGCCGACATCTTGGTCGTGATGCATGCATGCGCCCAGGACATCGAGGTGCTGTCCCAGGAGTGCGGCGCCATACCGTCGAGGCTCTTCGACACCCAGGTGGCCGCCGGTTTTCTGGGAATGAGCACACCGTCGCTGGCGGCGCTGGTCGACCGCCTCCTCGGCGTGCGTCTGAGTAAGGGTGATCGGTTGACGGACTGGTTCGAGCGGCCGTTGCGAGCAGCCCAGCAGCGTTATGCGGCAGACGATGCGGCGTACCTCATCCAGCTGTACGACGAGCTTCGCACCCGCTTGAGGGCACTGAACCGGTGGCAATGGGCGCTGGACGAGTGCGAGCAGTGGCGCAGGCCCCCTGGACCGCCCCCGGATCCGTCCCAAGCTTGGACCCGCATCAAGGGAGCGCGCCAATTGCGCGGGCCGCAGCGGGCGGTGGCGTACCGGCTGGCCGCATGGCGGGAGCGAACCGCCAGCGAGCGGGACATCCCTGTGCGCTTCGTGCTGTCGGACATGGCACTGCTGGCGATCGCGCAGCGGCGCCCTTCCAGCGTCAGCGAGTTGCAGGGATTGCGGGGCGTGGACGGCAACCAGCTCCGCGGAAGGGCGGGCGATCGGGTCATCGCCGAGGTTGCGAGAGGTCTCGACATGGCATCGGGCGACATCCCGTCGGGCGCGCTGTCGGCGGGACCCAACGTGGACGCGGCACTGCAGCCGGCAGTTCCTCTCGTCGGCGCCTGGGTGGACGAGGTGGCTCGTGGTGAGGGCATCGATCGCAGCTTGTTGGCGACCCGTTCCGACATAGCGGCATTGCTCGCCGGCGACCCCGCATCCCGGCTGAGCACCGGCTGGCGGGCCGAAGTGGTAGGCGACGGCATCAGGTCGTTGCTGGCGGGGGAGGCCGCTCTGGCCTTCGATCCAGCATTGGGACTGCAGCTCGAGCCGCGTCCCCGCAGGGGGCCTGAGCACTGCGAATGACACGCAGCGTTGCGCCTCGGGCGGTAGGGTGGCAGGGCACTTCGTAGAGCACAGGTGCCTTATCCTGCGCGGATACAGGCACGTCCGGATGCAGGCAAGCGAAGCCTCGCAGTCGAGCACGAGGAGCCAGCCGGTGAAGAAGGGTCGACATCGCCGCTACGAGGAGGCTCGCAAGTTTCAGCGGGCCACAGCGGAGCGTTTCACCATCGAGGACTACGACTTCGATAACTCGGATCGATTCGGCGTCGAGTTCGACGACGAGGATTCGGATCCCGATGATCAGTACGGGCACCTGGCCGACAAGTACGACGACGACTACTCCGATCTCGAGGCCAAGTACGCCGATTTCGACGGTGACGCCGACGCTGACTCGGACGCGAACTCGGAGGCGTCCCAGCGCGAGAGCGCCTGAGAGTCCCAGACGACTCAGCAGCGAGGCTGAGGCGGTTCAATCGCGTCGTCGAACAGCGGGATGCGGCAGCAATCGCGCAGAGGCGGCGCGCTCATCGAGTTCGGAGCACAACTCGGCATAGATCTCGGGTCCGCAGATGGCTGTCAGTTCGTCGCGTAGCGCTGTGAAGACGCGCTGGCTGCCGACGTGCGCGTTCGCCGACGACGTGCACCACCAGGAGACGTCGGTGTCGGGTCCTCCCCAGTCGCGCAGCTCCCATTCCCGCACCATCGTGTAGACGTGGCCCGTGACGGTCTCGTGGTCCTCGCGGCGGATCGGCGCCTGCCAGCAGATCTCGGGCTTGGTGTCCATCGGCCGCCGACCGGTGCGCTCGGCCAGTACGTGGAAGGCACAACCCGCGCCGGCGGGGTAATCGGCCCGGTTCGCGAACACGCAGGCTCCGTCCACGACCCGAGTTCGCCACCAGCCCTCGCCGTCTTGCCACAACGCCTCTGCAGAAGCGCGGTAGTGCTGCCAGATCTCGGCGTCCAGTTCGGCGATCATCGAACGGATGTGGGCGAGGTCGTCGTCGCCGTTGAGGTATGCGCCGTGGCTGCAGCAGCCCAATGCCAGCTCGGGGGCCGGTTCGGTGTCGATTCCCGGGCAGCCAGCGCCATAGATGCATGTCCAGGCGCTGGTGAGAAATGTCACATCGAACAGCCACGTGCGATGCTCGTGCGGGTCCTCCAGCGAGAGCCATTCCCGTGCGTCATCCCCGGGGCTCCAGTCATCGACGCTCACACCGATATCAGAAGCCATCCGCGGCGAGCCTACGAGGCCGAGCTCGCGAGGCCGGGGCCCGAGCGGCCCGTGAGCCTGTATCCCAGAGGAATTGCGAACAAGAGCGGGCAACATCAAGGTGGCCGATTTGCCAAGTCGATCTGAAGCACCTGTGGGGTACGGTCGCGCTGTGGTTCCTGAGGCTGATACCGCTGCAGATGCGGCCCTGCTTGGCGACCTGCGCGGTGTTGTCGGCGACCGGGCACGCGACAACGACTTCGAGCGGGGCTTGTACAGCCGTGACGGCTCGATCGAGGGCAGTTTGCCCGCGATCGTGTGCCTGCCCGAGACTGCCGCCGAAGTCGCGGAGATCGTGGGCGTGTGCCGGCGTCACAGCCGGCCGTTCCTGGCCCGTGGCTCGGGAACCGGCTTGGCCGGGGGTGCAGTGCCGGTCGGCAGGCCGGTCGTGGTCGCCACGGCGAAGATGGATCGCATCATCGAGGTCGACGTCGACAATCGCGTCGCCTGGGTCGAGCCCGGGGTGCTGAACCTCGATCTGTCGCGAGCATTGACGCCGCTGGGGTTCCACTTTGCCCCTGATCCCTCGAGCCAGCAGGTGTGCTCGCTCGGCGGGAACATCGCCAACAACTCCGGGGGACCGCACTGCCTCGCCTACGGCGTCACGACGGCGCACATCGCCGCACTTGAGGTGGTGCTTCCCTCCGGCGAGACCACCATGTTGGGCGGGGTGGACGCAGAGCCGCCTGGACTCGACTTGCGCGGGCTCTTCGTGGGCTCCGAGGGCACGATGGGCATCGCCACGAAGGCAGCGGTGCGTCTCACGCCGAACGCGCCATCAGTCCGGACGCTGCTGCTCGACTTCGACGATGTCAGCGAGGGCTCGGCCGCCGTCAGCGCCATCATCGCCGCGGGGCTGGTGCCGTCCGCGCTGGAGATGATGGACCAGCGCGCCATCGAGATCGTGGAGGCGTTTGCCCACGCCGGCTACCCGACCGAGGCCGCAGCGGTGCTGCTGGTCGAACTCGACGGTCTGCCCGGCGGTGTCTCCGCAGGCGTGGAGATCATTCGCGAGGTCGCAGAGCAGTACCACGCCGGCCACGTGCGAGTCGCAGCCGACGACGCGGAGCGAGCCCTGCTGTGGAAGGGCCGAAAGAACGCATTCGGCGCGGTGGCGCGGATCAAGCCCGACTACTACCTGCATGACACGGTGGTGCCCCGCTCGCGGCTGACCGAAGTGCTCGATCAGGTGTACCGGATCGCAGACGCCTACGACCTGATCGCGGTCAATGTGTTCCACGCAGGCGACGGGAACCTGCACCCGATCCTGGCGTTCGACCGGCGCGAACCCGGTGTCGACGAGCGAGTGAAGGCCGCAGGCCGCGACATCGTCGCTGCATCCATCGCAGCGGGCGGCGTGCTCAGCGGCGAGCACGGGATCGGCTTGGAGAAGCGGGACTACATGGGGATGCTGTTCAGCGCCCACGACATGTACACACAGGATCTGGTGCGCGAGACCTTCGATCCTGACGGGTTCGCCAATCCGCTGAAGGTGATCCCGTCGGGTTCGCGCTGCAGCGATTCTTTCCACCAGCACGTGCCTGAAGGTGCTTGGGTGTGAGTTCGCAGTCCAGCAGCGCCGGAGCGCCGCCGGCGATGAGTTCGGGCACTGGCCCCGCTGAAGTCAGCGCCAGTCTCGCCGCGCGGATAGATCCCGCCGTCACCGAATTCGCCCGCGAGGTCGGCGCCAGCGATCCGATCACGGTGGTGGGCACGCGCACCCATTGGCACGTCGGCGGTGAACTGGCCGCGGGGACGCGTGAGATCCGGGCGCCTGCCGGTGTGTGGGAACACGAACCGTCGGAGATGACGGTGCGGTGCGGCGCGGCCACATCCGTCGGCGAGCTGAGCGCGCACCTGGCGCAAACCGGCCAGATGATCCCTCTCGACCCTGCCGACGATGCGGCGACCGTCGGTGGAGTGCTGGCGTGCGGGTTCAGCGGACACCGCAGGCTCCGCTACGGGCATGTGCGCGATCTCGTGCTGCAGACGCGCCACGTCGACGCCACCGGCAAAGTCGTCACGGCCGGCGGCCCGACGGTGAAGAACGTCTCGGGCTACGACCTGCCCCGCCTGTTGGTGGGATCGCTGGGCACGCTCGGCCTGCTGGCTGAGGTGATTCTGCGAACCCTGCCCGTGCCGCCAGCCGCGCAGTGGCTTCACGGCGACGGCGATCCGTTCGCAGCGTTCGACCTGCTGTACCGGCCGAGCAGCGTCCTGTGGGATGGCACGCAAGCCTGGATCCTGTTGGAGGGCGATCCGTCCGACGTCGCCGCCGAGGCCGCGAGGGTCGAACCTCTGGGCTTTGGCCCCACAACGGACGCGCCGCATGTGCCCGCGACAGGGCGTGAATCGATGCGACCCTCGGACCTGCGAACGCTCGCCGGCACCGGGGGCGGATGGCTGGCAGAAGTGGGCGTTGGCCTGGTGCATCGAGTCGAACCGGTCGATGCGGGACCGGTCGCACCGGCCAACGCAGCCTTGATGACCGAGCTGAAACAGAGACTGGATCCTGCCGGCCGGCTGAATCCGGGCAGGAGTGCATGGTGAGTCCCGTGGCCCAGACGTCGACTTCTGCTGGCACCTTCGCGCTTCAGCTCGAGATCGACAGCGACACGCTGGCTTCGTGCGTCGCCTGCGGGATGTGCCTGCCGCACTGCCCCACCTACCGGGTCACAGGGGAGGAGTCGGCGTCGCCGCGGGGGCGCATTGCCCTGATGCGCGACGTCGCCGAGCGGGGCGAGGCCGACGCTGCGTTCGTGGAGTTCATGGACGCCTGCATCCAGTGCCGCGGCTGCGAGACGGCCTGTCCTGCGGGCGTGCAGTACGGGCACATGATGGAGGTCACCCGCGAGGCGCTTGCATCACAGACCCACTACCAGCCGCGGCTGCGGCGGCTGGCTTACCGGGCGCTGGGCATGCCCCGCTTGCTTGGGGCGGGTTCACGCCTGCTGGCGCTCGCTCAGCGACTCGGCGTACTGGGTGCCGCGCGCTTGCTCAGCCGGATCGGGCGGTTTCGCTCGCTGGGCACCGCAGTCGGAGCACTGCCCCGGGTGCCCCTGCGACAGCGCCGTTTGGTCCCCAGCGGCAACGATGTGTGGCTGTTCACAGGCTGTGTCATGGACGCATGGATGCGCGATACCCACCGGGCGGTGCAATCGGTCATCGAGGCGACCGGCGCCGGTGTGGCGCTGCCGCCGCCACGAGCTGCATGCTGCGGCTCGTTGCACACCCATGCCGGGCTGGGCACCGACGCTCGCCGCCTGGCGCGCAGGGTGATCGCTGCGCTGCCAGGCGATGCCCCGATTCTCGTCGACTCAGCCGGCTGCGGAGCAGCCATGAAGGAATACGGCCACCTGCTCGGCACCCCCGAAGCGCACCGATTCGCCGAGCGAGTGCACGACGTTCATGAGTGGCTGGCTGCGCGGGTCGACCTATTGCCCGCCGGTGCCCCGATCGCGCTGGATATCGGCGGCCCAGTCACCGGCGGCCCAGTCACCGGCGATGCGGCGCAGCGACCACGCGTCGCGGTGCAAGACCCCTGCCATCTCCGCCATGTGCAACAGGCGCACCTGCCGGTGCGCGCCGTGCTTGACCGCTACGTGGACGTGGTCGAGCTCGACGACGACGGATTGTGCTGTGGCGCAGGCGGCGCGTACTCCCAGCAGCACCCCGACATTGCCAACGCCGTCCGCGAGCGCAAGGTTGCCGCCATCGAGCGCTCCGGCGCGGGCGTCGTGGCCAGCGCCAACCCGGGCTGTTCGCTGCACTTGCGTGCTGCTGGGCTCGACGCGCGCCATCCGCTTGAGATCGTGGCAGAACACCTGTCCGGCGACGGGGGCGCAGGCGTGTGAACGACGAACTGATGGGCCGCGTTCGCGTCGAGCGGAGCCGGTGCGCGTGAACGACGAAATCAACCAGATAGCGGACCGTCTCGACGACACCGCCGAACAGCTCGCTGAGCTGTCCATCGAGCTGCTGCAGGGCGCACTCGCAGATGCCGACACGTCCGACGCGCGCTCCAGGCTTGAGCGCAGCGTTACCCGCGCCCGCCGTGCCACGATCAAAGCAGCGGCCATCTTGCGCGAGTCAACGGGCGCGTCGGATCCGTACGACGACTAGCGGTGGGCGGGCGCAGTCGGCTGCTCAATAGCCAGCCGAGATGCGGTAGAGCTCGCCGATGAGGTCGTCGTACTGGCCGATCGCCAGGGCCACGGCGTATGCCGCTCCGACGCTGGCACCAGCAATGGCGAACGGCAGCCGGTCCAGCAGCCTGCCGACGGCGGGCACTGCGTACGGCGCGACCGCAATGAGCAGCAAGGGGAGCAGGACGCCTGCCATGTACAGGCCCATGAGCGCGAGCGTCCGAGGGCCGTCGGTCGCGGCATTGTTGAGGATGTCGCCGAGGTGCTCACCGACGCAGGGTCGCCACAGCCAGCCCGCGAGCGCTCCGCCCACGAGGCCCGCGCCGGTGGCGAGCGGCGAGGAATGACCCGGCGCCCGCCATGCAGCCACATAGGTCGCTGCCGCGACGAAGCCGGCAATAACGACGGCTGCACCCTGGGCCGAAACCCACCAATGCCCGGCCGCTTGTGCCCATGCCATGAATGCAGCGCCCGCGATGTAGTACAGCGCCACGGTGAGCCGTGCTTTGCGGGCCACGAGCACGAGCGCCAGCCCCGGCACCAGGGCGGTGAGCGTGCACGCCCACGTGATGACGCTGATGCCCTCAGTGAGGGTGTCGACGAGCGTGCTCACGGCGGGCGGCTTGCCGATCAGGTCTCAGCGAGAAGCCGATCGACAATTTGGTACAGCTCGCGGTACTTGCGCGGACTGTCACCCCGGCGGTCGAAGCGGATCTGGTTGTCGCTGTCGATCACGTAGACACGAGGCCAGTAACCGGTGGGGCCTTCCTGCCAGACGTGGAAGTTGTACTTCTGGGTGTCGAGCGCGATCGGCCACGTGACGCCGAGTTTGGCGGCGGCATCAATGATGTTGTCCACGTCGGCCTCGTAGGCGAACTCTGGAGCGTGGACGCCGACAATCTCGACTCCGTGGTCGCCGAAGTCCGCGTACAGCTCACCGAGTGCATCCAAGGTGTTCTTGCAGTTCCGGCAGCCGAACGTCCAAAACTGCACCACGGTGATCTCGTTGTTCGCGCGGATCTCTTCCAACGAGGTGGCCTCGGTGTTCAACCAACCATCGAGCCTGCTGAGGGTGAACGCAGTCCCCAGCACCGGGATGGGTTCAAGTGCCTCGGTTGTCGTGGTGGTCGTCGGGGCGGCAGTCGCTGAAGGCTCGGCTGTTGCTGCTGCGGACGTCGACGGTGTCTCGCTCGGCGCAGGCTGCGGTGCGGCCGTCGGCGTGCTCGCAGCCTCAGCGACAACCGGATCGTCGTCAGGTCCGCTGACGGCGGTCCAGACAATGAGGGCTATGCCCACAGTCAAGACGCCGACCGCGACCGAGCGCGAAAGAGAAGATTTCATCTCAAACGCAGCGTACGTCCCGCCTGTGCGGCTCCTTAGACGCGACTGCCGAGCGATTCGAGCGGGATGAGCTTGCGGTCGGTGGCGTTGTCGGTGGGTCGCAGGATGCGGCTGTGCACCTCAGGTGCACCGTCGGCGTTCTGGTAGCCGGTGAGACGCTGGCGGGTGCGCCGCCCGAGCGGTTCTGCGATGTCGCGGAAGTCTTGTTCGGTGAGTCCCTGGCCATGCTGCGCCCCTGCAGCGCGGGAGATGTTCTCATCCATGAGGGTGCCGCCCATGTCGTTGGCGCCGGCCCGCAGGATCTGCTGAGCTCCTGGCGGGCCGATCTTCACCCACGACACCTGGATGTTGTCGATGAGTCCGTGGTAGGCGATCCGCGGCACGGCATGCATCAGCAGCGTTTCCCGGAAGGTCGGGCCGCGGCGCGCACCCTTGCGCAGGTAGATCGGGCTCGCCATGTGCACGAACGGAAGCGGGACCCATTCGGTGAACCCGCCGGTGCGCTTCTGCAACTCACGCGTCGCCACGATGTGGTTCGCCCAGTGCTCTGGCTGTTCGATCGATCCGAACATGATCGTGATGTTCGAGTGCAGGCCCACCGCATGCGCCGCCTCATGGCATTCCAGCCACTCGGCGGTGTTGATCTTGTCGGGGCACAGCACAGCCCGCACCGAGTCGTCGAGGATCTCCGCAGCGGTGCCCGGAAGCGACTTCAGCCCGGCCTCCTTCAGACGCATCAAGTAGTCCACCAGCGACTCGCCGAGCCGCTTGGCGCCCTCGATGACCTCGAGAGCGGTGAAGCCGTGCAGGTGCATGTCGGGCACGACATCGTGGATGGCCCGGCAGACGTCGATGTAGTAGTCGCCGTCGAAGCTGGGGTGAATGCCGCCCTGCAAGGTCACCTCGGTGGCGCCCAGCTCGGCGGCCTCGATCACCCGCTCTTGGATGTCGGCCAGCGTCAGCATGTAGGGCGTGCCCCGCAGGTTCAGCGACAAGGGACCCTTGGAGAAACCGCAGAACTTGCACTTGAACGTGCACACGTTCGTGTAGTTGATGTTGCGGTTGTGTACCCAGGTCACGATGTCGCCGACGGTTTGGCGGCGGAGCTCGTCGGCGACCTCGCCCACGGCGACCACCTCGGGGCCACGGGCACCAAACAGCGTGACGATTTCGTCGTGGCCGACCTGCTGGCCCGCCATCACACCGTCGAGCACCTCTCGCACGGCGCCGCGGGCAAACGAGGGCCCGCTCATGATGTTCGTGGGCAGGTGGCCGGCACCGCCTGAGTACCACTGGGTGGAGTTCTCGTCTGCCACCAGCACGTCAGCACCGGAGCCGGCGTCGAGATTCTCCATCGTGCGCTCGGGCATCTGGCTGCCGGGATCGTCGCGGCCCAGGCCTTCAGCGTCAGCCCGGTCGAGCACGCTGAATCGGTTGTCGTCGGCGATCCAGGGGTGCGGTTCGGCTGCGAACTCGGGACGGGCACCATCGGGGTACACGAACTGGGGATAGATCGTCAGCCGCGGAGCAAGCGTGAACCCGCGGGCCTCAGTGACCTCGCGCAAGCGATCGAGTGCCGGCCACGGGCGCTCGGGGTTGACGTGGTCGGCGGTGATCGGCGAAACACCGCCCCAGTCGTCGATGCCGACATCGAGCAGCCCGCCGAATTCCTCGGTGAGATTCGGCGGGGCTTGCAAGTGAATGTCGGCCGGCAGGATCAGCCGCGCTAGTGCAATGGCCTGCGCGTACTCGTCGGGCGGGCACGGGGGCATGTTGTGCATGGACGTGCCCGCCTTGGGCAGGAAGTTCTGCACGATCACTTCCTGGATGTGACCCCAGCGGGCGTGGCTCGCGGCAATGGCCTCGAGTGCGGCCAGCCGGTCGGCGAGCGACTCGCCGATGCCGACGAGGATCCCGGTGGTGTAGGGGATAGCGAGCTCGCCGGCTGCTTCGAGCGTGGCCAGACGTCGAGCCGGCTCCTTGTCGGGCGACCCCCGGTGGCAGTCGAGGTGGGGGTTCAGCGACTCGATCATCATCCCCTGGCTCGGCGAGACCTCGCGCAGCGCCGCCAGTTCGCCCGAGGTCATGGCCCCGGGGTTGGCGTGGGGGAGCAGCCCGGTCTCGTCGCGTACGAGCCGGCACATTTCGACGAGGTAGTGGACCGTGGAATCCCAGCCGTGCTCTGCGAGCCACTCCGCTGCTGCCCGATAGCGCAGCTCGGGACGCTCGCCGAGCGTGAACAGCGCCTCGTGGCAGCCGGCCCGAGCGCCGCTGGCCGCGATCTCGAGCACCTCTTCTGGAGTGAGATACGGCGAGTCGAGTCGTGCCGGGGGCTGTGCGAACGTGCAGTAGCCGCACTTGTCACGGCACAGCATGGTGAGCGGGATGAACACTTTCGGGCTGTAGGTCACCCGGGTGCCGAACGCACGGTCACGCACCTCGGCCGCACGCTCAGCGAGTTGGCCGAGCGGCACGGCTGCGAGCTCCAGCGATTCAGGGGACGGCGGTGGCGCCACCGCTGCGCCGTTTGAGGACGCGCCGTTGGCCGCTGGGTCCTCGGTGGTATGCGACGGTTCGATGATGGTCACAGGGCCCCTCCGTTCGTGGGGTGTGGTCGAATGGCTCGGGCAGGCGCGGTGTCACCGTGGCTGGCGCGGCTGCGGATGCGAGCCGGACTCACCGGCTCGTCGCAGGCGGGGCAGCGGGTCGCCAGCTCCAGCGGGGTGCCGCAGTCGGCATGCACCAGCACCGTGGGAGCAGCGCCGTCCTGGCACCACCGATCTCCCCAGGCCATGAGTGCCAGCAAGCTGTTCGACAGGTCGAGTCCCTTGTGGGTCAGGATGTAGTCGAATCGGACCGGCCGGTGCTGGTACGGCACCTTGGCGACGACTCCGGCGTCAACCAGTCGGCCGAGCCGGTCGGCCAGCATGTTGCGGGCGATGCCGAGGTCGTGCTGCATGGCGCTGAACCGGCGCACGCCGCGGAACAGGTCGCGCAGGATGAGCAGCGTCCAGCGATCACCGACGATGTCGAGAGTTGCCTGGATGGAACAGCTGGGCTGGCCCGTCGTGGCGGTCTTCACGGCCGCGCACACTACGGCAGTAGGTTTCGGTTTGCAACTAACTGACTTGCTTCAGGCGAGCGAGTCAGCCTGGCGAGGTGTCAGGCGAGTGAGTCAGCCTTGGTCTGGAGCGACACCAGCAATTCGTCGAAGCTCTTCGTGAACGCTGCGACGCCTTGCGCCTCGAGCGTGTTGGCGACGGCGTCGAGGTCGATGCCATGGGACGTCACCGCGTCGAGCACGTAGCGGGCTGCGGATTGGTCGGCGTCGACGGTGCGGCGGAGCTTTCCGTGATCGCAGAAGGCCACCAAGGTGGCATCGGGCATGGTGTTCACGGTGTGAGGACCGATCAGCTCGTCGACATAGAGCGTGTCGGGGTACGCCGGATTCTTCGTGCTGGTCGACGCCCACAGCGGGCGCTGAACCTGCGCGCCCAGCGCTGCGAGACGTTCCCATCGGGGACCGCTGAAGATCTCGCCGAAGTGGCCGTATGCGGCTTGCGCCTGTGCGACCGCCGTACGGCCGCGCAGGCCCAGCGCACTGGCGGAGCCGACGGCGTCAAGTTGACGGTCGACCTCGGTGTCGGTGCGGCTCACGAAAAACGAGGCAACGCTGGCCACGTCCGACAAGTCGGTGACGCCCGCAGCGACACGGTCTTCGAGCCCGCTGAGATACGCCTCGGCCACCTGCTCGTATCGGGCAACGGAGAAAATCAGCGTCACGTTGATGCTGTTGCCCTCGGCAATCATCTGACGCGTGGCCCCGAGACCCTCCACCGTTCCGGGAATCTTGACCATCAGGTTGGGCCGCGCAATGCCCTGGTGCAGCTCCCGTGCGGCCTGCGTGGTGGCCTCTGTGTCATGCGCGAGCGAGGGATCGACTTCGACAGACACGAAGCCGTCCGAGCCGCCCGAATCCGCATGCACCCCTTGGAGTGCCTGCAGCGCCCCCCGGATGTCGCTGGTGACCAGCTGCCAGTAGGCATCGTCGACCGAGACACCACCGCAGACCAGATCGCCGAACTGCTCGTCGTAATCAGGAGACGACTCGATGGCCTTCTGGAAGATCGACGGGTTCGATGTCAGACCGCGGATGCCGCGCTCCACCCAATTCTCGAGCTCGCCGCCGGTGATCCAGCCACGGCGCAGGTTGTCGAGCCACGGGCTCTGCCCGCATTCGGAATACAGCCCTTCCAGGCGCCCGTTCGTGGTGCCGCCATCGCCGCCGTCGGTCATGGGGATCCTTCCTTGAACGTTGCTGTCTAAGGGTCTACAGCAGCTCGCGCGCCGCATCGGCGATGGCTGGGGCCGTGAAGCCGAAGTGGTCCATGAGCACTCCTCCGGGTGCGCTCGCACCGAAGCGATGCATGGTGATGGTGGCGTCGGCATAGCGGTCCCAGCCCATCGGCGACGCAGCCTCCACACCGAGTACGGGGACGCCCTGGGGGAACACGGCCGCTCGATAGGCGAGGTCTTGGGCTTCGAAGAGATCCCAGCTCGGCATCGACACCACCGAGCTGGCGATGCCGTCCTCGGCGAGCAGCGCAGCCGCTGCCGTGCAGCACTGCACCTCGCTGCCGGTGCCCGCCAAGATGACCGCAGGAGCCGGGGTGTCGATCAGGACGTAGGCACCGCGCGCGACTTGCGCAGCGCGGTCGGTGCCGTCGAGCACGGGGACGTTTTGGCGTGTCAGCACCAGAGCAGTCGGGCCATCTCGCTCAACCGCTATCTGCCAGGCCTGAGAGGTCTCATTGGCGTCGGCGGGCCTGATCACGCAGAGGCCTGGTATGGCACGCAGCGATGCGACGTGCTCGACCGGCTGGTGTGTCGGCCCGTCTTCACCGACGCCAATGGAGTCGTGCGTCCAGACGAAGACGGTCTTCGCGCCGCTCAGCGCAGCCAGCCGTACCGCGGGACGCATGTAGTCGCTGAAGACCAGGAACGTGCCGACGGCGGGCAGCACCCCGCCATGCAACGCCATGCCGTTGGCGACTGCGCCCATGGCGTGCTCGCGGACACCGAAGTACAGCTTGCGGCCCCCTGGATTCTCCGCCGAGAGCACTTCGGCCGTGACGTTCGTGCCGGTGTTGCCGGTCAGGTCGGCGCCGCCGCAGATGAGGGCGGGCACGGTGTCCAACGACGCGTCGAAGACCCGGTTGGCAGCAACCCGCGTCGCCATCTGGGTGCCGGCCTCGAATGTCGGCAGATCGGACAGCCGGCCGCCCACGGCGCCCGCCGACCACAGCGCGTCGAGCCAGTCTCGGTCGTGCCCGCTTGCCGCGAACCGGGTTTCCCACTCGAGCCGCTCAGCCGCCCCGCGGGCACCGGCTGCCAGATAGGCCTGCGCCACGTCGTCCTCTACCAAGAATGAGGCGTCGGGATCCATGCCCATCGCCCGCTTGGCGGCGGCGATCTCGTCGGCGTCGGTGATCGCGCCGTGTGCCGCCGAGGTGTCCGATGCCGTGGGCATCGGGTAGCCGATGTGGCTGCGGACGATGACCACAGAGGGCCGGTCGCTGACCAGCATGGCCTCGCGCAGGGCCCGCTCGAGGGCTTCGACATCCTCGGCCCTGTCTCCGAGGTCCGAGACGTGCCAGCCGTATGCCTCGAAGCGGCGAGCGGCGTCGTCACTCAGCGCCAGATCGGTGCTGCCGTCGATCGTGATGCGATTGTCGTCGTATACGGCGATGAGTCGCCCGAGTTGCTGGTGCCCTGCGAGCGATGCCGCCTCGTGGCTGATGCCTTCCATCAAGTCACCGTCGCTGATGATCACGAACGTGCGATGGTCCACCAAGTCAGCACCCAGCCGGGCGCGCAGGCCTCGTTCGGCCAGTGCCATGCCGACGGCGTTGGCGAAGCCTTGACCCAAGGGTCCGGTGGTCACCTCCACGCCCGGAGTGAGGCCGCGTTCGGGATGGCCCGGCGTGATCGAGCCGAGCTGGCGGAAGTCGCGGATGTCCGACAGCGTGACGCCGTAGCCCACGAGGTGAGCAATGGCGTAGGTGAGCATCGACGCGTGGCCTGCGGACAGGATGAACCGGTCGCGGTCGGGCCAATTGGGTGCGGTGGCGTCGTAGCGCAGGATGCGGCTGAACAGCACGTGCGCCAGCGGCGCCAACGCCATGGCCGTGCCCGTGTGGCCGCTGTTGGCGCGCTTCACGGCGTCCATTGCCAGCGCCCGGATGGTGTTGATCTGCCGGGATTCCAATGCTGGGTTCATGACGATGCGCTCACGTTTCGTTGCTCACCCTGTTGATGTGGTTGATCGGGGGCCTCAGACGTCGTGGGGGTCGTCGCCGTCGGCAAACAGCGCCATCGAGGCCGTGAAACCGTGCACGTACGAGCGTGCGCCGACGGGACCGATCTCGCCCGCGCAAAACATGCCTGCTACTTCGGCAGTTGTGCGATCGGCGAGCACGGACGCGTCGTGATGGGGGACATCGAACAGGTGGGTGCCGCGACCGTTGCAGGTGAAAAGCAGTGCGCCGTCGCTCGGGGGTGAATGCTCCAGCGCTGCGCGCAGGTCTTCATCGGCAGTGCGGGCGTCGCGCACGTGGAACTGCACTGTCGCTCCGATCGGCGCCTCGTCTCCGATGGCGATGGCACCGCTTTGCTGATCTGCGCCGAGCACGCCGCGGATCAAGAAGTCGCCACGCTCGAAGTCGATCTTGCGCTCGTCGGTGACCCGGCCGACGTGCAGTCCCCGCTGTACCAGTTGCTGGTCGGCAGGATCGAGATGGGAGAACATGTGCTGCAGCCGTTCGAACGGCGGCAACCCGCCGAGCGATTGGACGACGTTGCCCTCGGCCTCGGTGATGATGTACGGCTGGCCGATGGGACGGCAGCCTTGCGACACCAGGTGCGTGACGTTCGCGCTGCCGCCCACGATCAACGCTGCCGCTCCGGTGTGATGCACACCGCCGTCCACGACGACCCGGTTGCCGCCGGGCATCGATGCGCCCGAGGACAGCCCGCCCAACACGCTCAAGCCGGGCCAGCGTTCGGCCCAGTGCCCCAACGCAGCATCGACGGGGAATGAGTACGGGTCAGCCAGCACGATCATCGAGACGCTGCCAGTGGTCTGGACCTCGGCAATCGCGGCCCCGAGCGCCTCGTCGTCGGCAGCCGGATCGGGTATCCCGCCCAGCCGCACAGCACGTGCACGCGGGCCCTGGACCGAGCCCAGGCTGCCGGCCCACAACACCGCTGCGGTCTCCTCCTCGATCTCGCGCTCACCCGCGGCGACCGAGCAAGCGGTCGTGCCGATGAATGCGCCGGGGTTGAGCAGCTCGACGACGGCAGCGGCGATCTCCTCGGTGTGAGCGAGGTGGCCGCCTGCGGTGAACAGCAGCGCCATGTCTGGCTGCGCGCCCAATGACTCGAGCACTCGGCCGACGATCTCGCCGGTCGCCATGCCGGGATCGGAGTGCTGGGACAGCCCGACGGTGAAAGGCATCGCTGATCGGCGCCTAGCCGCTCTGGGCCGCCGGAGTCCCGGTCCAGCCGCCCGCGCCAGCAGGCTCCTCCGCTGCCTCGGGGTCGTCTGCGGGTGGGTTCATCGTCAGCGGGATCACCACGGCGTCGCCTTGATCGACGCGGCAGTGGGCCTCGATCGTGGTTGGCTCGTCGAAGGTCAGCTCGGCTTGGACGAGGTTGTAGCCGAACTTGCCGGGTTCGACGCTGAGCGGCTGCACGTTGCGCGCGACCTGCTCGTCGCCCCGCATGAACCGCACTTCCAGTGCCGCGAGGCCGGTGTGCGATTCGGGGCATCGGACGAGCACGAGCATGTGCGGTGTGATGGTCACCGGGAACGGCCCCGGGGCGGCAATCGAGAAGTGAACGCCGCCGAGGTCGATGCGTGCGGCGCCGCCCGCGGCCTGCCGCATGTCGAAGTGCTCGATGAACAGCGCGGACATGATCTGCACGCTTTGGATCGTAGGCGTGCCGCACGCCTGACAGGCGAACGCTCTTCGACCTGCGGCCCTAGATTGCCCCCATGGCACACAGCGCGAAATTCGACGGCACCTATGGACCCAGTACGTGGGACTGGGTCCGAGAACAGGCGGACGACTACGAAGCGTCAGCTGGCAGCGAAGCGAACACGCTGCGCGATACGGGGCTGCCGGTCATCGTGATGACCACCGTAGGACACAAGACTGGCTTGGTGCGCAAGGTCCCGCTGATGCGCGTCGAGCACGAGGGCGAGTACGCGATCGTCGGTTCCAAGGGCGGCGCGCCGGCGCATCCAGGCTGGTACCACAACCTGATGGCCGATCCGACGGTGCTGATCCAGGACGGGCCCGAGCCATTCGAGACCACCGTGCGCCTGATCACTGGCGCCGAGCGTGACGAGTGGTGGGAGCGGTGCGTTGAGGCCTTCTCGCCATACGCGGAATATCAGGCCAAGACCGATCGCGAGATCCCGGTCTTCATTTCGGCCCGTCCCAGCTGATCCAGGCGACTGACCCGGCTGCGTGACCCGGGCTACCGACTCGGGCTACGGCAACGGCTCGGCCGATCAGCGGGCGAGCAGGTGGCGGTAAACGGCCGCCGCGCGTTCCAGCTCAGAGATGTCGACCCATTCGATGGCTTGGTGAGCTTGATCGATGGAACCCGGGCCGAACACCACAATCTGGTCGGCGACCTCGCCGTAGCGCAGTGCATTCGTGCCGAAGTCGGCAACGGCGGGGCTGTGGCCTGACATTTCCGCCAGGGCGGCGACGAGATCGCTGCCGGGCGCTTGGAAGAACGCGTTGCTGCCGAACCCGTTCGCCAGTTGGACCTTGACGCGCGCCGGCAGGGCTGCGGCGCGAATCAGCTCAGTGAGGCGGGTGGACTCTTGTTCGTAGTCCTCCCTGTCGGCGATGCGTCGCCCGACGTACAGCTCGCAATGGTCCGGCACGATGTTGCGTGCCCGCCCGCCGCTCATCTCGTTGACCGACACGGTGCCGGCGCCGAGTGCGCCGACCTCGTGCTGGCTCGCGAGCCGTTCCTGCTCGGCATCGATCGCTGCGACGATTCGTGCGCCAGCTGACAGTGCATTGATGCCGAGGTGGGGTTTGGAGGAGTGCGCCGCACGCCCTTCGACCTCGACTTCGAGGCCGAGGCCGCCCTTGTGGCCGTACACCGGTGCGCACATGGTGGGTTCGGCGACCACGATCTGCTCGCGGCGTTCGTTGCGTTCGAGCAGCCGGTCGCGGTACGCCGAGGCGCCCGCCAGACCGCCGCCCTCCTCGGAGATGGTGCCGACCAGCTCGACGGTGCACATCGGCCGGCGACCCCCAGCAGCCATCTCGCCGAGCACGGCAAGCACTACGGCCAGAGTCGCCTTGGTATCGACCGATCCCCGCCCCCAGACGCGCTCTTCGCTGATGCGGCCGTCGAAGGGGTCGCCCTCCATGTGCTCGACGCCGACCGTGTCGAGGTGCACATCCACCGCAAGCATGCGTTCGGTCTGGCCGGCGAACAGGGCGTACACATTGGGACGTCCCGGCTCGATCTCGTCCAGCTCGACCTCGGCGCCCAGCGCCGCTGCTCGCTCCGCGACCCAGTTGGCCATGTCGGCCTCGGCGACCGTGCCCGATCGTGGGCCATGGTGCATCGGGTTGACACTGGGGATGCGCACCATCTCGCTCAGCAGCTCGGCGATGGACTGGCCGGTTGCTGTGCCGCCAGTGGTGCCTGTCGCTGTGCCGTCGCTCATGAGTCACCTCTTCGTGGCGGAGCGTACGCGCAGCACAGTGGCGGTGCCGCGAATGAGGGCTTGCCATCTGGCGAACCCAGTGAACGGCGCAGATCGCCGACATTGCGTGATCCCAATGGCGAGACTGGGTTCATCGAAGTGGGTTCGCCACGATGCAGGCCTTGACGACTGAGGCCGTACCGTTATGCCCCATGTCGAGCAGTCCTGCCTCAACTGGCCCACCGGACACGACCTCGCCGCCAGCCGCGGCCGCGAGCGGCGCGCGGGTGCTGGCGGAGCTGCCGGTGGGTGAGCGGGTGGGCATCGCCTTTTCGGGCGGGCTCGACACCTCGGCGGCGGTTGCGTGGATGAACGAGCGTGGCGCGCTGGTGTGCGCCTACACGGCCGATCTCGGCCAGTACGACGAACCGGATCTGTCGAGCGTGCCGCAGCGGGCGCTGGACTACGGCGCTCACGCAGCGCGCCTGGTGGACTGCCGGGCTGCGCTCGTGCGAGAGGGCCTGATGGCGCTGCAGTGCGGTGCGTTTCACATCTCGACGGCGGGACGCACGTACTTCAACACCACGCCGCTCGGACGGGCAGTGACCGGCACGATGCTGGTGGCCGCCATGGCCGAAGACGGCGTGGACATCTGGGGCGACGGCTCGACGTACAAGGGCAATGACATCGAGCGCTTCTACCGCTACGGCCTGCTCGTGAACGCCGAGCTGCGCGTCTACAAGCCGTGGCTGGACGCTGCGTTCGTCGACGAGCTCGGCGGTCGTGCGGGCATGAGCGAGTTCTTGGTGTCTCGTGGCCTGCCGTACCGGGATCCCACCGAGAAGGCCTATTCGACCGATGCGAACATCTGGGGTGCGACCCACGAGGCGAAGAGCCTGGAGGACTTGGCGACCTCGATGGAGATCGTCGAGCCGATCATGGGCGTCGCCCATTGGGACCCGGCGACTGACATCGAGCCCGAGGACGTGACCGTCCGGTTCGAGGCCGGCTGGCCGGTCGCGATCGGCGATCGTGAGTTTGCCGCGGCGGGTGCACCCCGCAGCGACCACGTGGCGCTCGTGCTCGAAGCCAACGCAGTTGGCGGGAGACACGGTCTCGGCATGAGCGACCAGATCGAGAACCGGGTGATCGAGGCCAAGTCGCGAGGCATCTACGAGGCCCCGGGCATGGCGCTGCTGCACATTGCCTATGAGCGGCTGCTGTCCGGGATCCACAACGAGGCCACGCTCGAGAACTACCGCACGATGGGGCGCCGGCTGGGCCGGCTGCTCTATGAGGGGCGCTGGTTCGACCCCCAAGCGCTCATGCTGCGCGACTCGCTGCTGCGCTGGGTCGGCTCCAGCATCACCGGCGAGGTCACGTTGCGGCTCCGCCGCGGCGACGACTACTCGGTGCTTGACACCATCGGCGAGGGGCTGACCTACGAGCCCGATCGGCTCTCGATGGAGCGCGTCGAGGACGCGGCATTCGGCCCGACGGACCGGATCGGGCAGCTCACCATGGCCAACTTGGACATCGCCGACAGCCGAGCGAAACTCGCTGCCTACCGGGAGTCGGGCCGGCTCGGTCCCGGCGGTGTGGCCGAGTTCGACAGCTGAGCTGCCGCGCCGTGGCGGCTATATCGGGCTTCAGCCCGCCGAGCCGGTGCGAAAACGGTCGAGGATGTCGTTGAACGTGGGGCTCGGCCGCATGGCAGCCTCAGCCAGCGCGGGGTCGGGCAGGTAGTAGCCGCCGAGCTCAACCGGATCGCCCTGGCAGTCCACCATCTCGGCGACGATCTGCTGCTCGTTGCCAGCGAGAGCCGCGGCGAGCGGCGCGAACTGCTCGGCCAGCTCGGCGTCGGTGCCCTGGTTGGCCATCTGGTCAGCCCAGTGCTTCGCGAGGTGGAAGTGGCTGGCGCGGTTGTCGGGCTCGTTCACCCGGCGGCTGGGCGCACGGCCTTCCGCAAGCCACGTGCCGATGGCTGCATCGAGCGTGTCAGCCAGCAGCTGCGCGGCGGGGTTCTCGGCAATCCGGGCGAGGTGCTCGAGCGACACCGCGAGTGCAAGGAACTCTCCCAGGCTGTCCCAGCGCAAGTGGTTCTCGGCCACCATCTGCTGGACGTGCTTGGGTGCCGAGCCACCGGCCCCCGTCTCGAAGAGCCCGCCGCCGGCCATGAGCGGCACAACCGAGAGCATCTTGGCCGAGGTGCCCAGCTCGAGGATCGGGAACAGGTCGGTGTTGTAGTCGCGCAGGACGTTGCCGGTGACGGAGATGGTGTCGAGTCCGCGGCGGATGCGCTCCAGCGAGAAACGGCAGGCATCCGCCGGTGCCAGCGTGCGTAGGTCGAGCTCGCCGATCGAGGCGTCGGTGCCCTGCCGCTCGGCCAGTCGGGCACCGACCTTGCCGATGAGCTGCGCGTCGTGGGGCCGGTCTGCGTCGAGCCAGAAGACCACAGCCGCCCCGGTGAGCTGCCCGCGCTCGATGGCCAGATCCACCCAATTGGAGATCGCTGCGTTCTTGGTGGTGCACATCCGCCAGATGTCGCCGGCTTCGACCTCCTGGCTCATGAGCACTTCGCCGGATTCGGACACGACCCGCATGGTTCCTGCGACATCGACCTCGTAGGTCTTGTCGTGGCTGCCGTACTCCTCGGCCTTCTGGGCCATGAGGCCGACATTGGGCACCGAGCCCATCGTCGTGGGGTCGTAGGCACCGTTGGCACGGCAGTCGTCGATCACGGCTTGGAACACGCTGGCGTAGCTCGAATCGGGGATGACCGCCTTGGTGTCCTGCTGGTCGCCCTGGGCATTCCACATCTGGCCGGAGGCTCGGATCATGGCCGGCATGGACGCGTCCACGATGACGTCGCTGGGCACATGCAAGTTGGTGATGCCGCGATCGGAGTCGACCATGGCCAGCCCGGGCCGCTCATCGAGCGTCGCAGCGATGTCGGCCTTGACAGCGTCGCGCACCTCGGCGGGCAGCGATTCGACGGCGGCCAACACATTGGCCCAGCCATCGTTGGGATCGGCGCCTGCATCGGCCAGCACCTCGCCGTGCCGATCGAACACCGGCGCAAAGAACGCCCGCACAGCGTGACCGAACACGATCGGGTCCGAGACCTTCATCATTGTGGCCTTGAGGTGCAGCGAGAACAGCACCCCGCTCGAACGGGCATCTTCGATCTGAGCGTCAAGGAACTCGCGCAATGCGGCAACCGACATGAAGGTGGAGTCAGCCACCTCGCCTGCATCCACCGGCACTTTGCGCATCAGCCGCACGTTGCCCTCGCTGTCGACGTGCTCGATGCTCAGCGAACCGGCTTCCCCCACCGTGACCGACTGCTCGTTGGAGCGGAAGTCGCCGCCGGACATCGTCGCCACATGGGTGCGACTCTGCGGCGACCAAGCTCCCATCGAGTGGGGGTACTGCCGGGCGTATTCCTTGACAGCGCGGGGAGCGCGACGGTCAGAGTTGCCCTCGCGCAGCACCGGGTTCACCGCCGAGCCCTTCACGCGGTCGTAGCGCTCCCGGATCTCCTGCTCGGAAGCATCGGCGGGGTCGTCGGGGTAGTCGGGCACCGCATAACCCGCTGCTTGCAGCTCGGCGATGGTGTCCTTGATCTGGGGGACCGATGCGGAGATGTTCGGCAGCTTGATGATGTTGGCGTCACGATCCTGGGTCCACTCGCCGAGCTCGGCCAGTGCATCGCCCCTGCGTTGGTGGGGCTCGAGCGTGTCGGCAAAGACCGCGATGATCCGGCCGGCGAGCGAGATGTCGCGCGTCTCGACCTCGACACCTGCAGCATCGGTGAACGCCGTGATGATCGGCAACAGCGAGTAGGTCGCCAGCGCTGGCGCCTCGTCGGTGTGGGTGTAGACGATCTTCGAGCCGGTGCTGTCAGAGCTCGTGTTGGGGGGCGAGGAGGTCATCGTCATAGCGATTCGACGCTACCGCCCGCCGGCGGCTCGCCGCCTGAGGGTCATCGGCAGCTCGGTGCGCAGCAGGTGCGAGCGGCTCAGCCGGCGGCGTGCGCAGCAGCGGAGCTTCCCGCCAGACGGCCGAACACTGCGCCTGCGGAGAGACCCGATCCGCCTGGGTAGTTGCCGTAGAACAGGCCGCCGACCAGCTCGCCCGCCGCATACAAGCCCTCGATCGGTTGCAGATCGGTGTCCATCACGCACCCGGTCTCATCGATGCGCAGGCCGCCGAACGTGAACGTCAGCCCGCACGTGACCCGGTAGGCAGCAAACGGCGGCGTTTCTATCGGCATCGCCCAGTTGGTCTTGTCGGGGCTGAGGCCGGAGGTGCGGCGGCCATCGAGCACGTTGGGGTCGAACGCGACGGTACGGTCGACCGCTGCGTTGAATTCGGCGATGGTCGCCAGCGCGCCCTCGGTGTGCACGTCGTCCATTCGAGCGCAGAGCTCTTCGATGCTGTCGGCGGTGACCTTGGTGACCTGCCGGATGCGGTATTCGTCGCGCAGCAGGTGATCAGTGTTGGCATCGAACACTTGCCAAGCCGAGTGACCGGGCTGGGCCAGGATCTCGCGGCCGTAGCGGGCGTAGGTGTAGTTGCGGAAGTCGGCGCCTTCGTCCAGGAAACGCTTGCCATCCTGGTTCAGCACGATTGCGAACGGGTAGCTGTGCTTCTGGAAGCCGTCGCCGACAGCGAGGTCGCCGAACTCCGGGGCGTTGTAGTCCCAGGCGACCGCGTGGGCGCCGCTCCAGTTGCCATAGGGCATGGCGCCGATGTCGAGCGCCATGGCGATGCCGTCGCCGGTGTTGAAGCGGGTGCCGCGTACCTTGGCCAGGTCCCAGCCGGGACCGAGGTATCGGGTTCTCCACTCGGCGTTGGCCTGGAAGCCGCCGGCCGCCAGCACCACCGCATCGCACTCGACGTCGGTGACGCGGCCCTCGCGACGCACGCGAACGCCCCGGATTGCGCCACGGTCGTCGGTCAGCAGCGAGCGCCCTGCTGCTTCGTGCCACAAGTCGATGCCGTTCCGAGCCAGCGCCGCCCGCAGGGACTCCACGAGACCCTCGCCGCCGCCGACGGATTCCACGGTGAGGCCACCCCAGAACGTGAAGCGACCGTCCACCTTGAAGGCTTGACGGCCCCAGATCGGTGCGAATCGCACGCCGTGGCTTGCCATCCACAGCAAGGTGTCCTTGCTGCGTGTGACGAGCGTGTCTGCCAGCTCGGGATCGCACCGGTAGTCGGTGATCCGGCCGAGATCGGCGTAGAACTCCTCTTCGGTGTAGGTGCCAAAGTCGGTCATCTCGACCTCGGTGTCGGTGAGGTCGGGCATCAACGCCCGCAAGTCCTCGACGCCGTCGTAGGCGAAGCGGATTGCACCGGCAGTGAAGCGGCTGTTCCCGCCGGCTTCGGCCTCGGGCGCCCGCTCGAGAACAAGCACCCGTGCGCCGCCTTCGTGTGCGGCCAGCGCAGCGCACATGGCCGCGTTGCCCGCTCCTATGACCACCACGTCGAAGTGCTGCGAGTGCTGAGGCGGCGGCGCGCTCGGAGGCTGATTCACGCCGGGCGAGCCTATGTGCACCCTCGCTGCGGTGCCGCACGGCGACCAGGCGGGAAGCCGGTCGGTGCGCGACGTACGCTGCCGCGATGAGCGAAGAGCAGACGACGACCGACACCGGCGAGCCCGTGGTCATCGACCACGAACGCCTGGCCGGCTTCATTGCCGAGATCTTCCGTCACACTGCGTGCTCGGATGCCGAATCCGAGCGCATCGGCCGCAGCCTTGTGGGCGCCAACCTCGCCGGACACGACAGCCACGGCGTGATCCGCTCAGCGTTGTATGTCGATCTGCTGGCCAACGGCGTTCAGCTCGCCGACCAGGAACTCAAGGTGCTGATCGACTCTGGAGCGCTGGTGCTCGTGGACGGTCAGTACGGCATGGGCCAGACCGTCGGTCCTGCTGCGGTGGCGATGGGCATCGAGCGCTGCAAGGAGCTGGGCGTAGCGGTCATGGGGCTGCGCAATGCCGGGCACCTCGGTCGGATCGGCGAGTACGCCGAGATGGCTGCCGCACAGGGGCTCGTCTCGGTGCACTTCGTGAACGTCGCCAACAGCCGGCTGGTAGCTCCGTTCGGTGCCAAGGCGCGGCGGATGGGCACCAACCCGTGTGCATACGGAGCCCCGGTCGCCGGTCGCCGGCCCGTCATCCATGACTTCGCCACGTCGGTGGTGGCCGAGGGCAAGGCGATGGTCGCGCTGCACGGCGGCCCGGCCGTGCCGGAGAACGCGCTGGTGTCAGGCGACGGCGAGATCACCGGCGACCCGCGGGTGCTGTACACGTTCGCAGAAGGCCAGCGGCCCAATTCGATGGACGGCCCCGGTGCCTTGCGGGCGATGGGGGAGCACAAGGGCTCGGGCATCTCGGTGATGTGTGAGCTGCTGGCCGGTGCGCTGACCGGCACAGGCACAGCGGGCCCGCGTCGGATTCGTTTTGCGAACGGCATGCTCTCGGTGTACGTCGACCCGGCCCAGGTCGATGCCGCAGTCGGCGAGACTGACGACGGCTACAACGGGATCGCGGCGGATTATCTCGACTGGTTCTACGACGCGGCGCCAATCGACCCCGACCAGGCGGTGAAGCTGCCCGGCGACGTCGAGCACGAGCGTCGTCAGCACCGCATGGCCAACGGCATCACGCTGCCCGCCGAGACGTGGGAGAGCATCTGCAGCGGCGCCAGGGCCGCCGGAGTGCCCGAGTCGACCATCACCGCCGCGAGCGGCGGCTAGTCACGGGTCCGGCGGCGATGCCGGCGTTGCGGCGCTACTCGTCGAGTGTGGGGCCTTGGCCCTGCACGCGGGTCTGGCGCATGTAGCGGCGCCAGCGGTCGGCGTCGTAGCCGGCACCGCGGTGCAGCATGCAGCGGTTGTCGTAGATGACGGTGTCGCCCGGGCTCCAGCGATGCGAGTACACGTCTTGGGGCCGGGTGGCGCCGGCGTTCAGCTCGTCGATCAGCCGCCGGCTCTCGATGCCGTGCCACCCGACAATGGACCGGGCGTGAGATCCGACGTAGTAGTTCTTCAATCCGTTGTTGGGATTGGTGCGCACGAGCCGGTGGGGGATCGGCGGCAGCGATGCTGCGTGGTTGAAGTCGACCGGGGCCACCTGGGTGCGGCTGAACACGTAGTCGTGCAGCACCTGGAGGTCGTCGATCTCGGCTCGGCGTGACGTGTCGAGCCGCTCGTAGGCGGCTCGCTGGCTGGCGTACTCGGTCTCGCCGCCCTCGCCGGGCACCTCGTAGGCATGCAGGATCGACACGAACGACGGCACGAGCCGGAACGACGAGTCCGAATGCCAGAGGTTGTTGCCCTTCTGGTTGCGGGTCAGCGGATCCGATTCGTCTCGCTTGGTGTCAGCGTCGATCACGTTGCCGATCGTGCCGAAGTACACGACCTTGCCGGTCTTGCCGAACACGACGTGATTGGGCTCGGGCTCGCCGAGCAGTTCGGTAAGTGCGAGCTGTGCCTCGTCGGACATGTCCTGGCCCGGGAGATGCAGCAGCGAGTAGGTGTCGATCGCGTCGACCAAGGCCGCTCTCGCCTCGCTGTCGAGCGGCCTCGACAGGTCTATTCCTGTGATCCTGGCTCCGAAGTCTGCATGGATCGGGTCGATGGTCAGCATCGGTTCAGCCCCAATTCTCAGGTCTCAATTCTCGTGGCGGGCCAGCGAGCCACCCTCGGCTGCCAGCCGTTCCAGCAGCGGGCTCGGCGTCCAGTGGTCGCCGCCCAGAGTCTCGTCGTAGTGGCGAATGCGGCCCAGCACCTCGGCCAGCCCGATCTCGTCAGCCCAGTACATCGGGCCGCCGGTGTAGATCGGCCAGCCGTAGCCGTTGATCCAGGTCACGTCGACGTCGCTGCCCCGCAGCGCGATGCCTTCGTCGAGGATCTTCGCACCCTCGTTGACCATCGGGTACAGGCAGCGTTCGAGGATCTCCTGGTCGGTGACCTCTCGCAGCGTCGCTCCCCGCTCTGAGGCGAAGTCTCGGATCATCTGCTCGACCTCGGGGTCGGGGGTCGACGCTCTGGTGTCGGGGTCGTAGATGTAGTAGCCCCGGCCGTTCTTCTGGCCTCGCCGGCCCGATTCGCACAGGACCTCGCGCACCGTCGAGCTCGACGAGGTGTCTTCATTCCAGCCGACATCGAGCCCGGCGAGATCGCTCATGGCGAACGGTCCCATCGGGAAGCCGAAGTCGTACACGACCTTGTCGATCTGGGCCGGCGTGGCGCCTTCCAGCAGCATCTTCTCGGCCTCGATGCCTCGCATGAACAGCATCCGGTTGCCGATGAAGCCGTGGCAGACGCCGCACAGCACCGGCGTCTTGCCGATGCGCTTGCCGATCGACATGGCGGTTGCGATCGCGGTGTGCGAGGTGACATCGCCCCGAACGATTTCCAGCATCCGCATGACGTTGGCGGGGGAGAAGAAGTGCATGCCGATGACGTCTTCGGGGCGCGACGTGGCCGACGCGATCTCGTTGACATCCAGCGCCGAGGTGTTGCTGGCGAGCACCGCACCCGGCTTGCAGATGGCGTCGAGCTGGGCGAATACGCTCTTCTTCAGCGCCATGTTCTCGAAGACGGCCTCGATCATCAGGTCGCAATCGGCGAAGTCGCCCATGTCGGTCGAACCCTGCAGCAGGTCCATCCGGGTCTGCACGTCATCCGAGGAGATGCCGCCCCGCGCAGCCGTGCGCTCGTAGTTGCGCCTCACGACGCCGAGGCCCCGCTCGAGGCTCGCCCCGTCACGCTCGACCAAGGTGACCGGGATGCCGATGTTGGCGAAGTTCATGGCGATGCCGCCGCCCATGGTGCCTGCTCCCAGGATGCCGACACGCGCAATGTCGACTTGCGGCGTGTCCCGCGGCACGTCAGGCACCTTCTGCGCTGCCCGCTCGGCGAAGAAGTAGTACTGCTGGGCGTTGGCCTGCGAGCTGCCCATCAGCTCGCCGAAGATGCGCTGCTCGGCTGCGAGGCCCGCCTCGAAATCGCCGCTGGTGCCGGACTCGACGGCGGCCTCCACGCAGCGGACGATGCAGTCGGGTGCCTCGAAGCCTCGCGTGCGGCGGGCAATGGAGGCTCGGAAGGCGGCGAACTGCTCGGCCCCGAAGCCCTCGAGGCGGTCGTTGCGGTCGCGGATGCGCGGGCGGGGCATGCCGTCTGCAACTGCCCGGCGGGCGAACGCCACCGCCCCGGCTTCGAGGTCGGCCAGGCTGTCGCCCACGACCTCGTTGATCAGGCCGCAGTCGAGCGCCTCAGCGGCGCCGATGGGATTGCCGCTGACCATGATCTCAAGCGCCCGCTGCGGGCCGGTGATGCGGGGCAGGCGCTGCGTGCCGCCGCCCCCAGGCAGCAGGCCCAGCTTTACCTCGGGCAGGCCGAACTGGGCTGAGCTGATGGCCACCCGGAAGTGCGCGCACAGCGCAACCTCGAGCCCGCCGCCCAGCGCCGTGCCGTGGATGGCCGCCACCACCGGCTTGCTGCAGTTCTCCATGGCCTCCTGACCGGGTACGAGCCCCGGCGGCTTTGGGGGCTGGGAGAACTCGGTGATGTCTGCGCCGGCGATGAAGGTGTGGCCGTCGCAGATGAGCACAATCGCCGTGGCGTCGCTGTCCTCCGCGGCGGCCATGCCGTCGATGATTCCTTGACGCACGTGATAGCTCAACGCGTTCACGGGCGGGTTGTTCACGATGAGCAGCGCCACGTCGTCGCGGCGCTCGAGTCGGACAGACTCGGTGATCTGGCTCTGGTCCTGGGTTGTCATGGGCCGCAGCGTAGGCCGCTGCGGCCGCGCGCCCCTACTCGATTGACAGACCGTTCAGGGCATCCGCACATTCGGTGTTCAGCGCGTCGTGGGCCTCATCGAGACACGCCTGCGATGATGCCCAAGACGTCTCGCCTTCCGCTGCATCGGCGCCGATTGCAGCGAGGTTGCCTTCCGTGATGCCGTCGGCATTACCTCCAAGACTTCGGCTGCCGTCCCCACGGCTGCCCCGTGAAACGCTGGCCTCCGCATCCCAAAGTCGCTTCATGGGTCCCCGTCAATCTCGGTGGGTGGCCGCCCAGCATCGAACGCATCCAAGCCGTCAGACATCGCACGCTCAAGAGCCGCGGAAACGACGGCATCGGTAGCACCCGCGGCGTCAGTGTCATGGTGGGCCTCAAACCAGTCGTCCGCGGCCTGCAAATACCTTTCGGCGTAGGCCGCGCGCCAGATCATTTCGACACATTCCTGACACCACCTATCGGGCCATTCTCTCGTTGTCTCGGGCGTCGTGGTCGTCGTCGTGGATGTGGTCGCCGTGGCGTGCGCTGGTTGCGCTGTCGTCGTGGCCGTCGTCTGGCAGGCCGCGAGCAGCGCCAGTCTCGCGGGGCCGTCACCGCCATTCGGAGCAGTCGTCTCGAGGGCCGAGACCGCAGGCTCGGCTGCAGCCCGTCTCTGAGTGGGCAGACGTTGCTCAGCCGAATGCGCTGGCAATCACGACGATGACGCCGACGATCAAGCCTGCCCAACCTGCGAGCGTGAGCGAACTCACCCAGCGAGGCACAACGCCAGTGCCCGCAGTCGCGTGAGTCGCTGCCTTAGACCTGAAAATGTCTGATCCGTGGTGCTGTCGTATCCGATTCGACGTGATCCGGCCGCCAGTGCACATAGCGACCATCCCGAGAACGGCTATGACGACGCCTGCTGTCATGCCGGACCAAGCTAACCGGCTCAGCACTGCCACCAAGTAGGCAGGTCGCCGCTCTCCTTCGCCCATCGGCAGCCTTCCCGAATGTCAAAGACCGTGTTATATGTCTCGGCTGCCTCGGCTGCCTCCAACAGCATTGCGTGAGTCTCGCGAAGTTCGCCGTCTTTGCTGTTGTCGGCCACGGCTGCGTCGCAGACAGTGAGGGCATGAGCCATCGCTCGGCGCCAACGCTCGTCGGCTTCGACGAATGCGGAATAGAGCTGCTGATGCCTGCGAGTGGGCGCGATGCCGTCCATCATCCCTTCCGCAGCGTTGTAGGCATTGTCAGACGCTCGGCTCGCCTCGGCTCGCCTCGACAACGATGTCCCCAGCTTCTAGGCATCGTCGCTTCTGCTGAGCCTGCGCGGGACTGAGAGCGCTGAGAGTGCAACCCGCGGCCATGAGCACGACTGCGAGCCAAGCAATGGCTCTCATTGCCGTCTGCGCTTCCACCACTCGCCAACCGTGCTCACGGCCCCGACGACGCCAATAGGCATGATGCCGAAGACCATGCCTCGCCACCCTCTCCACGGCCCCCAAACCACTCCCAAAGACTCTCAGTCAGTCGGCCATGCTCTATGCCTGTGGCGGCGTGAATCGGCGGTAGTCGGCGCCTTCCGTACGCCGTCGGCGGCGTGTATCCCATGCGCCCCATATCAGCACCACGCCGAGAATGCCAGGGAAGACGATCAGCCCAGTGACGGCCCACAGCACTGCCGCCGCAATGCACCAGATGGCCGCGGCAGTCAACAGCCAGCGTCGTAGAGTCATGCGCGCACGCTAGTCACCAGGCGCGAAGGCCAATACATGACAGTACGCAACGCCGGCGCCGCAATTTCGAGTCGCATGAGCTGCAGGGGGGCAAATTCTCCCCGATGCGGCCGAGGTCCGGCGATACGCTGCGAATGTCTTGGGCTCAGCAGGAGCCCCGAGCAGCATCGAATGGAGTGACGGTGACCGAGAAGCCCGACCCGTTCACGGTCCCGTTCGGGACCATCTTCTGCGACTGGATGACAACGGCGCGAGCCGACGACGGGCCGTATGTATACGGCGGAGCCGCAGAGCCGTTCGGCGACTTCTCGATCAGCCCTGCTGCCCACGTGCTCCATTACGGCAGCGCTATTTTCGAAGGGCTGAAGGCGCACCGCCAAGTTGACGGGTCGTTGGCGATCTTCCGGTTGGACCGCCATGTGGACCGCATGGTGTCCAGCGCAGAACGGCTCCGGCTGCCGTCCATCGACGGCGACGTCCTGCATCAGATGTGCGTCGACGCTGTCGAAGCGAACTCAGGCGAGGTGCCCGACCCGCCTGGATCGCTGTACATCCGACCGACGCTCATCGGCACCGAGCCCGACATCGGCGCAGCGGCTCGCCCGACCCGCAGCGCGCTGCTGTACGTCGTCAACTGCCCGGTCGGCGACTACTTCAAAGGCGGGGTCCGGCCGCTGACCTTGCTGGTGGAGACCGAGATTCCCCGCACCGTCCCGCAGTTCGGAATGGTGAAATGCGGCGGCAACTACGCCATGGCGCTCGCACCCACGCTTGACGCCATGGCCGGCAACGAGGCCATCGATCAGATGCTCTTCGCCACCGGCGGTGACATCACCGAGACAGGGGCTTCCAACTTCTTCCTGGTCGACGACGAGCGGGTCGTGACCCGTCATCTCGATGAGTCGTTTCTCCACGGCGTCACCCGAGCGTCAGTGATCGAGCTCGCCGCATCGTTGGGTTACGAGGTCGAAGAGCGCTCGATCGACCCCGACGAGCTAGTGGACTGGGCGGAGCGAGGAGAGGCGTTTCTGTCGGGGACGGCCGCCGTGCTCGCGCCGGTCGGCACGATCCTGTACGAAGGCAAGACGCTCACCGTCGGCGACGGGCAGCCAGGGTCCAACACGATGCGGCTGCGCCAGGCGCTGGTCGACATCCAGATCGGCGCTGCGCCTGATCCGTTCGGCTGGCGCACTCCCGTCAAGGGCTGAAAGCCATGGGCAGCCAAGACGACGACCGCATCGTCTCTTGGACTGCGATGGAGCACGGGACGGCCGACGACTACGAATTCTTGGACCGCCAGCATTATGCGCACGCCCGAACCGGATTAGTCGACAACCTGCTCGACATCTTGAGGTGCTTGCGCGGTCCCACGCTGGGCTACCAGATCGACCGCTATGACCATTCCCTGCAGTCGGCGACCCGGGCCCTGCGCAACGGCGAATCGACCGACCTCGTGGCTGCGGCCCTGCTGCACGACATCGGTGACGCATTTGCGCCCGAGAATCACAGCGCCGCTGCCGCCGCAGTCCTGCAGCCCTACGTCGACGAGCGGACCCACTGGGTAGTCGCGCATCACGGACTCTTTCAGGGCTATTACTACTTCCACCACCTCGGCGGCGACCGCAACGCCCGTGAGCGGTACCGGGAGTCTCCGCATTACGACGCCTGCCTGGATTTCTGCGAGAACTACGACCAGAACTGCTTCGACCCGAACTACCCCAACCTGGCCGCGGAGGACTTCCGTCCCCTGCTCGAAGAGGTATTCAGCCGCCCCTCACAAGTCCCCGCCACCGCGCCGCTGCGCTGAACCCGCGCCGCGGCGCATCGCCGGGTGCGGTGATGCCGGTCCGCGTCACCAGAGAGTGGCGACAGGGAATTCCTCGAACGCCCGGTCCCTCGTGACGAGCGTCAACGACTCGATCTCGGCTTGCGCTGCCAGCATCCGGTCGAACGGATCCTTGTGCGCGGCCTCGTAGCTGCCAGCCCTGAGTGCCTGCTCGTGTATGACGGGAAGGTGCAGAAAGCCGTCTGCGGTTACTGATGCGCCGAAATGGGGAACGAGCCCGCTGAATTCGCCGAGTCGGCCCATTCTTGACTTGGTCGCCATCTCCCATGCGCTCACCGCGCTCGCGAACACATGAGCATCTGGATCGGAGATCGCATCGCGAGCGACTGGTGAGAGCGATGGATGATCGGTCCACCACCACAGCAGCGCAGGTGTGTCGAGCAAGAGGTCGTTCATTCACCCTCCCACAAAGCGAGTTCATCGTCTGGCAAGGGGTCGAAGAACTCGGGCGGGATCTTCAGCCCGCGGAATCTACCCGGCATCCGTCGAGTCGCCGCCGGCACGTACGGCACCAGACGGGCGCAGGGCTTACCTGCCCGCGCAATCACGATCTCCTCGCCCGCCTCAACCCGGCTGAGGAGCTTCGACAGGTGCGTCTTCGCCTCATGTACATTCACGAAAGATGAAGATTCCATTATATTTCAGCCTTTGCAAGTTATTTTCGTCACGCCGATGAGACCAAACTTAGTCTAGTGACTAGACTAATACGGATAAGCAACGGTTGATCCACGCACCAGGCACACGAACAGGACGCGTCGCACCCTTCGGACCGATCTGCATTCCCGCAACGCGCTATGGACGACTCCCAGAACGCACTGTAAACCATTCCCGAAACGCGCTATAAATGATTCCCGAAACGCGCTATTGTTGACTCGCAACGTGCCGGGCGAGGAATTCAGCGAAATGCCGGAACTACACGCGAAGCTCACCATGCCTGGCTACTTGCCGCGCGTCGCCGACTTCCAGATCGAGGCAGCTCTTCGGCGGCGTGGCGCGGTGCTGATCGAAGGCGCTAGGGGTTGTGGCAAGACGTGGACGGGTCGCAACCATGCCCGGAGCGAAGCCAGATTCGATGTCGAGGCCATGCGCCTGCTCGCCGCGGCCGACCCGGCCTCGGCATTAGCCGGTGACGTCCCGCGCCTGTTAGATGAGTGGCAGAACGCCCCAGGTATCTGGAACCCAGTCCGGCGCGAGTGCGACGACAGGGCACAGCCGGGGCAGTTCATCTTGACGGGCTCGGCCAACCCCACCGATGATCTCACGCGGCACACCGGAACCGGCCGTGTGGGTCGGGTCGTGATGAGAACCATGTCGCTCTACGAGTCGGGAGCCTCTGGGGGCACAATCTCCCTGCGCGGGCTCTTCAATGGTGAGCAGCAGTCGTCACTGCCGACTCCCGGCGTCGCGCTGAGCGACATTGTGCGGCACCTTGTCACTGGCGGCTGGCCTGGCAGCCTCTCGTTGGACCATGAGAACGCTCGTCTGTCGGTCGGTGACTACATCGACGAGATCACGCGAGTGGATGTCCCACAAGCGAGCGGTGTCCAGCACAACCCGGCAGCGGTGCAACGACTGTTGCGCTCACTGGCGCGAAATGTGGCCACTGAGGCCCGTGAGTCGAAACTGGCGGCGGAAATGGACGGTGAGACGCTCGGCCGGAGCACCGTTGGGGCGTATCTGGATGCACTGCGGCGCATCTTCGTAGTGGAGGATCAGCCCGCATGGTCGGTGACACTGCGGTCTCGGGCATCGTTGCGCAAGCAGGCGAAGCGGCACTTCGTCGACCCATCTCTGGCGGCCTTCCTGCTGCGCGCCTCGCCGCAACGGTTGCTGGCAGATCCTGAGACGCTCGGTCTGCTCTTCGAATCGATGGTTGTCAGGGACCTGCGCGTGTACAGCGCACCGCTGGGCGCCGAGATCTTTCACTACCGGGACGACACTGGCTTGGAGATCGATGCAGTCATCGAGCGCCAAGATGGCGCTTGGATTGCTGCGGAGGTGAAGCTGAGTCCCGCGGCCGAGGTTGTGGACCGCGCCGCGGTCTCACTGCTGCGGCTGCGGGACAAGATCGCGGCACGCCGCGCTCAAGACATGGTCGGCCTGATGGTGGTGACGTCGGTCGGCGCCGCGTACCGCCGGCCCGACGGTGTGCACGTAGTTCCCATCATCCAGCTCGGTCCGTAGTGTCCCGGTGGGGGCTGGGTGTCGAGCACGACTTCCTCGCCTCCGTCAACACGCCTGAGCAGCTTCGAGAAATGCGTCTTGGCTGCATGAACGTTGACCACTTCAGTCATTGACTGCCCTTCCCTGTCGAGTCGCGTCGCTGTTGAGTTTCCAGTCTGGAGGACCAGGCGGTTCTCAGTCTTACGCCAGGCGCGGCGACATCGGCGGGCTGACCACCGTGGCATTCCCAACGTGGGCATAGCGGCCCGGCGTGCACGTGAGGATGATCACTTGGCAGTGTTCGCTGGCACTGTTGATCGCGGCACCCATGCCTCGTAATCGGGATGGATCGCTCCAGCCGAGAGCGTCGTCAAGGATCACCGGCGCGCCGCTGCCGTCGGGGCTGACGATCGACGCACAGGCCAATCGAGCGATGATTCCCAGCTGCTCTTGTGCACCGGTGCTGAGCTGGTTCACGCCAAGTGTGATGCCGCCGAGCGTGCGGCGCGAAACTGCCAGCGCATCGTTCACGTCGACCGCGAATGAGGTGTCGTAGACGATGCGCCCGTACTGCTCGATGCGTTGCTTGAACGGCGCGATGTACCGCTGACGTGCTTCGCTACGCCGGCGCTCGAAAACCTGGTGAAGCAGCCTCGCGGCCTCCGCCCTGTCCCGGAGGCTGCGGTCCTGTGCGATGCAACGATCCCGGTTGCTGCAGGCGGCGTCGAGCTGGGCGCCGAGACCCTTCTCGCCTCGAAGATCGAGGCTGATCTGCAGGGCTCTCAGGTCGTCACGGTTTTTCGACAACGCTGCCCTTGCCCGTTCCAATGCTTGCCCAGCATTAGACAGTCGGTCGCGCAACGAGCCGATGTCGAGTTTCTTTAGCTGCCTCCGAGAGGCGTCTCGGTCGGTTCGAGCTGCCCGCTCCGTCTCTTGCGCCGCGGCGACACGCTGACCGAGCACTGCGTCGGCGAGCTGTGCCCTGGCAGTCTCCAGCTTTTGCGTTGCGCTCGCGGTGGCTGTGTCGGCGGCCGCGATAGTTGCTGTCAAGGCGGCGTGGTCGATTTCTTCCCTATGCAGTGCCTTTTGCGCGCTTTCGAGAATTGTCACGGCGGAGTCAAGAGCTGATTTCGCGCGTTTCAGTTCGTCCCGCAGGTCGAGCGCAGCTCGAAGCGCAGTGTCGTGGTCGGGCGGCAGGGCAACGTCAGCAGTGCGCTCGTTCGGGTAGGCGGCGACTCGCGCAGAGAGCCGTTCGGCCTTGCTGGCCAGATCATCAACGGTCAAGTCGTCGAGGTCGCGTTCGATGTCGTCGCGCGCTCGGCCGAGCTTGCGCGAGGCGGCATCACGGCGCTCAAGTGCGTCGCGGGCTTCGGCGAGATTGGCCACTCCGACCTCGTCACAGAGCATGCGCAACGCTGCTTCGGCTTCGACACGCTTGCTGCTGAGTTGGCGTGACTCGTTCCCAGCGGTCACGGTGATCTTCAGCGAATCTGGGACGACAATCTCGGCAGAATCGACGACGTCGGTGACCTGCTCGTCGCCCTCTCGCATATGCAGGGCAACACCGTCGACGATGACTTCGACATCACTCAGGCCGGTGGTCACGACCGTCGCCGAGCCAGCGTCTGCCGCAGCCTGTGCCTCGATGACGGCCTGCTGGGCGGCTTCAATCTGTGTGACGTCTTCGCTGTCGAGTTGTACAGATTCGATGACGGCGTTGGCGGCGTCGAGTCGCTCTTGCGCTGCTGCGACACGCTCGTGACGCGCTCTGAGGTGCCTGGCTTCGATGATCTGTCGCAGGTGCTCACTGTCACGGTCTGCCAGCGCGCTTGCCCGCTGGATCTGGTCGAAGTATTCCCGTGCTGTCCGGTGAGCAGCCTCAGCCTCGTCGTAGTGCCGTTGGGCTGCGGCTAAAGCCGGCGCGGCTTTCTCGGCCCGGGCCCTGAGCTCGGCTGCTTCTTGCCGATATCGCGCGTCCTCGTTGACGAGGTCTGTCCGTGCTTCATGGTCGGCCCGTGCACGCGCCGCCTCGGTCTTCAGCCGCTCCAACTCAGATTCAAGCTGGCTGAGCTCGCCCTCGACCTCCTCGGCTGCGTCTACCTGCCGCTGGCACTCGTCTCGGGCCTCTTCGGCTTGGAGCACGAGCTGCTGCAGGCGTTCCGTGTCCGAGGCCAGTCGCGTTGCCCGCTCGGCGTCTGCTTCGACTTCAGCAAGCTGCTGGGTCAACGACGCCACATCGGCCTCAGCCTCGGCCACGCTTCTTTGCGAGTCGGAAAGGATTGTCTTGCGCTTGCCCTTCGGCGTCCAGTAGATGTCGCGTTCGGCGGTGATCGCCTGCCAGATCCCGTCGTGACTGTCGCTGTCGCCGACGGCTCCTGCGGCGGTGTCCAGCGCAGCGCCGAGATCGGTGTCGACGAAAGAAGGCAACGCCAACTCGGTTCCTTGTCGGACTTGGAGTGCCCGAAGCAAGCCGGTGTCAAGAGTCTCTGACAGGATCGACTGCACGCGTTCGTGGGCTTCATCGCCGGTGAGTTGTTCGCGTCGTGGCGCGGAGATGTCGAGTGTGGTCATGCCTCTGCGCCCCCACCGCTTGGCGAAGACGAACCGGTACGGCCCAGTTGAGATTTCGGCCTCGACTTCGGGATCGGCGTCACGATGTACGGGTCTGACCGCCTTGACGCGTCGATCACCAGAACGGTCCTTGAAGCGTTCGTCGAGGAGCAAGTCGAGCGCCTCGACGAGGCTGGTCTTGCCAGCCTCGTTGTCGCCTTCGATCACGGTGACTCCGCACTCGTCGAACGTCACTTCGGCAAGATCGACGCCTCTGTAGTTCGTGAGCGTGATGCGCTGAATCCTCATTGTGCGGACCTCGTCAGGCGATGCAGCAGCGCAGTCGCGTTCTGGGCCCGGACTGCTTCCGCGGGGTCGGATGACTGGGCTAGTTCACGCAAGTCGCCCAGTGCGTCGTTCGCGAAGCCCGCAAGCCCAAGCGTGGAAATCTCGGCGTCGTCGGGGACGACAACTAGATCCGATCTTCGTTCCCACGTCTCGAGAGCCGCAAGCGAGTCGGCGAAGTGATCGAGCAAGCGGTCGAGGCGCTCCTTTTGATCGAGCGAGACCGAGCCGACGAGTGACAGCTTGACGACAGTCCGCTGCTTGTCTTCGAGTGCGTCGAGCCACTGTTGCAATGAGTCGATATCTGTATCCGACGAGAGATGACACTGGTGCTGTCGGAAACGCCATTTGCCTACGCTGCGTGGCGCGACCTCGATTCGTCCCGGCTCGAGTTCAACCACGAGGACATTTCCTGGATCTTCCTCGCGGTAGTCGGTTGGCTCGGGCGCACCTGAGTACCAGACACGACCAGTCGTGCCCTCGTTGGTCGTGGAGTGGCGATCGCCGAGCGCGACATAGTGGACTTCGTCTGCCTCAATACGCGCCTCCAATCGCTCCAGCGAAATGAGGGCAGGATCAGATGCGTCGGGTGAACGATTGTCGAGTGCGCCGTGGCCGACGATGATGCGAAGCGCGGCAGGCGGCGCAGCGGCTGCGCACGCCTGATCTACCAAGTCTTGAAGTGGGCGTTTGGAGGTCCATGGCGCACCAACCAACTCGATGCCGTCAGCTACCGGCAGCGGCTCAGAATCCTCCAACACGACAACATTCGGCAGTCTGCGTTCGCGAAACGTATTTGAGCGGAAGATCGAGGCGGCATCCAACGGATCGTGATTTCCAGGCACGAGGTAGAAAGTCACCTCCGGCGTGGCGGCCATCGCATCGAGGGCGCGGGCGAGCACTTGGCGGTCGATCTGGTTCGACTCGAAGACGTCGCCGGATACGACGACGAAATCACATTCCTCGTCGACTGCTAGCTGGCCGATGTTGCCAACGGCGTCGATCCGCGCCTGGCTGAACCTCGACTGGGCTTCGCCGTCGAGAAAGTGACGTGTCATCCCGAGCTGCCAGTCGGCCGTGTGAATGAACTTCATGGCGCGAGACGGTAGCGAGGGGACGTCACAGGCTCTTGCTGGTTTTCTGGCGGGCTGAATTCAAGTGCGTCTTGTGGCCCGATCAGGATTGTCCTCGGCGGAATCAAGGCTGCGGTAAGCACGCAGCCTTGGACGGTGCCTGATGTCGTCGGTTCGGGAGTTCAGAGGCGGCTGACCGAGTCGCCGACTCGGACGGTGCCGGGCTGGATGACTCGGCAGTTGACGCCGCGCAGGCGAAGGCTGCTTCCTTCGCCGGTGTTGACGAAGCGGAGGGCTTCGCGGCCGAAGCGGGCTGCGAACTTGGCGCAGCCGGTATGGGGTTCGACGGCGACCTCCACCACGGCAGTGCCGATCGACAACTGTGTGCCTGCGGGCAGTGCTTCGTGGCCTATGTCGAGGTCGGCGTAGATCTGGTCGCCCGCCAGCGGCCAGCGATCAATCGGACCGATGACCGCTTCGGCCGCGCGCGAGTTCATGATCGTGATCTGCTTGTTGGGATGCGGGCCTCCGTCGGCCGACAGCGACGTCCCGCGCTGGTTCCACGTGTCGCCTTCGATGCCCTCGGCATCGTTGATGCGGGCCGCGTTCAGCACTTCTCGCCGGTCTTCGGCAGGTCGCCGGACGATGAGCTGGATCGTCCCGGTGCCGGCGGGCGCTTCGCGAATGCGGGGCAGGGCAGCCTCGAGCTCGGCTGCGCTGCGGTGCCGCGCTTCGTCAGCGTCGCTATGCGTTGTGGCGGTGCCGGTCTCAGCTGAAGCGCTCATGTCTGCATTCCCTCGCGTCGGGTCGTCGTCGGCGATGGCAATCGCGGTTGCCGTCGAGGATTATTGCGCCGGATCAGTCTCGGACGAAATGAATTCGAGCTGCAGGTCGCGCGCCGCCGCCTCGGGGCTGCGATCGGCCGGGTTGCCGTAACCGCCGCCGCCCGGAAATTCCACGATCAAGCGGCGACCGCCGGGAATCACCGAACGGCCCTTCGAGCGCACCTGCGAGCCGTCGTCGAGCGACAGACGGCCCAGCGCTCCTGGGCCACCGCCATGGCGGCCGCGGGCGGGGAAGATCGTCCGCTCGTATGTCGCACTGATCGAGAAATCCCGCTCTTGGCGGTTCTCGAGCTCGATGACCTGGCCGAGCCCACCCCGGTACCGGCCGGCGCCGCCCGAATCGGTGCGGAACTCCTTGCGCCAGAACACCAGCGGCGAGCCAATCTCGTTCACCTCGACGGGCATGTTGCGCACCCCGCTCGGAAAGGCCGTCGCTGACAGCCCGTCCGCCTGCGGGCGGGCACCCGCGCCGCCGGAATGGAAGCTCATGAGGATGAACCGTTCGAGCTTGTCTTGAACGGACTCGTCGCCCGAACTCCCGACGGATGTCTTGGAGTGATTGGTAGTGGCGACTCCGGTGTCCGGCTGCCACATGCCCGTTCCGAGCAGATTCCACAGCGACGACGTGCCCTCGGCGGGCACACGTTCGGGCACCACCTGGCTCAAGCAGCCGAACACGGCATCGGGGAGCAACTGGCCCATCACGTGCCGCACGTTCACGGCGGCGGGATGAGGGGCATTGAGAATGCAGCCCTCGGGCGCAAGCACCCGGACCGCATCGAGTGAGCCCGTGTTGTTCGGGATGTCGGGACCGATGATGCAACGCACCCCGAACGACGTATAGGCATCTGTGTAGGCCATCGGCACGTTGATGCCCCAGCTCGATTGGGGTCCAGTTCCTGCGAAGTCGACCTCAATGCCGTCCTTGGTGACCGTCAGGGCGCACACGATGTCGATCGGCTCCTCGATGCCGTCGACCCGCATCGTCGAGCTCCAGGTTCCGCTCGGCAGCTCGCCGATGGCGTCGAGCATGGCCCGGTGCGACGACGAGATGATGTGACTGGCCAGTTCATCCAGATCGGCCATGGCGTACTCGTCCATCATCGTGACCAGACGCGCAGCGCCGGTCTCATTGCAAGCAGCCAATGAGTGGATATCACCGATGACCTGGACCGGGTCTCGCACGTTGGCCTCGATGATCGCCACCACGTTCGGATCGAACACGCCGTCGGTGGCGAACTTCAGGATCGGCAGGTACAGGCCCTCGTGGTACACCTCTTTGGAGTCGGTGGTGAAACCGGCTCCGCCGATGTCGACGACATGGCTGGTGCAGGCGAACAGCGCAACCAGCTCGCCCCGCAGGAACGCCGGCGTGACCACCACGATGTCGAACAGGTGGCCGGTGCCCTTCCACGGATCGTTGGTGAGGAAGATGTCGCCGGGGCGCATCTGCGAAGCGGGGAAGCGGTCCAGGAAGTGCAGCACCGAGTACGCCATGGAGTTCACATGGCCCGGTGTGCCGGTCACCGATTGGGCGAGCATCCGCCCCTGCGGATCGAAGATGCCAGCGGACAGGTCGCCGGCCTCGCGGGTCGACGTGCTGAAGGCTGCTCGCACCAGCGCCCGCGCCTGCTCTTCCGTCACCGAGATAAGGCGGTTCCACTGCACGCCGAGCCGAACCGCATCGAGCTCGGCCTCGACATGGCTCGCACCCGTCGATCCGGTCTCCATGTCGGCGATCTGGCGGGCACCGCTGGGTGCCGTGCCGCCGGTGAGCCGCAGATGCCCGCCCGCCATGACCATGGCCACGCCTCCGGGAGGCACCACCGTCGTCGTCTGGTCTTCGGTGATCAGCGCGGGGCCGACGAGCCACGCGCCCTCGCTCAGGGAATCGCGCTCGAACACTGCGTGGGCGACTGCCCGCCCAGTGGCGGTGTCGGTCACGAGCGTGGTCGTGGGGGAGTGGACCGGCTCGTCGGCGACATGGGGGTGCAGCGGGGCGACTTCGGGCCCCGGAGTGCGGACCTCGAGCAGCCAGCTGAGCACCTCGATCTCGAGATTGCCGATGTGGCGCGTATAGAGCTGCTGGTAGGCCTTCGTGAACGCAGTGCGAAGCTGGCTGCGCACCTCGCCATCGCTCGGGCTGTCGAGGTCGTCGTGCAGCAGCGCTGCCGCGTCAATCTCGACGGTGATCTCGTGACCCTGACCGCGGTAGCGCATGAGGGCGCGTACGTGTGTGGCGGTCTGTGCGTCGGGAGCCGCAGCGTGGACGATTGCGTTGGCTTCCCCAGACATCTCGCCGAGGAGTTCGGCCAAGTTCGCCGCTGTCAGCTCGCTCACGCGGGCGTGGCGAGTCCGCACCGACTCATGGGATACCGGCGCTCTCAAGAAACCGATGGCCGATCCCACGCCGGCCCCCGCAGGCACCACGATGTCGTCGATGCCGAGCTTGGCCGCTACCCGGGCGGCGTGCAGCGGTGCCGCGCCGCCGAACGCGATCAGCGTGCCGCGGCTGATATCGCTGCCCTGGTCGGCCGCGTGGACGCGTCCGGCATTCGACATGTTCTCGTCGACGACCTCGGAAATGCCGATGGCAGAAACGGTCGTCTGGAGGCCTGACGGTTCCGCCAACGAGGTGGTGACAGCCTTGGCGGCGGCATCGATATCGAAGGTCATCGTCCCGCCGGCGAATCGCTCCGGCAGCAGTCTGCCCAGCACCGCGTCGGCGTCGGTCACCGTGGGCTCGACGCCGCCGCGCCCATAGGCAGCGGGCCCTGGCTCGGAGCCGGCGCTGGCCGGCCCGACGCTGATGCGCCCGAGCGCATCCAGGCTGGCGATCGAACCGCCACCGGCACCGATCTCGACCATCTCGATCACCGGCAGTCGCAACGGGAGCCCGCTGCCCGCCAGGAAGCGGTACTCGCGGCCCACCTCGAATTCCCGGTTCGTACGGGGATGGCCACCCTCGACGATGCACAGCTTGGCGGTCGTGCCGCCCATGTCGAAGCTGAGGGCCCGTTCACAGTCGAGGCCGCGGGCGATCTGCGACGCCAGCAATGCGCCGCCCGCAGGGCCGCTCTCGATCAGCCGGACAGGGAACCGCAACGCCTCGCCAAGCGTGCCGAGCCCGCCGCCGGAGGTCATGAGAAACACTTCGCAGCCCAAGCCCAGGGCCGCCAACCGCGCGTCCAGATCGGTCAGATAGCGCCGCATGAGCGGTGCGATGTAGGCATTCGCACACGCAGTGGAGAATCGCTCGTACTCGCGGATCTCGGGACAAACCTCGCTGGACAGGGTGACGGTCGCCCCAGGCCAGCAATCGGCCAGGATCTCGGCGGTGCGCTCCTCGTGTCGGGCATCGAGGTACGAGTGCAGGAAGCCGACGGCAACGCTGGTGACACCATCGGCCGCCAGCGAAGACGCAGCGGCCCGCACGGCGCCTTCGTCCAACGGCATCAACACCGTGCCATCGGCGGAGAGTCGCTCTGGAATGCCGATGCGCCGGTTGCGCGGCACAAGCGGCTCCGGCCGGCGCATGTACAAGTCGTATTGCTCGAACCGGTTCTCGTGCGCCATCTCGACCGAGTCGCGGATGCCTTGGGTGGTGAGCAACGCAGTGCGGGCGCCGCGACGCTCGATGAGGGCGTTCGTGGCGAGCGTCGTGCCGTGGATGAACACCTCCACCTCGCCCGGAGCAACGTTTGCCTCGCTCAGGACGCTGCGGACGCCGTCGAGCACCCCATCGGCGGGCGCGTCAGCGGTAGTGAGCACCTTGGTGGTGTGAAGGACCGGAGCGCCGCCGCCGACCACCTCCAGTGCGATGTCGGTGAAGGTGCCGCCGATGTCGGCCGCAAGCCGGGCGCGTGGGCCTGTCATCGGCCCAGCGTAGGCGCGTCGCCGTCGCCAACTGCGGGGGTACCGTGCAGGCGTGGCAAGCGGCGATCAGCGGTCCGGCAGGCCGCCTCCGGGCTCCGGTGAGGGCCTTCGTGTCGGCATCGTGCGAGCAACATGGAATCCCGACATCGTGGACCGGCTCGCAGCAGGCACCCAGCGGGGACTGGAAGAGCTCGGCGTCACCGAAACGACCGAAGTCACGGTGCCCGGCTGCTTCGAGATTCCCATGGCCGCGCAGGTGCTGGCTCGCAGTGGACAAGTGGATGCGATCGTCACCATCGGGGCGGTCATCCGCGGCGAGACCACGCACTACGAACTGGTCAGCGAGGGAGCTGCACAAGGCGTCATGGCCATACAGCTGGCCACCGGCATCCCGATCGGGCTCGGGCTCGTGACCGTCGAGAACGAAGTGCAGGCCATCGCCCGCAGCGAAGGCCCAGGAGGCCACAACGTCGGCGAAGACGCGGCCTACGTCGCCGTCACGATGGCCCTACTCGCCCGCGATTTCCCAGGACCCAACGCCAAGAAACAGATGCCATAGCGGCGGAGGCGGCAGGAGACTCTGCGACGTTGCGACCTGCCGGATCGCGGGAGCAGAGGGTTCTGCCGCCTCCGCCGCGGGCGCACCCACCCGCGCGCTTCCCGACGAACACTGTGCGGTCCCGGGCGTGCCGGATGTTCTGCCGCCTCCGCCGCGGGCGCACCTATCAGCGCGCCCCCTAAGAAGGGTCAGGACGCATACGCACAAGCACCTTGCCGACGGCCTCACGCTCATCCAGCAGCCGGTATGCCTCTGCCGCCTCTTCGAAGGGAAGCACTTGGCCGATCGGCGGTCGCACAGCCCCCGTGGCGATCATGTCGAGCAGCCGTTCATGGATGCGGGCCGGGATCGTCGGATCAGCGTAAACGGCCTCGCCCCAGGCGGCGCCCACGATGCTCACGTTGCGCAACAGCAACCGGTTGACCTTGACCGTCGGGATCTCGCCCGCAGCGAAGCCCACCACGACAAGCCGACCGAAGCGTGCCAGCGCGCGGATGCCGTCGAGGAAACGATCCCCGCCGACCGGGTCGTAGGTCATGTCGACGCCTCGGCCGCCGGTGAGCTCGAGCACTTCGTCCTTCCAAGTGTCGCTGATGAGCACGATGTGATCGGCGCCGGCTGCGCGAGCAATCTCACCCTTCGCCTCGGTGGACACCAATCCGATGATCGGACCAGCGCCGACTCCCTTCGCCACCTGGATACCCGATGTGCCCACGCCGCCTGATGCTCCCAGCACCAGCACCGATTCGCCCTCGCGCAAGCCAGCCCGGTCGATCATGCAGAACACGGCCGTCTGGTAGTTCATGACCAGTGCAGCGCCCTCTTCGAACGACAGCTCGTCGGGCAGTGCGAACAGGTCTCGGGGCGCCGACGCCACCACCTCTGCGAGGCAGCCGTTCGACCAGACGCAGACGCGGTCACCGGCTGCGAAGCCGGAGTCGTCGGGTGCAGTGCGCACCACGCCCGCGGCCTCGATTCCAGGCCGGAACGGCGGGTCGGGGCGGAACTGGTAGAGCCCTTGGCTCTGCAGCAGGTCGGGGAATGACACCCCGCCGCACACGATGTCGACAATGACCGATGCACGGTCGGGCTCGGCGACCGGTTCGGGAGCGTCGACAACAGCAACGCCGGCGGGGCCTGTCAGGGACTGCACTTCCAATGCACGCATGGCGACACGATTGCACAACCGGTGCGGGCGAGCACATGCGCGCTGGCATCGCGGCTCGGGACCCGATGTGAGGCCGCTGGTACTGTTGGCCGCGAGACGTTGACGAGGCGCGCCAGCGCACCAAGGGACGCAGGAGAGAGCGATGCGGTACTACTCGTGTGACTCGCACGTGGTCGAAGCAGCCGAGATCTATGCGGGGCTGACCGACCGATTCGGCGAACGGGCACCGTTCATCAGCAAGGACTACAACGACAAGCCGGGTACCTGGCTCGTTCTCCCGGGCGGCATCCGCCCGGTGCCGGTGGGTCGGCTGGGCATCGCGGGCGCCAGCCTGTCCGACCCCGCCACCCACGCCCGCATCGAACAGGGCTACGACGGCTTCAATCCCGGCGTGATGGATCCGACGGCGCGGCTCGACGAGCAGACCCAGGACGGGATCGTGGGAGAGGTCATGTATCCCAGCCTGTCGATGTTCACCTTTGCAATTCCCGACGACGAAGTGCGTGACGCCGCCTTCCGGAACCACAACGACTGGGTGCTCGACTACTGCTCGGTGGATCGCAACCGGCTCATCGGCGTCGGCTGCCTGCCGCTGCCCGACGTCGAGCGAGCCATTGCCGAGATCGACCGCTCGGCCGAACTCGGTGTGCGCGGCTTTGCCATTCCCGCCCATGTCGACCCCGCCAAGCCGTACTGCCATCCCGACTTCGACCCGTTCTGGGCCCGCGCCCAGGAATTCGGCGTGCCGCTCACCATGCACATCTTCACGGGATCCAGCCTCGAGGGCGGGATGCCCGAACACTGGGGCACTCCGGGCGGCCACCTCAAGGGCTACACGCTGGCCCATACGACGATTGCCAACACGATCATCGATCTCATCTGCGGTGGCGTCGTTGAGCGCTTCCCCAACTTGCGCTTCGTGTGTGCCGAGTACGAGACCGGCTGGGTAGGCCACTTCAAGCAGCGCCTCGACCACGCGGCGTACCGCACGCCGTGGGAGGTGTCCGACGAGCTCACCATGAAGCCGTCGGAGTACTTCGACCGGAACTTCTGGGTCACCTTCGAGGACGATGTCGAAGGCGTTGCGACGCGGCATTCGATTGGCGTCAGCAACCTGCTGTGGGGCAACGACTACCCGCACCACGACTCGATCTGGCCGAACTCGCGGCCGATCCTCGATGACATTCTCTCGGGCGTTCCCGACGACGAGCGGGAACAGATGGTCTGGAACAACGTCCTCGAGCTCTACAACCTCGACCCCGACAGCCTTCCCGCAGCCGCCTGAGGCGCAGTTACCAACGAGCTCGCGGCTAGGCCGCGGCGAGCGGCTCCAGGTGGGCGCGGATGGACTGGGCGACCAGCTCGCCGTTCTCCATCGGGCCGAAGTGGCTGAGCTCGGAGAACGCCTCGAGGCGTCCGTTGCCGAGCGATTCGGCTATGGGTTGCGCGACGCGGGGCGGGATCTCGTTCCACTGTGCGTAGGCATCGCCGCGAGCAATCACGACGGGGCAGGTCACGGCACCGAAGTCGTCGAAATCCATGGGAACACCGGACTCGTAGATGCGCGCCTCGGTGTCGCCTGAGCACGACAGCCGCACTGCGTCGTCGCCCGAGGGATACGTGCCGATCTCGACGTACGCCCGAACCGCCTCTGGCTCGCAATGCGAGAACGGCGGCTTGGACATGAAGCGCTCGTACGCCTCGTCGACGGTTGCGAAGCGGATCCGGCGTCGCCTCGATGCCACCACGAGTTCGTGATCGGAGTCGGGCATCGGGAAGCCATCGGGCACCAGAACCGGCTCGTAGAGGTACATGCCCCGGTAGGTGCCCGGCTGCCGGAGCTCGGCATGCAGCAAGCTGGCTGCTCCCAGCGAATGGCCGACTGCCAGCATCGGCTCGCCTCCCAGGGCGTTCACGGCGGCCAGTACTTCGTCGGTGAACCGGGATCGCTCGACCGACATGTCGTCATGCTGGGGGCGCGAGGCGCCGTGGCCCCGAAAGTCGAGGCCCCAGCACTGGAACGTGTCGCTCAGGTGAGGCACCACGGTTGTCCACATGCCGGCGTTGAGGCCGTTGCCGTGCGTCATGAGCAGCGGCACGCCGTGCCCGCCGAGGTCGTGGAGTACGGCGTGCTCGCCGTCGGAGGTGGTCAGGCGCATCATCGCCGCAGCACGTTAGTGCAGCACTGCGCTGCGCTCAGAGGTCCACCCGGCGTGAGACGCGTTGTTGCGGGCAGACTGGCGCCATGGCGAACTTCACACACGACTCTGCAGACATCCACTACGACGAGCACGGCTCGGGATTTCCCCTCCTGCTCATCGCTCCCGGCGGCATGCGGTCCGCGGCATCGTTCTGGGAACAGACGCCGTGGAATCCCGTAACCCAACTGGCTGACCGCTACCGGGTCATCGCGATGGACCAGCGCAATGCCGGCCGCTCAACCGGCCCGATCTCGGGCACGGATGGCTGGGCGACCTACACAGCAGACCAGCTTGCGCTCATGGATCATCTCGGCTGCGAGCAGTTCCACGTGGCAGGCATGTGCATCGGCGGCCCCTACATCATGGGGCTCATTCAGGCAGCGCCCGAACGGGTTGCAAGCGCGACGCTGTTCCAGACCATCGGGCTCGACGAGAACCGTCACGCCTTCTACGACATGTTCGACGACTGGGCAAATGCGATTCGCGACGCTCATCCCGAGGTTGACGACGCCGCCTGGAATCAGTTCCGCTCGAACATGTACGACGGCGACAATTTCCTGTTCAACGTGGACCGCGACTTCGTCGCAACGGTCCAGACGCCGCTCTTGGTGCTGCTCGGCGGCGATCTGTACCACCCCGAGTCGTCGTCGCGGATCGTCCACGAGGCGGCGCCGAACTCGACCCTGATCGAAGACTGGATGGACGGCGACGCCCGCAGCGCAGCGATGGATCAATTCGCTGCCTTCCTCGCTGCACACACTCCTTGACCGATAGGCGCAGCAACACGGCAATGCTGCTGTTGTAGGCTCGCCAACGGAGGCCTCGAACTTCGAAGGGCAGCGATGTGAACCGTCGGAAGCAATCTCGATTCGGTCGTATCAGGGCTGAGATGGGTTCGTTCTTCTCGAGGGTCTCTCGCAAGAACTCGCGGCGTCAGCCGCATCCGTTCGAGGAGGCCGCCCGGACCATCAAGGAGGCCTCCCACGTCGCTCGAGGGACAGGGACGGGCCCCGCGCATCGTTCGAGTCCCGTCGATCGGGGTATCGAGCAAATCGCGGCCGACGGCTACAAGCTGGACGAGGGTTCGCATCGCGGCTGAGCCGATGGGTGCATCTCGACGCTGCCGCGCAGGGTGGTGAACCGCTGTCTGGTGCTATGTCATCTTGCCAGGCGATGCTGCGTGGAATCACTAGTACGAGACGCGTGAAATCACTAGCCAGGGCCGCGCTAAAGCACGAACTCGACGGCCGCGACGCAATAGGCTCAGCACGATGCGCAGCTATGTGCACCGCTTGACAGATCCACTGATCGAACAACTGCTCGCCGACCTGTCCGCAGTATTGGTCGTGGGCGCACGCGCCACCGGCAAGACCACTACGGCGCTTCAGCATGCCGCTTCGTCTGTTCGTTTGGATCACGATGCTCAAGCAGCCGCGTTTCGCGCTGACCCTGATGCCGCACTGGCGGGTCTGGCCGAACCCGTCCTGCTCGACGAGTGGCAGGCCGTGCCCGCTGTGCTGGGCGCAGTCAAGCGAGCCGTGGATTCCGACCCGCGGCCGGGACGCTTCATTGTCACCGGTTCGGTGCGTTCGAATTCGGACGGCGGCATGTGGCCAGGCACTGGGCGGCTCGTGACAGTCGACATGCACCCGTTGACCGTGTCGGAGCAGCTGGGCACTTTGACGATGCCTCTGGTCGATCGCGTGGTCGCCGGTGCGCCGCTGATACCGGCCGATCCTGCCCCGGACCTGCGGGGCTACGTTGCCTTGGCACTGAGAGGCGGCTTTCCAGAAGCTGCGCTGGCCGCATCCGACAGCACGCGGCAGCGTTGGCTGCGTTCCTATCTCCGGTATGTCGCCGAGCGCGATGCGCCTGCGTTGGAAGCCGGCCGCGACCCGGTGAAGCTGACGCGCTTCATCGAGGCGTATGCGCTCAACTCTGCGGGGATGGCGACCGACTCCACGCTCTTCGGGGCCGCCGACATCAGCCGCGATACCGGCGTCGCATACCATCGGCTTCTGTCCGACCTGCGGATTGTGGCTGATCTGCCCGCATGGGCATCGAATCGGCTCTCACGGCTGGTAAAGGCGCCGAAGCGGTTCTTCGTGGACTCTGCTCTCGTGGCTGCATCGGCCGGAGTCTCCGCTCCAGCGGTCATGTCGGATGGAAATCTGCTCGGACGTCTCATCGAGACCTTTGCGGTGGCGCAGCTTCGAGCCGAGTCGGCCGTCAGCGACCTGTTCCCGCGTCTGCACCATCTACGTGAGGCTCAGGGTCGGCGCGAGATCGATGTCATAGCGGAGCTTGCCGACAGGCGCATCGTCGCTATCGAGATCAAGTCTGCTGCGGCGGTGTCCCGGTCTGACGCTCGACATCTGCTCTGGCTCAAGGAGAGCGCCGGCGACCGCTTTGCGGGCGGAGTTGTTCTGCACACGGGTCCCCGGACTTACGAACTCGGCCAAGGAATCACGGCCGCGCCGATCAGCACGTTGTGGGCGTGAGATCGACTCAGTCAGTACTGTACGCGCATGGCGCACTCAGAGAATGCTGAGGACATGACCACCCGCTTGGACGGCAAGGTGGCTGTGGTCACCGGAGCGAGCCGGGGTATCGGTGAAGCCAGCGCCCGGGCGATGGACGCGGCGGGGGCGCAGGTGGTGCTGACCGGTCGGACGACCTCGGACCTCGACCGTGTCGCGTCCGAGCTAGCTCATGACCCGGTGGTGTTGACGTCCGATCTGGCTCCCGCAGGAGCCGGCACCGACTTGGCTCGGCGCATCCTGAGCGAGGTGGACGGCGTCGATGTGCTGGTCAACAATGCCGGTATTCCCATGAGACGCACACCGGCGCAGCTCTCTGAGGCCGATTTCGACCTGGTGTTCTCGATCAACGTGAGGTCGTTGGTGATGCTGAGCATCGGCTTGGCCCCGTCCATGATCGCTCGTGGTGGCGGCTCGGTTGTCAACATCAGTTCGGTGGCCGGCGTGCACGGTCCGCTCGGCCGTGTCGCCTACGCCGGCACCAAGGGCGCCGTCGACGCCATGACGCGTTCGCTCGCCGCGGATTGGGGACCCGACGGGATCCGGGTGAACTCGATCGCACCGGGTCTGATCGCGACGGCTATCTGGGAAGAAGCCCGCAACAACGTGCCGGGCCTGATCGACGACCTTGCAGGACAAATCGCGCTCAAGCGCTGGGGCTACGGAGACGACATCGCCGACGTCGTGCTGTTCTTCGCTTCGGATGCATCCCGCTACGTCACTGGCGAAACGCTCGTGGTGGACGGCGGCATGGCGCGTGTATCGGCCTCCAGCGCCCCGCCTGCACTGCCTGAGCTCGAAGACTGATCTGTGCCCTGACGCGCAGAGGGCGCCGGACCGCAGTCCGGCACCCTCTGGCGTGCGCCTGAGCCGTCAGCCCGCAGGGGCGACGGCTGCGTTCATTCGGCTACGCAGCGGCGCGTGCTGCGTCGAGCCAGGCGTCGACCGTGGCCCGGTTGTTGGCAATCCAGTCAGTAGCCAGATCGGTCGGAGAAGCGCCCTCACCTTGCTCGACATTGGCTAGCGACACCTCGATCACCGACAGCTTCACTGTTTCGAGCAGGGAAGCCGCCGCCGGGTTGGCAGCGAGGAAGTCGTTGTTGGCTGTGACGAGGATGTCAGCAGCGATCCAGCCGATCTTGCACTGGCCGCTCTCCTGGTCGGCTGCTGACGGGCACTGATCGGGACCGATGGCTGCGAAGCCGCCAGTGCCGTCTTCGCCGCGCTGGTTGTGCTCGGTGCCGCCTTCCTGATCAGCCGGGTTGGAGTCGTCGAGAATGTCGTTGACACCCATCCAGTAGACGTTGTCGCCTGGCCGCAACTCGGTGATGTACGCCGACGGGGTCCACGTGTAGGCCACCATCGGCACGCCCTCATTCGCGGCGTCAACGGCTTGAGCGAACATTGCGTCGTACCCGGCGATGGTCTGCTGGATGTTGTCCCAGCCGCTGAATGCGATCTGGTTGGTGATGATGTTGTCGCATGTCCACGACTCGGGGCAGCCGAAGATGTCCGCGATGCCGTTGCCCGGCACCGGGTCGGTCGCATCGAACGCTGCGAGAGCGTCGGCGTTGTCGTTCAGTTGGTCCATGGTGTAGACGCCGTACTCATCCGCGAACGACTTGGTCACGAGGAAGCCCTGCAGGCCGCCGGCGATCATCTCCTCGCCGACGATGCTGAGGTGGTCGCCGACGAGCGAGCCGTCAGGCAATTCACCTGCCAGCCACGCGAGGTGGCCCGGGTACCAGCTGTTGGCCCAGAAGTCCATCTGACCCTCAGCCATGGCGATGTAGCCATTGTTCGGCCCGAGCTCGAGTTCGGCTGGGTCGCTCACCGTGTAGCCGAGCTCCTGCAGCAGCTGCCGGTAGAGCTCCGCCTGGAAGTAGCCGGTGCTCCAGTCGGCACGGCCCATCGTGACGCTGACACCTTCACCAGGCGTCATCGACATCTCTTCTTCGACCATGGCTTCGGTGGTGGCGGCGGGCGCCTCGGTTTCTGCTGTGGCATCGTCGTCACCGCCGCATGCTGCGGCGAACAGAGCGAAGGCCGCTAGTAACAGCAGCAGTTTGGTCAATCGTTTCGTTCTCATTTCGGAGATCCTCCCTGATCTGCGACTGATTGCGTCACGCGGCGCGCCGTATTGCGGCCACGCATGTGCGGCGCCGTTCGCCCGGCTCGACGAGGGCTCCTTGGGTGGCAGCGTAGTCGGGGTCCATGCGCGCCCCAAAACTCTAGACCGCGCATACATGTTCGGAGAACTGTGCACATCCCGGTCCGATGTTCAGCCCGAGTTGGCAGGTATGTCCCCGTAGACCTTGTTCCGCTCGAATTCGGACAGGGTTCCGCGGGACGTCGCGAATATGGTCACACCGGCGGTGAGGACGAACACCGAGCCGACACCGGAAACGAAGTTGGTGTCGGCAACGCGCACGATGGTGACGATCCACGAAATCGACACGACTGCGATGCCGAGCCCTACGCCAGCCACGAGCGTGCTCCAGCGATAACGGAATGTCTCGTCGATACCGAGCAATCCGATGGCCGGGATAGACAGCGCGAGCGCAGCCGCGCCCGCGATCAGCATCCAGATACCGAGGCCAGCACCTTCGGATTCGAAGCCGTCGTGGATGACGTCGCCGGTGCGTTTCGCCGTCGCGATGGTGCTGGCGATGTCCGCAGAGGCCGCGGTCTCGTCCTTTTGGGCGTCGCTTTCCTTCTTGCGCCATTCCCGTTCGAGTTCGACATCGCCTGCGGCGGCCGCTTCCTCGGCGGCCGCCCTGGCAACGGTCACTCGTTTCGCCGCGTCCTCGCCAAAGCTCCGGATCGCGTCGATCTCTGCCTGGAGCTCGTCGTCGATGACGGACTCGGTGCGGGTGTCGAAGCTCCACCCTGAGTAGCCGCCCATCACCAGCAGCAACACCGAGAACAGACCGCCGAGCAAGCGCCCCCAGCCGACGTTGGCGGGCAAGGGCCGACGTGCGCTCATCGGCGCACGCCACACCCAGACGCATGCGCTGGCGGTCGCGACGAGCGCGCCGATGAGACAAAGATAGATTCCGACGCCGACGCTGAAGAGCCCCAGTTCCTGGACTCTGTCGGGGGGTCTGGCCCCTAAGTACGCGGCAGACGTGACGAGTGAGGCGAGCGAGAACACCACGGCGCCATGCGCAGACATCCAGCGAGATCCCTGCCCCGGCCGAGACAGTGTGTTGAGGGCGGCGAGCAACGCTGCGGCCATCATCAACGCGATGAAGATGCCGAACCACGAACCGCCCGACGCCGAGATGCCGTTGAAGCTGTGGGAGTTGTACGTCACGGTGCCGTCGCAGATCAAGTCGGTCCCGCCGGGGGCCAGCGGGTCGAGCGATCGCAGCTCGATCCAGTCGCCGGAGCACTCTTGGGTCCGCAAGTCGACATCGGCGCTGCGGGCGTATGCCGAAACCAAGCCGGCATCGGCGTTCCACGGCAGCAGAAGCGCAACCAGAGCGAGGAGCGAGCCCAGCGCAGTGACCATCACTGCAGTCCGCTCGCCGCTTCCCGCCGCCACGTAAGCCTCGTCTGGCTCCTCGGATTCAGGTTCGGGAGTTGCTCCTGCCGAACCCGCAGCTTCGGCTTCGATCAGCAGTTTCTCCGGAGTCCTACGATTCCTCCATGCGTGAGTAATGCGGCTCAGCAGGTTCCCGGACTCGCCTGCCTCGGGTTGGCTCAGCCGGTCGAGCACAACCGCAACCAGGAAGAATGCGAGGCCGCAGGAGCCGGCCTGGGCGAGGTCGAGGTTCGAGATGGCCTGGAAGAGGCAGCGTCCGAGGCCGCCTGCGCCCATGATGGCTGCGATGCCGAGCATCGAGATCGCCAGCAGCAGCGTTTGGTTCAGGCCCGTCATGATCGCGGGGCGCGCCAGCGGCAGCTGTACATCTGTGAGGACACGCCACTCCGGCGCGCCGTAGGCACGGGACGCTTCCACCACGTCTTCGGGTACCTGCCTGATGCCGAGGTTCGTCAGCCGGATCAAGGGCGGCAGAGCGAACGTCATCGTGACCATCGTCGCCGAGACAAAGCCGACGCCGAAGAAGAAGATGAACGGCAGCATGTACACGAACGAGTGGACGACTTGCATCGCGTCGAGAACGGGCCGTACCACCTTCCAAGCGCCATCGACCCGTCCGCAGAGCACGCCGATCGGTATCCCGATGATCACGCAGAGCAACACGGCGACGCCGATGAAGCCGATCGTCAGTGCGGTTTCTCGCCACAGCTGCTCGCCGAGCAGGCCGCAGATCATCAAGCCGAGGAACGACAGGAGTCCGACCTGGAAGTTCCTCACCAGCCAGCCCAGCAGGAATACAGCGATGCACACCGTCAGCCACGACATCTGCAGCAGCCACTGGTCGACGATGATGTTCAGGAGCTTGGCGAAAGGCCACTCGATGAGTTCGAGTGTGGATTTCATGTTGTTGTCCACCCAGAAGACGACTTGCTCGACCCAGTCGCCGACGGGGATGCCCCAGTTGTCCAGCACTGTGTTCTGCCGGACTTGTGCGACGACCCCCGACGTACAGTCGATGAGTCCCCCTTCGCTGTCGACGATGGCGTCGCGGCATTCGATCCGCTCCCCGTCGACCGTGTACGGGTGGGTGCCTGAGGCAATGAGCGTCTCAGAGCGCAAGCGGTACCAACCGACGGCAACGAGGCCGACGAGACCGCCCGCTGCGAGCCCGTACCGGCGCCCGATGGCGCCGCCGAACAGCAGCAGCGCAGGAATGATGAAGATCGCCAGCAGGAAGGCCCATTCGATGCCGGTTGTGAGCCAATCGGCGAGGCGGTCGCCGGCTTCGGGACTTGTGACGGTGTCGAGGAAGCCGTCGAGAAAATGGCCGCTCTCGTCGGCCGCGGGGCCATCGGCTTGTGCAAACAATGCGGTGGTGCTCACATGAACACCTCCCGCTCGAAGCCGTCTATGAGCTGCTCAACCCTGCCCATTTCCTCCATGATGAGACGGGGATCCAGATTGCCGACGAGCGTGCCGTCGTCGTCGACGACCGCAATTGAGAGGCCACGTCCGGCTGCCGCGTAGAGCTCATTCAACGTGGCATCCGGGCTGCATTTGTCGAAATCGGAGCGCAGCGCCTTCTTGAGGTCGTTGCTGCCCATGCCGCGTGCGCGCAAGCCGTCGGCTGCCGTCAGCAGTGAGACCGGCTTGCCTGACGAATCGCAACAGAAGCGGCCGGCGATGTCCTGACAGAGGGTGAGTGCATCGCTGAGCGAGATGTCGGACGGGATCGGTCTCGGCTGGGACATGACCTCGTGTGCCTTGATCACACGCCCTTGATCGACATCCTGAACGAATTCGGCCACGTAGCCGGTCGCCGGTTCAGTGAGGATCTCCTCAGGGGTGCCGATCTGCACAACGGCACCGTCTTTCATGATGCAGACCCGGTCGCCGATGCGCAGCGCTTCGTTGAGGTCGTGCGTGATGAACAGGATCGTCTTATGAACCTCGTCTTGGATCTCCATCATCTCGTCCTGCATCTGACGCCTGATGAGGGGATCGAGCGCGCTGAACGCCTCGTCCATGAGCAGGATGTCGGGGTCTGAGGCGAGCGCCCGCGCCAGGCCGACGCGCTGCTGCATGCCGCCTGAGAGCTGAGCCGGCCGATGCTCGGCGAATGTGGCGAGGCCCACCAGCGAGAGCGCCCGCATCGCTGCTTCGTTCCGGTCCGAACGGTCGACCTTTTGCACCTTGAGGCCGTAGCCAACGTTGTCGATGACGCTTCGGTGCGGGAACAGGGCGAAGTGCTGGAAGACCATGCCCATCTTCTCCCGTCGAAACTCCTGCAGGTCCGTGCCGTCGAGCTTTTGGACATCGACACCGTCCACGATCACCTCGCCGTGGGTCACGTCGTGCAGCTTGTTCACCGTCCGGATGGCGGTCGACTTTCCAGAGCCGGACAGGCCCATCACGACGAAGATCTCGCCCCGATGGACCGAGAAGCTCACGTCGGTCAGCCCGACCACGTGACCCGAGAGCCGCTGCACATCGTTCTTGGGAACGCCCGAACGGGCCAACTCGAAGGCGCGGCCTCTCGGTTGCGGTCCGAAGATCTTGTACACCTCGCTCAGGCGGATGATCTCGTCGCCGTCGGCGGTGCCGTTGGCCGCGTCATCGCTCATATATCCCCCTGGACTCGTCCAGTGTCACGATAGGCGCGTTGCGCGCGCCGGTCGGTAACCCGCGCGCGGGTGACATGTCGGGAATGTGCCGGACCCAGTCGCGCTGCACGGTGCCTCGATTCGGTGGGGACCTGCGAGAATGTATGGCTGTGACGCGCTTGGGGTTCCTGCTGGACAGCGGCGCGTGCATCGGCTGCCACGCGTGCACGGTGGCATGCAAGAGCGAGCATGACGTGCCGCTCGGCGTCAACCGGACGTGGGTGAATTACGTCGAGACCGGCGAGTTTCCCCAGACGCAGCGGCACTTCGCCGTGATGCGCTGCAACCACTGCGACGATGCCCCCTGCATCGAGATCTGCCCGACCGGTGCGCTGTTTCGGGCCTCCAACGGCGTCGTGGACTTCGACGATTCTCGCTGCATCGGCTGCAAGGGCTGCATGAACGCATGCCCGTACGACGCCCTGTACATCTCGCCGGCGACCGGAACTGCGCACAAATGCAACTTTTGCCAGCACCGGCTGGAAGTCGGCCTGGAGCCGTCATGCGTGAGCGTGTGCCCGACGCGAGCCATCACGGTGGTCGATCACGACAACCCCGATGATGCGGCCGCCGTTCGAATCCAACGCGAGGAGCTGCCGGTGCGGGCGCCCGAGCGTCGCACCCTCCCGAAGGTGCACTACGCGGGCACGGTGCCCGAGGCCTTGGATCCGCTGGCCCGCCCCGTGGCCGACGACGGGCTGATCTGGGCCGATTGGACCGGCAGCGCAGCCTGGCCGGCCACGTCGAGCCCTGCGCCGGCCGCACGCACCGCCTACACGGTGGCCCATGACGAGCCTTGGGGCGCCAAGGTGGCCGGCTACATGGTCACCAAGGGTGTGGCCGCAGGTGTGATGCTGTGGGCTGCCGCTGCTGCGCTGCTGGGCTGGGACGACCGTGCTGCGGTCGCCACTGGTCCAGCCGTGATCGCCCTGGTCGCGCTGGCGGTGACGGGTGTCTTGCTCATCGCAGATCTGAAGCGGCCCGAGCGCTTCTGGTACCTGTTCGCCAAGGGACGGCTTCGCAGCTGGATCACCGCAGGTGCGTGGGTGATCATGGCCGACGCTGCTTTGGTGACGCTGTGGGGCATCGCAGGCCTCTGGGGGGGTTCTGCCTGGTTTGTGGTGCTGATCGGCCCGACGGTGTTGTTCTCGCTGATGACCGCTGCCTATACCGCGTTGTTGCTGCGCCAGTGCCGGGGACGCGTGATGTGGGCGGACCGCCCCGTTCTTGCGCTCATCGGCCGGCTGGTCGGCGAAGCCGTGCTGGGAGGCGGCGCGGTGTGGGGAGCCTTCCTGGCCGTGAGGGCAAACGCGGCGATCTTCGCCTGGGTCCCGGTGGTCGCTGCGGGAGTCCTGGCATGGCTGTGGCGTCACGACCGGGAATTCCTGCGGGCGGCCCAGGCGGTACCGCTGTCGTGACGGCCTCAGAGCAGACGGGAGCGGGCGTGCAGCCTGGAGCAACGGGATTGTCGGCTGCGCCACCGCACGCGCAGTGGCATCACTGGACTGAGCTCGACGCCGCCTCGTGGCCCGAGCGCAAGGAACGCAACTACACGCTGGTGCCCACGACCTGCTTCAACTGCGAAGCGGCGTGCGGCCTGGTCGCCTACATCGACCGCGACACCGATGAAGTCGTTCGTTTCGAAGGGAACCCCGAACACCCTGCATCCCGGGGACGCAATTGCGCGAAGGGTCCCGCCACCATCAACCAGGTTCATGACACCGAGCGCATCCTGTACCCGCTGCGCCGGACGGGCGAGCGCGGCGGGGGCGGATGGGAACGGGTGAGCTGGGACGAGGCGCTGGCCGAGATCGCTGCCCGCATCAGAGCGGCCATCGTCGAGGACCGCCGCGACGAGATCATGTACCACGTCGGCCGACCGGGCGAGGACGGGTACACCGAGCGTGTGCTGGTTGCGTGGGGCATCGATGGGCACAACAGCCACACCAACGTCTGCTCCTCCAGCGCCCGGGTGGGCTACGCGACCTGGATGGGGCATGACCGGCCCTCCTCAGACTTCGCCAATGCCGAGGTCATCTTTCTGATCTCGAGCCACCTCGAGGCGGGGCACTACTTCAACCCGCACGCCCAGCGCATCATCGAGGGCCAGCAACGGGGGGCGAAGGTCATCTGTGTCGACCCGAGGCTGTCCAATACCGGCGCCAAGGCCGACCACTGGCTGCCGGCGTGGCCCGGCACCGAACCGGTCCTGCTGCTGAGCCTGACCCACCTCTTGCTCGAAGCCGGTACGTGGGACCGCGCCTTCGTTCATCGCTGGACGAATTGGCAGACCTACCTGGCCCAGACCCGACCTGACCTGCCGCCGACGTTCGAGTCGGTCGAGGTGGCCCTGCGCGACGCGTATGCGGAATACACCCCCGAGCGGGCAGCAGAGCTGTGCGGGGTGGACGCGGACGAACTGCGCGAGATCGCGCGCTCCATTGGTGGGGCGCACGGCCGTTTCGCTTCCCATAACTGGCGTGCCGCGGGGGCTGGCAATTTGGGCGGCTGGCAAACCGCCCGCTGCCTCTTCTTGCTCAATGTGCTCACCGGGTCGGTGGGCACGGTGGGGGGCACGACGGGCGCGGGCTGGCACAAGATGAAGCCGGCGCCGCCGCTGCGTCCGCCGCCGGTCCAGCACTGGAACGAGATGTCGTGGCCGCGTGAGTACCCGCTCAGCCACCACGAGATGTCGATCCTGCTTCCGCACTTCCTGCGAGAAGGCAGGGGCAAACTCGACACGTACTTCACGCGCGTCTACAACCCGGTGTGGACGAACCCTGACGGGTTCAGCTGGCTGGAGGCGCTGAGCGACCCCGAGCGGGTCGGCTGTCACGTTGCACTGACGCCGACGTGGTCGGAGACAGCCTGGTTCGCCGACTTCGTGCTGCCGATGGGTGTCGGCTCCGAACGCCACGACCTGGCGTCGTTTGAGACCCACGCAGGCCAATGGCTGGGCTTCCGTCAGCCGGTCATGCGCCGGTATGCGGAACTGCGCGGCCGCGAACTCGGCCCCGACACTCGTACTCACGAGTTCAATCCGGGCGAGGTCTGGGAGGAGAACGAGTTTTGGATCGACCTGTCGTGGCGGATCGATCCCGATGGCTCGCTCGGCATCCGCCAGTGGTTCGAGAGCCCGTCGCGGCCAGGCGAGCCCATCAGCATCGACGAGTACTACGAAGCGATCTTCACCGACGAGGTACCGGGCTTGGCCGACGACGCTGCGGCTGCGGGCCAGTCGCCGCTCGAGTTCATGCGCGATCGCGGGGCCTACGCCGTGCGAGGCGATCCCTACGGTCACCACGAGCGCGTCGTGCAGCCACCGCAGCTGACCGGCACCGCGCTCGGCGATGACGCGGTCTACCGGCCGGTGCGCGACTCGGTCCGTGGCGCTGCCATGTCGTTGCCCCCGCTCGGGGACGGTTCAGTGGCGGTGCAGGTCGCGGGAGCGGCCCGTCAAGGGTTCCCGACGCCGTCGCGCAAGCTCGAGCTGTACTCCACGACGTTGGCCGAGTGGGGCTGGCCCGAGCACGCGACACCTGGCTGGATTCCCAGCCACGTGCACTGGCAGCGGTTGGATCTTGCCGGCGACGAGCGGATTCTGGTGCCGACGTTCCGCATTCCGACACTCATCCACACCAGGTCGGCGAACGCCAAGTGGCTGGCAGAGATCAGCCACCGCCATCCTTTGTGGATCCACCCCTCAGATGCCGAAGCGCTCGGCATCGAAATGGGAGGCCTCGTGCGGATCAGCACCCGCATCGGCCATTTCGTGATCTCGGCATGGCGCACCGAGGGCATTCGCCCAGGTGTTGTGGCGGCCTCGCACCACATGGGCCGTTGGCGGCTCGACCCCGCAACCAAGCCTGAGGCTGAGCCCCAAGCAAGAGGTCGTGCTGATGACGCCCGACCCAGGTCGTGGGCCGGTGGTCCCGCAGAAATCCAGCGGGACGGCACGGTGTGGAAACTCCGGCGCACCGGGTCGATGTCGCCGTTCGATTCTGACGATCCCGATTCTGAGCGGGTGTGGTGGAACGACACGGGCGTGCACCAGAACTTGACGTTCTCGGTGCAGCCTGACCCGATTTCGGGCATGCAGTGCTGGCATCAGCGGGTGCGTGTGGGACCCGCCGAACCCGGTGATCGTTATGGGGACGTCGTGGTCGACACCCAGCGCGCCCGGGCCGCATACGAGGAGTGGCTGGCGATGACACGACCGGCGCCCGGCCCCGGCGGGCTCCGCCGCCCGAAATGGCTGGCGCGCCCGATGAAGCCTCACGCAGACGCCTACCGCCTCGATTCCTGAGCCGGATGGTTCTAGCTGGGCTTGTGTGCCTTGCGGGAACCGGCCTCCCAATCCTCCATCTCGGGCGCATCGGTGACGGTGCCCAGCACGTTGAGCTGCGGTGCCTCGCGCAGTGATCGCTTCAGTTCGGCGAAACCGGGGAAGCGGGCCAGCTCGATGACCGCGTTCCACAACGGCACCGCTTGCTCGTCCGATGGGACTCGTGAGATCACCGGTCCGAAGAAGGACAATCCGTCGGGCGGTTCGAACGTGATGATCGGTGTGCCCACGTCACGCCCGGTGCGGCTCAGGGCGAGCTCGGTTTCCGCCTCGATTTCGGCATCCCAGGAGTCGTCGTCGACTGCGAGCGCATACTCGGTGGGCAGTCCGGCGGTGGCCAGCGCTCCAGCGGTGTGCTCCGCGGTGCCGATGCGGTCTCGCAAGCCTGATCCCTTCGGCATCTCCCAGTAGTGCTGACCCATCGCGTCGTACAGCGGCCCCATGACGTTGCGGCCGAGATCCGCTCGTACTTTGGCGGCGACCCGCAGCATCCGCAGCCCGGCGGTGTGCCCCTGCTCATACCCGGCCGGGAAGTCTTTGGCATAGTCCCGGTCCTTGTTCAGGACGCGCAGCGAGATGAAGCGCCAGTCCACCGTGTAGCCGGTCTGGGCAACCACCTTTTCGACCCAGCGCGACGTGATCCATGCAAACGGGCACACCGGGTCCCAGAAGAACTCGAGATCGGGTGGTGTGTCAGCATCCGTTCCGGTGTCTGTAGTACTCATGCGCGCATGGCTAGCACATGCGCCCCACAGCCATGAGTGGTCCTGCCGGTGGCGTGCCGGCGCCCGAGATGGTCGAAGTGGCCGACGGAGTCGAGCTCGCACTGCACTGCCTGGGCGGCGATGGGCCGCCGCTGCTGTTCGTGCATGCCACGGGTTTCAACGGCCGAACCTACGGACCGCTGACGAGCCGCCTGACCGAGCACTTCACCGTCTGGGCGCCTGACCTTCGCGCCCACGGCTGGAGTCCGCCGCCCGTTGATCGGGACTTCTTGTGGACGACGCTGGCAGCCGACTTGCTGGGGATCGTCGACCACTTGGGGATCGCCCACGGGGAGTTGGACTGTGTCGGCCATTCGATCGGCGCGGCGACTCTGCTGCTGGCCGACACGCTGCGGCCCGGCACCATCGGGCGCATGTACGGCTACGAGCCGGTCGTGTGGCGTCTCGAAGATCAATTCGGCCCGGGTGAGAACCCGTTGATCGCTCTCACCACGAAGCGCCGGGAGGAGTTCGCCTCACGGGGCGAAGCCTTCGAGCGATTCGCCTCCCGCCCGCCCTTCGGCGGCGTGCGGGCCGATGCGCTGGCGAGCTATCTCGCAAACGGATTCGAAGACCTGCCCGATGGCTCTGTGCGGCTGCGCTGCCGCGCCGCGGACGAGGCAGCGACCTACGACGGCGAATGGGTCTCGACCACTGCTCGCCTGGAGGGCAGCGCTACTCCGGTGGTCATCGGCAAGGGCCTGGAGATGACCTTTGAGGACATCGGCGTGCCGGCGCACGAGGCTCTGCCCAACTCGAAGCTGATCACGTATCACGGGCTGGGGCACTTCGGGCCCTTCGAGGCGCCTGACGTGATCGCCTCTGACGCGCTGGCGACCGTGCTCGGTCACGAACCCGCAGGCACGCACTCCGAGACGAACTCCACCAAGTAGTCGGCGATCCGCTCGGGCTGGTCGCGATGAGCGACATGGCCGCAGTCGGCCAGCATGTGGCCCCTGGCATCAGGCGCTGAGCGGACGATTGTGGACACCTGCGCCTCGGTGCCGTACTGGTCGCCCTCGCCCTGAAGCACCAGGACCGGGCAGGCGATGCGCTCGATCAGCGGCCGGATGTCCCAGTCGCGAAACTGCGGGGTCAGCCAGACGTCTCGCCAGCGTTCGAATGCGAGGCGCGGATGGTCGTGGTGGCGGGCGAGCCCGGAGATGACCGGCTCGCGCTGGCTGTCGATGGCACGAATGCCATCGATGCAGACGTCCTCGATGAATGAGTGCGGCGCGATCACGGCCACGCCGAGCGGCACGACTGATTCCAGTCCCGCTGCTATCAGCGAGATGGATGCTCCGTCGCTGTGCCCGATGAGCACGGGCGAGCGGATACCGAGTTCGTGGAGCACTGCGGGCAGCACTTCGGTGGCCTCGCGCTCCATGAAGCCGTCGCTGTAGGTCTCGGGCACCGGGTCTGAGCGTCCGTAGCCGCTGCGGTCGTAGGCGATGACGTCGAGCCCACATCGGCGCGCCAGCACTTCGGGCAGTTCCCGCCATTGGGTGATGCTGCCGAGGCCCTCGTGCAACATCACGATCACGGGGCTTGCGCTGCCGTGTCGGTGCCCGGTGCCGGTGCCTCCAGGAGAGATCTTGCGGTATGCGATGCCGACGGCGTCGAGCTGCACGTGACCGTCCACGGTGACCAGCTCGTCGATCACGTTGCCATCCGGCGTGGGGGAGATGCCCAATGGTTCCCAAGGCACTGGTTCGTCATTCGCGCAGTGCCCCGCGGCCAGCCGCTCAGCCCCAGGCGCGTGCAACAGCGCGGGGCAGCTCTTCGATCCATTGGATGAGGTCGTGGCCGCAGACGCGCTCGGTCCAGTCGTGCGGCGATTTTGCGAAGTGCAGCCATGCTGCCCACGCCTCGGTGGCCTGGTGGAAACCGCCCTCGAGAGTGCCGGCACACAGGTGCACGAACGGAGCTTCGGCGGCGTTCCAGTTCATCTGCTCGTTCGGCGGCATGCCGGTGGAATACGCCATGGCGTGACCGAACTTGTCGCGGTGCATGTGACCGACGGCGAGAGCGTGACCTCCGCCGTCGGATGCGCCGAATACGCCGCGCTGGCTGCGGTCGCCCGAAACGCCGAAGGACTGCTCAGCCCATGCGGTCAGCTCTTCGACGAAGAAGCGCTGGTGGCGGTCGAAACGGTCGTTGTCGAAGCCCGGCAGGTACTCCATGGCCCGTTCATTCCCATAGCCACCCATCGGCGCGGAGTGCGCGGCGACCAGCACGAAGCGGGGCACCGTTTCGTTGGTGATGCCGGCGTCGAGCCGGCGGATGTACGGGCCGATCATGCCGCCGTCAGTGGCATACAGCACTGGCAAGGGCTCTGCGTGGGAGTGCTGAGGCGGCAGGTACACCGTCACCTTGCGCTTCGAGCGAAGTGACGTGCTGTCGACGGTGTGCTCCTGGATTTCCCCGCGCAGCTCGTCGTCGGGGTGCGAGGGCAATTCGGCGGGTGCCTCGGGCCCGCGGAACCGGTGCGGCACCGGGCCGCGCTGGCCGCCCAGCAGGCTCCCGGCGTCGTCGAGCGGCCAGAAGCCATAGCCGATCACCGCTTCAGGCAGACGCTCGATGCGCACGCTGAGCGCCCACAGGTCGTTGCGAGTCCCGTCGCTGGCCCCGTCGCCGTTGTCGCCGCCGACCCGCCACATCGGCAGCTCGATGACCGGGCCGGGCAGCACGCCGGCGGCCTCGCTGCGGCGGGGGGGGGGGGGGGCGGGGCGGCGCACCCCCCCCCCGGCCCGGGGCGCCCCGCGGGCGGCATCGCGGCGGGGGGGGAAGGGGAGCGCGCCGCCGTCACCCCAGCAGCCGGCAGGGTCCGCCTCGAGCCGCTCTTCGAGGAATGCAGGGCTCGGATCACGCCAGAC
>JAPOPC010000092.1 GCA_026713105.1 Acidimicrobiaceae bacterium
ACTGCTAGGTTTCACCTCGGAGATGCCCCCCTGAACTCGAAGATGCGTGCTTCCAACACATGCATCGTCGCAGGTCAGAGGGGCTTTTCCGCGGACCCTTACAGACCAGTCAACCCGACTCGTGAATAATCAGGGCTAGTGGAGGACGGGCTGCTCGACCTCGATGAACGGGCATTCGACATTTTGGATCACATCGAGCCGGTCGGCGGAAAGATAATCGACCCTCGTTATCGAGAAGTGACGGTGCGACAGCTGCTGCACCACTCAGGTGCACGCGCTGGCGGCGATTACATGGTCAACCCGTTAGTTGTTGACCGGCCTACGGATTGCACTGATGTCATCCGGTATGCGCTAGGAGTTTTGCCACTTGAATCTGATCCCGGCACAAAGTACAGCTACTCCAACTTTGGCTACTGCATCCTGGGGCGAATTATTGAGGAGAAGAGCGGGCAGCCCTACGAAGATTACGTGAAGAAGAGGGTACTTGCCTCTGTGGGGATAACGCGCATGCAGATCGGACGCACATTGCTGAAAGACCGCGTAGACGGCGAAGTGCGATATTACTGGTCTCCGCGGCACAGATTATGGGATTCCGACTATCCAGACGGTCCCCGTGGGCTTCCGCCGCAGTATGGCGGCATCTTCCTGCCGCGCTACGACGCAGCCGGTGGATGGCTTGGCTCGACTATCGACCTACTGCGCTTTGTGACCAGCCTTGATGGAACTAGGCCACCAGCAATTCTGGAAGCCGACACGGTCGAATTGATGTTATCCCGCCATGATCCCCCATTGACAAGCACCGCGAGGTACTACGCGATGGGATGGCAAGTCACTCCTGCCACAAATGGAAATATCTGGCAACATAGCGGTTCATTTTGGGGCGCTCATGCACGTCTGTTGCGGCGGTATGACGGGCTGGCCGTTGCTATGCAGTTCAATTCAGGAAATGATGATTCTCGAGCCTATTCCATCGCAGCCAATGAGCTGTTATGGGAAGGAATACGGAACCTCGGAACCTTGCCGAATCATGACCTGTTCCCGTTGTTTGGATTCGAGTAGAGCGGTCAGCTACGACGAAGTGGAGCAGCGGAGTACGCCCCGATCTCCCCTGTAACCGGCCGTGATGTTGTTCATCGGATCCATCGTCATCTTGACACCTTCGCTTCGGCCATCGGGCGGCTAGACGATCGCGTCTGGCTCTTCGGCCTTGCGTCGGGCGATGTAGTCGCGCAGCTCGGCGTCGATGGCATCGTCGATCGGCGGCGGTTCGTAGTCGGCCAGCATCTGCTTCATCAGGCGGTTTGCTCGCTGCGCAGCATCGGGGGATCCCTCGTCGGACCACTGCTCGAAGCTGTTGTTGTCGGCGATCGCCGATTGGTAGAACGCCGTCTCGAAGTTGGCCAACGTGTGCGGGTGGCCGAGGAAGTGATCGCCGTGAGGGTTGGTGATGAACGCTTCGACGGCCTGGCCATTGGGTGTCATGTCGACACCCCTGGCATAGACCTCCATCATCCCGAGCTGATCGGCATCCATGATCAGTTTCTCGTAGCTCAGCGTCAGGCCGCCCTCGAGCCAGCCTGCTGCGTGCAGCACGAAGTTCACCCCGGCTGCCATGGTCGGCAGCAGCGTCGACGCCGATTCATAGGCCGCTTGCGCATCGGGTGCCTTGGAGGACGTGAACTGCCCTCCGGAGCGGAACGGCACGCCGACTCGCCTCGCCAGTTCCGCCATCACATAGATCGCCAGACCCGCCTCAGGCGTGCCGAACGTCGGCGCGCCCGTGGCCATCGACATCGATGACGCGAAGGTGCCGAAGATCACCGGGGCACCTGGGCGCACCAGCTGGCAGAAGGCCATTCCGGACAGTGCCTCCGCCAGCGCCTGGGCCGACAGCGCAGCCACGGTGACCGGAGACATGGCGCCCGCCAGGATGAACGGCGAGATCACGCACGCTTGGTTGTGCTGCGCGTAGATCTCGGCCGCGCCGAGCATGGTGGCGTCCCAGCGCAACGGCGACGACGCGTTGATCAGACTCGTCAGCACGGTGCGGTCAGCCAGGTCGCCCCCGAACGCGATGCGGCACAGCTCGACGGAGTCCGCGGCGCGCTGGGCGGCCGTGACTGAGCCCATCAGCGGCTTGTCGCTGTAGCGCAGGTGCGCGTACACCATGTCGAGGTGTCGTTTGTTCACCGGGACATCCACCGGTTCGCACACCGTGCCGCCGCTGTGATGCAGGTGGGGGAGCATCCACACCAGCTTCACGACGCGCTCGAAGTCGGCCAGGGTGGCGTACCGGCGGCCTTCGTCGAGATCGGCGACGAAGGGCGACCCGTAGTTCGGGACGAACACCGTGGCATCGCCCCCGATCGGCACTGAGCGCGCAGGATTGCGAGCGTGCTGGGTGTAGGCGGCCGGCGCGTTGGACTGGACGATCTCACGGCACATCCCGCGGGGAAAGCGCACCATCTCGCCCTCGACGTCTGCACCGGCCTCTCGCCACAGCTCCAGCGCCCGGGGGAAGTCCTGGAAGGCCACGCCGACCTCGGACAGGATCGTCTCGGCGTTCTCCTCGATCTGCGCCAAGCCAGCCTCATCCAGCACGCTCACTGGGGGCAGCGACCGCCGCAGGTGGGTGTTGACGGCCACATCTGCCGCAGTGCGCTGGGCCTGGCGGGCGGCGCGGCCGCCTCCTCGACGTCGTGTTCGCTCAGTCATGGTTGCCTGTCATCGTTGCTTGCTGCCTTCCGGTGCAGATCGATCTCCTGCATACCAAGAGCGTGCGTCATCGTCGCCGTCGCTGCCGTGAGCGGCGTGAGGACCGGTCACCGGGCAGTCCGTCGGGGGCATCGGGACTCGCTCGTGGCGGCAGCGCAATCACCGTCGAGAGCTTCGGCGAGGGTGCCGTCGCGTGGGGGAGTGCCATGGCTGCCACGAAGAGTTCCTGAAATCGGGGTTCGGTGGCGGTCTCGATCTTGCGGATGCTGCGGACGACTCGTTCCATCTCGGCACGCTGAGTGCCCGACAGCAGTGCGCGCAACGCACCCGTGCCCGCGGCGTTGCCCACCGATCGAACAGCATCGGGGTCGCAGTCGCCGATGAGACCGAGCACCATCGCTCTGGTGGGGTCGATATGGGCTCCGAAGGCTCCGGCGAGCTGCACTCGATCTGGCGCGGCAATGCCGGCGCGTTCGCAGAGCAGATCGATGCCGGCGCGCAGCGCTGCCTTGGCCAACTGGACCGCTCGAACGTCATTCTGGGTGATGGTGATGGTCGGACCAGCGGTTCCCTCGGGCGGTTCGTAGAGCACGAATGACGAGGTGCGGCCATCGGAGATCACGCGTGATGCCCGTTCGCCCTCTCTCGACGGCTCAGCGATGGCGCCATCGGATGACAGCACGCCGGCGAGGTACATCTCGGCGATGACTTCGATGATTCCGGATCCGCAGATTCCCGTGACGCCTGCGGCTGCACTGCGAGAACCGGCTGCGACCCGCTGCTCGATCGCCTCAGCGAAGCCGGGCTCGTCGGACCACAGATCGCAGCCGATGACACGTATTCGGGGAGCCCACGTCGCCGGATCGACGCGCACCCGTTCGATCGCACCCGGCGTCGCACGCTGCCCATGGCTGATCTGGGCGCCCTCGAACGCCGGGCCGGTCGGGCTGGATGCTGCCCACAGACCCGCTGAGCTGCCCAGCACGATCTCGGCGTTCGTGCCCACGTCCACCAGCAGGGTGATGGCCTCGTCGCGGTGCGGGCTCCCGGCGAGCACTGCCGCCGAGGTGTCCGCGCCGACATGGCCCGCGATTGCGGGTCCCACGTACACCCGCGCTGCTGGGCACGCAAGGCCCAGCTCGGGCGCTTCGAGCTCGACGGCAGCGTCGGTGGCCAAAGTGAACGGCGCCTGTCCGAGCGGGGTCGGATCGATGCCGAGGGCGATGTGGATCATGATCGGGTTGCCGACGAGCACTACCTCGAGCACGCCGGACGAATCAGCGCCCGCTGCGTCGCAGAGTTCGCTGGTCAGCGACGCCAACGCGTCGCGGACCAGCGAGGTGAGCTCGGCCGCCCCGCCCGGATTCATCATCACGTACGAGACCCGGCTCATGAGGTCTTCGCCGAGGCGTATCTGGGGGTTCATCCGACCTGCCGAGGCAAGAATCTCACCGCTGTGCAGATCGGTCAGGTGACCAGCGAGCGTGGTCGAGCCGATGTCGATGGCGATGCCGAGTGCGGCCGTCACCACATCGGGCCACACCGCCGAGATCATGCCGGTGCGCCGGCCTCGCTCGGGCCCGCTCCAGCGCACGGCGACCGTGACCAGGCGGCCGCCGTCGCCGTCGGGGGAGCCCGCAGCGACCGATGCGTGAAGTGCTCCGAGTGCCCCGGGCAGTATCCCGGCCAGGCGGACGTCCCATTCGTCGGCGACGCAGTCGATCACCGTTTGCGCCAGGCCGCGGCGCTCATCCAGTGTCGGTGGCGGCACGGTGACCACGTGCAGGGTTGACAGCGGGTCCAATGCGATGTCGCCGACGTCGACGGTCTTGCGCACCACCGGGCCGTGCAGCTGGCTGTCGGGCGGCACGTCGACGACGACGTCTGCCTGCACGAGCGCCTGACAGCCCAGCCGTGACTGCGGACCGAGCGGCCGGCGGCCGCCGTACGCAGCTTCGGTGGCGCTTGGGGGGCTGAGTGCCTCGGGACCCGCGGTGATGGCCCATTTGGGAAACGAACCCACCGAGGGGACGACCTGGCAGCGGCCGCAGATGCCGCGCCCGCCGCAGACGCTGTCGAGATCGACGCCGAGTTCACGAGCAGCGTCGAGCACCGTGATGCCTGCGCTCACGATGCCCGTGCGCCCCGTCGGGGTGAACACCACCGTGCACGCAGGCGGGCTGGCTGGGGG
>JAPOPC010000050.1 GCA_026713105.1 Acidimicrobiaceae bacterium
GCGCCGTGAACCATCAAACACAGCACGGTGTCTTTACGCCAGAGACCACCCACTCCTAGGAGTCAGTCCATGAGCAGACCAGTCTTCGAGACGTTCAACCAGGAGTGGGCCGACAAGGTCATCGGTCGGGTATCCCGCTCGGGCATCGACGGCTATCTGGGCATCAAGGCGGTCGAGTTCGAAGCCGGGCGGCTGGTCTGCGAGATGCCGATCACCGACGAACTCATCACCACCATGGGCACGATGCACGGCGGCTGTCTGTCGGCCATGTGCGATCACGTGCTCGGCGTGGTCATGTACCCCGTCATGCCGCCCGGCTACTGGGCAGCGACCACTGAGTTCAAGATCAATCTGCTCGCCCCCGTCACCGGCGGTACTTGCGTCGCCACCGCCGAGATCATCTCGATGAGCAAGCGGCTCGCGGTCGTGCGCGTCGAGATCACCAACGCGGACCGCATGGTTGCCGTCGCCCAGGGCACCACCACCATCGTCGCCCCCAAGAACGCCAGTTGAGGCCGTTCGCCAGCCATCCACCTACGCGCATTTCGGCGGGGGACTCGCCGAAGGTTTCGCTACTGGCGGGCCATCTCGGCTCGGGCGGTGGCGGCGACGTCGGCTTCGGTCCGTGCCGACAGGTTGATCTCCACCTCGTGCAAGGTTCCGGAAAATGGGAACGAATCCTCGTAGCGATCTGACACCGTCGAGCCGTAGTCGTGGCCGACGCTGGAACCGACCGACGAGATCATCCGCATCATGTACGGCAGCTCTGCGGTGCCGGCCTGCTGGCCCTCGACCGCCAGTTCGATGACACCACCCGCCTGGTCTGTGCGTCGAAATCGCGCCGTCAGTTCGCAATCGCCTTCTGGGACCTCGATGGTCGACTCCACGACAGTGCGTGCCCCAAACGCGTTGTAGTCCACGACGAGGTGTTCGTTCTGGACGAGGACCGACACGCCGGCACTCGCGGAGCCCGTCGCCCAGATGACGCCCTCGTCGCCCGCACCCCGACTCACCCGGGCGGTGAGGTCGAACAGATTGCCACCGACAGCCGGGGTCGCTGCCATGGGGATCCGGGACAGCGGCAGCCGGTACACGTAGCGCCGGCTCGGCGGATGCGGCGAGTTCTCTCGCAACCGTGCCCCGAACAGCGATATGCCAGCGCGATCGTCAAGCGGCAGTACGCCGTTGCGCTCGGCTTCGTCCCACCACAGGCCGATGAGCTCTTCGAGACGCTCGGGAAGTTCGGCCGCAAGGTCGTTGCATTCGGAGGGATCCGCCCCGAGGTCGAACAGCTCCCACGGCTCAGTGTCGAAGTCGTCGCCCGGCATATGCCGTACCACCGCCTTCCACCAGATGCCGTCGAGCAATGCGACCAGGGCACGCGACCCGGAATTCTCGAAGTACTGCAGCGTGTTGGCGGCCGGGGCATCGGGGTCGGCCAGGACCGACGCGAGCGAGTCGCCGGTGACCGGGAGCTGGTCCAGCCCTCGATACACCTCGGGCGCGGTGACGCCAAGCAGCTCATAGACCGTGGGGGTCACGTCAGACACGTTGACGAACTGGTTCCGTTTGGTCCCGCGCTGTTCGGCCGCGATGCCGGCCGGCCAGTGCACCACCATCGGTACATGCACCCCGCCTTCGTGGGTGTTCTGCTTGTACCAGCGGAATGGCGAGTTGCCGCATTGAGCCCAGCCCCACGGGTAGTTGGTGTGGCTGTTTGGCCCGCCGATGTCGTCGAGCCGCTCAACGACATGTTCGATCGGCTCAGGCACCTGGTTGAAGACACTGAATTCGTGCATCACACCGGTCGGTCCGCCCTCTTGGGATGCACCGTTGTCGGCCATCACGAAGAAGATCGTGTTGTCGAGCTGGCCGAGATGCTCGAGTCCGGCGACGAGCCGTCCGATCTGGTCGTCTGTGTGGTCCAAGAACGCAGCAAAGGCTTCTTGCAGCCGGCAGGCCAGTTTCTGCTCGTTCTCTGACAACGCGTCCCACGGCCTCACGCCCGGATTCAGCGGGGCCAGCACGGTGTGCGGCGCAATGACGCCCATCTCGATCTGCCGGTCGTACCAGCGCTGGCGCACCGCATCCCAACCTTCGTCGTAGCGACCCCGGTATTTCGCGAGGTACTCCGGCGGTGCCTGATGCGGAGCGTGCGTAGCGCCGAAGGGCACGTAGGCGAAGAACGGTCGATCGGGACGCACACCCTTGCTGTTGCTGATCATCCGCAGCATCTGATCGACCAGATCTTCGCTGACGTGATATCCGTCCTCGGGTCGTGCGGGCGGGTCGATCGGGTGGTTGTCCGCCACGAGTTCGGGGAAGAATTGATCGGTTTCGCCTTCGAGAAATCCGTAGAAGCGATCGAAGCCGCGGCCGAGAGGCCATTGGTCGAACGGGCCGGCGGCAGAACCGCTGTCGGTCGGCGCGAGGTGCCACTTGCCCGTGCAGAACGTGGCATAGCCCTCGTCCCGGAGCACCTCCGCGATCGTGGCTGCGTGGTTGGTGATGTGGCCGAGCTGGTTCGGGTATCCGGTCTGGAAATTCGACACCGAGCGCATGCCGACGGCGTGCTGGGACCGTCCGGTCAGCAACGATGCCCGAGTGGGCGAGCACAGCGGCGCGACATGGAAGTTCGTGAACTGGATGCCGTTGGCGGCGAGGGCGTCGATGTGGGGTGTGTCGATGTCGGACCCGTAGCAGCCGAGCTGGGCGAATCCTGTGTCGTCGAGCAGCACGAACACCACGTTGGGCGCCCCGGCGGGAGCGTGGGGATGCTCTTCGAACCAAGGCTCTGACTCGGCAACTGTCCGACCGATTCGGCCTTGGAAGGACGGGTGTGCGCTTGGCATCGCCATTGTCAGCCTTTCGTGAGCATTTGCACCGGGACGCTACGCCACTTCCTCGAGAACTACCGTCCTGCGGTGGCGCTCGACACCGACGTCGCCCCTTCATGAGAGGACCACGAGGCCAATGCCCACCCAAAGCCGGCTCACCTACATCCAGCACATGGTCCTGATGATGGTGATCGCCGTCATCGGCTGGGCCGTGTTCCTGGGGCTGTTCCTGCTGATCTTCACCGATAACTACGAACCGTCGGATTCCCGCACCGTGTGGTGGGTCTGGCTGATCGTCGGGACGATCGTCACGGTTATCACCATGTTCGTGTGCTTCCGGGTGCTGCAGACTCCGAGACAATGGCGCAGTTCAGCCGCAATAGCGCTCTTCGCGCCCGCGATGATCCTCGATGCGATCACCACCACCTATTTCAACGACTGGTTTGATCAGGGCATCCACGACGACACCGCCTATTCGGCACTCATCCTGGGCGCCGCCGGCATCGGCCTGCTACTGGCAATGTTCATCAACAAGCCGACGGCCGACAAGCCGTAGACCCTCCGGCGCCAGGCTGCACAGCGTCGGCGCTCTCGACTACAACTGCGGAAACCACAGGAGGCATTGATGAGCGAGACACTCCCACCGCAGGTCGAGGCGGACACCGACGAGATCACACTCTTGCCCTCCGCGACTCGCGGGATGCGTCGTGAGGACATCAACCTCGCCTCGTTGAGCCTCCCGTTCGTAGGTACCCCCCCCCCCACTTCGGATACTGCGTCCGAGCCGCCGGTCGAAGCACTCGTTACGGTCGGCGAGGTCATCGAACGTATTCGCACGACCAGCCGTGACGAATCCGAGAAGGGCCGATGGTTCGAGGAACTCGTCAAGATCGTCTTCCTTGAGAGCCCCGAGTACGAGATCGACGAGATCGAACACTGGGGACGGTGGCGCGAACGTCAGCAACTAACCGGCCTCAGCGGCAAGGACACCGGCATCGACCTCGTCGCGCGCCACCGCGACGGCAGCCACATCGCCATCCAATGCAAGTGCTATGCACCGAAACGACGAGTTGCCAAGGCTGACATCGATTCGTTCCTGAGCCAGTCGCAGGCGACCGATGCCACCGATCAGCCCGTATTCGCGATGCGTTGGATCGTCACGACGTCGCCCTGGACCGACAACGCACTCGCGCAGGTCGACAGCCTCGGTTCCTCGGTCCGCCGGATCGACTTCCTGCACCATGAGTTCGAGAAGATCAGCGAGAAGCTGCAGGAACGACCTGTTCGAGCGCCTTGGCCACGCCAGCGCGAGGCCATCGACAAGGTCGTCGGGGGCTTGTCGCACCACGACCGGGGCCGGATGATCATGGCCTGCGGCACAGGCAAGACGTTCACCTCGCTGCGCATCGCCGAAAGCGTGGTCCCCGACGGCGGACGCATCGCGTTCGTGGCACCGAGCATCGCATTGGTGGCACAAGCGCGCCGAGAATGGCTGTTGCACACGACGCGACCCCTTGAGTGTGTCGTCGTCTGCTCCGACGAATCCGCGGGTGGCCGCTCCGAGAGCGCGACCGAGATGCGGGTTTCCGAGCTGGAGTGCCCGGTGACTACGTCGCCGCAGCAACTCGGGGTGACGCTGGACCCCGCCCGTGACACCGATGCAACACGCGTGGTGTTCTGCACGTATCAGTCTCTGCATCGACTTTGCGAGGCGCAGAGCCAACACGCTGCCGGGGCTTTCGATCTCGTCCTCAGCGACGAGGCACATCGCACGACTGGAGCAATCTCTGATGCAGCCGGAAGCCTGCGGGACAGCGGCTTTCAGATGGTCCACGACGACGATCGCCTGCGTGCCCGCAAGCGGCTCTACATGACGGCTACTCCCCGCATCTACACCGCATCATCCAAGGCATCACTCGCCGGACGTGGCATCGAGACCGTGGACATGAACGACCCCCATGTTTATGGCCCCGAACTCGAGCGCCTGTCGTTCAAGGAAGCAGTCGAGACCGACATGCTCGCCGATTATCGGGTGATCGTGCTGGGCGTCCACGACAGCGCCGTTCCGGCAGGCATGCGACAGCGGCTCATCGACCTGGGCGACTCGTCCGCCGAATCGCAGACGCAAAAGGCGGGGCCGAAGCCGCTCGTGGTCAGCATCGAAGACCTGCAACGGCTGCTCGGCACGTCGCTCGCCATCAACGGCATGGCGGAGGGCAGCGAACTGGAGGTGCCTCGGCGCCTCGACAGCACCATCGCCTTCGCCAATTCCATCGCGAGGTCGAAGTTCTACGCCATGGGACTTGCTGATTCGCAGCTGCGCGCCCTCATTACCCGACGCAGGCGCGCACATGGCGAAACGGAAGGAGCCACCAAGGTCGAAGCGACCCACCTCGACGGAACCGCGTCCGCCTTCGAACGCAGCGAGGAACTGCGCAAGCTCGCGCGGACTCGTACCGACAACTGCGCGCGCGTGATCTGCAACGCGAAGCTGCTGACTGAAGGGGTGGACGTGCCATCGCTGGATGCGGTGGTGTTCATGGAGCCTCGCGACAGCCAGGTCGACATCGTGCAAGCCGTCGGACGAGTCATGCGACGCGTCGAAGGAAAGAAGCTCGGCTACATCGTGATTCCGGTCCCGGTGCCGCCGGGTGAAGATCTCGCAGCGGCGCTCGAAGCGGGTGGCAGCGGCTACGAATCAGTCGGCCAAGTGCTGAGGGCACTGCAGGCTCACGACACTCGCCTCGCTGAGACGCCAGCCCGATTCGTCACAGCATGCGAGGTCACGCGCTCGCCGCCTGCGGGGACTCAGGGCGATGGAGACACCTTGGCAGCGGGCGTCGATGATCCTGCACAGCTCAAGCTCGATCTGCACAAAGCGGGCGCTGCCATCTACGCGCATGTCGTCGCCGCCTCGGGCCTGGGGTCGGCCGGCAAGCTCGTGGCAGACGATCTGGGGCTCGCCGTTTCCATCGCCGGAGCTCGCTTCAGTGAAGGCAATCTCGCGGCGCCGCTGGCGGCTGCGCTCGGCAATCTCACCGTTGACGACACCAATGAGGCCGACATCTGCAAGGTCGCGGCGCTCGTCCTGATCAATGCCTGCCTGCTGCACCGTCGCCTGCGTGAGGTGCCCCGGTTCAGCGACATCGCCGACTTGGCCCGAGTGACCGGAGCGCCCGACCCTGCGGCGGTCCTGGCAGACGGATGGGAACGGATTCTCGAGCACGACTACGAGCCGGTGTTCGGATCGGCGCTTTCCGTACTCAGACAACTTCCGACTAGGCCATACGCAGTCGAGGCACTGCGAGGTTTGGCCGAATGCGCGAACCGCACCGCCGATTCGCTCAGCGAGATGGGATACGACCACGCTGGCCCCCTGTATCACCGGATTCTGCCCAACGCAGCCGCGTATGGCGCGTTCTACACCAAGAATCTGTCAGCGCTCATGCTGGCGCGACTGGCCATTGACGAGGACTTCGCCGACTGGTCAGATTCCGATCAGATCGCCCGCCTGCGGATCATGGACCCTGCTTGTGGGACTGGGACGCTTCTCATGGCGGCGCTGCGGGTGCTCAAACAACGCGTCGATGAGCATGGCCAACACTTGGACAGCGACGATGCTGATTCCGGCGGTTCCGACCTGCACAAGGCGGTCGTCGAGAACGTGCTCCACGGGCTCGACATCAATTCACCGGCCATCCAGTTCGCTGCATCGAATTTCACTCTGGGCGCTCCGACCGTCGACTACCGCAAGATGAATCTGTTCACGCTCCGTCACGGACCGCAACCCGACGGATCGATGATGGCAGGAACCCTGGAGGTCCTCGGATTCGCCGATTCCGAAGCATCACTGCGAAACCTCGTACAGCACGCCGACTCCAGAAGTGTGGGCGCACAGCTGACCGGCTCCGGGGCCAAGTTCCCGATCAGCGACATCGATCTCGTCATCATGAATCCTCCCTTCACCAACAACACAAGGAAGCACGGACACTTTTCGGCCCACGAGAAGAAGGCTATGCAGCAGCACGAATTGTCCATTCGCGACTTCTTGCTGCACGTAGATCCTGTTGCCGGTGAAGTAGTCGATGCCAACAGCATCAGCACCTACTTCACACCGATCGCGGCCTTCTTGGCGCGCAGCGAGCGTGGCGTGCTGGCAAAGATCACACCGGCGACTGCCTGTACTTCGTCGTCGGGGCTCAACGAGCGTCGGTTCTTGGCCAACCGCTTCTGGGTTCAATACGTCATCACGTCACACGATCCGAAGAACATCAACTTTTCCGAGAACACCGGCATTCACGAGTGCTTGCTTGTCGCCCGACGTCGCGATGACCGGTCGAATTCGACTGCAAGCGACCCTCCGACTCGATTCGTGTCACTTCGCAAGATGCCATCGACCCCCGTCGAGGCCCTAGCTGCTACCGATGCGATTGCGAGCGGCGATCCTGGAGAGTGGGGCAACGTCACGCTGTGGCCAGCCGAACGCGTACGCGATGGCGATTGGTCGCCCGTGCAGTGGTTCGACGGCGGTTTCGCCGATGTCGCCCACAACCACATCAACAAGCTCGCAGACCTCGGACCTGCAGGAAACAACCACGGCTTTGGGCCCGCAGGCCGGCGCATTCGCGAGACCTATCAGGCTTGCGATGCCGCGGCCTCTGATGTTCGGAAGCTGTTCTGGTCAATCAGCGCAACGACCCGAACCACCATGTGCGCGCAGCCCGAAGCCCATCGGCAGCCGAAGCCTGCATTGCTTGAACGCGCGAATCGGTATTGGGAACATCGCAGCAATGTGCTTGTGGCTCAGAAATACGACACCATCAGCGGACGACTGACCGCACTGTGGTCCGAGGAACCCTCGGTTGGCTCCGGGTGGATTCCGGTAGCCGTTGATTCAGCCATTCCCGAGAAGGCCTTCGTTGCGTGGTGGAACTCAACGCCGGCTCGTCTGATGCTGCTCAACCTGCGAAGCAAGAAACTGACGTATCCAGATTTCTCTCTCGGTCAGCTGCGAAGTGTTCTGGTGCCGTCGCCAGACAGCCCTAGTTGGGGTGACTTGCTAGCGGCCTACGAGCAGGCCTGCGACATCGAGTTGCTACCGCTGCGAGACGGGGAGCGATGCGAAGGCAGGCGCATCATCGACAATGCAGCGGCTCAAGTGCTCGGTGTGCCTGAGAGCACGATCGCCAACTGGCGCAGCCGACTCGCCCGCGAGCCGACGATCACCAACCGAGCCGCCGAGCCAGCCGAAGGCGAAGCGGCGCAGCGATCAGAAGCGGAAACACACATCGGTTGACGGACTAGACGAGCCCGCCCCGCTGCGTTCGCTCTCTGGCAGGTCAGACCGGGATGATGTCGACGTCGAGTCCGGCGGCGTTGGCGAGCGCATCGATATCGGCGGGATCGGAGGTCACGATCTGGTCACCGGCGTGGCACAGCGCGACAAGCGCCGCATCGATGGCGTCGGCCAGGCCAGTCCGTGCCAGTAGAACACCGGCTCGGCGGCCGAGATCATTGTCGAGAGGAACGACAAGGGTGCCGAGCAAGGCCATTGCCAAACGGGCTTGCCGTCCCGATCCACCACGCCACACCTGCGCCACGATGCCGCCATGGGTCAGCGGGGCGCTGCCTCGTACGTGTGCATCGTCCACCCGTCGCCACAGAGTCGGATCGTTGCGCTCCAAAGCGACGAGTGCGCCTGCGTCAAGCACCAAGCTCACGCTGCGCCCTTCGACGTACGCCGTCGGCGCGGACCTGCTTGGCCGCAGCCTTGTCAAGACGGCGTTGTTCCTGGAGTTCCTCGTCGGTGATCGGCCCGAACTCAGCCTCATAGTCCGCGATCGCCTCGCCGAGAGCCTTGAGGCGATGTCGATGCTCGTTCTTGTCCGCCATTGCCTCGTTCACCCAGGCGCTCACCGACGAGGCGTCGCCGTCGCTCACTGCATCGCTCGCAGCCTCGATGAGATCCTCATCGACGGTGACCGTAATGCGACGCTTTGTCATACCTTCATCATATTTGCGGGGCGCGCTCCGGTGATCCCCTCGAGCGCTCCGGCGACTACTACGCGGCGCTTGGCTGCCGGCCCAGCAGGCGCTTGAGGCGGTTGACGGCCGGCGTCCAGATCCAATCGGGCTCGGTGAACCGGCGATGGTTCTCGTCGGGCAGTTCCATGGGGTCGTAGTAGTTCTTGTCGGTGTTCTTGCGTAGATACTTCGACTTCTTCAGCACTTGCAAGCTCGCGTAGATGGTTCCCTTGTGGGTCCAGCCCTGCCGGTGGTAGTTCCAGTTGTCCGGAGCCAGTCGCTGCGCGGCGTCAAAGTGCAGCAGTGCACGGTCGCTGTCGCCCGCTGCTTCGAAGTGCAACGCCAGCTTGAACGTGGGCTCCGCCAGCAGCGTGTAGTCGTCGACGGGCTTCAGACGAGCGGCCAGCTCTTCGGGAGACCAGACAAACTCGCTGTCAGCCCCGCGCTCGATCCAGTCTCTCGTGGCACGCGCAAAGGCGTTATTGCCCAGCCGTACCTTGCCGAGGCCGAACTTGATGGTGGTCTCGTCGGGGAACACGCCCTCATTGCTGCGGACGATGCGCCCCTCCTCGTCGATCCACGCACCCGAGGGCACATTGACCCAGCCGAACAACGAGCTGATCCGATGTGTCGGGTCGACGATGCATCGGAACGTCGGCGACGCCTTGTCGAACCACTTGCCGGCAGCGGCTTCGCCTTGGGAATCCTCCGCAACGCTGATCAGCTCGAAGCGGTCAGCGCCGATCGATTCGTACAGTTCCTGCCAGACCGGCAGGTTGACCCGGCACCCTCACCACGACGCCCAGCTGAACAGCACCACCTTGCGGCCGCGCAGCTCGGATAACCGCACCGTGTCACCGTTGCGGTCGGTCATCTCGAAGTCGGGGGCGAGCCCCGACTCCAGCCCCATGCGACGGACTTCGGGCACGGAGCCGAGGCTCCACACGCCGTCGTCGTGCACATACTTCTGGCCGATCTTGTCGGCGAAGGCCGAGTAGCAGAACCACACCCAGTCGTCGGCATCTGCGATCCACGCTTCGCGTTCGGGCTCGAAGAGCGGCACGCATATCTCCCCGAGGCACACCCCCTCAGGCTTCAGCTGCCAACCAGTGGCCTCGGCGAGCTGATCGACCCGCACCCACAGCTTGTGCGTGTCATCGCTTCGCTGAGCGATGTCGCTGGTGCTGTCACTCGTCAAGACAATCACTGCTGACCCCTGCTCTTGGGTCCCATTTCAGCCGATGGCCGTTGCTATGGGAGACCACCGCCCGGATCGAGACCCAGTACCACGCGGCCATAGCTTTCATAGCCGACATCGGAGACCATGAGGTGTGACTGCACGGTGTAGATGTCGCGCAGGATGCGACCCATGTCGTTCGCCAGCATGACCGCGCTTCCGCCTGCGTACCGGAATAGCTCGCTCACCACGTCGACTGCCTCGTCGGTGCACCAGACCGCGGCGGCTTGGGCCTCGGTGACGAGCGCCGGATCGGGCGGGCCGGTGGCGGCCGAGTCGAACATGCGCTCGAGCGCCTCGGCCATCCCGGCAGCGCAGGCGTTCATCCGGATGGCGCCGTGGCCGACAGCCCGCTGGAAGACCTGCCGATCGGCGACGCTGGTCCCGCCGAGATAGCCGCGCTTCTTCTCGATTGCGGCATAGCTCATGGTTCGCAGCGCCAGCCGGCCGAGGGCGTAGGCGAAACTGCCGTGCTCGTTCACGACATACCCCGGCAGGCCCAGCCGGTGCAGCGCCCCTCCCCGCAGCAGCTCGGCCCCCAGCAGATCGGTCGCGAACCTGTCGGGCACGAACACGTCATCCAGCTCGTAATCGCAGCTACCCGTGCCGCGCATGCCCAGCGTGTGCCAGTTGTCGTGCAGGATGACTTCGCTGGTCGGCACCAGCGCCCTGATCAGTGGCGGGTCGTCGCAGAAGACCGGCACCATCACCCAGTCGGAATGCTCGACGCCGCTGCCCCACGCCCACCGGCCCGACACCTGATACCCGCCGTCGACCTTTCGAGCCATTCCGCCGGGCCGCAGCGCTCCGGCCATGAAGGGGAAGCCGTCGGCGAGCACTTCGTCGACGGCATCGTCGGTTAGCTGAGCCAAGGTGGCGCCCGACACCGCCGCCGTGATGAACATGCACCACGCTGCGGCCGGGTCAATCATGACCACCGCCTCGATCACGTCCATCTGCACGACCGGGTGTGCTTCGGCCCCGCCGACCTCGCGTGGTGTCTTGAGCATGAAGAGCCCTGATGCGCGCAGGGCCTCCACCGAAGTCGACGAGAGCCGGCGTGCCTGCTCGGATTCGTCCCGGCCTGCGGCCAATGCATCGGCAGCCGATTCGACTGACGCGAGCAGATGCGCCCGGTTGGCTTCTCGATCTGCCGGAAACTGATTCTCTCGGGGGCCCACCGCGGGCTCAGATCCCCTCGACGATGCGCTGTATCTCGCTGAGGTCCCTCGACAGCAGCGAGGCACGGACGTCATCGGGTCGGTCTGCGAACGTGGGGTCGCACTGGGGGCCGTTGAGGTTGTGCACGCCCGATTCCTCAACCGTCGGACCCCACTGGTTGCCGCCGTTGTCTCCGAATTGCCCGGGATCGGTCATGTCGATCGTGTTCGGTCCGTAGCTGGCGTCCACCCGATCGCCGTCGCACATGTGCTCGTGGACGTGGCCGTAGGGGTCGTGCCAGTAGTCATAGACCTGCGAGCCGTAGACGTGGCGCCCGATGCCCCATGCCAGGTTGTACGGCGATCCGTCGGCGGCTCGCTCCCGGAAGTGCATATGGCCCCGGAAGACGTCGTCCATGCTGAACACCTCGAACGCGGCATGGCTGAACTGCGCCTCCGGTGTTCCGTCCATGAGCGGCAGCACGAGGATGCTGTGGTGGTCGGTCAGGGCAGCGCCCCGGTCCATGCGCATGAACTGAAACATCACGTCGGAGCCTGTCGCTTTGATCAACTCAACGAGCGGCGGCGGGAAATGCTCCTCAGCGCCAGGGGGGATGATCATTCGAGCGGCGTCGCTCACGAGCATGCCGAAGGTGTCCGACAGGAATTGCATGAAGGCCTGGTGGGCTCCCGGAGGGACGGCCGTCACCACGTGGCCGAGCCGATACACCTCGGGCGGCCCGGGATCCTTCTTGATCGGGTAGCGGTTCCCGGCCACGTCCTGCTCGACACCTGCGCGCTCGTCGACCCCGGCGTGGTTGTAGGTGATGCGGTCGCGACGCGGTGCAAGCGGTTCGGCGTGCTGGCCGTGTACCGCTTCCAGCAGGAACCCAGTGATCGGTTCCACGAAGTGAACTCGCTTGCCGCCGCCGAGCTGGCCCTCGGCGCCGCCAATGTCGTGAACGGGCGAGCAGCCGGGCACTGCACTGGCCAACGCAGCCAGATCATCGGGGGTGTCGACGTTGAACGCCCAGCCGATGAACTTGGCGGGACCCCGATGCACGACGTGCAGAAACGGCATCGGTTCGAGGCCACGCGAGATCAGCACATCGTCGTCGCGGTGAGCCACAACGAGCCCGAAGTCGTTGACGAACGTCTCCATCGCGTCGAGATCGGGCGCCGACAATCGGATGTACGCGATATCGGCTGCCTTCACAATGGGTGCCGCCGTTTCGGGCAGTGTCGCGGTGTCGGTCATGTCGCCTCCTCACGGGCGCAAGTACGGTAACCCAGCGGCGCGACGAGCAACAGGGCCAGTACCACAGCCGCCAGGAGCGTGTTTGCCATGGACCTCGGACTTGCCGGTCGGTCAGCGATCCTGATGGCTTCCAGCCGCGGGCTGGGCCGCGCCTGTGCTCACAGCGTGGCCCGTGAGGGCGTCGATGTGGTGATCAACGGCCGCAACGAGGCTGATGTGAATTCGACCGCGACCGACATCGCATCAACCCATGGCGTGGATGTTCAGGCCGTTGTCGGTGATGCAACCGAAGCTGACACCCAAGATCGGCTGCTGGCCGCGTGCCCCGAGCCCGACATCGTTCTGCTCAACGGCGGCGGTCCCCCACTGAAGGGCTTCGCTGACATCGAGCCCGAGCAATGGGAAGACGCTGCGCAGCGCCTGCTGATCTCCCCCCTGATATTCGTCCGCCAGGTGGTGCCCGGCATGCAGCAACGACGCTTCGGCCGCATCGTGGCGATCACCTCGGCGATGGTGAAGGCGCCCAATCCTGCATTGAGCCTGTCGGCCGGCCCGCGGCTCGGCCTGACGGCGGTGCTCAAGGCGCTGTCCAAGGAAGTCGTCAAGGACAACGTGACGATCAACCAGTTGCTGCCCGAGCGCTTCGACACAGATCGGCAGCTGTACATGGCGAACATTGCCATGGAGCGCCGGGGCATCACCTACGAGGAGGCGCGGGCGGAGCAGGAGGCGATGATGAATGCCAAGCGGCTCGGTCGTCCCGAGGAATTCGGCGACGCCTTCGCCTTCATGTGCTCGGCGCAGGCCGGCTTCATCAGCGGCCAGAGCCTCCAGCTTGACGGCGGCAGCTACCCCGGCGTCTTCTAGCCGGCATCACCGCCTGCGCGGCTGTCAGCGGTCAGCTGGCGGGGCGACTGCTGTGTCGGGGACCCAGTTCCCGTGGAAGCCGTACGGCACGCGCTGCGGCAACGGCACGCGCGCGACGGGTGGCCGGCCGAGATCGTGGGCGTCGAGGATGACGAGTTCGCTGCCGTCGCTCGTCGCGTCGTAGATGAACGAAATCAGCCAGCCTTCGTCTTCGGCGGTCCCGTCGGGATCGGCCACGAACACCGCCTCACCGCTGCCCCGACCGGGGCCGTGATCGTGAAACACGACGTCGCCGGTGTCGTAGTCAATTTTGTAGTTGGCGCCGGGGATCAGGCCGTCGCCCACGCCTACCGTGTAGCCGAATCGGTGCTTGCGGGAGGCCCTGTCGGCTCGCACCTGAGGGAACTCGTGGAACCGGTCGTCGACCCGTTCCTCATTGACCCGGCCCCTCGCCGGGTCGACGGTCCAACGGTCGAGCGTGGGCTGGGCGTCGCCCGCCGGGCCCAGCAAGTCCCGGTCGAACATCTTGTCGTAGCGGCACAGGTCAAGCACCACCCGGCCCTCGCTGTCCTCGTACGCGTTCAACGGGTGAAACACGTAGCAGAGCCCAACATCGCACCAGACGATCTCGTCCGCGGTGCCTTCGCGGGGCAGCAGACCGACCCGGGCGCCGTAGTCGGGATCCCACCGGAACGGGAACGACGACTCGCCGCTCAACGCAATGTCCAGATCCACCGTCACCGGCAGGTCGTAGATCACTGCGTAGTTCTCAGTGAGGGACATGTCGTGAATCATCGACATGCCCGGCAACGGGACATCGACCGTGCGGCGCACCTTGCCGTCGGTGCCGATCACGACGTACTCGACATGGTCGAAGAGGTCCTGCCACGCATAGCACATGGCGTGCATCTCGCCGGTGCCCGGATCCACCTTGGGATGGGCCGTGAAGCCGGTCTGCAGCGACCCGAAGAAGTCGTTGCGGCACACCGTGTCCAGCTCGTAGCCCAATTCGGCGGGCAGCGCTCCGGCCTCGACGAGCGCCCAGGTTGTGCCCGCGAACCCCCCGACGCTGGTGTTGGGAGAAAAGTCGAGCCCGCGGGTGGGACCCGGGATTGGGGGCTCGCCAAGCGCTTCGGCCACGTCGTGACCGCGCACCCACCGGTTGCGGTACCACTCAGCACGACCGCCGCGCAGCCGCACACCGTGGACCATGCCCGTGCCAACGAACCAGTGACTCGTCGCCGGATCGGTCGGCACCACCGGATTTGGCCCGTTGCGCAGGTAGCGGCCTTCGAAGGCTTCAGGGATCTCCCCGATCACTTCGAGATCGAATGCCGTCACCTCGTCGGTGACCGGCGCGAAGTTGCCTTCGAGGTAGGGGTTGGCGGTCGCAACCTCGGCTGTCTCGGCTGTCTCGGTCATGAGGGATTCCTTGGTTGTTCGCCAGCTCAGTCGACGTGGCGGCCGATGACGTTGCGGGTAACCGTCGCCACGTCATCGTGTTCGAGGCCGTAGGCCCAATCCGTACACCCAGTAGTGAACACCTCGCCGAGACCCCGCTGGAACCAGCCCATCACCGCGGCGCCGTGCGCAAACCGCTCCCGGTTCTTGGGCGTGTCGCCGCCGCCGAGTCGCTCGGTGACCCAGTTGAGCTCGCCGACGTAGCTGTCAGGCATCCCCGGTGGGGCTTCGGAGGTCTCCCACAGGTGCGCCGGGGCCGTGCCGAGCACCTCGAAGTTGGCCGGCGTGCCGCCGGTCCCCGTGGCCACTGGCAAACCGTCCGCCAGCGCCAGCTCACAGCCGTCGCACTCGTAGCCCACGACGACGGGCTCGCCGCCGAGCACGTCGCCCGTGATCAGACGCAGGCCGTCGAACGCCCAATGGTCCGGCCGCCAGATCGTGTAGCCGCCGGAACCCTTGGGAGCCCGCCGGCAGTGGGCGTAGCCGCCTCGGGTAAAGGAGACCCCGGTCATTTCCGACTCGGGCCTGCCGGTGAGCGGGTCGCTCCACATCGTCGACACCGTGTGCTCTGCGTCGGTCCCCATCACGGGGTCAAGGTGGAAGTCGAGCTTGTAGCCGATCACCCGATCGTTGTCACCGAAGCGGACCTGCCAGAACGAGGTGTTGCCCGAGAAGAACGCAGCAGCGCCACCGGATTCGACCCAGCTCTCGACGTGGTCACGCATGGCCTCGGACCAGTACTCGTCGTGGCCGACGCTGATGTACAACCGGCGTCCGTCGAGCAGGTCGGGGTGGTGGTGCAGGTCCAAGCTGGTCGCATAGTCGAGTTGGATGCCGTTGCGCTCCGCCCAGCTGACGAAGAGTCGCTCCCAATTCGCCCACCCCGCGGCGGCGGACCAGTACGAGTAGTTGTCGAAGTACTCGTCGACCTCTGGACGGGGCAGCTGCCCAAAGCGGGCGACGCGGTAGCGATGGGGGTCCGGCTTGTCCAAGAATCCCCGTGGCAGCGGCCGTTGCTGGGAGGACACGTGCCCGCCGGTATAGAAGCTCGGCCCGCCCCAGTCGTTGTAGGCCGCCCACGTCGAGGTGGACAGCACGAGCAGTGTCTCGCCCGGCTCGGCTGCACGGACGACAAAGAACGCTTCGGCGACCTCGCCGTCAGGGCCAGCCAAGCGCACCAAGTGGAAGCCCGGCTGCCACGCAGGATCGATCTCGAGCTGCAGCGTCGGGGTCCAGCGGCATCCTTCGGTGGCACAGTCGTCGGGGACCGGCTGCTCTGCGGTCGCCACCACCCATGAACCCACGAGTTGCTCGTCGGCGCCGATTCGCAGCACCTCCACGCGGCATGAGCCGCCGTCCGCGCTGACCATCAGGTCGATGTTGTCCCCCGCCACGCCGCTGTGCGGCCAGCAATAGCCCGCGATCATGCGGCGACCGTAGTGGTCCAGCCGCGGTTGCGGCGTTGGTGACGGTCCGCTCAGTTGGCGCTGATGAACTCGATCAGCACCTGGGCCAACTCGGGTCCCTTGTCTTCCTGCAGGAAGTGCGAGGCGCCCTCGATGGTGACATGCGCCTGGCTCTGGGCGCCCGGAACCATCCGACGGAACGGCTTGTCGGCTCCAGCGGTCACGGGGTCGCTGTCGCTGAAGCAGCACAGGAACGGCTTGTCGAACTGCTGCAGCACACCCCAGGCTTCTCGGTTTGGCTGAGCCTCGGGATCGTCGGGAGATGTGCACACATGGGACGGCCAGGCCCGTGCGCCGGTCTTGAACGAGTCATCCGGGAACGGCGCGTCGTAGGCGGCGATGACGTCGGCGGGGAACTCCGTGAGGCACCCGCCGTTCACAATGTCGCCGATCGGGAATACCGGTGACTCCCGAGCGAATTTCTGCCAGTTCATGAAGGCTTCGCTGGGCTGACGGTCCCCGGTGGGCAGGCCCGTGTTGGCTATCGCCACTCGGGCGAACCGGTCCGGCTGCGCCGTGACGAGCCGCAGGCCGATCAGACCGCCCCAGTCCTGGCCGAAGAAGGTGATGTCGCGCAGGTCCAGCGCGTCGAAGATCAGGCTCGACATCCACGCCACGTGGCGGGCGTAGCTGTAGTCAGACTGCTCGGCGGGCTTGTCGCTGCGGCCGAAGCCGACTTGGTCCGGCACGATCACCCGGTGCCCGGCTTCGGCGATAGGCCCGATCATGTGGCGGTACAGATACGCCCACGACGGCTCGCCGTGCAACAGCAGCACCGGGTCGGCGTCGGACGGTCCCTCGTCGAGGTAGTGGACACGCAGCGTTCCGTCCTCGCCGTCACCGATCTCGACGTAGTGCGGCTCGAAGTCGTAGCCCGCCAGATCGGCGAAGCACTCGTCGGGCGTGCGAAGGATCTTCATGGCAATTGCTCCTGGGTCGCTGTCATGGGATTCCAGTCGCTGGCAGGCCGGCGAGTGTATGGCGTCGGTGTTGGGCAGCTCAGAGTGCGATCGTCGTGAGGTCGTCACCGATGACGATCTCGCCGTCGAAGTGCGCCGCGGCCAGCTCGATCCATTCGGGGTACTGCTCGGGGGTGGGCGCGGGGACCATGTGCGTCAGCACCAATCGCTTGGCGCCGACTCTGGCCGCAGTCTGCGCCGCTTCGACCACGCCGGAGTGGTAGTCGAGGATGTCCTGGAACATCTCGTTGGGGCTTAGCTCGACCAGGTCCCTTCGTATGACGGTCTGGACATAGGCGTCGGCACCCGCTGCCAATTCGTCCACGCCGTCACACGGCACGGTGTCGCCGACCACGGCGGCCACAGCGCCGTCATGGGCAAGCCGGTACCCGAGCGTGGGCCGCACCGGTGCATGATCGGTGGCCGCAGTGCTGACGTGAACGTCGTTGATGTCGAAGGTGTCTCCCGCTTCCAACTCGGTCACTTCGACTCTCGGGCCGTTGACCAGCGTGTCGTGGTGCTCGATGCGGTAGCCGATGTCGGCTTCGAGGGCGCCCATCTGGCGTTCGACGAATTGCGCTGTGCCAGGCGGGCCGTACACCTGCAGGGTCGCGTTGCCCTGGCTCATGACCCAGTGGGTTGTGATCACGTCGTTGAGCGCACACACATGGTCGCTGTGCAGGTGGGTGATCAGCACCGCACTCAGGAAGATCGGCAGCGAGCCGCCGCCTGCCATGCGCATGACGGTGCCACGGCCGGCGTCAATGAGGATGTGCGTGTCGCCGGCCTTGACCAGCGTCGAGGGACCGGCTCGGTTGGCGTCGGGCAGCGGCGAGCCCGTCCCGGTCAGCACGATGTCCATGCGGTTCCCCTATCGCTTCGTCCGTTGCGGTCAACTCTGGGACAGTTGGAAGGCTGCACGGTAGGCATTGCACACCTCACGCTCGTCGCCGAAGGCGAACCGTCCGAGCAGGACGCTGTTCTCGAGCATGGCGACATAGGACGTATCGCCGAACAAGGCAGAGCGTTGGCGTGTATCGGGGATCGCAAGGACTTGACCGATGGTTCGGGCCTGCGGACCGTCAACGGCGGCGTACAGGTCGGGACGGACAGAATCGGGCAGGGCGCCGAGGCTGTCGAACACCCCGGCCGCTATGGGGCCGTCCGCGATGATCTTGGCCCGTTCGGGATGCAGCAACGTGAGAAATGTCGAGTCGCCGCTGTCGGGTTCGACACGCACCCTCGGCAGCAGCTTGCGCAGGCTCGAGGGCACGTCGTCGGCCAGGTCGAGTGCTCGCGCAGTCGGCGCTATCTGGGCGGTGATGTCGATCGGTTTGCCCCGTCGCAGGCTGCTGATCGCCCCGCGCAAAGCGTTGGCCGGCGGCGAGGTGTTGAACAGCAGCTTGCCCATCTTGAGCGCCTCTTTGATCGTGCCTTTCGTGTCCTCGAAGCACTCGGCCTGGTAGCGATCCAGCAGCGAGCTCGGGGCTTTGCCCGCTGCCACCAGCTCGATCTTCTGGCACAGGTTGCGTGTGTTGCGGATGCCCATATTGAGGCCCTGGCCCAGGAAGGGCGAGGTCTGGTGAGCGGCATCACCGCACAGGAAGACGTTGCCGAACCGCCAACGGTCTGCGATGAGGGAATTGAACTTGTAGATCGTGTGACGCAGCAGTTCGGTGTGATCAGGGTCCGAGAATGGAGCAATGAGTTCCCGGATCCGCTCGGGCGATTGGATTTCCAAGATGTCGTCGCCGGGGTTGATGCGGAATTCCCACCGCACGTGATTGTCCACACCCATCGGCAGGTAGGTCGTCGGGCGCTGCTGGTCGACGATCTGGTAGGCGCAGCCGTCATCACCCACTCGATGCTCGGGTGCAGAGATGGCGTCGATCACCAGAAACAAGACGTTGTCGCCGAGCTGAGTCAGGCTGCCGCCAGCTTGCTTGCGCACGAAACTGTTGGCACCGTCGCACCCGAGCAGGTACGTCGAACTCAGCTCGCGCATCGTTTGGCTCGACAGCTCTTCGATGGTGAGCTGCGACTCGCCTTCGGTGTAGAGCTTGCGGGCACTCCAGCCGTAGAACGTGTCGATGTTGCCGTCCTGGCTGATGACGTCCCGGAGAATGTCCTCGACTTGGGGTTGCACGAACCAGTTGCGGGTGTCGCCGACCTCGAGGGCAGTCTGCGCGAACGGTTCGTCGAGGTTGTCCTTGTCGAGGTAGTAACCCGCTCGCGGGGTCCGCTTCAGCGAGATGCGGCTGAAGTCGTCGCCCAGGATCTCGGCGAGGATCGCGCACGAGTAGGCGTCGAACATGACAGCTCGCGGGTACGGGTACGGGTGCTCGAACTCCTCGATCAGTGCCACCCTCATGCCGGCTCGGGCGAGATGCAGGCTCGCGATGCTGCCGACCGGACCTCCCCCGACGACGATCGCGTCGTAATGCTGCCGATCGGCGGGCGTCACTGACACGGCCGCAACCCTAAGGGGCACCTGGGGACAGCGAAGCGGGCTGACTGCGATACCCGATGAGGCCTACCGATATGGTCCGCTCACGTCTCGCTGACGTTGGGAGGTGGACGAATGCGGGCACAGCCTCGACGCCGATGCCGCGTCATCGCCGTGCTTGTCGCAGCGGCGCTGATCGCGGCTGGCTGCACCAGCACGGCCGACGACGGTGTTCGGGCGGCCCCGAGTCTCGCCTCCGATGCAGCCCCGTCCACCACCGAGCTCGCCCCGGACGCGGTCCCCTCTACGACCACTGCGTCAGTAGCACTTCGAGAGGACGGCGAGGCCCTGCCGCGCGAGGCCTATTTCGACCTCGGCCACGTGCTCGACATCAGCATCGAGATCGCCGTCGAGGACTGGGACACCCTGCGTCACCAGACTCGCACCCTCGCGGACGTATTCGCGGAGATCGAGGAATACGGCCTCTCGCGGCCCTTCGCCAGCATCTACACGTGGTTCAGCGCCACGGTGACCGTCGACGGCCAGATGCACGCAGCGGTGGGTGTGCGCAAGAAGGGTTTCGTCGGCTCCCAGAGCTCCACCAAGCCGTCCCTCAAGCTCCGCTTCGACAAGTACGTCGACGATCAATCCCTGTCAGAGGGCATGAACCGGATGACCCTAAACAACAGCGTTCAGGACCCTTCGATGGTCAACACCTGCCTGTCGTTCCGGGTGTTCGCCGCTGCTGGCAACCCTGCACCGCGCTGCAACTTCGCCACCGTGTCGGTGAACGGCACCGATCTCGGGCTGTACGTACACGTCGAGGAGTTCAAGGCCCCGTTCCTCTTGCACCATTTCGGGAGTGCTGAAGGCAACCTGTACGAAGGCACGGTCAGCGACTTCACGCCGGAGTTCCGCGGCACATTCGAGAAGAAGACCAACGAAAACGCCGACGACTGGTCCGACATCGACGCCGTGGTCGCAGCCCTGAGCGACCCTTCCGAGGCCGGACTGGCGGCGCTGGAAGAGATCGTCGACCTCGACCGCTTCCTGTCGTTCTGGGCGACAGAAGTACTGGTGGGTCACTGGGACGGCTACGCCGGCGACCGCAACAACTACTGGTTCTACCGTGTGCCCGACGGCCGGTTCGTGTTCATGCCGTGGGGCACCGACGGCACATTCCACCTCTCCGACGACCCCAATCCATTCGACAACATCTCCAATCCTCCGCCGTCGGTGCTGGCGCTTACCGCCATTCCCAACCGCTTGTACAACTACCCGGATTGGCGGGCGAAATACGTCGCACGGCTGAAGCAGCTTCTGGACGACATCTGGGACGAGACCGAGCTGTTGGCGGCGGTCGACGAGATGGCCGCCATCGTGCAGCAACACGCCCTTCCCGCCGAAGCCAGGACGGCAGCGGCCGACACCGAGCGGTTGCGGACCTTCATCTCCAAACGCAAAGCCGAGATCCTCGCTGACCTGTCGCCGACACCTCCCGAGTGGCCCGAAGCCGAGTGGCCCGAAACCGCGTTGACTGCGCCGCCCACCGGGGGGTCAGGAACCCTAGAGGTCACCTTTGAGACGACCTGGGGCAGCAACTTGAGCCCCAATCCGTTCGGCCAGGGAACAGTCCACAACCTGGTGCTGGACGGATCCCCCGAGTCGATCGACCGCATCGGGGTTTTCGCCGGTGACGCCAACCCCGACGAGAGCATCCTGCTTCCGGAGATCGACAGACCTGCGTCCATCGTCGTCGCAGGGCTCGATTCCGACGGCTCGGTCAACGGAATGTCGTTGGTCATCGACCCGCGCCAGCTGGTGGCGGGCCGAACGCTGGTCATTGGCGTGGACGCCATAGCGGGAGGAATCTGGTCGATCCCGGCGGGAGCGTCGACGCCGGACAGCTTCTCTCCGTTCACCGAGGGGTCGCTAGAACTGTCGAGTGGCGCGACGACACCCGGCGCCGTTATCGCCGGCTCCTTCTCGGGCGTGTACGGGTGGTCCCCATCGCCGTCTGGCGTCAGCGGCGCAGACACCCAGGGCGCTGACCCGTCAGATTCACCGCTTGATGTCGGGTTGGTCATCAATGAGGTGGCCGCCAAGGGCGATCCGCTGGACTGGTTCGAGTTGCACAACGCATCGCGGGTGCCCATAGCGCTCGACGGCTTCGAGATGGCTGACGATCTCACGGACGTCGGGAAGCGAGTGCCCTTCCCAGCCGGCACAGTCATCCAGCCAGGTGCATACATGCAATTCAGCCTCGACAAGGACGGCTGGCCCGGCTTCGCGCTCGGGAGCGACGAAGAGCTGGGCATCTGGCTGCTAGATGGGACACTCGTCGCCAGCGTCAACTGGGACGACGGCCAGGCGGGTGCGAGCCAGAGCTACGCCCGAGTGCCCGACGTCACCGGACGATTCGAGACGGTCGACGCACCCACGCCAGGCGCTGCCAACCAGCCGTGACGTGACGGCGCCTCGTTGGGCGCTGTCGTGGCGAGTGCTGTGCTGCGTCTGAGGTCGAGACCGCCTACGCCGGAGTGTGCTCGAAGGGCAGGTCTTGGTACAGGTACTGGGTGACCGTGACCCGCAAAGCGACGCCCGTGTCTCCACGGGCCGGGAACGGTTTGCCCGTGTACTTGTGGCTCAGCGCATCGAGGACCGCCATATCGGTGTCGGGCTCGACCACGCATGTGCCGCGCAGCTGCAGTTCCTCGTAGGGGTTGTCGATATCGACGATCGAGATGGCAACGCGTGGATCGCGCACGATGTTCAGCGTCTTGAGCGAGTCCTCACCCGTGGCCATGATCACCGTGGAGGGGTCGACGAGGTCGATCCAGACCGGGTCGAGCTTGGGCGACCCGTTCGCACGGACAGTCGCGAGGTGCGCGAAGTTCGGCCTGCGCACCAGGCTCTGAGCCTCGGCGCTCATGATCTTCGGTGTCGGTGTCGTCATGGTTTGCCTCGCGCTGTGGATCCGCCGGTCGAACTCACCGTAAGCGCGGTCACGGCGCCAACGCCACGCCTCGGCCGTTCGTACCCAATGCCGTCGCGCTCCCTACTCGACGGCGATGGCCGCAGCGATGTGTGTCTCGCCGAGTTGCTGCCGACCTGCGAGGAACGCAAGCTCAACAATGAACGAGTAGCCCACCAGGTTGCCGCCGCCGAGCGCGACCAGTCGGGCACTTGCAGCAGCCGTCCCGCCAGTGGCGAGCACATCGTCGACGATCAGCACATTCGCCCCGTCAACGATGGCGTCGGTGTGCATTTCCAGGCTTTCAGACCCGTACTCGAGCTCATAGCCGGCGCGCAGCGTCTCGCGCGGGAGCTTGCCCGGCTTGCGAAGCGGCACAAAGCCAGCATCGAGCCGATCCGCGGCCATCGAACCAATCACAAAGCCCCGAGCCTCAGGCGCCACAACAAGGTCGACGCTGTGGTCCCCGAACGGCTCTACCAGCTCATCAACACAAGCTCGCAGCCCCGCCGCATCGGCCAACAACGGCGTGATGTCCTTGAAGACAATCCCCGGTCGAGGAAAGTCCGGAACATCCCGAATCAACGACCTCCACACAACCGTCATTCTCGGGCCGTTCATCCTCGATTCCGAATCTGAGCGTGGCTATCGGAGGTGAGTCGAGCCCTCACGCGCAGTGATAACGAAACCATCCTCCGCCAAGGATCTCGCGCCACGGCTCCGAAACTACGCTCCACGCACATGGCACCCCAGGTCGGCAGTGACGGTTAGCGCCGGCTTTGACGAACGAGTGCGATCGAGCGCGCTCGCGTTTCTCCGTGCCGTTCAGGATCGCACGGGCGGTCCCGTGCGAAGTGAAGAAGTCGCCGGGTTCGAAATTGATGGCCAGCGGATCGCCCTCATGAACCCCTACCGAGGAATTCGCAAACCGAGGCAACTCGATGCTGCGCTGAGCATTCTGACCGTCTTCTCGAGTGATCCCGAGCGGCGACCGTACGCCGACGAGACCGGTCCCGATGGCTACCTTCGCTACAAGTGGATGGGCACGGACCCCAACCACTCGGACAACGTTGCACTACGGCTCGCGATGCGATCCAACCTTCCGCTTATTTGGTTTCAGGGAATCGCATCAGGACTGTACCTACCGGTCGTTCCGGTTTGGTTGGTCGATGAAGAACCCGCCAACCATCAGTTTGTGGTCGCACTTGACGAGCAGCAGCGGGACACATGGGACAAGACGGAAGATGAACGCGTGAATGACCTCCGGCGCGCGTACGCAGAGAGAGTCGTACGAGAGCGGCTACATCAGCCCGTGTTTCGCCAGCAAGTTCTCGCCGCCTACGAGAACCAGTGCGCTCTCTGTCGTCTACGACATCGCGAGCTGCTCGATGCCGCTCACATTCGCGGTGACGCCAAGGGAGGCGAACCGGTTGTCCCGAATGGCATCGCTATGTGCAAGATCCATCATGCGGCCTTCGATAGTCGACTCATGGCAATCCGGCCGTCGTACGAAATTGAGGTGCGAGCCGACGTCCTGACCGAGGAAGACGGCCCGACGCTCAAGCACGCGCTTCAGGGGCTGCATCGCCAGCGAATCGACATCCCTCGCCGCCGAGCGATGCGACCAAGTCCCGTCCTCCTTGAGGAGCGGTACGAGGAGTTTCTGCGCGCCGGCTGAAGAACAGTCGACTACCCCCGAGGCCCCACTGTCCCTGTCGCTTCCGCGACGGCTCTTGGCCCGTACTTGCGTTGCGCGGCTTGCTTCGACACCCCCAGCATGGCCCCGATCATGGACCAACTTCGACCTTCGGCGCGTGCAGATCGCACGGCGTCCACGAGCTGTTCATCGATGGCGTCACGTCGGGTAGCGAGTTCGCTGATGAGCCGAAGCGAGGCAGTATCGGATTCGACGAGATCTGCTGGATCAACTCGATCCGCCCACTCCTCGAGGGCCTTGGCGAGCTGTGCTCTCGACCGGCTCATCGCTGCCACCAACCTCTCAAGAACTTCGGACGTGCCACCATGGCATGAATGATGGCTACGTCATCGACAACACCGATCTCAAGTGGTGCCCCTGCCGATGACGGTCCGACGTACATGCGGACAGCGGGATTCTCAGTCTCGAATGTGTGCCAGTGATGTCGTAGGGCGTGTTTCATGTCGAAATCGCGGACACCGTGCCTCCGAGCACTCGGCTCGATGTCCACTAGGTCAGGATATTCGCACTACGCCGCGACGTCAACATTTGTTGACGTTGTGCCGCCGTCTTCGTCATACAGATCCTCCGATCACCTGTCCCCGATTCACGCGGACGCAGGATCTGAGGTCTAGTTCCGGAGGTTCAGAGATTGGCAACGATTTTCTGCAGCGTGTGCTCAGTGCGTGCAGCGGCATCAACGCAGTCGTTTCTCAAAGGGGGTTACCTCGATGCTGGCCGGTGTACAGATCGGAGATGTAGGGAACTTCGAATTTGCCTGACGGATGGTGTTGCTCCAACAAGGCTCTCAGGACCCCCTCCACATGGGCGTCGCCGAGCGCGTCGACGGCTGCCTGCAGCTTGGTCGACGATCGCGCCATGTTGACGAACCGCTCGTGTGTCATCGACAGGATCCACTCGCTGGGCATGTGCCTGACGTGGTCGAAGCCAGCAGCGGCCAGCTCTGCGACGACATCGAATTGGCAGTAGTCGCGTGAGTAGCCCGGACTGTGTTCTTCGAGGAAGTTCTCGTAGTCCTCCAAGAGCGGCGAGTCTGGCCATGAACGGTTGATCTGGACTATCCCGATCGTTCCGCCCGGGGCCAACACCCGGCGGGCTTCGGCATAGAACCGGGAGTGATCGAGCCAATGCAGGACCTGGGCAGCGACTACGAGACCTACCGAAGCGGCTTCAAGAGGCATCTCCTCAGCACTTCCGTGAACAAACTCGATGGCTGTCCCACGGCTGTCCTCGGCAGCCTGAGCACGCATCGCATCGCCGGGCTCGACTCCGATGATGTGCCAATGCGGCAGGGCAGCCGCGAGCTGCCGAGTGGAAATGCCAGTACCCGAGCCAACATCGGCAGCCACCTGCGGCACCGGTTTGTCCGCAAGAGCGTCGCGCAACGCGGCCCAGAGGGCCTCTGGATAGTCGGGCTGCGCCGTGCTGTAGGCACCGGCGAGCTCGTTGAATGCCTGGTGCCGATCGCTCTTCGAATGGTGGAGCGGCGACGTCACCGGCACATGATGCCTGGGCCCGGCGTTTTCCCACTCCCGTGTCGGCCGGACTTCGCAGCGCAACAGGCGGTCAGCGGCAGGCCCGCCCATTTGTCCCGATCAGCGGGGCCAGACCCGGGGGAATCGCTCGGCGCCGTCGAGACCGTCGCCGTCCTGCAGCCCGACGGTGTTGCGGAACGGCTCGGGCGACGAGGCTCGCTTGTAGAAGGTGACGTCCTCACCTGCGAAACGCACCGAGGCCGCTCGCCGCAGCCGGTCGGCGCTGGTATTGCCCAGCGAGCCGTGCAGCGTCATCCAGTGGTGCACGATCACGTCGCCGGGCCCGGCCTCGTACCTGCGTATGTCGAAATCCTCAGGGTGGTCGTCGATCGCCGGGAGTTCGTCGAGACCGTCGAAACTCAGGCCCGGGAGCTTGAAAGTTCCTTTCAGGGTCACGAAGTCATTCGGCTTGAACACTTTGCCCCAGCGGTGACTCCCAGCGACATAGCCCATGACGCCGGATTCCACCGTGACTTCATCGACGGGTACCCAGCAGACGGCCACCTTGGTGCCCTGCAGCAGCCAGTACGGCTTGTCCTGGTGCCACGGCGTGCGCACACTCGACCCGGGTTCCTTCATGAACAGCTGGTCGCTGTAGAGATTCACGCGCTCGCTGCGGGTCAAAGCAGCGACAAGGGGCGGCAAGGGGCCATTGACGTGCATGTCCCGCAGCCCGTCATGCCAACTGCACGCGTCGGTCTCCACGATGTTGCGCCCCTCCGGCACCCGGTTCGGCTCGATCGCCAACGTCGAGACGTCGTGGTTCTTCATCATCTGGCGCACACGTTCGGCAACGTCCACCCTGCTTCCGGCCCGGCTCGCGCCGGTCACGAGCCCCTCGCGGCCGACATCGGTGTCGCGGTTGAACACTCCGTCGAGGACAACCCGGAACTCATCGACCCAGCCGAGGGGACAGATGTCGCGCAGCACCACAACGCCGTCGCGGTCGTAGGTCTCCAACTCGGCGTCGCTGACTGCGCGGGTGGGGTCAATCATCGGACACCCCCGATCGAGGGTCAGCTGCGGACGAGGCGGAATACGGGGATTTCACGGCCGTGCTCGCCGGCGCTCTTTTCGTACTCGGCGAACTGCGGCATCAGCGCAGCCTGGGCATCGAAGAGCCGCTTGCGCTCGTCACCCTCGGTGAGTTGCGCCGTGGCCGCCCATGTGTCGGTGCCCACCTCGACGGTGACGGTCGGGTTGGCGACGAGGTTGTAGTACCAGTTCGGGTTCGTGGGTGCGCCGCCCTTGGAGGCGATGATCACGATGTCGTCGCCATCGGTGGAATACACGAGCGGCGAGCACAGCTCACGGCCGGACTTTGCGCCGGTCATGGTCACCAGGATCATCGGCGCGCCCTTGAGCCAGCCGCTGCAATTGCCCTCGTTCTCGCGGAACTCCTTGATCACAGGCTCGTTCATCTTCAAAAAGTCCATGGGAATCTCCTGTCCGGTGGGCTCAGGCAGTATTGCCGTTGGAATCCACCACGTCCTGCATCTCGCGGGCGTGGCGCAGCCACAGGCCGCCGCCGTTGTAGGGGCGCGGATCGTACGAGCTGTGGCCGAGCAGTCGCTGCACGCGTTCGCTGTGGCCGGACAGCTCGCCCAGGCCGAAATCGAGTGGGCTGGCTTCTTCGGGCGTCAGCCAACCGGCGACGAAGCTGCAATGGAATGCCCGGCGCCACCGGTCTGCCGTCTGGTTGGCGCCGCCGCCGTGCAGCACATATCCCGAGTAGACGAGCGCGTCACCTGGTCCTAGCTCGGCCGGCACGGACTCTCGCTCTTCATAGCGAGCAATCTCAGACTGGCGATGGCTGCCCGGCACCACCCGAGTCGCGCCCAACTCCTCGGTGACCTCCTCAAGCCCGATCATGGCGCTGATCGTGACCTCGGGAGAATCCGGCCACGTGGCCTTCACAAATGCCCACCAGTTGTTGGCGTCCCGATGCAGCATCTGCTCGGATTCTCCCGGGCCGATGTACATCACCTGGGCGGTGTTCAGCCAGTACGAACCGCAGATCGGCAACAGCACCGCATCGGCGATCTGGGCGTAGAGCTCGTTGTCGAGGACATCGAAGAACGCCGGTGTCAGACGGGCCAGGCTCGAGAAGCGAATCGTGTTCGCCCCGACGAAGCCCTTGCCGTCGTCGCCGAGGCCCTGCGTGGCACCGCCAGGCTCTTCGCCCTGGGCAAAGTCATCGGCGGCCTCACGTATCTTGGCAATGGTCTCAACGGGGAACATGCCTTCGACAATGACGCCGCCGTCTTCCTGCAGCGCCGCGAGTACGGGTTCAAGGCCCGCCGCAGCAGGGGTCCTTTGCAAGGAACGAATGGCGGTCATGCTCATGGCAACACGTCTCAGCGTCGAGCGCCCGCAGGCCGGGCGGTTCCTCCAGAAAACTACTCCGCAGCGAGTACGTCGCATCGGCCCGAGCGGTCCGGCGGACCTGATTTCGAGGCAGGGCTAGCGTCAAGATCGACGGCAAGCCACGAGCCAGGGGGCACCTATGGAGATCGTCACCATCGACAGTGATCGGGCGGCGCAGTTCACTGGCGGGGTCGTCGAGCTGGCGCACTCAACCGGTCCCTCGACCTACGACTACCAATTCGGTACACGAGAATCCTTCGACCGCCTGGTCGGCGACTCGTGGCTCGCCGAGGGCACGCTCTACGGCTACGACGTGACGAGGCTCGCTCTCGACGACGACGACCTGCTGGGCATCGAGATCGGGTTCGCCGGACCAGAGTTCGAGCGCCGCAAGAAGACGCTGCGACCGCTGTGGCATTCCATCCTGGATGACGGGGTCGTCACGGCCTCCGAGCTCACCGACATCGGTCGGCGCTCCTATCTCGCCAGCTACCTCAACGTCGTCATCCCCTCGAGCGCCTACTACATCCATGCGCTGGCGGTTCGGCCCGACCTGCACGGCCAAGGCATCGGCGCCGCACTTCTGAAGGACGTCATCGAACGGGCCACCGACGAGGGGTACCGGGTGGTCCACCTCGACGTGCTGTCGGACAACCCGGCAGTCAAGTTCTACGAGGCATTCGGCTTCGAGGTTCTGGCGCAGACCATCACGCCCATCCCCCACAGCCGCGGCGTCCCCATGGAACAGCGCATGTCGCTCGACCTGCACTGACCCGGGGCCGATTCGGGCATCATTTGCCGACATCGATAAATCCGGCAGGAATTCATGACTGACTTCGCACGTACTGACGATGCGCATTTCGACGCACTCACCGACTGGGACTACGAGCCCCGCTACCACCAGTGGAAGGACCTACGAGTCCACTACATCGACGAAGGCCCCTCTGACGGGCCCGTCATGCTGCTGCTGCACGGCATGCCGACGTGGGCGTACCTGTACCGCACCATGATCCCGGGTCTCGTCGAGGCCGGGTATCGCTGTATCGCCCCCGACCACCTCGGTTTCGGCCGCAGCGACAAGCCGACCGACCCGCACTGGTACTCGATCGCCCGCCACTCCGAAGTGCTGAGTTCGCTGATCTGTGGTCTCGACCTCTCGGACATCTCGGTGGTCTGCCAAGACTGGGGCGGCCCGACCGGCCTCGCCCAGGCGGCGATGATGCCGGACCGGTTTAGCCGGCTCGTGATCATGAACACCTGGCTCCACCACCCGGAGTTCGAATACGACGAGAGCTTCCTGCAGTGGATCGCCGCGTGGAAGCCAGGCGGCCGATATGCACACCCCCAACCGAGCATCGGTCTCGTGCCCCTGCTGGCCGGACGCATGGTCCGCTCACGCGACGTGGTTCCCGCGATCAAGGCCGGCGTCGAACCGGAACTCGAAGGCGAAGCAGCCCTGAGGTACGCAGGCTTCTCCGCAGCGTTCCGGGGCCTGCCCGAAGAAGGCTTCAACGGCGCCCGCTGGTTCCCGCTGTCCATCCCCGTCGGGAACTACGACAGCGGCAACGGCGCCGGGCAGGAACTGCACTACCGGGTGCTGCTGGGCTGGGAAAAGGCCGCGCACTTCGTCTGGGGCGCCCGCGACGACGGCTTCAACGAGGAGTGGGGCCGCACCTGGGCCGGTCAGATGAACGCACCGATCGACGTGCTTCCAGACGCCGGTCACTTCCTGCAGTTCACCCACGGCCCCGAGATCGTCGAACACATACTTCGGCGCGCCAGCGACTGAGCCGCACAGTGGCCATTCGCCGCCGGCAAGAGCGTCTCGGCGCCGCTTACTCCTTGTAGGCGACCGCTTCGATCTCGATGAGCGCGCCGGGAATGATGATCCCGGCGATCACCGTGGTGCTGGCCGGCGGCTCGCCCGGGAAGTACTTCTTGCGGGCTGCGCTGTATTCGCCGTACTGCTCGACATCGGTGATGAACGCCTGCAGCTTGACCACGTCGGCCATCGAGAAGCCCTCTTCGCTAAGCGCCAGGCTCATGTATTCGAAGATCTCCTCGGTCTGGCCGCCCATGCTCTTGCTGAGGTCGTTCGCGATGCAACCCGAGATGTAGACAGACGGACCGGCTCTCACCGCCGCCGAGAACGCTCCGGAACGGATCAGCTCCGGAACCGGATGGGCCTCGATGAGTGCTTCTGAACGAATGACCTTGCCAACCATGGCAGGAGACTAACCGTGAGGTCAGAAGGGGCGGTCGCCGACGAGCGTCACCCGCTCCATGCGACGGTGCATGCCGCCGTGGTCGGGCACGGCGTAGTGCTGGGTACAGCGGTTGTCCCACTGCGCGATCGAGTTCGGCTTCCAGCGGAAGCGGCACTGATACTCCGGCGTCGCAGCCTCGTTGTAGAGACGCTGACGCAGCAGGCGGCTCTCGTCGGGGGTCATCCCGTCGATCGTGAGCGTGAAGATCCGGTTGATGTACAGGCTCTTTCGCCCGGTTACGGGGTGCGTCCGCACGACCGGGTGCTTCTGGTCCGGGAATTGCTCGACAGCCTGGGCGCGTTTGCTGTCGCTCATGCCCCGCCCGAATGCCTTGATGTAGGAGTGAATCGCGAACCGGCTGTCGATCTGTTCCTTGAGGTCATCGGGCAGCCGCTCGTAGGCCAATTCCATGTTCGCAAAGCATGTGTCGCCGCCATAGGGGGGCACGGTGCGGCCCATCAGAACCGAGCCGAGGGGCGGACACTCGCGAAACGTCACATCTGAGTGCCAGGTTTCCGCTGCGTAGAAGTTCTCGGGCGTGGAGTCGAGCACCAAGATCTCAGGATGGCCGTCCACATGAGGCGCAAACGGATGCACCTCTAGTTCACCCAGGGCCCGCCCGTAGGCGACGTGCTCGGCTTGGCTGAGATGCTGATCCCGGAAGAACAGCACCTTGTGGGCCAGCCATGCGTCCTGCAGCTCCGCGATGAGCTCGTCGTCGAGCTCCCGCAGGTCGACGTTGACGATCTCCGCACCGATCGAACCGGTGAGCGGCTCCACCCGGATGCGGTGGTACTCGTTCGGCTTCACCGCGTCGACACGCACGTCGTTCCCTCACACGGCCCGCCAGAGCGCTTTGCGAGTCCGCTTGCTGCCTAGATTAGCCCTGATGGCTGAAACGGCACCCGTTGAGAACTGGGGCACTGACTACGACATCTTCGACCCGGACTACGTGAACGATCCGGCGCCTGTGTGGGACGAGTTGAGGGGTCGTTGCCCGATCGCCCACACCGAGCGCTGGGGAGGCTCCTTCCTGCCCACGCGGTACGACGACGTCCAGGCACTCGCCAAGATGGTTCCGGAGCTTTCGAGTGGCGACCCCTTGGTCACGACGCCGCCTCCGGAGATCATCGAAGAACTGCTCGCTGACCCCGTCTTCGAGAAGTACGGCGCGAATGCCGCTCCCATCTCCGAAGACCCGCCAATTCATGGCTGGACCAGACGCCTGCTGCTGCCCCACTTCACGGTGAAAGCAGTGCAGGCACACCGCCAGTACACGGTCGACCTCGCCAACAGCCTGATCGACGGATTCATCGACGAGGGCACCGTGGACGGAGCCGGGCAGTACGCCCAGCAGATCCCGCCGCGAGTCATCGCTCACCTGATGGGTGTGGACGAGAGCCGAGTGGACGATTTCACGTACTGGGTGCAGTGCATCCTGGAATTAGGGCTCTCGGACATCGAACTGCGCCTGAAGTACCGCAAGGTGATCCGCGATTACTTCCGTGAGGTCGTCGAGGACAAGCAGGCCAATCCCGACGATGGCTTCGTCTCGGCTTTGCTGGCGGGAACCGACGACGAGGGCGAATCGATCGACCCCATGCGGGTCGTGGGCATGCTCAATCTGCAGCTCATCGCCGGCATCGACACCACGTGGAGCTCGATCGGCTCGGCGCTGTGGCATTTCGGCACACACCCCGCCGACCGCGAACGCATGCTGGCCGAGCCGGAGCTGTGGCCGTCGGCCATCGAGGAGCTGCTGCGGTTCTATTCGCCGGTCACCATGGGACGTCGGGCCTCCGAAGACGTGGAATGCAACGGCGTGACGATCCCTCAGGGCAGCAAGGTGCTGATGAACTTCCCGGCCGCCAACCGCGACCCCGAGACGTTCGAACGGCCGGACGAGGTCATCCTGGACAGGCCGCATAACAGGCACATCGCGTTCGGCGCAGGCATCCACCGGTGCGCAGGCTCGAATCTGGCACGCCTGGAGATGGACATCGCACTGCGCACCTGGTTCGAGCGCATCCCGGACTTCGAGGTGAGCGAGCCCGACCAGGTGACTTGGGCAGGCGGGCAGGTTCGCGGACCTCGCTTCCTCCCGATCCGCTTTCCGTCTGCCGGCTGACGTGCATCTGTACAAACGCTGATCCGCCGGAATTCTGATTGCCGCTGAACTGTCGGAAATTTGGCCTCGCTAGCGTGGTGGAGCAATGTCGATCACTGATATTCCGATGCTCGGCGAGGCTACGGACCTCGATGACGCCGACCTGGGCAAGCGCGAGCGCAACAAGCTCGACAAGCGGCGTCGCATCGTGGCGGCCGCCACTGCGCTGTTCCAGGAGAAGGGGTTCGAGGACACCACGACGGCAGAGATCGCGAAGGCCGCAGGGATCGGTGCCGGCACGCTGTACCTCTACGTCGAGTCGAAGGAGGATCTGCTCGTCAGCGCCTTCGTCAACGTGGCGGGCGATACGTGGGCCGAAGCATTCGACCTCGTCGATCCCAGCGCAGATGTCGTCGACCAGGTCTTGACCCTGCTGATGCATGTGACCGACCATCACGAGGCCGACCGCCGGCTGGCTCGCTCATTCTTCAAGGAACTCCCATTCGTCAGTCATTCCGGCCGCGACGGCACCAACGTCGTGGCGGACTGGTTTTCGACTCGCCTGGCATCGCTGCTCGGCGACGCGAGCACGTGCGGCAAGCTGGCTCCCGAGGTGCCCAAGTCGACGCTCGCCTTCAACCTCTATTCGATCTGGCAGGTCCTCATGCGACGCCTGATCACCGACAGGATCACTTACGACGACATGGTGACCCAGCTGCATGACGCCGTTCGAGTCGCTCTGTGGGGAACGACCATCCCGCGCTGAGCAGGTAGGCCCGGCCGGTCCCGACGCTAAGACCAGTCGGGCCAGGCGAGTCGCTCTGAGCCCCGCGGTGGCTGCAGGATCCGGGCCACCATCTTCACTGCATCTTCCTTGTCGTAGAACTGGTAGTTCAAGCCCTTCATCCGCTGGGTGTCGCCGAAGAAGAAGCGCTCGTACAGCTCCTGGCGCCCGCCCCAGCCGGTCCCGCAGATGTCCCACGCCATCCGGAACAGCGCCACCTTGTCCTTTGCCTCCTGGCTGGCACCTTGGAAGTAGCGGTCGACCGCAAGCTCGGCCATCTCCAAGGTCGCCTCCTGTGGCAGCGAGACGTATCCGCCGCCGCCGAGCTGGATGATGTGGTCGATGATGCGGGGATACACCTCGGGATAGAGGCGCAGAGCAGCTTGGATGGCGCTCTCGTTGGCATAGAAGAGTCCGTTGTCGGGGTTCAGCTCGGCCCCCTCGACTGCCGCGATCGCAAGCGACTCCATGGTGTGCAGCCACATCAGGATGTCCCCGAGGCGGTCCTGCACGTTCACGAACTGCGAGATCTGCGACGACTCGGCCATCAGGTGCGCCAGCCCGAACAGGAACCGCGTCTTGGCCACGTTCTTCACGATGACGTGATGCCCGAGCGACTGGAAGAACTTCATTCCGAAGATCGACAGGTTGTGGACCTCGACGTCGTTGCAGATGAACACGTCCTCCCAAGGGATGAAGGCGTCCTCCCAGATCGCGAGGGCATCCATCTCCTCGAATCGGCCGGTGAGGGGGCGGTCGTAGTGGGAGCGCTCCGGATCGAGCTTGTCCCGGCACATCCACTTGAGGTTCGGGTGGTTGACCTTGCAGGTGAAGCCGAGGGCATAGATCTCGTCGCCGTTGCCCTCGAGGCCCAGCGGTGCGCCGAAGCTCAGGTTCTCCTCGCAGAAGGGAGCGAGCGTGCCGACCATTCGGGCGCCGGTCACGACGATTCCGTCGTCGTTGGTGTCGACGATGCCGGCGTTGACGAACTTCTCCTGCTCGGCAATCGGCGTGAAGCGGTCCGTCATCGGGTTCACGAACGTGTGGGTCATGCAGATGTCGTTGCGCCGGCAGTGCAGGTACGTCTCGTAGGCGTTCTTGGCGAACCGCTCGTCGTGCATTCCCCAGACATGGCCGGTATTGCCTACCGCCATCATGCAGGCGTTCATGTAGTCGGGCGCCCGGCCCATGAGCCCGCCGGTCACCTCAGCCCAGAGGCCGAACGCTGCTGCTCGCCGCCGCAGATCGTCGACTGAGCGAGGCTCGATGAACGACAGGTGCGCACGGTCCCCGTCGGGCGTCTCATAGGTGAGGGCGTCTTTGAGCTCGGGGATGTTCTGCATGTCGTAGTACTGCGCGACGGTGAGCGCCGTCGTGCGCAGTCCCGGCTCGGCCGACGCGTCGGTCACGAGATGACCGTCGTAGTAAACCTGCCGCCCGTCCTCCAAGGTCGAGAGATAATCCGCTCCGGTCTTCATCCCCATGACGCCCCCTGTGCCATCTCCGAGGCCGCTGAAGCACCGCACGCCGTGCTGTCCTGTGAGCAGCTCGCAGAGAACTGACGCTAATCACTTTTCGCCACAGGTTTTCCGCCAGCAGCTGGAGTGCCCAGACGCCTCAACGCCAGCGAGGCTCAGGGAAGGTTGGCGCCACCGTCGCTGTGGATGAAGCGGCCGGTCATGCCGCGCGCGGCCTCTGAGGCGAGGAACACGTAGCTCTCCGCGTGGTCCGCCGGTCCGAGGGCGACGTCGAGGCGACTGCGCTGGCGGATGGACTCGGCACGATTCGGTTCTTCACCGAGCGACCGATCACGCAGGCCGAGTGACCGCAGGCCACGCAGGTCGGTGCTGTGCGTGCCGCCTGGAGCCACCCCGTTCACCCGGATCTCCGGAGCAAGCTCGTGGGCGAGCGATTCCACGCAGCCCCTCACGGCAAATTTGCTGGCCACGTACAGGATTCCCCCGCGACCCGGCTTGAAACTGCTGGTCGAGCCGGTCAGGATCACCGATCCCCTGCTCTGTTGGAGCGGTTCGATCGCCGCCCGGACGGCCAGCAGCATGGACCGCACGTTCACATCCATGATCTCGGCGAAGGCATCGTCGAGGGCGTCGGCGGGAATCTTCCGCAGCCCCAGGTAGAAGTCGAAGAGACCGACACAGCTCACCAGCGTGTCGAGGCCGCCGAATGACTCCAGCACCGCCGCCACGGCAGCTTCGTTGTCGTCTGTGCTCGTCGCGTCGCCGCAGATCACAGGCCCCGTCGAGGCTGCCGCCAGCGCTTCGCACTTGTGCGGATTGATCTCGAGCGCACCGACGCCGGCCCCCTCGCGCACGAAGGCATCGTGAACCCCTCGGCCGATGCCCGATCCCGCCCCGATGACCAGAGCCCGCTTGCCGGCCAGCCTGCTCATCGCATGATCGCTGCGGGATCGGCGTCAGCCCAGGCCACGTCAGTCACAGGAAAATCGCCAGATTCTGCGTGCGCAAGACGGATTCATCGATCTCGATATCCCGCGATCGCAGGCGCAGCCCGTCCGTGGTTGGGACCAGCACGTCAGTACGGCCAGCCGACAGCAGGCTCGGCGCCGTCCGGTCCCCCCGAGACCGGTACAGCAGCACGGCCGATTCCACCCTGAGCTCGTCGCCGTCGCCCGCGAACGTTCGCACGTTGGAAACGTGGTGGCGGATCCGGCTCTGGGGATCTTCGGTCCACGCGTAGTCGGTCCCGAAGCGCTGCACCCGCTTCTGCAGGGAATACCAGTCTTCGTCGAAGTGGTGCATGGTCTGCACTTCGGCTTCGTCGGCCGCCTTGACGGCAGTCACCCGCACCGGCATCCGGTAGCGGATCTCGGGGGCCATCAACTCGAGCCAGCCCTCGAAATCAGACGTGTCGAGCAGATGCGCTTCTTCGGTCAGAAACTGCGCAGCCGACTGGTGCCGCGCATCGGTATAGGGAAGCGGGTCCCCGGACTGCACGGGCCTCACTCCGGCTGCTCCCCCATGCCGAAGGCCAGCGGCTCGTGGGCAGGCGCCGGCTGGGACACAAAGTCGGCCCACATCGAGAACCAGTGGCGCTGGTTGTGCTCGCCGAAGCCCTGATAGGCCGTGCCCGGGCCGCCGAAGCGTTCGAATTGATCGACGATCGGATCGCCGTCGAGTGTGAGACCCATGCGGTTGTTGAGCAGAAGGTTCCGCGCCATCGAGCCCCGAGCCATGGTCGTGATCGAGACCCAGTTCTCGACGTCGTCCTGCTCGAACATGCCCGAGGACCCGAAGCACATGAGATACGCCTTGTAGGACGCGGCCTTGTAGTCGTCCGGGGCGTCGGCAGCCACGCAGAACCACGAGTACACCTCGGTCTCGCCCGGTCCCACGGGTTGCCACAACCGGACGGAGATGAACGGGGTGATCCGCCCGTCGGCGTCGGTCTGCGGCCAGTTGTGGACGAAGCTCAGATTCGGGAAGAGCGTCGATGCGGAGGGCATGAAACCCGGCTCTGCGGCCAGCGCTCGCTGGGCAGGGCTCAGCTTGGCCTCCATGGCATCGATCATCTCGTCGGGGTAGCCGACGTAGGCCAGTCCTGATCTGAATTCGCTGCCGGCCGGCAGCTTGTAGGTGGTGCCGCCTCCGGGACCGGCGTGCCACAGCACGCCTTCTTTACGCTTGTATGGCCTCGGTTCGCCGAACAGCTCGATGTCGACCACGCTCGCGTGCGTGTGAGGCGTGTGGTAGCTGTCGCCCATGAAGTTCTCGGCGCCGATCTTCCAGTTCGCTTCGACGCGCCAGCGCTGCGGGCCGCGGAATTCCATCCCGGCCGCGCTCTGGCCGGTGTAGAAGTCGAGATAGAAGGCGAAGTCGCCGAGCCAGTACTCGAAGTCGGGAGAGTCGGGGTCGAGGCTGGCGAAGATCATCCCGTTGCGGACCGCCACCGATGGCGCATCAAGCAGCGCCTGGCCTTCCTTGATGAAGCCGGCGTCGCCGCCGTAGGCGTCGGCGTGGAAGGGCAGGCCAGCGAGCTGGCCATCGTTCTTATAGGTCCAAGCGTGATACGGGCAGCGAAAGGTACGGGCGCTCCCCCGCTCGGCCCGGCACACCTGCATGCCCCGGTGGACGCACATGTTGAACATCACGTGGACCTGCCCGTCGGAGTCGCGGGTCACCAGGAACGAATCGTCCCCGATGTTCCGCACGACGTAGTCGTTCGGCTCGGCGATCTCGGACTCGTGAGCGAGAAAGTTCCACGACCGGCCGAACAGGCGTGATCGCTCGAGCTCGTGCACCTCGGCGTCGTTGTACAGGTAGGCAGGAATCAGGCCCTGGCGCACGGCTGTGGTGATCTCGTCGATCTCCATCGCTCCTCCTCGGGCACTAGTTCAGCCCAAAACCGTCGCGGTCCAAGGCAGCCAGGTGGTGCCGCCACAGGGTCTCACGATTGAAGGCCCCGCCGAGATCCGGCAATTCGGCCAGGTCGGCGTCCGGTATGGCCTCGGGGATCGCCCCCGCAGCGCGCACGCGCAGGTGCATGCGGGCCAGCGTGTCGATCTGCAGCGCCCGCAGCACCGCCTCGGCGACGTCAGCACCCGTGGTCACGACGCCATGTCCCTTCAGCACCAGTGCTGATGCGTTGCCGAACGACGTCACCATCTCCGCGGCAAGGTCGTCGCTACGGATGAGGACCGAGCGCGGGTGGACGGGTATGCCTGCCGCCGCGAGATGGGCGGCGGGAATGTCGTAGGCGCCGAAAATCGGCTCGAGCGCGAACCCGGCGAGGCTCGCCGCCACGACATCGGGCGGGTGGGCGTGCACCACACACCCAACATCGGGATGCGCCGCGAGCACGGCCGTGTGGATTGGCAGCTCGCTCGGGGTTGCGTAGTGCCCTGCTGTGTTGTCGACGATCTCACCGGAATCCAGATCGACCACACGTACGTCGTCAGCAGTCGTGAATCGCAACCCGCTCTCCTGGGGTCCGCGGCACCTCACCAGCGCTCGCCCGCCATCAACGCGGAGACTGATGTGCCCCAAAATGTTCTCGACCAGACCACGGTGCGCCATCACCCGGCACCCGACAGCGACCTCCCGCCGAAGTCCATCCAGACCATCGCTCACGGTCCGAACCTATAGCGCCGCGCACAACCCAATACCCGAACACTGTGCGGTGCAGCCAGTGATTCCCCAAAGAAGCAACCGCCTACTGGTTATCGTCCTGCGAATGGCCATAGGCAGCATCGTCTAGAGGTGAAATGAGTACGAGCGAGGACGTGACAGGTCCGCTGGCGGGGGTTCGGGTGCTTGACCTGTCGTCGGTGCTCATGGGTCCGGCAGCTACGCGCACGCTCGGGGATCTCGGTGCGGATGTCATTTTCGTGGAACCCGCGAAGGGCGACCGCAACCGCACCATGGGGTCTGGCCCCGTCGAGGAGTTCTCGGGGATCGCGCTCAACCTGCTGCGCAACAAGCGCAGCATCGCGGTCGATCTCAAGCAGTCCCGTGGCCGCCAGGCCTTCCTGGACATCGCTGCGACCTGCGACGTGATGATCACCAACCTCCGCCCCGCGCCGCTGCACCGGCTCGGCCTGCACTACGAGGCCGTCCGGGACGTTCGCGACGACATTGTGTTCTGCCGGGCTCACGGCTACCCGTCATCCAGCGAGCAGGCAAACGCTCCCGCGTACGACGACATCATCCAATCCGCAAGCGGCGTCGGCGATCTCTTCCGCCGCATGGGCGCTGAGCCGATGCTGCTGCCCAGCCTCGTGGCCGACAAGGTCTGCGGCCTGACCATCGCGAACTCGGTGACAGCGGCCCTCTTTCACAAGGCCCAAACCGGGCAGGGGCAGTGCATCGAGATCCCGATGGTCGACGTGATGCGAGCGTTTGTGCTCACCGAGCACGGCTCTGGCGCGATTTCCGAACCTCCCGTCGCCGACGCCGGCTACGCCCGCATCCTCACGCCGGAGCGTCGGCCTCAGCCGACCGCCGACGGCTGGATCAACATCCTGCCCTACGACCATTCGCACTACGTCGCGCTCTTCGAAGCCGGCGGGCGGCCAGATCTCGCAGCCGACGAACGTTTCGCAACGCCCATCGAGCGCGTCACCCACAGCGACAGCCTGTACCGAGACGTCGCAACGGTGCTCACGCAGCGCACCACCGCCGACTGGCTGAATTTCTGCGAAGAGCACGGGATCCCCGCAACTGAGGCCGCCACGCTTGACGAACTCATCGACCAGCTCCCGATCGATGAGCATCCTGTGGCCGGCCCGTTCCGGGTCATCCCGCCTCCCGAGCAGTTCTCCGAGACCCCACCCAGCATCCGGCGACCTGCACCAGGCATCGGCGAGCACGGCCGCGAGATCCTGGCTGAGATCGGCTACGACTCTGCCGAGATCGACGGCCTCATCGACGCAGGCGTTCTCACCGTGCCCTGACATGCATCGAAATACAACCAAGAGCGAGGCAGGCCCATCACTACGATCGCGAGAGGGCCAGCCCCCCGGTTGCTACCCATGAGGGGTTGCTCTGCCAACTCCGGGGCGACTGGCCTCTGCGAGTCAGCGTAACAAGCCGCCCATGATGGCGATGGCCGGGCTTCGGTAGGGTCGCGACGGTGAAGTTTGCAGCGTTCCTGGCGCCCCACCATCTTCCCGGCGAGAGCCCGGCGCTGCAGCTGCAGCGGGATCTCGACCTCGTCGCGCAGCTTGACCGGCTGGGCTATGACGAGTTCTGGTGCGGCGAGCACCACTCGACCGGCTGGGAGACCATCGGCTCGCCCGAGATGTTCCTGGCCGGCGCAGCCATGCGCACGGGTCGCATCAAGCTGGGCACCGGGGTCACCTCGATCCCCTATCACCACCCCTTTCACGTCGCCCAGCGCATTGTCCAGCTCGATCAGATGAGCCTCGGGCGCGCAATGCTCGGCACCGGACCGGGCGCGCTGCCGTCTGACGCCCACACACTGGGCATCGACCCGATGCTGCTGCGAGACCGCCAGGACGAGGCGATCCCGGTCGTCAAGCGGCTGCTCGCCGGCGGCGAACGCTTCACCTATGAGTGCGACTGGTTCTCGCTGTACGACGCCAAGCTGCAGATCCTGCCGTACCAGCACGAGATACCGATGACGACGGCATCAATGATCAGCCCGTCGGGTATGACCCTCGCCGGCAAGTACGGCATGGGTGTGCTGTCGATCGGGTCCATGTCCACCGAGGGCCTGGCGTCGCTGCCGCTGCAGTGGAGCTTCGCCGAAGAGGCCGCCGCCAAGCACGACCAGGTCGTGGACCGTGCCAACTGGCGGGTGATGTTCAACTTCCACGTGGCGCTCACCCGCGACCAGGCCCGGCGCGATGTCGAGCACGGGCTGCTGCGGTGGCACAACGAGTACAACGTCGACACGCTGCAGCGTCCGGGCCTCGAACACCTCGGCTCGACGGCCGACGCCATCGACTTCTACGCCAACCCCGAGACTGCGGCGGGTGTCATCGGCACACCCGACGACCTCATCGAGAACATCTTGCAAATGCAAGAGATCACCGGCGGGTTCGGCGTGATGATGGGTTTCGTCAACGACTGGGCCGAGCCCGAGGCCATGTTCCGCAGCTGGGACTTGGTGGCGCGCCACGTCATGCCCGCCGTCAAGGGCCAGCTCGCGTCGATGCAGGAATCGAACGAGTTCGTGATCGAGAATCGTGAGTACTTCGACCGGGCAGGCAAGGCGATCCTGGCGAAGATCTTCGAGAACAAGCGAGCTGCCGAGGCCCTCAAGGGCGCGGGCACCCCCAAGGGCGGCTTCACGCCCCGGGTCGGCGCCGATACTGACTGACAGCGGCAGCGGTCGACGACGACCGAACTGATCGGGGACAACGACTGGAGCTGACGGCCGCTGCAGCACTTCTGGGATCGGCAACGGCTCGCATAGGGTGCGGGCATTCCGACTTCTGGAGATCCCGCCCGGCTGGAAGCTGCCATTGGTGTCACCGCGCCTGTCCTGCAGTCAGGCATGGGAGGTGTCGCCGGGCCCGAGCTGGTGGCTGCGGTGAGCAATGCCGGGGGTTTGGGAACCCTGGCCGCGTTGAATCTGAAGCCTGATGCGGTCCGCGCCGGCATCCAGCGAGTGCGAGAGCTGACAGATCGGCCGTTCGGCGTCAATATCTGGCTTCACGACGATGTGCGCTACCCGCCTGATGTCGCCGAGCACTCGGACTTGGTCCGCTCGGTCCAGAGCGTGTTCAACGAGCTGCGCCCCCGCTTCGATCTCGCCCCGACGCTTGAGGCGCCCCGGCCCGTGCCCGATCTCGTCGATGCCGCGCTCGAAGTGATGGTCGACGAGCGCATCCCGGTCTTCTCCGCAGGGCTCGGGATTCCCGAGCCTGGACTGGTCGATCAGTTCCATAAGGCCGGCGCCAAGGTCGTGACGATGGTGGCGACGACCGTCGACGCCGTCAACGCCGTGGACCAGGGAAGCGATGTGGTAGTCGCACAGGGACTCGAAGCGGGCGGGCATCGCAGCCACGGCCGCAAGCTCACCGCCGCGGAGGCCGCCGGGATCGGCACGTTCACACTCATTCCCCAGGTCATCGAGGCGATTGACGATCGGGTGCCCGTGGTGGCTGCCGGCGGCATTGTGGACGGGCGCGGCCTCGCGGCAGCCACGATGCTCGGGGCGGCCGGCGTGCTCATGGGAACGCGATTCGTGGCTACCGCCGAGTCCCAGGCGAGCCAGCTGTGGAAGGACCGGCTCACTTCGGGGTCCGGCACCACAGTGCTCACCGACGGCTTCACCGGTCAATGGGCCCGGGTCCTGCGGTCGGAGTTCACCGATCATTGGGCGGACCACGGCAGGCTGCCCCTGCCCGGTCTGCTGCAGGCCGCCGCCTGTGCTGACCTGCAACGTGCCGCCGTCGATGCCGACGACGACCAGATGCAGCCCCTCTATGCGGGAGCCGCGTTCGACCTGCTCGACGACTTACCGAGCGCCGCCGACATCGTGACCAGGACCGTCAGAGAAGCTCTCCATCTGCTGGGCAGAGTTTGACGAACGACGCGCCCAATCACAGAATTCGGATAGGCGACGAGCCCGATCTGCCCGGAATGCCGCCTTGTGTTCGGCGGTGACGAGACGGTCGGATCGAACTAGCCGGCAGCGGTGCCGGCGTGCAGCGAGCGCCAGATCTTCTCGGGCGTCAGCGGGAGATCGAGGTGTTCGACGCCGTAGGGCTCGAGAGCATCCAGCACCGCGCTGTGGAGAGCAGGGGTCGCGACGACGGTCCCCGACTCGCCGATGCCCTTGACGCCGAGCGGGTTGAGGGGCGACGGCGTCACGGTCTCATCGCACTCGAAGAACGGCATCTCAGCGGCCGAGGGCAGGAGGTAGTCCGCCAGGCCAACCGTCATGGGAATGCCCTCGTCGTCGTAGAACATCTCCTCGTACAGCGCCGCGCCGACCGCCAGCGCCAGGCCGCCGTGCACCTGCCCGTGGGCAAGGACGGGCTGCAGGATGACGCCAGCGTCGTCGACGCTCACCAGCCGCCGCACCTGTACCTCGCCGGTGGAGGTGTCGACCTCCACAGCGGCCACGCACGCACCGAAGGAGAACGAGCCGGCCCCGCCCTCGGATCTGAAATGGTGGTCGACGGTGAGCTCGCCCAGGTCGGCCCAGCCGAGCGACCGAGCAGGAGTGCCCACCACGTGGAACAGGCCGCGACCGGTGTCCAACGTGACATCGTCGGGGTCGGCCTCGAGCAGCTCAGCGGCACGTTCACGTGCTGCGGCCACCAAGTCGAGTGCCGCGCCATGGGCGGCTGCGCCGCCGAGCTGCGCGGAGCGCGATCCGATGGTTCCCCCTCCGATGGGTGAACGATCCGTGTCGTCGTGAGAGATGGTGATGCGCTCGACGTCGATGCCGAGCTGGGCGGCGACCACCGGGGCGAACGTTGTCTCGTGGCCCTGGCCGTGAGGCGATGTGCCGATCACGACGTCGACGGTGCCGTCTGCAGCGAGCTGAGCCGTCGCACGCTCGCCCTCACCGCCACCGGTGACTTCGGTGGTGCAGCTCACGCCGATGCCAAGCAGCACGTCGCGGTCGCCGGCTGCACGTCGTTCGGCTTGTTCGGCCCGCAAGCCTTGGTAGTCGGCTATCGCGGCGGCCTCTCGAAGCGCTTCGGGGTAGTTGCCGCTGTCGTAAGTGGCGCCGACTGCGCTGCGGTACGGGAACCGATCTGCCTGCACGAGGTTGGCGAAGCGAACCTCGAGCGGGTCGCGGCCGATGGCCCCGGCGAAACGGTCGACGGCCCGTTCGATCGAGCACGCCGCCTCGGGCCGACCGGCGCCCCGGAACGCAACCGTCGGCGTGGTGTTGGTGACCACCGAGGTGCCGCGCAGCGTTGCGTGAGCGATGTCGTAAACACCGGTGCCGCTGTTGCGAAGGTTCGTGGTGACGTTGGTGCCCATGGCGGGGTACGCACCGCTGTCCTGCAGGGCGTCGACCGAGTACGCCACGATCGTGCCGTCACGGTTGCCGCCAATACGGATCCGATGGCGAGAGGCTCGTCCGTGGCCCATCGCCAGCGACGCTTCCGAGCGGGTCTGAGCCCACCGGATCGGTCGCCCGAGCTCACGTGCCGCCCACGCGACTGCCACGTCTTCGGGGTAACAGCCCCAGCCGCCCTTGGCGCCGAACCCGCCGCCGACGTCGGGCGATATGGCCCGCACCGTGCCCGGTTCGAGACCGAGCAGCGTCTCGATCACGTGCTTGGCTCCCGCCGGCCGCTGCGAGCACACCCACGCCGTGCAGCGCCCGTCGTCGCCCCAGCTCGATGCACCGGCAAGCGGCTCAATGGGGTGCGGGCCCAGCCGTGGGTGTGCCAAGTCGAACTCGACTGTCACGTCACAGCCATCCCACACGTCGTCGGGCACCGGGTCGAGTTCCCAGGCGAGGGCGACGTTGGTGCCGGCGTGGGGGTGCAACAGGGTCTCGCCAGCGAGGCTCGCATCGAGGTCGACAACCGGGGTCAGCGGTTCGTAGTCCACGATCACCCCTTCGGCGGCGTCCACTGCCGCGGCCCGGGTCTCGGCGATCACCAGTGCGATGGGCTCGCCGACGAAACGGACTGTGTCGTAGGCCATGAGCGGCCGCCACAGATCCCGATTCATCGACGGCAGGCGGGGCGGGAACGGCCAGCCGTTCACTTCGGGACCGAGGTACACGGCGATCACCCCGCCAGCAGTCCGGGCTTCAGCCACGTCGACAGAAACAATCCGCGCGTGAGCTTCAGCCGAGCGCACGAAGACGGCCTGCGCCGCTCCGGCCAACTCGGGGACATCCAGCCCATCGATATAGGTGCTCTCGCCGCGCAGCAGCGGCTCGTCTTCGCGCCGCCCGTTGAATCCTGAATCAGCCACGGCTGCAACGTAGCCCCCGCGAGCCTGCGGCCCGCATGCCGCTGGAGCGGTTCGGAGCTGGAATTCGCCTCGCTGCGGTCTGTCAGCGGGTCGCCATACGCCAAGCCCCTCCTTCTGGGAACACCGCACGCCCGGCGTGTCATGATCACCGCTGGAGTTCGATGCCTCACGACAGACGATCGGAGCGGACGATGGAGATCACACTTGACACCCGGGGCGGCCCGTCGAATGGTCCGTACTTCGAGGACGCCGAGGGCTTCAACATGCCGGAGCCGCCCGGCAACGGGAGTCGGCGAATCCCGTTGGGAGACTTTCCGACCGGACCCGACGTGGGATCCCGCCTGCCCGACATCGTTGCGACCGACCAGTCCGGCCGCACCGTGGATGTGCACGCCGACCGTGCGGGCCAGCCGGCTGTGGTGGTGTTCTACCGCTCGGCAGTGTGGTGACCGCCGTGCCGCACCCAGCTGGTCGAGCTGGAACGAGGCATGGATGCCTACCGGGCAGCGGGCGTGCGCCTGTATGCGCTGAGCTACGACGAGCCCGACGCGCTGGCCGACTACGCGAAGGCTCACGACACCACGTTCACCATGCTGTCGGACCCCGACAGCGAGGTCATCGAGTCGTTCGGGATCCTGAACACGCTGATCCCGCCCGATGACCACCCGTGGTATGGCCTTCCGTTTCCAGGGTCGTACGTCGTCGATGCGGACGGGATCGTCGTAGCGAAGTTCTTCGAGCACAACTTCGCCGTGCGCTCCGGTCCCGAGCAGATGCTCGCTGCTGCTCTCGGCCAAGAATTCGAGGCTGAGGATGTGCGCGGCGGGCAGCCGGTCGACCGGGTCTCCGCGGAGGTGATGGTCGACGGCGATCGGCTGCCGATGGGCGTCACTCGCCACATCGTCGCGACGTTCCGCGTGCCCGAGGGCCAACACCTCTACGGCGAACCTGTGCCCGAGGGCCTGGTGGCTTCAACGATCGAACTCGACGACAGCGACGGGATCCTGTCCTACGAGATGCTGGCGCCGCCGACTTCACCCCTGACTCTTGCCGGGTCGGGCGAAACGCTGCAGACCTATGAGGGGGATGTGGTGCTGCGGCTTCCGATTGCGCAGAACGCCCGGCAAATGCAAAAGGACGACGACGGTCGTTACGTCACAATCAGCGGCCGGCTTCGCTGGCAGGCCTGCGACGACAACGAGTGCTTCTTGCCCGAGTCGATGCCGTTCAGCTTCCGCGTCGAGGCCGGCTTCCCGGTTCTGGGCGACATGGGGCCCGGTGTCGGCCGGGTACCGGCCATGAACGGCGCACAGCACTTCCAGCGCCTGATCGACCGCCGTGCTTGAGACGATCGGCGCCTCACAGATCTGATGGCCGAGCGGACGACCTCGTCCAAGCCTTTCCCCAGGCCGAAGGAGCCAGCTCGATCTCGCCGTCAACGAGAGGCGTGTCGACGATCAGGTCTCGTTCAGTCGAGCTCACCGTGACACCTTCTGGTCCGGCAATCCGCCATGACCCAGGGGCAGCGCCGACGACCCTGAACGTCGTCCGCTGACGTGGCTGGGGTTGCAGCGGTGCCAGGTTGAGCCGCAGCGTGCTGCCGACCCATTCGGCCTGGCGCAGGGCGACACGAGGAAAGTCGACATCGACCACTTGAGGGCAACGCTCCAGCGGCGCTGCCGAGAGCGCTGTCCAGCGCCCCGGACCGCCCGCTTCGGCCGCCGCCAGGAATGCGTTGAACTGGCCCCGGGGGTGCTCTTCTTCCAATCCCATGCCCCAGGTGAACTCGCCCCGGTCGTGGTCCCAAGTGGGTTCGTACGACGCCTCGACGGCAGCCGTCAGCCGTTCGGCGAGGTCGGTCATGCCCCATTCATGGGCCAGCACCAGCGACGACGGGATCCCGCGGCCGGCAATCAGCGGGAGGTCGGGGCTCTCGTCGAGCCGTGCCGACCGGCAGGCTGCCTCGAACAGGCGCCGGGCCTCGTCGGCCTGCTGGGGAGCCACGTAAAAGGCCGTCGTCAGCGCCGCCCGCACCGGCAGGCGGTGATGCACGTCGATCAGGGGGTCGTAATACATGGTGGTGGTCGTGGGCTCGGCCTCGCCGACCAGGCCCAGGTAGTGCTCTCGGGCGTATTCCCACCACGGATCGAAAGCTGCGGGGTGATGATCGGTGCCGTAGCGGTTGTCGTGAAGCCTCAGACCGAGGCCGGCTCCGGCCAGTCAGAACGGCCAGATCTTGGTGTTCTCTCAGTGGCAGCCGATCGGGGCGGCCAGCCACTGCTGGCGCAAGTGAGCGGCAATCGCCGAGTGCGTCCACGTGAATGTGTGCTCGCCGTCGCGAATCATGTCGAACGGTTCGTTCCAACGGCTTTCGGCGGCGATCATCTCGCGGATGCCGAGCAGCACCAAGAAGAAGCCCTTGTAGAAGAGCATTCCGTCGGCAGCGACCGGATCCATCTGGACGCCCCACGGCTCGGTGCCGTTGGCCGTCCAGCCGGGCACGTCGTATTCGCCCCACAGCTGTCGAGGGATGAACGGCCGGTAGGCGTCGGGATAGTTGGCCCGGTCGGGATCAGGACCGAACTGGGTGAGCCAGTCCGAAGCCGACCACCAGCCGGTGTGGCGCTCGATCATCTGGTCCAGCACGGCGACGTAACGCTCGGTCCACGCCGGTGTGCGATGGGCCATCAGTCCGAGGGCGTAGGACGAGTCGACCAGGTCGAAACGATGCCAGCTCGCCATGGGCGGATCGGAGCGGTCGTCCCAGTGGGGGTGCGGCTGGCCGGTGCGTGACCAGTCGTCGGCAGTATGGGCCTTGCGATCGAGGTACCGGAGCCACCCCAGGCTGCGATCGGACAGCATCGACGTTCCCGCTCTGTTCTTCGCCAGCTACTCGGCGGTGTGAGCGAGGATGGCTTCGGTCACCTGCGGCCAGACCACCTCGGGAAGCTCATGGCCGACCCGGTCGAGGGTCACCATGCGCGCCCCGTCGATGGCTTCCACGGTGGCTTCGCCGTGGGGGTACGGCAGGATCGGATCCTCGGTGCCGTGGATGACGATCGTCGGCGTGGAGATGTCGCGCAGCTGCTCGGCACGGTTCTCCTCGTCCATGAGCGCCATGCCGTGGTTGTGCATTGTCGGCCAGTCGGCGGCCCGGTCGTACTCCCGCTCGAAGATTGCCGTGAAGCGCTCGACGTCGAATTCGGATCGGCTGCCGGCGAGTGCACCGAAATTTTCAAGCCGCGACCGCACCCGGTCTTCGCGTGTGAGCGGCGGCTCCGACATCCACTTCATGGTGAGCTCGATGTACTCCGGCAGCGGCGGCGGCAGCTCCGGGGTCTCTCCCATGAAGATCGCTCTCGCGATCTCCCCGCCCGCAGGCGTCGACATGATCGATGTCATCGTCCGGATGCGCCCGGGATGGTCGATCGCCACTTGCTGGCTGATCATCCCGCCCATCGATGCCCCAACGAGATGTGCGCTGGAAAGCCCGTAGGCGTCGAGCACTCCCACGGCGTCGTTCGCCATGTCTGCGAGGCCGTACGTCTCCTGTTCGAGGTCGAAGGTCGTGGACTGGCCCGTGTCCCGGTTGTCGAATCGGATCACGTAGCGCCCGCCGTCGACGAGCCCGGCGATGAAGCCTTCCTCCCACAGGATCATCTGGGCGCTCGCGCCCATCACGAGCAGGATCGGAGTGTCCCCTGGGTCGCCGAAGTCCTCGGTGCAGATGTCGATCCCGTTGGCCTTGATCATTCGCTCAGCCATGACGCCCCCTCGAGCCTGCGGCGCTGCCGCGGCTCCGACGCTAGCCCTCGCAGCTTCCGGCAATTTGGGGGGACTGCGCTCTCAGACGCTGGCGAGCGAGACCACCTCGAACATCGACTCGTAGCCGGCGATCCCAGACGCATCAGTGCGCTGAGGCACCCGGAACAGGATGATCTCCGAAGTCAGACCGCTGTAGTCGGCGATGCGAGCCGCGCATTGGGCCGGTGTGCCGGTGATGCTCATGGAGTCGACGACCTCGTCGGGCACCAGCTCCATCGCCTCGCGTACCTGCCCTTGGGGCATCAGCCGGGTCGCGGCGTCGGCGAACTCGTCGAAGCCGAGTTGGCGAAGCTGCGAGTCGTAGTACGGGTGCGGCACGGGGTGGAACAGCCCGCAGATGGTGGCTCGGGTGGCGTTGCGGGCCAGTTCTTCGTCCTGATTGACGCTGAGGAACGATCCCATCAGGAATCCGACGCCGTCGGGGTCGCGACCCGCATCGGTGGCGGCCTGGCGCGCTGCTGGCCCGACGATGTCGCGCATGAATTCGACCGAGGACATCACGCCGACGCCGACCCCATCGGCGACCTCGCCCGCCAAGCGGACCATCTTGGGTCCCGAAGCGGACAGGTACACCGGGATCGACGGCCTCGTCGGCTCCCACGTGGCCCGCCAGCGGATGCGGTGGTGATCGCCCTCGTAACGCACCGGCTCCCCCGCCCGTCCGGCGACGGCGCTGCGCACGATCTCGATGTAGTCGCGCAGCTTGCCGAGAGGGCGGAACTCGTCGATGCCCATGTACCACTCGTTGAAATGGCGGTTGCCGGTGCCGAGGCCGAGCGTGAACCGACCCCCGCTCATCTCGTCGAGGTCCCGGGCTGCGATCGCCGTCAGCCACGGTTCGCGGGCATAGGCGTTGGCGATGTACGTGCCGACCGTCACCCGCTCAGTCGCAGCGATCACGGCGGCTGCAGACACGAAGGCACTGCGACCGGCCTCGACGGTGTACATCGAGTCCATACCGGCGGCCTCGCCTTCGCGGGCCAGCTCGACGAAGTCGGCCATCGAGTCCTCGAAGCCAAGCAAGAGGCCAAGCGCGGGTTTTGACATGTCTGGTTCTCCTCCGGGTGGGCTCTAGAAGATCTTGCCGACGAGATCAGCGTGCTCGACCGCGCCCATGAGGTCGCTCCAGCCGTCGTCGGTGGCTCGCACCCATTTGGACAGGTGCTCCATGCGCATCATCTCGGCGATCTCGGGATCGGCTGGGTCCATGGCGACAAGGAGTTCTACGAACTGCTCGCACGCGTCGTCGCTCAGACTCGGACCGGAGGTGAACGCACAGTGACAGTAGGGACGTGTGCGCCACACCTCGACGATGTCGTCCGCGGCCAGCTCGTGGCGACGCAGCAGATACCCGAGCCACGGTTCGAAGATGACGCCGGCGTCGGCCCGACCGTCCAGGACGGCCCCGAAGATCGTCCGGTCGTCCACCCATCGCTGCAAGTTGGAGTACTCGGTGGCTTCGAGTTCGACGAGTTCGCAGTCTGATTCAACGTCGAGACCGTCTTCGGCGAGCTGTGCCGCTGGCAGCAAGTACAGCTCGCTGGAGATGTCCACGCCCATGGCGAGTCGCCGACCGCGCAGGTCGTCGAGATCGGCGATGGCAGCGTCGGCTCGGGCGACGATGAGCGAGTGGACATCCTCGTCGGTGTCGCGCATCGCGAGCGTCCGGCATGCACTCGGGGACCGCAGCAACAGCTGGGCGTGTGCCATCGGGGCGTTCCACGCAATGTCGACGTGGCCGTCCAGCACGGCGCTGCCCAGCGCGTCGTAGGTGGAATAGAGCGCGTACTCCGTCTCGAGGCCAGCCTCGTTGAAGTACTTGCGGATGGCGTTCCAGATGTAGACCGCTCGCTTCGGATCAGCAGCCGTGGCGCCGATCATGAGCGGCCGCGGGCGTTCGGTCATGGGCTCATCCCCCGCCGCCCAACGTAGTGCCGGGCCCGAAGGCGAAGCTCAGGTCAACTCAGGCCAGATCGAACCGGTCGAGGTCCATCACCTTGTGCCAGGCCGCCACGAAGTCGGCGACAAACTTGGCTTCGGCGTCGTCACAGCCGTACACCTCGGCAATCGCCCGCAGCTGCGAGTTCGAGCCGAACACGAGGTCGACCGCACTGGCAGTCCACTTGCGATCACCCGAGGCGCGGTCGCGGCCCTCATAGACGTGCTCGGTGTCGGACAGCTGCCACTCGGTGCCCATGTCCAGCAAGTTCACGAAGAAGTCGTTGGTCAGTGAGCCAGCACGGTCGGTGAGAACGCCCAGCGAGGAGCCGCCGGTATTGGCACCAATCGCCCGCAGACCGCCAACCAACACCGTCATCTCCGGAGCCGTCAGTGACAGCAGGCTCGACCGGTCCACCAGCATCACCTCGGGACGGCGCTTGTCGCCGTCTCGCCAATAGTTGCGGAACCCGTCCGCGGTCGGCTCAAGTACGGCGAAGGAATCGGCGTCCGTCTGATCCGCCGAGGCATCGGTGCGACCCGGCGAGAACGGCACCACCACGTCGTGGCCAGCATTGCGGGCCGCCTGCTCAATGCCGGCACACCCGCCCAGCACGATCAAGTCCGCCAGCGACACTGGCTTCGAACCGTTCTGGGCGCTGTTGAACGCCGCCTGGACGCCTCCGAGCGCGGTGAGCACGCCCGCCAGCTCGGCTGGATCGTTGGCGTCCCAGCCATTCTGGGGTGCGAGCCGGATGCGGGCACCGTTGGCCCCGCCTCGCATGTCGCTGTCGCGGAACGTCGACGCCGACGCCCATGCGGCCTTGACCAGCTCGGAAACCGACAGGCCCGATTCGAGAATCGTGGCTTTCAGCGCTGCGATATCGGAGGCGTCAACCAGCTCGTGGTCGACAGCGGGGACAGGGTCCTGCCAGATCAGCACCTCGTCGGGCACCTCAGGCCCGAGGTAGCGCGAGGCCGGGCCCATGTCGCGGTGGGTGAGCTTGTACCAGGCCCGCGCAAAGGCATCAGCGAACTCGTCGGGGTTCTCGAGGAAGCGCCGTGAGATCGGCTCGTAGATGGGGTCCATCCGCAGCGACAAGTCGGTCGTGAGCATGACCGGCGCGTGCCGCTTCGACGGATCGTGCGCGTCGGGCACGGTGTCGGCCGCAGCGGGATCGGTGGGTACCCACTGATGTGCACCCGCAGGGCTCTGGGACAGCTCCCACTCGTAGCCGAACAGCACCTCGAAGAACGTGTTGTCCCACGTCACCGGCGTGGGCGTCCAGATGCCTTCGAGGCCGCTGGTGATCGAGTCGCCTGCCTTGCCGCTGCCGAATGTGCTCGTCCATCCGAGGCCCTGTTCTTCCAGGGCGGCACCTTCAGGCTCGGGGCCGACGTGAGCGTCGCCATCGGCGGCGCCGTGTGTCTTGCCGAAGGTGTGACCCCCGGCGATGAGAGCCACAGTCTCCTCGTCGTCCATTGCCATTCGAGCAAAGGTCTCGCGGATGTCCCTTGCGGCGGCCAGCGGATCCGGCGTGCCGTTGGGCCCTTCGGGGTTCACATAGATGAGGCCCATCTGAACGGCACCGAGCGGGTCGGCCAGGTCCCGATCCCCGCTGTAGCGCTCGTCGTCGAGCCACACAGTCTCGGGGCCCCAGTAGATGTCCTCCTCAGGCTCCCACACGTCGTCCCGGCCGCCGCCGAAGCCGAAGGTCTCAAAGCCCATCGATTCCAGCGCCACATTGCCGGCCAGGATCATCAGGTCGGCCCAGGAGATCTTGCGGCCGTGCTTCTGCTTGACAGGCCACAGCAGCCGGCGAGCCTTGTCCAGGTTGGCGTTGTCGGGCCAGCTGTTGAGCGGGGCGAATCGGTGCGAGCCCGAGCCGCCGCCGCCCCGGCCGTCGTGGATGCGGTAGGTGCCGGCGCTGTGCCACGCCATGCGGATGATGAGCGGGCCGTAGTGGCCGAAGTCGGCTGGCCACCAATCCTGTGAGGTGGTCATCACCTCGGCGAGGTCGGCCTTGACGGCTGCGAGATCGAGGGTCCCGAACTCGGCGGCGTAGTCGTACTGCTCGTCGGTGGGGTCGATCAGCGGGGAGTTCTTGCCCAGCGGCCGCAGATTGAGCTGCTCGGGCCACCACTGCTGATTGGCCAGCGAGCCCATGTACGCGGGGTCATGCAACACCGGGCATCTGCCGGCCCCCGAGGTTGCTTCGGTCGTGGCGGTGGTGTCACTCATTGCTGCTCCTTGGCTGTTGTTTGAGCTGTTGTCGTGCAATCCGGGCAATAGCCCCAATAGATGACTTCGGCCTCGTCGATCACGAAGCCGTAGTCGTCGGCGGCCTCGAGGCACGGCCGGTATCCCACGGCGCAGTCGACGTCGACCATCCGGGCGCACCCGCGGCACACCAAGTGGTGATGGTTGTCGTCGACCCGGTCCTCGTATCGGGCCGCCGACCGTGCCGGCTGGATCCGCCGGATCAGACCTTGTTCGGTCAACATTCCCAAGGCATCGAATACTGCCTGTCTGGATACTGACCCGATACTGGCACGCACATCGTCGACCAGATCGTCAGCAGTGGCATGCGGTCGCGCCGCGACGGCACCGAACACAGCCAACCGCTGTGCGGTCACCTGAATCCCACGCTCCCGCAGCATCTGCTGGGCTTCGGCCATGGCAGCAGTATATCTGATTCTAGATTAGATCCAATTTCAGGACTACACTAAAATGCTGCGCGCGTGGATGGCGTCGGCTGCGTCTGGCCCGAGTCCGAGGCCCTGTTACCCGGGGATGTCGAGGATGAGTCCGAGGACCTCACGGACTTGGGAGAGCGCGGCCGATCCGATGTTGCCCCTGGATTCGCGAATCCGTCCTGCGGCAACGGCCCGGACGTGCTGGCACTGCGCCGCCGAGGCGGTGTCCAGCCCGTTGTGAGGATCAGCCTCGAGTTCGACCTCGGACACGAACTTTCGAAGTCGTGACGTCAGAGGCACCACATGAATGACACTCGGTGCATTGTCGAGCACACGCTGAGCAGTCACGATGACTGCCGGATGGCGGAAACCTGCTTCTCGCCCTTCAGGCAGGCCGAGATCGAGGTCGACGACGTCACCCGAGGTCAGCATCAAGCCAGGCGGTCTCGGCTTCGTCGAGCTCACCGCTCAACTCCGCACCGATCTCATCTTGGCGCAGGCGGCGCACCGCCAATTTGACGGTGTCGCCCACGCTTGCACCGAGCATCGTTGCGAGCTTCTTCAATTCCCGATGCGTCACGACGTCGATGCGAACGCTGGTGCACTGCATGCAAATACGTTAACAGAGATGCATGCACTGCCTCCGTGGCCACGGGGCGTCATGCGCCCCGCTGACAGGAAACGGATGGGACAATGTGTGAGTAGCGGGCGTCATCGACGATCTGCTTCGGCGTATCGCCGAGTTCCATCGCAGCCGCCCCGCCGTGCCCGAATTTCCGATGGTCGCCGACGTGCTCGACGCGCTGGATGAAGCCCGCAGTCCCATGCTGGTCCAGGCTCGCTACCTGCCGGTGCTGCGTCACCTTGACGCCGTTGAGCTCAGCGGTGATGCCGCGGTGGACGCCGTGCTCGAGGAATTCCTGGCTCTTGCCCCGTCTCTGCCGTGGATTCAGACCGCCGCTTATCGCGGCGTGCTGAGCCAGGAGTTCCACGACAACTACGGCTACGTGCAGCTCGTCGGCCCGAGCTCGATCGTCGAGCATCGCTCGGTGCGCGTCGGCATCGCCGTGTGGGGTCCGAACCTGCACTACCCCAGCCACCATCACGAGGCCGAGGAGCTGTACCACGTGCTCGCCGGCGAGCCCTGCTTCACCACCGATGGTGTGCGCCGCACCATCGAACCCGGTGATGCGGTGCATCACGCACCGTGGCAGCCGCACCAGCAGGATTTCGGCGCGACACCGACGGTGCTGCTCTACTGCTGGACCGGCGCCGTAGTAGCCGACGCGGCACTTGTCGAGGGCGCGTGCTGAACGCTCTTGTGGGGGCTAGCCCTCGGCGACGGCCTTGAGGTTCTCCAACGACTGGGCGATGTTCTTCACCAGCAGGCTGTGACGGTTGTGCTTCTGGAAGAACTCCATGTCGAGAATCGGCGAATCGAAGCTCTCGGTGACCCGACAGCCTGACGACGTGGCTTCGATCTCGTAGCGCCACAGCGTGCGACGGCCGTCCTGGGCGGGCACTTCGAACGCCCACTCCCGACCGGGATCGGCGGCTACGACGACGCAGCCCGCGTCCCACTTCATGTCGCCGTTCTGGTTGTAGCCACGGAACTTCGCACCGACCTCGGGACCGGTCGAGCCGTCCTCCCACTCCGACTTGTAGCACTCAGGGCTGATCTCGCTGATGCGGGACAGGTCTGTCAGGATCCCGTACACCGCCTCGGGGCTTGCGGCAATGTCGATGCTGGTGCTGGCAGTGGTCTCAACCATGGGGCTCTCCTGTTTGGGGATGGCAGCAGCGAGAGGCTATCGACATACAACCCACGAGATTGCGTTCGAAGTGGTGGTGGAATGAACAGGTGCCGGAAGACATACCGCCCGGCTCGCGCGCAAGGGCCGTCCGGTCAAGAAGATGATCGGCGGCACCTGGGGTTGGCTCGACGAGGGATCCGAACTCGTCTCCACCTGACGGCGCCTCAGCGAAGCCGTGAGCGGTCGCTATCAGTCATGTTCTGTCAGTCGAAGTTGATGACCGAGCGGACGACCTTGCCGGCTTTCATGTCGGCGAAACCGTCGTTGATCTGATCGAGCGTGATCACCGCTGAGACCCACTCATCGAGATGCAGCCGGCCTTGGAGATACAGCTCGACGAGGCGCGGCATATCGATGCGGAAGCGGTTCGATCCCATGGACGAACCCTTCAGCGTGCGGCCCCGCAACAGTTGCATCCCGTCGACAGAGATCTTCTGGTCCGCCGGGATCATGCCGACGATCGTGGCGGTTCCGCCCAAGGCCAGCATGTTGAACGCCTGCTCTGCCGTGGTGTTCATGCCCAGGCATTCGATTGCGTGATGCACTCCCCCGCCGGTCAGCTCCAGCACCGCTTCGACAGGGTCCGACTCGAGCGGGTTCACCGCGTCGGTGGCGCCCAGCATGCGCGCCAGCTCCAGCTTGTCGGAGTTGGTGTCGACGGCGATGACTCGACCGGCTCCCGCAATGTGCGCCCCCTCGACTGCGGCCATGCCGACGCCGCCGCATCCGATGACCGCCACCGATTCGCCCCAGCGGACCTGGGCAGTGTTGTTGACCGCTCCGAAGCCCGTCATGACCCCGCAGCCGATCAGCGCCGCCTTCTCCAGCGGCATGTCGTCGCGGATCTTCACGAGGGCGTGCTCGTGCACCAGCATCAACTCGGCGAACGCCGAGAGGTTCAGGAAGCCGTGCAACGGCTCGGGCCGGTCCCACTCCAGGCGATCACTGGCGCCCGGCGGCAGCTTGACCGAGGTGTCCGAGCAGGTAGACGGATTGCCCGACAGGCAGCGCTCGCATTCGCCGCAGAAGACCGAGAGACAGGTGATGACGTGGTCGCCGGGCTTGACGTAGGTGACGGCACTGCCGACCGCTCCGACGACGCCGGCCGCTTCGTGGCCGAGCACCGCCGGCAGCGGATGGGGGAAGAGCCCTTCGATGAAGTGCAGATCGGAATGGCAGAGACCGGCGTAGGCGGTCGCGATCAGGACTTCCCGTGGGCCTGGGCTGCGTGTCGCGACGTCTGTGATCTCCATCGGTTGGTGCGGTTCATGCAGGACTGCCGCCTTCATCTGGATGCCTCTCGTCCGAACTGCGGCACCCCGCGGGAGCCGCACTTCCTTGGAGGTTGGCACAATCCGTCGGTCTCACACCCTGAAGGCAACCCCGGTGAGCTGTTCTGACGCTTCCCAGAGCCGTCGTTGAAGCGCTGTGTCGTGGGAGCGAGCATTCGATGGGACGAGCACCGGGTGCCCTCGCATCTCGAAGAATCCATCGGGTCCGTAGAACTCGCCCCCGGAGGCCGTGGGATCAGTGGCAGCCCGCAGCGTCGCCAAAGCGCCCACGGCAGCGCTGTTGCGCAGCGGGCCGATGAGAGGATGGATGAAACGAATGCCCGGAAAGTCGCGCAGTATCTCTGTTTCGGACCAACCCGGATGAGCGGCCAGCGCCATGGTCTCCGCGTCTGCAGCTGCCAACCGCCGCTGCAGCTCGTAGGTGAACTGCAGATTCGCCAGCTTCGACCGACCGTACGCAGCTGACTGGCTGCGGCCCTGTGCGACCCCAAAGCGCTCGAAGTCAATCCGTGAGCGGTAGCGGTGAGCGTTGCTGCTCACCGTGACTACCCTCGACCCAGCTACAGGCAGCAGCCGCTCCAGCAACAGCCCAGTCCACGCGAAGTGTCCGATGTGGTTGGTGCCGAATCGGATCTCGAGTCCGTCAGCAGTCTGACGGCGAGGCGTGTGAAAGACGCCCGCATTGTTGACGAGCAGATCGATACGGTCGAATTGATCCCCGACGGCCGCCGCCGCCTCTCGCACCGAGTCAAGCAATGCAAGGTCCACTTCCTGCAGCACCAGGTCGGCTCGTGGATGTGCGATGCGAATCGCCTCGGCAGCAGCGCTGCCCTTGACGAGGTCCCGGACGGCGAGCACCACCTGCGCCCCACGGCCCGCCAGCGCCTTCGCTGTCTCGTATCCGTTGCCGGAGTTGGCACCGGTTACGACGGCAATGCGGCCCGACTGATCGGGAATGTCCTGAGCTGTCCAGTTGTCGTCGCTCACGCAGTCATACAGTCTGGCGGCTGCCTGCGAAGCGTCGCAGCCGAAGGCTGTTGGTGACGACGAACAGCGACGAGACGCCCATCGCACCGGCAGCGATCATGGGATTCAGGATGCCCAACGCCGCAAGCGGGATCGCCGCAGCGTTATAGGCGAATGCCCAGAACAGATTCCCCTTGATCGTCGACAGGGTGCGGCGCGACAGCGCGATGGCATCGGAAACTGCCCGCAGGTCGCCGCTCACGACGGTGAGGTCCGAGGCCTCGATGGCCACATCGGTGCCGGTGCCGACGGCAATGCCCAGATCGGCCTGGGCCAGCGCTGGGGCATCGTTGATGCCGTCCCCTACCATCGCCACCCGCATGCCGGCCGCCTGGAGCCGCTCCACCTCGGCGGCCTTGTCAGCGGGATACACCTCGGAGATCACGGCCTCGATGCCGACCTTGGCCGCAACGGTGCGGGCTGTTCGCTCGTTGTCGCCGGTGAGCAGGGTCACTCTCAAACCTTGATCGCGCAGCGCCGCGACTGCCTCTCGTGAGGTCGATTTGATGCGGTCGGCGACGACCAGGACCATCTCCGCTGTCCCGTTGCGGCCAGCGAGAACGGCGGTCGCTCCTGCAGCCTCGGCGCTTGCGGCAGCCGCTTCGACGGGACCGGGCACGGCGTTGAACAGGCTGCGGCGGCCCACCCGAACCTCGACGCCGCCGATCGTTGCGGTCACGCCCGAGCCCGGCGTGGTCTCGAACTCGTCCACGTCAACCAGCACATCGACGGAGCTGGCGATGGCTTGGGCGATCGGATGGGACGACAGCGCCTCGGCCGATGCCGCCAGCCGCTGTACCTCGTCGCGTTCGGCGGCAGAGAGCTGCACTGCATGGACACCGGCGAGCGTCATGGCCCCCTCGGTAAGCGTGCCGGTCTTGTCCACCAGCACCACGTCGACCGCGCGGGTGTCCTCGAGGACTTCGCCTCCTTTGATGATCACGCCCAATTGGGCGCCGCGGCCAGTGCCCACCATGATCCCCAGCGGCGTCGCCAGCCCCAGAGCGCACGGGCAGGCGATGATCAGCACGGCCACCGCAGCACTGAAAGCCGCGCTGGCCTCGTTGCCCAGCAACAGCCAGGCCGCCAGCGTGACGATCCCCGTGGCGATGGCGATGGGCACGAACACCGACGACACCCGATCGGCGAGCCGCTGCACTTCTGCCCGGCTGCCCTGTGCTTCGTTGACCAGCCGGATGATCTGCGCCAGCGCCGTGTCGGCGCCCACCTTCGTCGCCTCGACGACGAGAGCTCCGTTGGCATTGATCGTGGCGCCGATCATCTCGTCTCCGGGCCCGACTTCGATCGGCACCGGCTCGCCAGTCACCATCGACGCATCGACCGCGGAGCGCCCGTCCACGATCACGCCGTCGGTGGCGATCCGCTCCCCCGGCCGGACCACGAATCGCATGCCGACGGCCAGGTCTGCGATTGCAATCTCCCGGCCGTCCGCCAGCTGGGCTGTCCTCACGCCTAGGTCGGCGAGCGCCCGGATGGCATCACCCGAGCGGCGCTTGGCCCGAAGCTCCAGCCACTTGCCCAGCAGGATCAGCGTGACGATCACGGCGCCGGTCTCGAAGTACACATGACCGTCGCCGATGCCGGCGGCCGACACAACGAGCGACCACCCCAGAGCCGAGAGCGACCCCATCGACACGAGCGTGTCCATGGTGGTGGTGCCGTGGCGCAAGTTCACCGCCGCGGCTCGATGGAACGGCCACCCCGATCCCACAATCACGACGGTCGCCAGCACGGCGGCCAGCCATTCCCACCCGTCGAATTGCAACGCCGGGATCATGGAGATGAGCACCGAGGGCACCGTCAGCACCGCACCGACGGCCAGCCGGGTGAGCAGATCCGTCTGGCGCCGCTGCTCGGCTGCTTCGCCCTCGCCAGCAGCAATGACCGAGTAGCCCAGCGCTGCGATCTCGGCAGCGAGGAACGACTCGTCGAGCGACCCGTCGTGGGCGATCGTGGCCCGCCCAGTAGCGAAGTTCACCTGTGCCGCCGCCACGGCGTCCATCTCGTCGAGCCGGTGCTGAATCCGACTCGCGCACGCAGCGCACGTCATACCGTCGATTTGCACATCGGATCGGGCGGTTGCCGTGGTCACATGACCACTCTAAAGATTCCATCTGACTGGAAGGTCAAGTCACCGTCACATAAATGGTCGTATCAATCGCGGGTTTGGCCGATCACCTGGCAGCGATTGGGATCGGTGCACGATGCCGGATCCAGCCCCTGCGCCCGCCTCAGCAGCGCAGCGAGCTCTTTTCGAGCCGAACGAAGCTGGGCAATCTGAGCGTCGATGGCATCCACGTGGGCCTCGATGAGCGCCGTGGTGTGCGCGCATGACCGCTCACCGACGCTCTTGAGCTCGAGCACCGAGGAAATCTCCGCCAATGTGAGTCCAGTCGCTTGCGCGTCGCGGATGAACTGCAGCCGCTCGACAGCGTCACCTGCGTAGGTGCGGTACCCGCTCGCAGTCCGGTCTGGTTCATCGAGCAATCCGATCGACTCGTAATATCGAATCGTCTTCGTGCTCACCCCGCAGCGGTCGCCCAGTTCCCCGATCTTCATACCGACGACGGTACTTGAGCTCGTGGCCCCAACCTTCCAGCCGGGAGGAATCCCGACGAGGAGCAGTGGTTACTCGCGGACGAACTGGGCGACCGTCTCGATGTTCAGCTGACCGGCCAGCCCCGCTGTGCGATGCACTGCTGCGTCTCGCCACTCCTGCGACGTCGACATGGCCAGCAGCGCACCCCGGTTCGGGTACTTGGCGATAGCGATCTCGTCCCACAAGTCCTCGACCTGACCGAGCGACAGGAACGTCACATCCGCTGCAAACTGGACCTCGCCGCCATAGTCGCGGATGATTCTCGACACTGCTCGGCCGTACAGCTGGTACGCCTCGTAGCCGCTCAGATCGGTCTCACGCCCGTCCTCATACACGGCCTTTTCCTTGAACTTCAACAGGTTGACCATGTAGATCGGCCCATCAGGCCCGGGCTGCATCATCTCGTCGATGCGCTCGGGGCTCGTGGGCATCACTTCGTTGACGACCTCCATCGGGTCACCCTCCAGTCGTGGGCATAGGCCCCATCAGTCAACTACGTCGGCGGGCACAGACCTAGTGTCGGTACTGCGCAACTTCGGGGGACCCATGGCCGAACTCGTATCGAGAGCCCAAGCGGCACCCGTCGTGCTGGGAGCGATCGCCTTCGGCAAGCCCAAGCCGACCACACGCGACCATCCCCTATCAACCGACGATTCCTGCGACGCCCTGCTGCGGGCTTTCGCAGATCTCGGCGGCGAGGAACTCGACACGGCGCGGCTGTACCAGAACGGCCACAGCGAAGCCGTCATCGGCCGGGTGCCGGCGGGCGCCCGCTTCCGGGTCGGCACCAAGTACCACCCGACCCTTGAGGGCGGACCGGTCGCACAGATGGAGCAGTCGCTGACGGCACTGCAGCGCGACTCAGTGTCGATCTATTACATCCACATGCCCTCGACCGAGATCCCCCTCGAGGACACGCTCGCCGAGATCAACGAGTGCCATGCCGCCGGACAGCTCGAGCAATTCGGGCTGTCGAACTTTCCTGCCTGGCAGGTCGTCGAGATCGCCCAGTACTGCCAGCGGCAGGGCTACGTGATGCCGACCGTCTACCAAGGGGTGTACAACGCCCTGAATCGCACTGCCGAATACGAGCTCATCCCGGTGCTGCGCAACTACGGCATGCGCTACTACACGCACGGGTCGCTCGCGAGCGGGTTCCTCACGGGCAAGTACCGCAAGGGTGTCGACCCGGTGAAAGGGGTCGACCGCTTCGCCCAGTCACGCCGGCTCCGCCAGTACCAGGAGCGCTACCTGCACCGGGACGAGATGTTCGATGCGCTCGATGCGATCACCGTTGCCGCGTCGGAAGCCGGCATCAGCACGATTGAGGCCGCGGTGCGCTGGACCCAGCATCACTCCGCCGTCGACGCCTCGCTCGGCGATGCGGTGCTCATCGGCGTGTCACGCCTCGAACAGCTCGAACCCGTCATGACGGCTTCGCAGGGCGGGCCGCTGCCCGACGCCGTCGTAGAGGCGTTCGAGATGGCGAATGACTGCGTGAAGATGAAGTCCGAGTACTACATGCAGTACCCCTACCCCACCCAGGGCAGCCCCTGGCGCTCGCGTTACTGAGCCGAGAGCGCCATCGCGCCTTGCTGACCGCTCAAGGGTCTCGGCTGCGTCAAGCCTGCCCGACGAGCAACGTGAGCAGCCCGCCCTGTTGCTTCTTGCCGGTTTGCAGCACCCGTCCCGTCGGCACTGCAGTGATCTCGACGGCACCGTTGTCGAAGCCCGCGCTGACGGACTCGGCGACGAGGTCCATGTCTCGCATCGGGCCCCAGAACGGTTCGTGGTTGTAATAGGTGTCCCAGTCGATCATCGCCTGGGTGACCGGGTCGACGCCGGCGTACCCGGCGAAGTCGGCGTGCACCATGAGCCCGCCCGGAGCCAGCAGTCGGCGGCATTCGGCCAGGCTTCTGCGCAGCGCTGCGGGGGACATCTCGTGGATCACGATGTGGGAAACGATCAGATCGAAATGGCCGTCGGGAAAATCAGTGCACTCAGCGTTCTGCTGGGAGAAATGCACTCTCCGCCCGAGTGACTCAGCCCTCGCATGCGCATAGCGCAGCACGGGTGCGCCCAGGTCGATGGCGTGGACTTCTGCGGCCGGAAACGCGTCGACGTAGGGCAGCGTCGAATTGCCCGAGGTGCAGCCCATGTCAAGAATCCGCCGCGGCGAGAACTCTGGGTGGGAGACCGCCAGGAAATTTCGGCAGACGGACTGGCCGTAGTTGTCGTTGAGGGCGCCCATCTGACCCATCGCGTAGACGTAGACGCCGCGGTCGAACAGCGCCCCGACCCCCACGTCGCCGTCCATGTACTCGCCCCGGTAGCCGCCCGGCATGGCGTGGATGTCGACCTCGGCGTTGTACCAGGGGATCTCAAGATCGGGGTCCAACCGGAGCGTCCCGAGTCCCGCGTCGGCCGCACGTGCACGTTCCGCGAGGTCGTCGGCCTGGCGCGCGATGGCATCGCCGACCGAGCTCCACAGCAGGTGCTGGCTGGATCGCCGCACCGAGCTCCACAACCGGTAATACGTGTCCGAGCTCAGCGCCTCACGGACTTCATGGCGGTCAGCAGGCTCGGCCCCGCGCTCGGAGATCCATCGGTCCCGGACCCGACAGTCATAGACCTCCCGTACACCGGGGCTGACCCGGGTCGCGATGTGCGACTTCAGCGCTTGGACGAAGCTCTCCCGAGCGGTCTCGTCATGCGTTTCTGTGGGAAGAAGCGGGTGTCGTTGCTGGCTCATCTGGTTGTCCCCCATCTAGAGCTCTGCGAATGCGCGGTCGACGATCTGGAGATACCGGTCTTCGGTGTCGCCCGCCAGCGCCTCTTCGCGCATTTCCTCAAATACGCGATACACGCGGCCGGCGAACACTGCCGCTTCAGCCGCCCGGTCGGCAGTTTCCGCCTCGTCGGGTCGGTACGCCTCGATCGCCACAGCGACGTCGATGCCGGCCTCGGCAAGCACCGCTTCGAGCGTGCGCTGCCGTTCCCGCAACGCCCACACCTCGGACGCCAAGGCCGTCACGATCGCCAGGACTGCATCGGTCGCGCCCCCATCATCGAAGAAGGTCGGTCTCGCGCCGCGCGCCGTCGTCGGAAAACTCCGCCCCTCGACGGGCTGAGCTTGCGGCGCTGTGGGCTCGCCCATCACTCCAGCTTCCCAGACTTTCGCTCGACCCGTCTCCCTTGAGCGAAGACGTCGAGAATCCAGGTGGTTGCTGGCGAGTAAACATCGATGAACACCGCCGGTTCATCGCCGAGGAACTCGGCCCCATGCTCGTTGAACTGCGGCTCGCTCATGCTGCCCCGATTGGACCGTCAAGTGGCTGTCGGCGACCTGCATCCTGAACATACACTGGTGTAGGTAGCAGGTCGGCAGGCACGCCGGTTTCGGCGTGAGACCGCTCGGGGGTGATGCGATGCCCTTGATCCCGTCGTCGTCCGACAGCGGTCGCGCGATGTGGAACTACACGCCGGGATTGCCCCTGCGCTCGGCGCCGTTCCTGCACTGGCCGCTGCGGCCAGGCGCCATTGCGAAGTACCTCGGGCGCACCTGGCTGCCGCTGCGGTCCCGCTTCTTCATGCTGGCCGTGTCGTTCGGGATCTGGGCCTGGTTCATGCCGTCGCTCGAACGCACCAAGAGCTTCGAATTCGGCTGGATATTCGAGGTGTGGCTGCGCAATCTGATCCTCGTGACGCTCGTCGCCGGCGGGCTGCATGCCTGGTTCTACGTCGTGCGCCGCCAGGGCGACAGCCTGCGCTACGACAGCCGCCCCTTCGGCCGCAACAAGCGGGTGTTCCTGTTCGGGAACCAGGTGCGGGAGAACACCTTCCTCACGCTCACCTCTGCTGTCGTTGTCTGGACCGGGTTCGAGTCGCTGATGCTGTGGGCCTACGCCAACGGGCACGCACGCCTCATCACGCTTGAGAGCAATCCCGTCTGGTTCGTGGTGTTCCTGGTGATGATCCCCTGGTGGTCGATCCTGTACTTCTCGAGCCATCACCGGCTGCTGCACGTCGGCGGGGCCTACCGTCACATCCACTCGTGGCACCACCGCAACACCAACGTCGGCCCGTGGTCAGGGCTCTCGATGCATCCCGTCGAGCACGTCGTGCTCTTCTCCGACGTGGTGCTGCTGTTCTTGGTGCCGTCACACCCGCTGCACCTCTACTTCATGATGATGCACCACGGTCTCGGGGCACCCTTGTCGCACACCGGCTACGACGCCCTGCTGCTGGGCCCGCGCACCGGTCAAAGAGCCAGGTTCGAGCTGGGCGACTTCCACCACCAGATCCACCATCGGTTCATCGAGTGCAACTACGGCGGCTACGAGTCGCCGCTCGACGAGATGATCGGTGCCTTCCACGACGGAACACCGCAGGGAGCTGCCGTGCTGTCTCACCGTTCTCGCAAGCGCTCGCAAGCTCGCTGAGCCCGCAGGCCCACTCAGCTTCGTGCAATCGAGACCGAAGGGCGACTCGGTGTTCCTGACACTGTGGGCCACGCCCCGCTCGGTCTCCACGGCATTCGAGTGGATGATGCGCCAGCGAGGCAACTTCGAGTGCTTCCACGAGCCGTGGAACGAGCTCTACTACTACGGCGAGGACCGCCGCTCGCAGCGCGACGCCGACGTCGAAGCGCGTCCTGGCCACACCTACGCGGCGTTCTGGGGCGAGGTGTGCGCGCTGGCCGAGGCGCAGAACGTGTTCGTGAAGGACTTCGCATACTCGGTCGAGCACGACCTCGACGACGCAAAGCTCTCGGCAATGACCCACACGTTCCTGATTCGTGACCCGAGACGGGTGGTGCAAGGCCTGGGGCATCACTGGCCCGACTGCACGTGGGACGAGGTCGGATTCGAGTCGCTGCACCGGCTGTTCAACCGCATCGCCGACCGTGACGGGACAGCGCCGCCTGTCATCGACGCCGCCGACCTGACGGGGAACCCGCAGGGCACAGCGCGTGCGTACTGCGACTCGGTGGGCATCGAGTTCATTCCTGACGCGCTCAGCTGGGAACCGGGCGAACGATCCGAGGTGAGCTGGTACGGCGAAGGCACGGGCCCCTGGCACGATGAGCTGCGCCAGAGCACCGGGATACGAGAGCCGAGCACCTCCTATCCCCCCTTGGAAGACACACCCCGGCTCCTCGAGCTGTACAAGCGAAGCCAGCCGCTGTACGAGGACATGGTTGCCCACAAGCTGACACCCGCGGTGCGGTGAGACGTCGCGCGTTGCCGCCGGGCCGTTGCGGTCAGTAGACGTAGGCCATGCGACGGCTCGCCATCGGTCTCCTTGCAGCCTTTCGAAGGGCTTCGGGGCTCATACGGAGGATTCGTGGCACGACCCTCGACGATGTCGCCGACCAGCGCGTCACGAGCGGCCAGTCGTGGAACGAGTTCTGCGACTCGCTCAAGGCGGCGGGGGCTGCGCTGAGCTTCCCCGGCGCCCCGCAGGATCCGTTCAGCCAAGCGGAGGGCTACCGGTACCTCAGCCGTCTCGCCCGCGCCGGTCTGAACGCGTTCGTCGAGCACGCCGATCCGAAGGCGCCCGTGCTCCATCGTGTCGTCGACGAGACCACCAAGATCGGCGCCGACAATCCCGACAACCACTACCTCACGGCTGCGCTCGACGGGAACTACGAGTACCGGATCACCGGGCGGCGAAACACCATCGCCTACCTGAGCTTCGGGACGCAGTCGGGCAACTATGGCCAAGGCGGCGGCTTACCCCCCACCGGCTATATCGAATCCGACGAGATCGACATGGACGCCGACGGGCGCTTCGAGCTGGTGCTGAGCAGCACCGCCCAGGAAGGCAACTGGCTGCCGATGACGCCCGAGACCGGCACGCTGGTCGTCCGCCAGACCTATGGGGATCGCAGCTCAGAGACACCGGCGGAGCTGACGATCGAGCGCATCAACTGCGCCGAAGATGAACGCCAGCCATCGCATCTGACCGCCCGGGCGCTGGATGAGGGACTTGGCAAGGCCGGAGCACTGGTGATGGGCGCTCCCCTGCTGTTCGCCAAGTGGGCCCGTGACTTCTCCAAGCACAGCAACGAACTGCCGATGTTCGACCCGGACGTGTCACTGGCCGCCGGCGGGGACCCGAACATCACCTACTACCACAGCCACTGGGCGCTGGAGCCCGACGAGGCGCTGGTCATCGAGGTGACGCCGCCCGACTGCGAGCACTGGAACTTCCAGCTGAACAACTACTGGATGGAATCGCTGGACTATCGCCACTACACGGTCCACACCAACATGGCGCTCGCCGAGTCCGAAGCAGACGGCTCGATTCGCCTGATTGTGGCGCACGACGATCCCGGTCGGCCGAACTGGCTCAGCACCGCGGGGCATTCCTTCGGCACCATGTGCTTCCGGTGGGTGCGAGCAGCCGAGCACCCCCAGCCGAGCTGCCGGGTGGTCACGCTCGCAAGCCTGCGGCCGTGATCCAATGACGGACCTGTGGCGACCTCGGCGGGCATCGTGACCTCGACCGACTACGCGCACCCCTATCGCCCCGTCCCGGTCAAAGTCCTCAACCGGATCGGCAGTGAATCCCAGCGCTTCGGGCTCTCCGGACGTTTGGACGTCGATGCACTGCGTGCCGCCGCACGACGCAAGACCGGCCTCGACGACTTCGGCGACGACGGGCACCTTCGTGCTCTCGAAGTGCTCGTGGAGTCGATCAACGACGAAGCCCGCCTCACCCTGACCGGCCGCCTGATTCAGCGGTCGCGACTCACTGGGGCGCTGGTGCAGCGGCTGCGGATCGCCGACATGCTGCAACGGCACCCCGAGATAGCGGACATCGATCTGGGCACCGTCATCGTCATCAGCGGCCTGCAGCGCACCGGAACCACCCTGCTGCATCGCCTGCTGAACTCCCACCCGGGCCTGCGCGCCATGTCAGGAGCCGAGGCCCTGATGCCGGTGCCGAGCGACCTCCACAGCGAACGCGCCGAGCGGGCGCGCAAGCGCCAGGCAGTGCTCGCCCAGAAGTCGATCTCGTATCTCGCGCCCGAGTTCATGGCCATCCACCCGATCAGCCATGACGAGCCCGAGGAAGACGTCCTGCTGCTGGATCTGAGCTTCATGAGCCAGTCGGCCGAAGCGACGATGAACGTGCCGAGCTACGCCCGCTGGCTCGAGACCCAGGACCACATTGCGGCGTATGAGTACCTCCGCCGGGTCCTGCAGGTGCTGTCGTGGCAGCGGCCGGGCCTCACCTGGGTGCTCAAGACTCCGCACCACCTCGAATACCTCGACGTGCTCTTGAGAGTGCTCCAGGGCGCCACGGTGGTGCAGACACATCGTGATCCGCGTATTGCGCTCGCCTCGTTCGCCAGCATGGTCGCCCACGGCCGCGGCATGTTCAGCGATCGGGTCGACCCTGTCGAGATCGGCCGGCATTGGTGTGCCAAGACGCACCGGATGGTGGAGCGGGCCATGCAGACCCGATCCGCGACTCCAGCCGGTCGTTTCGTGGACGTGTCCTACTACGACCTGGTGGACGACCCCGTCGCTGAGGTCCGGCGGATCTGCGAACTGGCAGGAGTCGCTTTCGATGCCGAGACCGAGCGGCAGGCCAAGCGCTACCTGTCGGCCAACCCGCAGAACCGCTTCGGCAAGCACCGCTACCAGCTCGCAGACTTCGGGTTGAGCGAACGCGACGTCGACGAGACGTTCGCGGCCTACCGGGAGGCGTATGCCATCCCGATCGAAGCGGCCGGAGTCGGTTCGTCGGACCGCAGCCCGCCGTCGACCGACGAGACGCCTTTTTCGGATGGAAGCTCGCAATCCCAGATCGGCGACGGCGGGATCGTCAATGCTGTGACCGCAGCGATCCGCGACCTTCGCAACCCCAAGACGCCCGATATCGACCCGGTCCCCGACTACGTCCGGATCGACGGCAAGACATGCCTGGTGACCGGAGCCAACAGCGGGCTGGGCAGAGCCGCTGCCGTCGAGCTCGCACGGCGCGGCGGCAACATGATCCTCGCCTGCCGTCCAGGCCACGAGAGTGTCAGCGACGAGATCAAGCGGGAGTCCGGCTCGCAGACCGTCGATCTGGTCGAGGTGGACCTCGCCGATCTTCGTTCCGTGCACCGATGCTGCGATGAACTGGCGCGGCGCGACGTTCGCATCGACATTGCGCTCATGAACGCCGGCCTGATGACGCCCACCTCGAAACAGACCCCGCAGGGGTACGACATGATGTTTGGCGTTCATTTCCTCGCCAACCGGGTGATGGTCGATCGGTGGCTGGCCGACGGCGTCATCCGCCCCGCTGCGGCTCACGGCGACACACCCAGGATCGTCTTCGTTTCGTCGGAGGCGCACCGGTCGTCGGAAGAAATCGACTTCGACCGACTCGGCGCCTACACCGTCTACGGCATGAAGGACGCCATGCGCTACTACGGCGGCAGCAAGCTGGCGCTCTGCACATTCGCGACTGAGCTGTCGCGCCGCCTGAATCCGAGCGACAGCACCGAGGTGGCGGTGCATGCACTGTGCCCGGGAGGGGTGGCTACCAACATCGCCCGTGGCGCTCCCGCCGTGCTGAAGCCGATCCTCGACCCGGTGCTGCGGAGGTGCTTCCGGTCCCCCGAAGAGGCCATCGATCCCGTCATCTACCTGTGCTGCGCACCCGAAGCAGGGAATTCCACCGGGATGTACTTGCACCTCATGAATCGCAAGCAGGTGTCCGAGACTGCGGCGGACCCTGCGAATGGCGTCAAGCTGTGGGAAGCCAGCCAAGCCCTGGTCGACAAGTCCCGGGAACCCACATGAGCGCCACCATGCCGCCCGAACTGAGGCTGACCCATCTCCAGCAGCTGGAGTCCGAGGCGATCGGGATCATGCGCGAGGTGGTTGCCCAGTGCGAGCGGCCGGTGATGCTGTACTCGATCGGCAAGGACTCCTCGGTGCTGCTGCACCTCGCCCGCAAGGCGTTCTTCCCCGGCCCGATCCCGTTTCCGCTCCTGCACGTGGACACGACGTGGAAATTCCGCGAGATGATCTCGTTCCGGAACCGGATGGCCACCGAGATCGGGTTCGAACTGATCGTCCACACCAACGCTGACGGCGTGGCCCAAGGGATCAACCCGTTCGATCACGGTTCGAAGAACTACACCGACATCATGAAGACTCAGGCGCTGCGCCAGGCGCTGGATGCGGGCCGCTTCGACGCCGCATTCGGCGGCGCCCGGCGTGACGAGGAGAAGTCACGGTCCAAGGAGCGGGTGTTCAGCTTCCGCGACGCGCATCATCGCTGGGATCCGAAGAATCAACGGCCCGAGCTGTGGAACCTCTACAACGGCCGGGTCAACCAGGGCGAGTCGATCCGGGTGTTCCCGATGAGCAACTGGACCGAGCTCGACGTGTGGCAGTACATCCACCTCGAGGAGATCCCGATTGTGCCGCTGTACTTCGCAGCGCAGCGGCCGGTGGTGGAGCGCGACGGCGTGCTGATCATGGTGGACGACAACCGGTTCGTCTTCGACGAGGGCGAGGTGCCGCAGCTGCGCACAGTGCGGTTCCGCACGCTCGGCTGCTACCCGCTGTCGGGGGCGATCGAGTCCACCGCCACAACGCTGCCGGAGATCATCGGCGAGATGCTGGTCGCCACCCGGTCCGAACGCGAAGGCCGGGTGATCGACTTCGACCAGTCAGGCTCCATGGAGCAGAAGAAGCGCGAGGGGTACTTCTGATGCCAGACCAGCCTGGGCTCGTGCATTCTGCGCTTGAGGCATCCGGCGTCGATGCGTACGTCGAATCCCATCAGCGCAAGGATCTGCTCCGGTTCCTGACGTGCGGCAGCGTGGACGACGGCAAATCGACGCTGATCGGTCGCCTTCTCCACGACTCCCAACTGATCTACGAGGACGTGCTGGCCAGCCTCGAAGCCGACTCAGCAACCCAGGGCTCAGCGGGAAGCCATGTCGACTTGGCGCTGCTCATGGACGGGCTTCGCGCCGAGCGGGAGCAGGGCATCACCATCGATGTGGCATACCGCTACTTCTCCACAGAGCGCCGCACGTTCATCATCGCCGACACTCCGGGGCACCCCCAGTACACGCGCAACATGGCAACGGGCGCGTCGACGTGCGACCTCGCCATCATCCTGATCGACGCCCGCCACGGCGTGCTGCCCCAAACCAAGCGCCACAGCTATATCGCCAGCCTGCTGGGCATCCGCCAAGTGGTTGTGGCAGTCAACAAGATGGACCTGGTGCGCTGGTCGCGCGAGCGATTCGGCGAGATCTGCGAGGACTACCGGTCCTTCGCCAAGGCACTCGACTTTGGCGAGCCGTATTTCCTGCCGATGTCCGCGCTGCTCGGCGACAACGTGGTCAACGAGAGCGACAACCTCGATTGGTTCGACGGGCCGCCGCTGCTGGAGTATCTCGAAACCGTCGACATCGGATCCGGAGTCGACCTGGAGCACTTTCGCATGCCGGTGCAGCTCGTCAGCCGTCCCGACGCCGACTTCCGCGGGTACGCCGGCACGGTGACCTCGGGGCTCATCCGGCCCGGCGAAGAGATCGTGGCGCTGCCGTCGGGGCTCAGCTCGACGGTGGAGCGGATCGTGACGTTCGACGGCGAACTCGACGCCGCGGACCCGGGCCGCGCGGTGACGTTGACGCTCACCGACGAGATCGACATCAGCCGCGGCGACCTGTTCGTGACACCGGGCGGCGAGCCGCAGCGGGCACACGAACTGGACGCAATGGTCGTATGGATGACCGAAGCTGAGATGGAGCCCGGCAGCACATATCTTCTGCAGACCACCAACGCTGTGTCGAATTGCACAGTCCGCAGCTTGCGCTACCGGGTCGATGTCGACACCGGGATGCACGAACAGGCGCTGGGGCTGGGGCTCAACGACATCGGGCGCTGTGTCATCGGCTCGGACCGAGAGCTGGCATTCGACCCTTACAGCAGCAGCCGTGCGACCGGGTCGTTCGTGCTGGTGGATCGTCTCTCCAATGCGACTGTCGCAGCGGGCATGATCATCGGCGCGGCGTCGGTTTGGGATCACGCACCCGACGCTGCGCTCGTGCGGCAGAGATCGGAGATCAGCGACGCTGAGCGGGCCATTCGGTTCGGTCAGCAACCGTGCACCATCCTGCTGACTGGGCTCACAGCCGCAGGCAAGTCCACCCTGGCTACGGCGCTCGAGCGCGAGCTGTTCGACCGGGGCAAGGTGTCGATTCGCCTGGACGGCGAGAACGTCCGCATGGGCATCTCCCGGGATCTGGGCTTCAGTGCCCATGAACGCTCGGAGAACCTGCGCCGGGTGTCGGAGGTCGCACGGCTCGTGAACGGTCAGGGATTGATCGCAATTGCTGCGCTCGTGGCGCCCGACGGCGAGGTACGTCAGCGTGCCCGCGACCTGGTGGGCGCCGACCGGTACGTGGAGGTCTTCGTGGACACGCCCATCGATGTGTGCCGCGAACGTGACCCCCATGGCCTGTACGCGATGGCCGACAGCGGCGAGATTCCTCGGTTCCCAGGCGTCTCGGCCCCCTATGACCGACCGGCCGACGCCGACCTGCGTGTCGACACATCGGCTCAAGGGGTGGATGAGTGCGTGGCGGCAATCGTGCGGGTGCTGACCGAGCGTGGTTTCCTTCGAGGACCGAGCACGCCATGAGCGAGAGCGCCGGGAACCAGCCCGTCTCTCGCAACATCGTCCGCGCCGAAGGACAGGTGAGCGGCGCCGACCGCGAGGCGCACTTCGGCCATCGCGCCGTGACGGTGTGGTTCACCGGGCTCTCGGGCAGCGGCAAATCGACTCTTGCGTTCGCGCTCGAAGCAGCGCTGCTCGAGCGCGGCGTCGCCGCCTACGTGCTCGACGGCGACAACGTCCGATTCGGGCTCAACCGCGATCTCGGCTTCTCACCGCAGGACCGCACCGAGAACATCCGCCGCATCGGCGAGGTATGCCGCCTCTTCCAGGACGCGGGGATCGTCGTGCTGACGGCCTTCATTTCGCCCTACGTGGCCGACCGCGACCAAGTACGGGCCATCCACCCCGAGGGCGCCTTCATCGAGGTGTTCGTCGACACACCGCTCGACGTGTGCGAAGCCCGTGACCCCAAGGGCCTCTACGTGAAGGCCCGAGCCGGCGAAATCCCCGACTTCAGCGGCATCTCCGCCCCCTACGAGCCCCCGCCCTCGCCCGAGATCACCATCGACACGACCCAGCCCCTCAACGCCTGCATCGCCCACCTCCTCGCCGCGCTCCCTCTATCGAATGGGCCTCGGCGCTAGTCCCAGGCGCCGAATTGGAAGGCTTCGCTGGGCAGAGCTCGCCACTGCTGCCACACCTCTGGGTCGCCGTCGGTGACTTCGATCCCCGAGTGTGGCCGGCCCCACAGACCGAGCAAGACCTGAATCGGTGGGCCCTCGATGGCGGCAGCTGCCGGCGACGCCGTCTCTGGCAGCGGTTCGATGTTCACGGTGCCGACCACCTCACCGGCATCGACGAGCCGAGCGGTGAGCCCGCCCGGGTCTCGTTCGAGGACGCGACGCATTGCCTGCAGGAAGAACCGGCACGTGTAGTCCACCGCGTCGAGCGCCTGTACCGGGGTCATGGAGTGCTCGTGACCCAAGGCCATCTCGACATCGAGGCGGTGCATGCCGAGCTCGGATGCCGCATGCCATGCCCACAGGCCCGGGTCACCCTCCCCACCGGTCATCGAGAAATAGCAGCGTCGATCCAGATCGTCGGTGAGTTGATCGATGGCCGAATGCGCCCACGATGCGAGCTCCGCCGTCGAGGTGCCGGTGGGCTTGAGGCCGGCACGCTCGTAGCCCCTGGCCCGGGACTCGGGATCCTCCGGCGCCGAGGTGATCATCTCTTCCCAGGCGATCCCGACGCGACCGATGTGCGATGCCGCGTTGTAGACCGTCCAGCCCGGGCAGTTCGGTACGGGCGCCGCCTGCTCCTCGTCACTGCGGCCGCAGATGTAATCGATGGCCGACCGCGCCGCGGCAATTCTCGCTGAGTGATCCAGGTGACCCGGCATCGTTAAACCCTCCCGTCCTGCCCACGGAAGGTAGTCACACCGCAGCAGATCAGCTCGGCAAGTCGTCTCGCGTCAGAAACTCACGGATGGCGGCGTTGACCACCGGGGGATCTTCCAAGTGGAGGAAGTGACCCAGCTCGACGAACTGAAGATGCCCGTTCGCCACCTCGTCGGTGACGGTCTCGTACTCGTGCGGCTGCTGGCCGGGGTCCTTGGCGCCTTGAAGGAAGAGCACCGGCATCGTCATCCCGGCGAACAGCCCGTTCATGCGATCCTCAAGCTCGCGGTCGAATCCGGCTGACACAAAGCTGGCAGACATCCCTTCAGGCACGCCTGGCTGGGTGCTCTCTTCGATGA
>JAPOPC010000007.1 GCA_026713105.1 Acidimicrobiaceae bacterium
GGCGCTTCGCGTTTCCGCGTGGGGTAGCGCTGTGAGGGTCCGGGCTGGATAGGGAGGGATCCCCCAGAATCGGAGGTGTCGAGACCCCGATTCGGGAGGATCCCCGTGGCTGTTGACCTTACGCGTGCGTTGTTGCTGATCGTGGGTCTGGGCCCGCATGTCGCGGTGCTCGATGTGCGGGGCCGCCGCGGCGGCCCGCTCGAAGTCGAGATAGCGCTGATGGACCGGCCGTGCTGTGGGGGCTGCGGCGGGCCGGTGTGGGCTCACGGGACAAGCCGGGTGGGTCTGGCTGATCTGCCGGCGTTCGGGCGGCCGGTGAAGCTGGTGTGGCGCAAGCGCCGCTGGCTGTGCCCCCATCAGGGCTGCGCGGTGCGCACGTTCACCGATCAGGAGCCTCAGATCGCGCCGCCGAGGGGGCGCATGACCAGCCGCGCTGCTCGCTGGGCGACCCGCGGGGCGGGCGCGGGACGCGCGATCAAAGAGATCGCAGCCGAACTGGGCTGCAACTGGCACACCGCGATGGCAGCGGTGCATCGCTGGGGCCGAGCGCTGCTCGAAGCCGACGCCTCGCGCATCGACGGGGTGACTGCGTTGGGTCTCGATGAGATCTTGATGTTCCGCCGCGGCCGGTACCGCGAACAGCAGTGGGGCACCACCATCGTGGACGCCCGCAAGGGCCGGCTGCTCGACATAGTCGCTGGTCGCAGCGCCGAAGGCGCCACGAGATGGATCCAGGGCCGCACGTCGTTGTGGCGGCGGCGGGTGCGGTGGGCGGTCATGGACCTGTCGGGGCCCTATCGCAAGGCGTTCACCGATTCGCTGCCCAAAGCGATCCAGGTCGCCGACCCGTTCCATGTCGTCAAGCTCGCCAACAGCACCATCGACGACGTCCGCCGACGCGTCCAGAACGAGACAACCGGCGGACGCGGCACCAAAGGCAACCCGCTGTATCGGATACGGCGCCTGCTGCTCAAGGCCCACGAACGCGTCACCGAACGCGGCGAGGCGAAGCTGCGCGGCCTGCTCGCAGCCGGCGACCCCCACGGCGAGGTCCGCGACGCCTGGCACGCCAAGGAGACCCTCCGGATGACCTACCGCATCCCAAATCGCAAGGTCGCGCTCGAAGCCCTCGACGAGCTGTCCCGCGACCTGCGAGACGACACGTACTCGCCGGAGCTGAACAAGCTCGGCCGCACGCTTCGCACCTGGCGCACCCCGATCACGAACTGGCACCGCTCACGGGTCACGAACGGGCCGACCGAGGCAGCCAACAATCTGGCCAAGCTGATCAAGCGAGTGTCGTTCGGGATCACCAACTTCGACCACTACCGCACCCGAGTGCTCCTGTATGCAGGAAAACCCGACTGGACGCTGCTCGACACCCTCACCCCACGCTAAAACGCGAAGCGCCGGCAATGTCGAGCAGTCGGTCCCTGCGGGCCTCCACGGTCGTGGTGCCCGCTGCTTGTCGCGCTATCAGCCACGGCGGAACATCAAGATCTCATCGAGCCCCAAAGCGGTCACCCCGTCGATGGGTGAGGCGTCGGCGTCGCCCAGCGCCCGGAACGCACCCTCACAGCACTACCCCACGCGCAAACGGGAAGCCCCAGTATGAGTGCCAAGAGCCTCAAGAACGGGCTCAGGGTGCTTGCTGTCGCAGCCGAACAGTGAAGCGGTGCTGCTCCTCAACGAATTCGGGCTCGCTGCCGTTGTGCGCGCGCATCCTTGGCAGGACCCTCAGGCGAATTCCCATGCCACGCCCATCCACATAACCGTAGTCACGCATCACGTTCATCAGTGTCTGATTGCGCGCGTAGCGCGAGCCCGCCAGCAGTCGGTCGACTGAAATCGAGTTCGGGAGCTTGCCGGGACTCTGGATTTCCAGACGATCGCTAAAGATCGAGAGCATGACATCTGTGCCGATGATGCTGTAGTCACGATGCACCAATGCGTTCACGACAAGCTCCCGAACGACATCAGCCGGGTAGGCGTCGCGGTCGATGCGGCGGCCTCGTTCCAGATGTGCAGTCGGTTCGGTATTGCGGCGAACGAAGTCGATAGTGCGTTCAATCAAACCGGTCTCGACAAGCGGCCCATCCATTGAACCCAAGGGCACCAAGGCACCCTTGATGTCCTCATCTGCCCGAGTGGCGTAATCGGGTTCAACACCTACGTAGCACACGGCGCGCACCCCGCATTGAGGAACAAAGCGTCGATTGTTCCTGCCGAACAGCAACATTCCGTCAACGGTTGCGTAGACGTGACCGGAAACTTCAGTAACGAACTCGAGGTTGCGCAACAGAAGCGACCACTGCTCACTCCCCGGTTCAGGCACTGTGACATCGGCCAATACTCGAGCGAAGTAGTCACGAACGCGCCGGTAATCGAGTGAGTCGAGATCGGTACCGAGCACCGGCTTCAGGCCATACCGCAGACCACCAGACTGCTGGTACAACCGCTGTTCTTCCTCTCGCGTAGCGTCGCGCGTTGTCGTGCCGACACGTACCTTGGTAACCCAGTGCGAGCCTTGTTTCGCCTTGTACGGCTTGTCCGGCGCGTTAGCTGGAACGGTCACGATGCCGACTGCCACGCCATTCTCGGACTCAACAACCTCCCACGTTGGAATGATCGAGGGCTGAAGGTGATCGCTTGCGACCTGCATGACCCACTCTTCTGCCTTGACGGCCGCCCGAGACAATCCCGAGATCGATCTGTCATCCTCGATCCCAAGGAGCACATGTCCACCATCGAGATTCAGGAGCCCCGCAAGCCTCGAGGCCAATCGCTCCGGCGGGATGTCATCTCGCTTGAACTCGACACGCGAGTTCTCGCCGCCTGCAATCAGCCCTAGCAAGTCAGTCAGGTTCATCGCTCACACTCAAAAGCCGTACTTGCGGCGACGCCGCTCGAACGCGTCCTTGCCTCCCTCAAGGACTTCCTCAACCAGCATCCTGACCGTTGACGAATCAATAGACCCCATGTGTTCAGGGTCGATGAACGCGTGACCAACATCCCCCGCCTCATCAGCCTCGCCAGTCGCATCGAGGCCAAGAATGAGTTCTGCGTCACCGAGCACTGGGATGTTCGCATTATGGGTCGAGAAGACGAATTGGCGGCGCCGCTTGCTTTCGCGCATTTTTTCGACGATCACCTCGCTGATGAAGCGATTGTCGAGGTCATCCTCGGGCTGATCGATGATTAGAGGGGCGTCGGAATCCAGCAGCAGTAACAACAGGACGGCGGTGGCCTTTTGCCCCTTTGAAAGTTGGTCAAGCGATTGCCAGATCTCGTCGCGCTGGTCACCGGACGTGTTCAGAAACAGATCCGTCGTCGGCGGCAGTTGGAGTTCCTCGATCTTCATGAACGTGCTCTCGCCAGCGCCAGCCAAGTTCTCGGCTTGTGTCTTCGTGAGGCCATAGCGCTTGACCAACTCGGCAGCGCCATTTCGGCAGCGTGAAACGAAGTCAGGCAATGACAACTGATCCATCGACTCAAGTTGCCTGATCGCCTCCGTGAGTCGGCCGCCGACCTCGTCTCTGAGTAAGTCCGCCAGAGGATCCCGGTCGCCCGCTGCCCTGACCTCCACCTTGACGTAACCGCGCAGCCTCTTGTTCACACCCTTTGCAGCACGGGACAGGTCACGGAACTGGCTGGCCTTGACGCCTTCCCACTCGTCGAGCAGATTGCGCCGACGCTGACGCAATTCGGCATGCAGTTTCAATAGCGCCGCCTGACGATCCTCGAGCGGACGCAGGCTTTCGATGCTGGCCCGCAAACGAATGAACTCTTCGCCGTCGATTGCCGACTTTTGCAGGTCACGCAATATTGCCTGATATTCCGCATCGATCACGGACTTGTGATCCAACCAACGCGATGAGATCGCTGCGATACGCTCGTCCGCTGTTTCGAGTGCGTTCTCAATTCCGCGGGTCGCATCTTCGAGAACGTTGCTCAGCTCCTGCAGCACCTCGTTTGCCCCATCGAGTATCGAACCTCCGGGCAGATCAGCCAACGCCCGCTCGGAGAGGAAGGCGCGGTCCAACGGAAGCTCCTGGCGCAGTGTCGCCACCGAATCGCGCAGTGGTTGCAGACGTTCAGGTATCGACTCAACAATCTGTGACTCTCGAACCAGCAAACTCTGGTCGCGAAGGCGCTCTTCGAGACCGGCCTCTTGAAAGCGCTCCAGCGTTTCTTGTAGCTGAGGGAGCGCAGAGAGGCGTTCTTGGACTTCTTCGATTTCGGCTTGCGTGTCGAGCAGCGATTTCCGAGAAGATTGGAGCCCGCGCAGAATGCTCGTCTTGCGTGCGTCGGCATCAAGATCGCTGCGCACGAAGCGGTGAAGAAGACGCGTCAGCTTCGGCCGGCTCCGGGTGAGCTCGGAAATCTCGTGCTGCCCATAGACCTCGGCACGGGGCAGGACGTCTGCGGGAAGGAGGTTCGATACTTCCCCGAACTCATTCCTCACAATTGCGGGATTGGGCACTGTGCGTTCAATGCGGTAGCTGCGCTCGGCAGGGTGCAGCGAGCGCACCACGAGAGTGACCTTGGTACCGCTTCGGAGAACGTGGCGCACAATGTCTCGATGCGCATTGCGCGCCTCGTCGCCCACGGGCTCCAGATCCAACACATAGCGGAGGCTCTCGATCACAGTGGACTTGCCGGTGCCTCGACCCCCGATGAGGACATTGAGATTCGGGTTGAAGTGGATGGCGCCGCCATCTAGGAACCCGCCCCCCTCCCAGGTGATGGCCACCAACTCCGAATGCTCTTCGGGGTGTTCGTCCGTGTTGAGACGTATCCGCGAATCCGGGTCAAGAAAAGCCTGGCGAAGGCCCTCGACGCTTGGCCGGCCGGAGAACTTGATCAGCGTCGTGGCGCTGGGGTCGTCCAGGTCCTCGATGTGGGCGACATCTTTCGCGTTGACCACGGCGATCGCTTGGTGCTCGCCTGCCATGTAGGCGCGCTGGTATTCCGGCACTTGGTTTCGAACGATCGCGCGTGTCCCTTCTTCGAGCTCCTCGATGGATGACGGAATCTGTATCGCAAGCAGATGCTCGTTTCTCCACGCCAATGCTCTGGCGCTCTTTTGGAGCGCTTGAAAGAGCCCCTTTGCGCCGATGGCGTGGGCCGCCACAGCGACACCACCCTGGCTCGGCACGGTGGCGAGGATTGCTGCAAAGTCCTTGCTGCAGGGTTGGCTCGACGGCTCCGTTTCGCGAATGCCGAATTCGCCCAAGAAGCGTTCAAGTTGAGGGGTGTCCGTGTCAGCGTCATAGATGCACAGAACGTGGATACCGTCTGTCGACTCGATCTCGAATCCGGGGAACACCGTCAGGTCGGTTTCGACGGCAGCTGCTTGAAATGCTGCAACATCCTGAACACTGTTGTGATCCGTGATCGCAAGCGCACCGATTTCAAGCTCAAGGGCGCTCGCAATGAGTTTCGACGCGTAACTCGCCGGATCACCGTCGCTCGGGACACTGCGATAGCTCGCGCCGTAGTGGTGCGGGTTCACCTGTAACGCACAGCGAACGAACTCCGCGCCGCTCGGCAACCGGCCCGCAGCAGCAATCACGTCAGTAGCGATGTCCGCCATTTGTGTCCTCAGGTCACCGAGACTCCACTGGCGAAGTCTGCGCGCGAGGATACGACCGCCGCGTGTAACGCGACGGACTACGAATCGCTGGCGACTCAGGCGTCTCGGCGTTGGGCGAGCAGCTGGTTGACGACCTTGCCGTCGGCTTGGCCCCGGGTGGCCTTCATCACTGCTCCCACGAACACGCCCGCCACCTTGGCTTCACCGGCGCAGAACTTCTGCCAGGCCTCAGGATGGTCGGCGATGGCCTGACCCACCAGCATCTCCAGCTCACTGGAATCCATGGCCTCGAAACCGAGCTCGGCGGCGATGGCGCCGGGGTCGGCATTGCCGTCGTGTGCTCGCTCGCACATGACGCCGAGCACGGTCTTGGCCTGTGTCGCCGTGAGCTGCCCCGCTGCCTCCATCTGGACCAGCGACGCCAGCTGCGTCGCATCAAGCAGCTCGGCCCCGTCGAGGGCGAGGTTCTGCACAGCGTGCATCACCGTGCGGTTCGCATCGGCACCAGCGCCGACTGCGTCCAGCACCAGCGAGGCCAGACCGCGGTTCACGATGATCTGTGCGTCATCGAGATCAGCACCCAACTCGCCGAGGCGTTCGCGCTGGGCGGCGGGCAGTGCGGGCATGGCGGCACGGACGCGGGAGATCCATTCAGGATCGGGCGCGAGCGGCACCAGGTCGGGCTCGGGGAAATAGCGGTAGTCGTCGGCTTCTTCCTTGGACCGCAGCGCGTGGGTGCGGCCGTCAGTGGACCAGTGGCGGGTCTCCTGGATCGGCTCCTCGCCGGATTGGTACAGCCCGATGTGGCGACGGGCCTCGTAGTCGATGGCGTTGCGCAGCGAACGCAGCGAGTTGACGTTCTTGACCTCGCACCGGGTGCGCAACTCATCCGAGCCGGCGGGCCGCACGCTGATGTTCGCATCGACGCGCATCGAGCCTTCCTCGAGTCGGGCGTCGGATGCGCCGAGCGCTAGCAGGATCGCCCGCAACTCCTCGACATAGGCACTGGCCTCGGCCGCCGAACCGATGTCGGGCCGTGAAACGATCTCCAGCAGCGGCGTGCCTGCGCGGTTGTAGTCCACGAGCGCGCCGACGGCTCCGTGGATGCGGCCGTCTGCGCCCCCCAGGTGCGTCGTCTTTCCTGCGTCCTCTTCAAGATGCGCCCGCTCGATACCGACGCGGTTCGCTCCGGGCACATCCAGCCAGCCGTCGGAACAGATCGGCTGGTCGTACTGGCTGACCTGGTAGTCCTTGGGCATGTCGGGGTAGAAGTAGTTCTTGCGGTGGAAGATGGACGGCCGGATCTCGCAGTTGAGCGCGAGCCCCACCGCGATGGCCAGTTCGACGGCGCGTCGGTTCAGCACGGGCAGCGAGCCGGGCAGGCCCAGGCAGACCGGCGTGACGTTGGTGTTCGGCTCATCGCCGAAGCGGCTGGGCGCAGCGGAGAACAGCTTCGTGTCGGTTGCCAGCTCGACGTGGACTTCGAGGCCCACGACGGTCTCCCATTCGGGCGCCACTTTCGCCATTACGCACCTCCCGACGCGCCGCCGGCCGCCATCTGCGGTGCCGGAAGCGGCGGCGCGGCACGCTCCAGCGCTGCGGCGACCGTCAACATCGTCTCCTCGCCGAGGGCCGGTGCCAAAATTTGCACGCCCACCGGCAAGTCATCCGTGCCCGTGCCGAACGGCACCGACATGGCCGGATCGCCGGAGAGATTTGACGGGATCGTGCAGGTGTCGCAGCGGTACATCGTCATGGGATCAGAACGCTCGCCGAAGCGGAAGGCCACGCACGGCGAGGTGGGCGAGAGCAGCACGTCATAGTCGGCGTAGGCAGCGTCGAAGTCGCGCCGGGTCAGCATGCGCACCCGTTGAGCCTTGCCGTAGTAGGCGTCGTAGTAGCCAGCGCTGAGGGCGAAGGTTCCCAGCATGATGCGCGCCTTGACCTCGTCCCCGAAGCCGGCCCTTCGGGTCAACCGGTTCATCTCCTCCACGTCGGCACCGTCGATACGCAACCCGTAGCGAGTGCCGTCGTAGCGCGCCAAGTTGCTCGAGGCCTCTGCCGGGGCGATGAGGTAGTACGCCGTGAGGCCATAGGTGACCGCGGGCACGGACACGCTGCCGACGACGGCCCCTGCTTCGGCAAGCGCATCGGCCGCCTCAAGCACTCGTTCGGCGATGTCGGCGTCAATCCCCTCGAGGAGGTTGCCGTTGCCGCCGCCGTTTCGCGAGCCGTTGCGTCCGCCTCCGGTCAGCTCGCTGATCACACCCACCCGCAGACCTTCGACACCCTTGCCCAGCGCGGCGTCGTAGTCGGGCACGGCGGTGGGGATGGATGTGCTGTCGCCCGGATCGTGGCCGCTGATGACTTCGAGCGCGAGTGCCGCATCGGCGACATCGGCTGCAAACGGGCCGATCTGGTCGAACGAGCTGGCGAAGGCCACAAGCCCGTAGCGGCTGACCCGTCCGTACGTGGGCTTGATGCCGACGATGCCGCACAGCGCGGCGGGTTGGCGGATGGAGCCGCCGGTGTCCGATCCCAGCGCTAGGGGCACGAACCCAGCGGCGACCGCCGCAGCCGAGCCCCCGCTGGAGCCGCCGGGCACCCGGGTCAAGTCGTAGGGGTTGCGTGTGGGACCGAATGCCGAGTGCTCAGTGGAGCTGCCCATCGCGAATTCGTCGAGGTTGGTCTTGCCGACCATCACCGCGCCGGCGGCCGTCATGGCCTGCACCACCGTGGCGTCGTAGGGCGGCGACCAGGTCTCGAGCATGCGAGACGAGCACGTGGTCGGCACGCCGCGGGTGCACATGTTGTCCTTGAAGGCGATAGGAACGCCTGCCAGCGGACCCGGATCACGGCCTTGGGAGACTGCCGCATCAATAGAGGCGGCCGCTGCACGGGCCTGCTCGGCGGTCACCGTGTTGAACGCGTGGATGTCGCTGTCGTGCAATTCGATGCGACCGAGGTACTCCTCCAGCACGGCCGCAGCTCGGCGTGTGCCGGTGCGCACGTCCTGCGCGATGGCCTTTGCTGTGCTCATCGGGTTGTGGTCTCGGGGGACGGCGAGCGGGTCATCGCCGGCTCAGGCCTCGCCGCCGAGCACAGGAGGCACCTCGAACTGTCCATCGGACGCCGCTGGTGCTTGGTTGAGCACCTCATCCCGGTCGCTGGGCGCACCGGCCACGTCGTCGCGGAAGACGTTTTGCAGCGGGTAGGGGTGCGCGAGCGGCGGCACCTCTGCAAGGTCGAGATCTTCCAGTTCGCGGGCATGGTCCAGGACGCGCCCGAGGTGGCCGGTGTAGTGGTCGATCTCAGCCGACGTGAGCTCGATCCTCGCTAGGCGCGCCACATGCGCGACCTGATCCGTGCTGATCGCTGCCGTTTGGTCTCCCATCGCATGCGGGAGGGTACTGGCGGCGGTTCAGCGGGGTATCCGCCGACGGGCAGCTTCGGCAAGCATTTCGCCCGGACGGGTCGGGCTGAACAGCACCCGTGACACTGCGAGGACCTGTGCGGTGCCCGTCGTGCGCGGTACCACCTCGACCTGACCGTTCAGAACGGCGAGCAGCACCGGTCCCAGCGCATTACCGCTGATGTCGACCAGGTCGTCTGCGCCGAGATCGATGTCGGCAGGCGCGGGGCCCAGCGACGCGACATCTGCCCGGCGCAGCAGGAACGGCTCACGCGTCGCCATGCGGTCATGCAGGACGAATCCGTTCGGGACGAACACCACCCAGCGGCGAGCCAATTGATGCAATGACCGGAAACCCAGCGTGGCCGAAGTCAGCCCGGCAAGCGAGGCGACAACGGCCCAGATCCATTGCTCAATGGCCCACAGCACCGCCGGCGCTGCGATGCCGACGACGACGGCCGACCACACCAATGGGATGGGAGCGATCGCCAGCAGGAACGGGGTGCGCAGCAGCATCCGTCGCTCGTTGCCATAGCTGAGGCCGTCGACCATGGAGTTGCCGGTTTCGGGCAGCAACGCAACGGCGGTCGCGATGGCGGCGCCCACGATGGCGGTTGCAGCACGCGGGCCAGCCAGGTCGGCATCCCAAGCCACTGCGGCCACAACCGAGCCGATTGCCACGCAGACGGAAGCCGGCGCGGCGATGCGGACGACCGTCAACGCCCACGGCCGGCGCACCAGAGTCGCCGTCAGCACGAGCGCCCAAGCGGCCCACAGTTCCGCGCTCACAATGCGTGCCGATGTCTCCGAGCAGGCACCAAGCGCATCCGCCGCCGCCGCTCCCACGCTCCACGGCATCACCAACCACAACAGCCGCATCAGCCACAGCGTCGGATGAGCCCGCAACGCCTCTCGCACGCCATGAGTGTGGCCGCACACAGCGGCCGCGCGGGGATTCCGTGCGGCAATTCAGTCTCTGGCTTCACCGCTTCGCCCGAGAGTAGGCGGCGAACCCGATGGGGCTAGCCCAGCGTGTAGCACCCGCTCAGTAGCGTCGCGCGTGTGGAATCGACGGCTGCGGACGGTGGCAATGCTGCAACAACCGCTGCCGCCGATGACGACGCAGATGCGGCGGAACGCGAGCAGCGCGATCTCGAGCGCATGCGCCAGCTCGAACGCCTGGTCGGTCGTTACGCCGTCGAGTACTACCGCGACGGGGCGCCAACCGTGCCGGACAGCGAATATGACGATCGCAGGCGTGAACTCATCGGATTGGAATCTCGTTACCCGGCTGATGCCGATCCAAACTCGCCAACCCAGTGGGTAGGTGCCGAAATATCGCGTCAGTCCGACGCAGTCGTCCACACCAGGCCGATGATGTCGCTCGACAACGCGATGACCTTCGATGAGCTGCGGGCTTGGCATGGCCGCGTCCTCCGCGGACTCAGTGCCGCTCAACAGACGCTGTTCGACGGCGACACCGGTGACGGCAGCGAACACGAGCCACCCGCGGACATGCCTCAACCAGACCTGGTCTGCGAGCTGAAGTTCGACGGTTTGGCCGTCTCGCTGCGCTACGAGCAGGGTCGCCTCGTCCAAGCAGCGACTCGGGGCGATGGCCGTGTCGGCGAGGACGTCACGGCGAGTGCGGTGACCATTGACGCAATCCCGCGCCGACTCAACTCGACCGTGCCGGTGCCCGACGTCATCGAGATCCGCGGCGAGGTCTTCCTGCCCCTCGATCAGTTCCGCGAGCTGAACGAAGCCCAGGCTCAGACGCGCAGTGCGCTCATGGAGCAGGCGAGAGCCGCCAGAAAGCAGCTTGCTGATGCTCCCGATGACCTGCCGATGCGAGAGCGTCGGGAACTCGAAGTCTCAGCACGACTCACGCCAGCAGACGCTCAACGTCGCCACCCCGACTATGCGAATGCGCGCAACACCGCTGCGGGAAGCTTGCGGCAGAAGAATCCCTCGGACGTCGCGAGCCGAGGGCTGTCGTTTTGGAGCTACGACCTCGGCGAGATGATCGGCGGTCCACAGTTGAGCGAAGCCCACGAAGTCTTCGAGTACTTGAGCCAGCTTGGCATGCCGGTGAATCCCGAGATCCGCACCTATGGCTCGCTCGACGAGGTTGAGCACTTCTGCAAGGCGTGGGAGCGGGATCGCCACAAGCCCTCGTACGAGATCGATGGAATCGTCGTCAAGGTGGCCAACTTGGACATGCGCACACAACTCGGCTACACGAGCCGGGCGCCCCGCTGGGCAATCGCGTACAAGTTCCCGCCGGAGGAACGCACCACCCTGCTGCGCAACATCATGGTGTCGATCGGGCGGACCGGTCGCGCCACACCCTTCGCGGTGATGGAACCCGTATTTGTCGGGGGCTCGACCGTTGCGCTGGCGACGTTGCACAATGAGGACCAAGTCGCGGCGAAGGATGTCCGCCCCGGCGACACCGTCATCGTCCGCAAGGCCGGTGACGTCATCCCCGAGGTCGTAGGCCCAGTGCTCGCGGAGCGCCCTGAGGACTCGAGGCAATGGTCCTTTCCCGCGGACTGCCCTGTGTGCAGTAGGCCCCTTCAGCGCGAGGGCGATGACGCCAACACCTACTGCGGGAACCGGAGATGTCGGGCACGCGTCGTGCAAGGCATCGAGCACTTCGTCGGCCGCGGCGCCCTCGACATCGAGGGCCTCGGTGAGCAGACGGTGATCGATCTGTACGACACCCGCTGGGTGCGGGACCCCGCAGACTTGTTTCAGCTGAAGGCCGAGGACCTCGCCGCTGACGACGGCCTCCTTCACGCTGGACGTGCCTTCACGCGCCCAAGTCGGAAAGCGTTCTTGGATCGGCTGCGCTCGGGGTCGCCCCTGCACGTAGTTCCGGTAGCCACGCCAGACGGGGAGGCACCGAAGCGGTTCGACTACGGCGGCGTGCTCATGGGATCCGTCCCCGAATGCATCGCAGCGGCATCGCTCTACCCAGCCCTGCTCGATGGCTTGGAAGGCTTCTCATGGAAGTCAGCGAGCGATGTGGTCGGCAATATCGGCAATGCTCGCAGCGCACGGCTGGAGCGACTGCTGATCGGACTCGGGATCGAGCACTTGGGGCCGACAGCAAGCGACATGCTCGCGCAGCGCTACGGCACGCTCGACGCCGTCATGGCCGCATCGGCGGAGGAACTCGCCGAGATCGACGGCATCGGAACGACCATCGCCTCCAGCGTCACGGGCTTCTTCTCCGACAAGGACAATCGGGCGCTCGTAGACAAGCTGCGTTCCGAGCGGGTCCGATTCGACGTGGTCGAGGGGCCCGGCGACGCAGCCGACGTTCCGCAGGTGTTGGCCGGTCGCTCAGTGGTGCTCAGCGGCAACCTCGACGGCTGGTTCATTGGTCGAGAGGACGCGAAGCGGGCCGTCATCCAACGCGGAGGAAAATCGACCTCGTCAGTGAACAAGAGCACATATGCGCTGGTGGCTGGCGAACGCGCGGGGAAGGCCAAGCTGGACCGTGCTACGGAGCTAGGGGTCGCGGTGCTCGATGAGGATGGACTGAGGAAACTGCTGGATTCCGGCGAAGTCACATCCGGCTAGTGGACCCGACGCCGCATTCGGTATCGAGATCGACGATCCTTAGCCGCTGGCAGAGGGTCGGCAGATCCCGCGTCGCTGATGCGCGTTATACGAAATGTGGTGTTCGCGATATACAAATTGTGACGTTTTCGTTCGCCGATTTGTGATTATGGCGATCGGGATCAGAACGTCGAGAAGCACCATTCGTAGGTGAAGTCGGCCGCTTCGATGTCGATGGATTGCTGGTTCTCTTCTGCACTGCGCGCGAATCCGCGACCAATGAATGGAATTGCCCGAGGTCTGTGAACCTGAGCGACTCACGGTCTCAACCAAGGTTGTCGGGAATCTCGACTTGCAGCGACGGATCTGGTTCCGCCGCAGCGACTCGCGTGTTGTAGGTGTCGAGCAGGCCCCGCAGGCGCACCGCCATTTGACCGCGCACGTACTGGGCAGGGATGTCGACGGCGTCCGCGACGAAGTCCACGAAATCCCTCACTGAGATCAGGTCGGCGATGTCGAAGTTGCCTGCGAGCCCTTCGGCCGCGGAGATGCGCTCGCGCAGGGTGAGCACAATCGGCAAAAGGTCAAGCGCAAGATTTGCGCTGCACTTGCGCATCAGAGCTTCACCCGGAGCGGTGGTCACATGCAGCGCGGCGTTCTCGACGACGAAGTCGCCGACGCGCCCAGTTTGCTCATCGGCTGTCGTGTACGAGTGATTATCGATGGCCATGTCGGGATAGTGCAGGCACAAGGCTGCGCCGACGACATGTTGGGCAACGGCACCGGTGGCGTTGCCCCCACGACGACTCGCCGCATCAAGCAATTGGCGGACCGCCGCGCTGGTCGGTTCATGACTCCGGTACTCGATTCGCAATCGCTGCTTGTCGAAGAAATCGGCTTGGATGCGTTCGACCATCGCCGCTTGCAGTGAATTGATCACATCGGCCCGCACGTCTCGGCCAGTCGCTCCAAACGCTTCTGCGGCCGGCGAGAAGTTGACAGCAGCTTCGAAGCCTCGCGCGAGTTCCTGACTGCCTCGGCTCGTCCTGCCGCCCTCGCTCGCCAGCGGACGTGTCTCACCATGACGAGCCAGGATCTTGTTGATCCTTGATCCACCAAGAAGACGGACCTGAGATCCGCTGAACCAGCGTGCTTCGTCGAGCGGAAAGTGAGTCATCATGTGCTCGCACATGATGAGGCCCACCGTCATCACATTGCGATTGACGCCCGTCTCGGTGCGCTGCGTCTCGTACCAATCATCAATGGCACGGTCGAGCGCCGCGGCGATCTCGCCGGCGGTCATGCAGCGGCGTGCGCGGTAGCGGACCGGATCCCAAGCACAGGTGCTACGAAGCGATCGGCGAGCCAGGTGATGACCGGCACAGTGACAGCGTCACCGAAGCCGAACAAAGCCTGAGATTCAGTCACCGACGAGATGTCGAAGCCATCCGGAACACCTTGCAGCCGGCCGCACTCGCGAGCGGTCATCCAACGCACACGGTGGCGGCCCTTGTCGACCTCCACAAGCGCCTGACGGGAAGAACCGCCCCGAGCAGTTCGCAGGCAGCCTGCAATTTGGTCGGCACGCACTTCCCAGACAGCTCGCCCGCCACGGGTCCGGCGATACCCGGTTCGCCACGCCGGGAGGCTCTGATCCTCCAATTCGGCAATTCGTGCCGCATGCCGCCTCGGAAGTGTGCGATCAAACGCCGCAAGCCGCTCTGCATCCCACCAACGCTCGTCCTCCTCTCCGAGACGCTCGACGACATCGGCAAGCATCGGATCGGCCGAAGGAGGGCGGCCGATCATTCGCCGAGTCAAGTCAAGGCCTGAGGTTCGTGCCAAGAATCGTCTGAGCGATGGAGGGCGAAGCGCATCGGACTCAGCCGTGCCGCCGGTCGCCTCGTCATCTACCACCGACAATGCGGGCACGCTGGTCGGCCAATCTGTGCCGAGCAGCCCAAGCACAAACAGCCGGCTGCGCGACTGCGGCACGAACCAGCGCGAGTCGACAACCGCGAGATCGCACACGTAGCCCAACCGGTTAAGGGCCGCCAACGCATCGTGCAGGTCGCGGCCGCCCCGCGACGAAATGAACGATGGAACATTCTCGATGAGCACTGCAGCAGGCCGTCGCTCGCCCATCTCAGCCAATACGCGCACGAACTCGAAATACAGGCCCGACTGCTCGCCCGCCAGCCCGCGCCGATGGCCAGCCAGCGACAGATCGATGCACGGGAAGCTCGCCGTTGCAATATCGACATCTGGCATGTCGGTGCCGCGAACGTCACGGACATCACACAAGCGGTAATCGTCACTCCCGAAATTGGCGGAGTACACGGCGTGCTTGATCGGCGAAATGTCATTCGCCCAGACGACGTTGAAGCCTGCGTCCTCGACGCCGGCGCGTACCAGTCCGATACCGGCGAAGAACTCGGCGACCGACGGCTGCGACATCGACTCGGACAGTACTGGCCGGGTGAAACAGCATCGGGGACTGCGCACTCGAATCTCGCCAGCGAATCAGCGGACAGGCCCCGCCCTAGAACGTCGAGAAGCACCATTCGTAGGTGAAGTCGGCCGCTTCGATGTCGATCGTCGGCGTGGCGGTCAGCCGGGCGCACGACCGCCCGCTGCGCAACTTCTCGATGACTTTGCCGTCGCCCGGGGAGAAGAAGTACTCGCCGAGCTGGGTGGTGCCGGCGTCGAGCTGGCCGGCGGGAATCGTCGTCCCGTTGATGACGAGTGTCAGCTTCCAGCCGGCCTCGAGCCGAGCGCCGACGGGGCTCTGGTGCGGCACTTGGGCGCCGGGCACAGGCGTGACCGCCTGCAAGCCGGTCGGATAGGCCGGTCTGGGCTCGCCGCCGCGCGTCAGCCACACTGCCAGCACAACGCCGACAGCGGCGACGAGCGCCCCGAGCGTGATGGCCGTCGAGACGCCTCTGCGCAATGCCCAGGGGGTAGGGGGATCATCGCCGGAGCCGTTCTGGGAGCCTGCGCGCCTCATGTGAGAGGTCCCGCAGCGGTTGCACCGCCGAGCACCTCGTCGCCGTCGTAGAAGACGACGGCCTGGCCAGCAGCGACACGGCGCTGGGGTTCCCTCCAGTGCAACTGGCCCTCGGCGTCGACGCGCGCCGGAAGCGCTGCACCATGCGCACTGGTCTGTGCCAAGACGTCGCCTTCGACGGCACCGCTGGCCCAGCGGTGATCGACCAGCCGGACACCTCGTGCCGCTAGCTCGGAGACCCCGCCAACCGTGACCCGACGCGCGGCGATGTCCACGTCGACTGCATATCGCCGCTGCGGCGCACCGCCGAGTTCCAAGCCCTTGCGCTGGCCGACTGTCACCAGCTCTACCGCCGGCGCAGTGCCGACGCGCTGGCCGGACGCGTCGACCAGCTCTGCGGGGTGCAAGTCGATGCGCTCGGCCAAGAAACGCTCCCTGCCGGCGGCCTCGGTAATGAAGCAGACATCCTGGCTCTCGGCCTTTCGGGCCGTTCGCAGCCCGAGTTCTGCTGCAAGCGTGCGCAGCTCGTCCTTGTGGTAATCGCCGACTGGAAACCACAGATCCGACAGATCTGCGCCCGAGAGCATGTACAGCACGTAGGACTGGTCCTTCGCGGTGTCGGTGCCGCGCTGCAGCCGTGGACTGCCGGTTCGGGCGCTGATGCGAACGTGATGGCCCGTGACGAGTCGGTCGAATCCCAAGCGACGGGCGCGGTCCAAGAGCACGTCGAACTTGACGTGCCGGTTGCAGGCGATGCACGGGTTCGGCGTGAGACCCCGCCGGTGTGCGTCGACGTACGGTTCGACCACATCGCGTTCGAATTCGGCCGCATAGTTGAAGACGAAATGGTCGATGCCCAGCTGCTGGCACACCCTGCGGGCGTCGTCCACATCGGAGACTGCGCAGCAGCCTTGGTCCTGGGGACCCCCCCACAGCTTCAGCGTGACGCCAACGACCTCATGGCCCGCCTCCAAGCACAGGGCTGCGGCGACCGAACTGTCAACGCCGCCTGACATCGCAACGAGCAGCGGGCCGCCGGTCGCTGCTGAGCGCAGCGGGCTGCTCGCAGCCGATCTCTCCCGCTGGGTCATCGCAGCTGCTTCACGCATTGTGGAATCGCCTCGATCGCTCGATCGATCTCCCACGGCTCGGTGCACCAGCCCAGCGACAGGCGTAACGAGCCAGCGGCTGCCTGGCGGTCGACGCCCATGGCGGCCAGCACATGGCTCGGCTCCATTGCGCCCGATGCACAAGAGGCCGCTGCCGACGCCATGACGTCGAACCGGTCGAGAAGCACCAGCAACGCTTCGGTCTCGATGCCCTCAATCAACAACTGGCAGATTCCTGCGGCCCGGCTCGACCGCGTGACAGTCTCGGCGCATCCGTCGATAGCGCTGAGCAGCCCGTCGGTCAGCCGGGCGGCCAAGGCGCCGATCCGGCAGACATCGGCGTCGCGCGTCGCCGTCAGCTCCGCGAGTGCCGCACCCAGCGCGGCGATGCCGGCGGTGTTGTGGGTGCCGCTTCGCCGGTCTGCCTCCTGACCGCCGCCCAGCAGTTGTGCCGACAGGGGCACCTCGGGTCGCACAGCCAGAAGCCCGACGCCCTTGGGTCCGCCGAACTTGTGGGCGCTCAGCGACAGCAGATCGACTGAGCGGACTGCTGCCGCGACATCGACCCAATTGACCCCTTGCACCGCGTCGGTATGGAGCGTCGCGTCAGGTGCGTGACGGCGCACAACCTCGGCGACGGCATCAAGATCGGCAACGACACCGGACTCGTTGTTGACGAGCATCACCGAAACCAATCCCACCGGCGGACCGGCATCGGGATGCAGCTGAGCTGCCAGATGTTCGAGGTCAACCACGCCGCCGGCATCCACCCGCACCGTTCGCCCCCCGACGGTTTCGACCGGATGGAGGACGGCATGGTGCTCAGTCGCCGGGCAGAGAGCCGTTGTGCCGGTGGCAGACGTGACGCCGCGCACCGCGAGATTGTCAGCCTCGGTCCCGCCGCTGGTGAACACGATGCCGTGCGGATCGAAGCCGAGCGCGTGAGCGGCGACTTCGCGCGCGTCGTCGATTGCCAGCCGCGACGCGCGCGCCATGCGGTGAGCTCCCGACGGATTGGCGAACTGCGTCTCCAGAAACGGCACCATGGCCTCGACTGCACATGGCCGCATCGGTGTTGACGCGGCGCAGTCCAGATAGGCGGGGCGCTGGTCCTGCGGTCGCCCGGCGGGCCGATTTCGATCAGCGGTCACGCGCCGAGGTTACGGGTACCACCCCGGCCGATCCGCCCGGCACCGCAGCGACGGAATTCCGAGCGCCAACTCGCTCTCGCGTGGCGAGGCCGGTTGCCGGCCGCGCCGCTGTACCGCGAGTTGGCCGGCCTCGTCGCGGGACGGCTCGCTGACCTGGACGATGCACCGCCGCCGCAAGCCATGGCGAGGCAGGATTCCGCCGGTTCGCCAAGCGCGGAGTGACAGCAGCCGATTGCGGTGCCACACTTTCCGAGCGTTTGTGTACTAGGGACTCTCCGCCTTGCCGAACGGCGAGACCAGGCGGGCGCGGCGCAACCACGACGGGCAACGACAGGGCAGCCGGCGACATGGGCATCGAGGTTTCCATCGACATCCCTGCATCGCCGCAGGAGGTCTGGGACTACGCAGCCGACCTCGCTCGCAACGTGGAGTGGATGGCCGATGCCAAGTCGATCACCTTCACCTCCGCCACGACCGAGGGCGTCGGCACAACATTTGACTGTGTGACGAAGCTTGGCCCGCTGCAGACAACCGATCGCATCGAGGTCACCGAGTGGGACGCGCCGCACACGCTCGGCATCTCCCACCGGGGAGCCGTGCAGGGCTCGGGACGCTTCACGCTCACGCCGAGCGAGGAAGGCACGCGCTTCACCTGGACCGAAGATCTCACCTTGCCGTGGTACTTCGGCTCACGCCTCGGCCAGCAGCCCGCCTCGATGGTGCTCGAACGCGTCTGGAAACGGAACCTGCGCGCGCTACGGGCACGAATCCTCGAACGGCAGCAAGGACCGACGGGACATGAGCCGGGTCCCCTGCTGGGCATGGGACGAGACTCGGAGGTGCGGGCCTACGGCCCGCACATCATCCGCGTGAGCCTTCGAGGCAGAGACTTGGTCCACGAGGCGGAGGCCATGCGCCACGTTCGAGCACACGGCTACCCCGCGCCGCAGGTGATCTCGGTCCCCGACGAGCACTCGGTGGTGATGGAACGCCTCTCTGGCCCGACGATGCTCGACGAGCTGGCGGCCAAGCCGTGGCTGCTGACTCGCCACGTCAAGGGGCTTGCGAGGCTTCACCGGCTGCTCGGCGATGTGCCGGCTCCCAGCGGCTGGGCCAAGGTGTCGAGGGGCAGCTCGGTCGTGCACCTCGACCTTCAGCCCGACAATGTGAAGCTCACCTCTGATGGTCCCATCGTCATCGACTGGTCGAATGCCGCAACGGGATCCAGCGAATTCGACGCCGCGTCAACCTACGTCCGGCTGCGCACGGCGGCGCCGGACAATCACGCTGCGGCCCGCGCGGTCATCAACGCGTTCCGGACGCGGTTTGCCCGCGCTTTCCTCAAGGAGTTCGGCTCCGACGAGATCCAGGCGAATCTGCGTGCAGCGGCCGATCTGCGGCTTCTCGACCGCAACCTGCACCCCAATGAGCGCGAGGCGGTCTTCGCCCTCGCCCGCGGCGAACTCGACTGATCCTCCTGGCACACCGCTGCCGGGGATGCCGACCGCGATTTAGCCGGCTCCGTCGAGCAGGGCCGCAGCCGCGGCGTAGGGATCCAATTCGCGACGGGCCAGTCGCTCGCGTAACTGCTGCGCGGCTGGGCCTTCGGTGATTGCTGCGACGCGCTCGGCGATGCCGGCTCGCAGGATCTCTTCGAGTTCGGTCTGGGTGCGGGCAGCGCGGCGAGCATCGAGCTCGCCCGAGGCGGTGCAGTGGTCGCGATGCGCGCAGATGGCATCCCACAGCTCGGCCGCGCCCTCACCAGTCGTGCCGACCGACGTCAGGATCGGCGGATCCCAATCTCCCGGAGCGCCGAGATCGAGCATCTGACGAATGTCCCGGCAGGTCTCCGAAGCGCCCGGCCGGTCGGCCTTGTTCACGACGAAGACGTCGGCGATCTCCATGAGGCCCGCCTTGTTGGCCTGGACCGAGTCGCCCCAGCCCGGGTTCACCACCACGACGGTGGTATCGGCCGCGCCCACGATCTCGGTTTCCACCTGGCCGACGCCGACGGTCTCGACTACCACCCACGGCCACCCCAGCGCATCCAGCACCCGGACGGCCAGCGGTGTCGCCAGCGTCAGTCCGCCGAGGTGTCCCCGGGTGGCCATCGAGCGGATGTACACGCCCTCGTCGAAGGTGTGATCGGACATCCGCACCCGGTCGCCCAGGATTGCTCCGCCGCTGAAGGGCGACGACGGATCGATCGCAAGCACCGCGAGCCGTTCACCGCGCTCGCGGGCAACGCCGACGACAGCCGAGTTGAGCGTGGATTTCCCTGCGCCCGGCGCACCTGTGATACCCACGGTGTACGCGCGCCCCGACCCGGAGAATGTCAGCGCTCCCAGCTCGCGAGCCTGGGTGCCGCCGCGCTCGACGATGGACATGACTCGTGCCAACGCGCGGCGTTGACCGGCGCGGGCTGCCTCGAGCAGGTCGGCCAGGTCGGCGGCGAGCGGGGCATCGGGAGGTGTCATCGGCGCGCTGACGGTAGCGAGGCTCGCAGAATGCGGCACGCCTCAGCGGCGGGAGATGGACGCACCGATGCCGGCGAGCTTGCCCGTCAGGTCCTCGTAACCGCGGTCGACGTGCGACGCGCCCGCAATCTCGGTCTCGCCTTCGGCTGCGAGCCCCGCCACGACCAGCGCCGCCCCGGCACGGATGTCGTGCGCGCGGACGGGCGCCCCCGAGAGGCGCTCGACACCGCGTACCACAGCGTGATGACCCTCCGTCCGGATGTCGGCGCCCATACGCCGCAGCTCGTCGATGTAGCGAAAGCGGCCAGTGAAGATGTTCTCGGTCACGATCCCGACGCCGGAGGCAGTCGTGAGCATCGAGACGAGGAACGGCTTGAAATCGGTTGCCAGTCCCGGATAGGGCAGCGTCGAGACATCCGCTGACGCGAGCCTCCCCGTCGCTGTTGCTCGCACACCGGCGGTGTCGGAGACGATGTGCATCTCCATCTCGGTGAGCTTGCGGATCAGCATCGTCATGTGGTCGGCCACCGCGTCTCGCAGGAGCACCGAGCCGCCGCACATGCCCACCGCCGCGAGGAACGTGGCCGCCTCGATGCGATCTGGAATCACCCGGAAGCCGTCGTCCGACTTCGCAGGTGTCAGATGCTCCACGCCGTCGACCGCCAGCCGATCCCCTGCCCAGCCCACCTGGGCCCCCATCTGATTGAGGAAGTTAACGAGGTCGCCGATCTCAGGTTCGCGAGCCGGGTTGTGGATGAGCGTGCGACCCTTGGCACGAACTGCCGCCATCAGCACGTTCTCGGTTGCGCCCACCGACGGGTACTCCAGCACCACCTCGGCCCCCCTCAGCACCTCAGCTCTACCCGAGATGTCGCCGTGTGCAGTGCTGAAGACCGCCCCCAAGCTCTCGAGCGCTCGCAGGTGCATGTCAATCGGGCGCGGCCCGAAGTCGTCCCCGCCCGGCAGCGCCACGCGGGCCTTGCCGAAGCGCGCCAGCAGCGGACCCAGCACCACGATGGAGGCCCGCATGCGCTCCACGAGGTGGTACGGCGCGGCCGTGTCGAGCTCGTGGGGCACATCGATGACGAGCCGATGGTCCGTGCGCGTCACCGTCACACCCATCGCCTCGAGCAACTCGCACATGAGCGACACGTCGGAGATGTCAGGCACGTTGGCCAGCACGTGCCGTCCTTCGGCCAGCAGGCACGCTGCCATCAGCTTGAGCACGCTGTTCTTGGCTCCGCCGATGAGGACCTCGCCTTCAAGAGCGCTGGTGCGCTCAGCCACGATCGTGTCGAATTCGGCTGATCCCGGCTCGTCCATCGCCCTACCGATACCACTGCCTGACGCGATGAGCGAGCCGCTGCTGCGGTCGCGCATGAACATATTGAACCGGGGACTGTGCTAGGCCCCCAGCGTGACTCGCCAAGTGCGCCGCCTCGTCGCCACTTCCGAAGAGGTGGAAGCGCTCTTGCAGCCGCGCGACGACATCGTCGGAGAGGACGCTGCTGAGGCTTCCGATGATCTGTACCGGTTCGGTCTGGGCGGCGGACCCTTCGAGAGCTACTCCCGGTCCGTGCAGCTCGGTGCTCACGACAGCGAAGAGCGGCGCCACGTGACCGAGACCGTGGAGTGGCGTCTTGCAGTGCCGTGGTTCGGTCCCGCCATCAACCTCGCCGTTCGGCGTGCCATGCGTACGGGACGGACCGGGGATGGAACGCAGCCCGTGTGGGCACCGCCGCGGCGCCTCGATGCTCGCTCGGCGACGATCATGGCCATGCTCGCTGCTGCGGCGATGCTCAGCGGGTACCTGGCGAATGCCCCCTCGGAGCTTCACACCTACGCAGCTGACGAATTCGGGGCCGACCAGACCGCTCAAGGAATCTTGGGTGCGGTGGTGCGCATCGGAACGTTGCTGGCCATCGGCGTGTCGGTGCTCGCCGATCGGTACGGGAGGCGCCGCATCGTGGCCGGTGCCATGGTCGCAGGGGTCGCATGCGCCGCGCTGGCGGCGCTGGCGCCCTCGATGGTGTGGCTGGGCGCAACGCTGCTGGTCGGTCGCACCGCAAACGCTGCGCTCGGCGCCACGATCGTGGTCATGGCGCTGGAGGAGATCCCGGCGGGCTGCCGGGCGTGGTGCCTGTCAGTGCTGGCCATGGCTGCCGCGCTCGGTGCCGGAGTCGTCGTCTGGCTCCAGCCCTTCTCCGACCTCGCTCCGTGGGCTTGGAGGCTGCTGTTCGGCGTGCCGCTCATCGCCCTGGCGGGCATGCGGCCGCTCTTGCGACGACTTCCCGAGAGCCGTCGATTCGAACGCCGTGGCCGGGACGTGGCTCTCAGCGGCTACTGGCGCCCGATCGCGCTGCTCGGCGCCATCTACTTGGCGTTCGGCCTGTTCTTGGGCCCGATCGATTGGTTCCGCAACGAATACCTGCGTGACGAGCACGGTTTCAGCGCGACGCTGGTGTCGCTGTTCGTGCTGGGCACTGCGACACCGGCAGGACTCGCGGTCTACGCGGCGGGGCGACTCGCTGACTCCCGCGGCCGGCGAGTCATCCTGGCAATCGCCGCAGTGTTCGGCTTGGGCTCGCTCGTGGCGGTCTTCAACGTCTCCGGCGCGGCGCTGTGGGTGCTCGGGCTCGTGGGGGCGATGCTGTCGGCAGGCTTGCTGCCGGCGCTCGGCGTATATCGAGGCGAGCTGTTCCCGACTGCGGTGCGAGCGCGAGCTGCGACTTTGACGGGCGCCATGGGTGTCGGCGGCGCGGCTGCAGGCGTGTTTCTGGCGGGCAGGCTGCGCACAGCGTGGGGCAGCTTCGGCGACGTCATCGCGCTGCTGTGGATCGGACCTCTCGTCGCTGCGCTCGTTGCGGTGCTGTGGCTGAGGGAGCGCAGTGGCCATGAACTCGAAGAGCTGCACCCCGCAGACGCCGCATCGGATCCCGATGCGGCGTGGCCCCCGACACCCCGGCCATGATCGAGACGTGACCGCGTCTGGGATCAGAATGACGCCACCATGAGCGAGGCCCAGGGACTGCTGCTGACACCAGGTGCCGGCGGCGGCGCGGATCACCGCACCCTCGTCGAGATCGAGGCGGCCTTGGCCGACCGGCTGCTTGTTCGCAGGCACGACTTCGCGTACCGACGCTCCGGTCGGCGGGCACCGCCGCGGGCAGAGACAGTGACTCCCGAGCTGCTCGCAGACCTGCCCCTGATCGCGGCTGAACTGGGCGTGCCCCCCTCTGCGATGGCCATCGGGGGAAGATCCTTCGGCGGCCGCGTCTGCTCGATGGCGGTCGCGGCAGGCGCTCCCTCCGCCGGTCTCGTGCTCCTCAGCTACCCGCTGCATCCGCCGGATCGACCCGGGCGTCTCCGTACCGCTCATTTCGGCCAGATCAACGTGCCCTGCCTGTTCGTCTCAGGCACGCGCGACCCATTTGCAACTCCTGACGAGCTGAGCGATCACACCGCGGCGATCGGGGGTCCGGTCACGCTGCGTTTCATCGAGGGCGCCCGTCACGACCCCAACACGATCGCAGCGCGCCGTGCAGTCGTCGAACACGTCGGCGAGTGGCTCGACACGCTCGGGTGCTGATCTGCCCCCAGATTCAGCGGTCGATCCGGTGGACAATCATCTTGGCGATCTCCAGGCTGGACGTGGCGGCCGGACTCGGGGCGTTCAGCACGTGGGTGCTGCGGCCCGCGACCGTGACCGCAAAGTCGTCCTCGAGCTCGCCCGCAGGATCCATCGCCTGGGCGCGCACACCGGCCTTCGAGCGCACGAGATCTTCGGCTTCGATGTCGGGCACCAGTCGCTGCAACGCCCGGGTGAACGCGGCTTTGCTCAGCGATCGCCACACCTCCCCCGCGCCTGTGCGCCAGTAGCGGCGGGCGAGTCGCCACAGGCCTCGGTTGGTGAGGTGCTCGCGCAGCTGCGCCCTGCTGACATCGCTCCAGCGGTAGCCCTCGCGGGCCAATGCGAGCACCGCATTGGGCCCAGCGTGGATGGTGCCGTCGATCATGCGTGTGAGGTGTACTCCCAAGAACGGAAAGCTGGGATCGGGCACCGGGTAGATCAGATTCCGCACGAGGTGCGACCGCTCAGGCACGAGTTCGTAGTACTCGCCGCGGAACGGGACGATCCGGTAGCCGCCGGACGCACCCGCGAGTTCCGCCACCTGGTCGCACCGCAATCCGGCACAGTTCACCACCCATGTCGCATCCAAGTCGCCGGTCGTCGTGGTGATTCGCACACGGTCCGCAGAGGGGGCGAGCCCGACGACGGATGTGTCCGTCCACAGCTCGCCGCCCGCGCTCTCGATCTCGTCGATGAGCGCACGACACACCGCGCTGTAGTCGACAATCCCCGTGCTGGGTACCAGCAATGCCGCGACGCCCGCGCAGTAGGGCTCCAGCTCCGCGAGCCTCTGCGCGTCGATCAGCTCGGCTGCGACGTCATTGCTCGCCGCCCGCTCGGCAAGCACCGCCAGCCGCTCGCGTTCGGAACCGTCCACCGCCACGATCATCTTGCTGCACACCTCGTGCGCGATGCCGCGCTCGCGGCAGAACTCGACCATGGAGCTGCGCCCGGCCACCGCCAAGGATGCCTTGGCCGACCCGGGCCGGTAGTAGACGCCCGAGTGCAGCACGCCCGAGTTGCGACCGGTCTGGTGCAACCCTGGACGCTCCTCGGCCTCGCAGATCACCACCCGGCGGCCCGGATTGTCTGCCAGATACCGGCGTGCCGTCGCCAGACCGATGATGCCCGCTCCCACGACGGCGAGATCGGCGCGTGCCGTCGAGGTCGAGATGCTGGCCATCGGGCCGAAGCTAGCTGGACGGCCCGTGAGCCCGTATCCCCGACGAACCGGGAACAAACGCGGGATGCAACGGGCTACCCAGCGAGAAGGCTCACCTCTCCACGCATCCTCTAGGGTCGGCGCCAATGAATGACAATCGCAGGTTTCGCAGCGATCGCGGTCGCCTCGGCAGCCCGCCAGACCTCAGCCGCCAGGCGCCTGATCGCAACTTGGCGCTCGAATTGGTGCGCACCACAGAGGCAGCGGCCATGGCGGCCTCACGCTGGATGGGCCGGGGCGACAAAGACGGCGCAGACGGCGCCGCCGTCGACGCCATGCGGGTCGTGCTGTCCTCGGTGCCCATGGATGGCATCGTCGTCATCGGCGAGGGTGAGAAGGACGAAGCACCGATGCTCTTCAACGGCGAGTTCATCGGGGACGGCACCGGGGCCCTGACCGACGTCGCGGTCGACCCCATCGACGGCACCACGCTGACCTCGCTGGGGCGAGGCAACGCCATCGCCGTCATCGCCGTCTCGCCACGCGGCACCATGCTGGATCCCGGCCCGTGCGTCTACATGGAGAAGATCGCTGTCGGTCCCGACGCCAAAGGCGTTGTGGACCTGAACCGATCGCCCGCGGAGAACTTGCGCGCAATCGCGGAGGCCACGGGGCAGGGACTGCGTGACCTCACCGCTGTGGTGCTGGACCGCGACCGCCACTCCGAGCTGATCGGCGAGATCCGCGAGACCGGCGCTCGCATCAGACTCATTCCCGACGGCGACGTGGCCGGTGCCATTTCCGCAGCCGCGAGTGACTCAACCGATGTGTTGTTCGGCATCGGCGGCACGCCCGAGGGCATCATCTCCGCAGCGGCGCTGAAATGCCTCGGTGGTGAGCTGCAGGGCCGGTTGTGGCCCCGCAACGACCATGAGCGCCAAAAGGCGGTCGACGCCGGCTACGACCTCGACCGAGTGCTGTACATCGACGACCTCGTCCAGTCCGACGATGTCTTCTTTGCCGCGACCGGCATCACCGACGGTGAATTGCTGCAGGGCGTGAAGTTCACGGCACACCGGGCCACTACCGACTCGCTCGTGATGCGCTCTCGCAGCGGCACCGTGCGTCACATCAAGGCCACACACGACATCGACAAGCTCAGCGCCTACGCCGCAGTCGACTTCACCTGAGCCATGGCTGACTCCCGAACCGACAGTGCAAGCGCCGAAGGCACAGTCGGCGACGACCTCAAAGAAGGCACAGTCGGCGACGACCTCGAAGAAGGCACAGTTGCCAGCATCGACTTCGGCAAGGTCGCGCAAATCGGCCGCGACGGCCATCAGGTCGTGCCCGTCGTACTACAGGACGCCGACACCGACGACGTGCTGTTCATCGGCTATGCCAACGCCGAGGCGCTGCGACTCACGTTCGAGCGTCGCAGCGCCGTGCTCTATTCCACGTCGCGCAACGAGATCTGGCACAAGGGCGCTACCTCGGGCGACACGCTGTCACTGGTCGAGGTACGGGTGAATTGTGAGCAGAACTCGTTGCTGTACCGGGTCCGGCGCGACGGCGGCGGAGCGTGCCACACCCGCAATGCCGACGGCTCATCCCGGCCCGGCTGCTACTACCGCGCCGTCGAGGACCCGCAGCAACTGCAACACATCGACGGTTGAGCCGGCCGCGCCAGCTCGACACGTGATCCGACGCAGCTACTCGTCGAAGTTCTCGGGCATCAGCACGAATTCGGGGTAGGCCTCGATGCCGAGTTCGCCGGTGTCCTGACCGAGTTGCTCCACCGTCTTGGAGACTCGCAATCCCATCGTGAGATCCATGGCCTTCCAGACGATGAACGACGCGATGAACACGAAGGCGCCGACCGCCACGACACCCAGCAGCTGGATGTGCAGCTGAGCGCCCGCCGCAATTGCCGTTGCCAGGGTTCCCCAAATGCCGCAGACAAGGTGCGCCGGGATGGCACCGACGACGTCGTCCACCTTGGCGAGCTCGAGACCCTTGATAGCGGCGGTGCAGATGACGCCGCCGATGGCGCCGATGATGATCGCCCACCAGTGTTCGGTGATGTCGGGACCCGCAGTGATCGACACCAGGCCGGCGATCGCGCCGTTGAGGCCGGCGAACAGGTCGATGCGCCCGAGCAAGGTGCGGGAGACCGCGAGGGCTGCGACCACGCCGGCGGCAGCGGCCAGGTTGGTGTTCACCAGCACGTTGCTCATAGCCACGGCGTCGAGCACGCTGCCCAGCGCGAGCTGCGAGCCGCCGTTGAAGCCGAACCAGCCCAGCCACAAGATGAAGACGCCCAGCGTTACGACGAGGACGTTCGACGGAGGCGTGGGTCGGACGGACCCGTCCTTGCGGAACTTGCCGAGCCTGGGGCCGACGACCAGCACCCCGCCAGCGCCGCCCAGCCGCCGGTGCTGTGCACGATCGTTGATCCGGCAAAGTCCTGGAAGCCCTGCTGTGCCAGCCAGCCGCCGCCCCAAGTCCACGCCCCGACGACGGGGTAGATGATGGCGGTGAGCACCAGCGTGAACCCGAAGAACGACCACATCTTGATGCGCTCGGCGATCGCACCCGACACCACCGAGGCCGCCGTCGCCACGAACACCATCTGGAAGAACCAGTCCGACATGACCGAGTAGCCGTTTGCGGCCACAGCGGCCTCTGCACTTGCGTCGCCGCCAATCAATGCCAACTCGTCGGCGCTCGGCCCGTACAGGAACGTGAACGAGCCCCACAGGTCGCCGACATCGACGTACATCAGGTTGTAACCGACGGCGTAGAAGGCAAGACCGGCGACCGAGTAGATGCCGATGTTCTTGAGACAGATCATCGACGCGTTCTTGGTGCGCACGGCACCGGCTTCGAGCATCGTGAAGCCAGCGGCCATCCACATGATCAGCGCGCCCCAGATGAGGAACATGAACGTGTTGAGGATGAACTGGCCCGAGGGTTCGATCATGCGAAGTCCTTTCAGGGCTGAAGCAGGACTTTCATATGTTTGCAGGCACCACGCCCGCGCCTCGACATGCGAAGCTGAGCGGGCACGCCGCGGTCAGCGGCGGCGTGTGACGGCTGGGAGAGGTTCGGCGCTCGCGCTCAAGCGGCGCCGGCAACCGCAATGCGCGTCTGCGCCCACGCCAGCGCGGCCTTTGCCTCATCATCGTCGACGTCGGCTGCGACCCCAGCCTGAGCAGCCTCAAGGTCGGCCTGCGCAGCGGCGACGTCGATCTCATCGGCTGCATATGCCGCATCGCTGAGAATCGTGACGACGTTGTTGCTGACTTCGACGAACCCGCGGTTCAGCGCCAGCGTCACGATGCCGTCGGACGCCCACAGCTGGGTCTGCCCGATGTCGAGGGCACCGATGAAGGCAGCGTGATGGTCCAGGAATGCGATGTCGCCATCGACCGTGCGCGTCACGACCTGGCTGCACTCGCCGCTGAACAGCACGGCTTCGGGTGAGACAAGTTCAACCTGCATGGGGCTCGACCATCATCGGGTCAGTCTCGGTGCGCCGGCGCCGTTCAGGCCCCGGCCTGTGCCAGATCGCGGGCCTTGGCCATCGCGGACTCGGCATTGCCGACATTGAGGAACGCCTGCTCGGGCAGATCGTCGAGGTCGCCGTTGCACAGCATCTCGAAGGACTCGATGGTCTCCGAGACCGGCACGAAGATTCCCGGCAGGCCCGTGAAGACCTCGGCGACGAAGAACGGCTGGCTCAAGAAGCGCTGGATCTTGCGTGCCCGGTCGACGGTGATGCGGTCTTCCTCGGACAGCTCGTCGAGGCCCAGGATGGCGATGATGTCCTGCAGCTCCTTGTAGCGCTGGAGGATCTCCTGCGTGCGACGTGCCACGTTGTAGTGCCGGTCACCCACCACCTCGGGGCTGAGGATGGTGGATGTGGACGCCAGCGGGTCGACTGCCGGGTAGATGCCCAGCGAGGCGATCTGCCGGCTCAGCTCGGTGGTCGCATCGAGGTGCGTGAACGTCGTGAACGGCGCCGGGTCGGTGTAGTCGTCGGCTGGCACGTACACAGCCTGCAGCGACGTGATGGAGTGACCCGACGTCGAGGTGATGCGCTCCTGCAGCTCGCCCATCTCGTCGGCAAGGTTCGGCTGGTAGCCCACCGCGGAGGGCATCCGGCCCAGCAGGGTGGACACCTCTGAGCCGGCCTGCACGAATCGGAAGATGTTGTCGACGAACAGCAGCACCTCCTGGCCCTGCACGTCACGGAAGTACTCGGCCATCGTCAGCGCCGACAACGCCACGCGCAGGCGGACGCCAGGTGGCTCATCCATCTGGCCGAAGACGAGCGCCGTCTTCTCGAGCACGCCCGACTCCTCCATCTCGAGATAGAGGTCGGTACCTTCGCGGGTGCGCTCCCCCACCCCGGCGAAGACCGACACGCCGCCGTGCTGGGAGGCCACGCGGTTGATCATCTCGGTGATGAGCACCGTCTTGCCCACGCCGGCGCCGCCGAACAAGCCGATCTTGCCGCCTTCCACGTATGGCTCAAGCAGGTCGATCACCTTGATGCCCGACTCGAACATCGTAGCCTTCGGCTCAAGCGTGTCGAATGCGGGCGCCGGGCGGTGGATCTCCCAGCGGTCGTCAATGCCCTCGGTGACTTCCTCGCCGTCGAGCGGCTGGCCGAGCACGTTGAAGATGTGCCCGAGCACCCCGTCGCCCACCGGCACGGTGATGCCCTGGCCGGTGTTGACGACCGTCATGCCGCGCGTCAGGCCGTCGGTGGCCTTCATCGACACGATCCGGACGCGGTTGTCGCCGATCTGCTGGGCGACCTCTCCGGTGATGGTGACCGGCTGGCCTTCGAGCTCAACGTGCATCTCGACGGCGGTGTTGATCTCGGGGATCGCGCCGGGCGGGAACTCCGCGTCCACAACCGGGCCGGCGATGGCCACCACGCGGCCAGCGGCGCGCTCGGCCGCGTCTGCGGCGGTTCGGGTTTCGGTCATCGTCATATCTGTCACTCCTTGGAGCAGAGCGGAGGTGCGGTGGGGTTACTCGCGCGCACGGAACAAGTTCGCGGTACGGGCTTCGATGGTGTCTGAGAGCAGGTCGACTTCGCCGCCGGCGGTCTGCGACAGCGCTTCAGCGCCGCCGACGATCTCCATGATCTCGGTCGTGATGGCGTCCTGACGGGCACGATTCATGACCCGCGTGAGGTTGGTCTTGAGGTCCTCGGCGTTGTCGGTGGCGGCCTTCATGGCGCGCTGGCGCGCCGCGTGCTCCGAAGCCGAGGCTTCAAGCACTGCGGAGTACAGCCGGGCCTCGGCGTAGCGCGGCAGCAACCGTTCGAGGATGGCGGCGGGCTCGGGCTCGAACTCGTAGCCGCCGTCGGGACCGCCAGCGCTGGCGTCAGGGTCCGCGTCACCGTCGCTGATATCGCTGGTGTCGAGCGGCATGAATGGCACGATTGCCACGGACTGGTTGCCCATCGAATGGAATTGGGTGTAGGCCAGCATGACCCGCTGGCAGTCGTTCTCGAACAAGGCCGTCGCTGCGGCAGCGATCTGTTGAGCATCGGAATAGCTGGGCTGATCGCTGAAGCCCTCGAAACCAGCAGCGATGCGGTAGTCGCGGAAGCGGAAATAGCCGAGCGCCTTGCGCCCCGACAGCACCAGCTCGTAGTCGCGTCCCGCTGCAGCGTCGGCAGCGATGGCTCGCTCGGTGGCCCGCAGGACATTGTTGTTGTAACCGCCGCACAGACCCCGGTCAGCAGCGATGACCACATAGGCCACTTTGGTGACCTCAGCCGGTTCGCGCAGGAGCGGGTGATCGGCTTCGCCGCCGGCGGAGGCCAGGTTCGCGATGACTGCCGTCACCTTGTCGCTGTACGGCCGTGCGGCGCGAACTCGCGCCTGTGCCCGAACGATGCGTGACGCCGCGATCAGCTCCATGGCGCGCGTGATCTTCTTGGTGGCGTCGATCGACCTGATGCGACGCCGAAGAATGCGCTCCTGACCGCTTGCCATCTGTGCTCAGTCCCCGCTCAGCCCTCTGCGGCGGCGTCGACGCCCGCCGCGGCCGCGTTGTCGCTGCCTTCGTCAGTGCTCACGAACTGATCGGTGAACGCCTCAACCGCAGCCTGCAGCGCAGCGGAGTCCACGTCGCCGGTGGAGGTGATGTCGGACATCAAGGCGCTGTGGCGCGTGCTCATGTAGGCAAGCAGCTCGTTCTCGTACCGGTTGACGTCTTCGACCGCAATGTCGTCGACGTAGCCATTGGTGCCGGCATAGATGACGACCACCTGCTCGGCGACCGGCATCGGCGAGTTGAGCCCCTGCTTGAGAAGTTCCACCAACCGGTAACCGCGACCGAGCTGTGCTGCGGACACAGCGTCGAGCTCGGAGCCGAACGTGGCAAACGCCTCGAGGTCGCGGAACTGGGCCAGGTCGATCTTGAGCGTGCCGGCCACATTCTTCATGGCCTTCGTCTGCGCCGCAGATCCCACCCTCGACACCGAGATGCCCACGTCCACCGCGGGCCGCACGCCGGACTTGAACAGGTCGTCCTGGAGGTAGATCTGCCCGTCGGTGATCGAGATCACATTGGTCGGGATGTACGCCGAGACGTCGCCCGCTTTGGTCTCGATGATCGGCAGCGCCGTGAGCGAGCCCGCACCGTTGACGTCGGACAGCTTGGCGGCACGTTCGAGCAGACGGCTGTGGAGGTAGAAGACGTCGCCTGGGTAGGCCTCGCGACCCGGCGGGCGGCGCAGCAGCAGTGACATCTGGCGGTAGGCCTCGGCCTGCTTGGACAGATCGTCATAGACGATGAGGGCGTGGTCGCCGGTCTCCATCCAGTGCTGGCCCATCGCGCAGCCGGCGTAGGGCGCCAAGTACTTGAACGGCGCCGGGTCTGACGCTGGCGCCGAGACGACGACCGTGTACTCCATGGCACCGCGCTCGCGCAGCGTGTTGACCACCTGCGCGACCGTCGAACCCTTCTGGCCGATGGCCACGTAGATGCACTTCACGCCCAAGCCGGCCTGGTTCAGGATCGTGTCGACGGCGACCGAGGTCTTGCCAGTCTTGCGGTCGCCGATGATGAGCTCGCGCTGGCCCCGGCCTACGGGCGTCATCGAGTCGATGGCCTTGATGCCGGTCTGCAGCGGCTCGTGCACGGGCTTGCGGCCCATCACGCCCGGCGCCTGGATCTCCATGCGGCGCTCGATGGCGCCGGCAATCTCGCCCTGGCCGTCGATCGGCTCTCCCAGTGCGTTGACCACGCGTCCCAGCACGGCGTCGCCGACCGGGACCGACAGGATTCGGCCGGTGGCCCGCACCGCCTGGCCCTCCTCGATGTGCTCGACGCTGCCGAGCACCACGGCGCCGATCGAATCCTCGTCGAGGTTCAGCGCCAAGCCCACATCTCCGCTGTGGAACTCGAGGATCTCGTTCACCGAGCATCCGGGCAGGCCCGAGACGCGGGCGATGCCGTCGCCGACCTCGAGAATGCGTCCGACCGTGCCGGATTCGATCGCCGGGTCGAAACCTTCGAGATTCCGGCGAATCGCGGAGGTGATGTCGCCAATGTTGATGCTCAAGTCGGTCACGACAGGCGCTCCTTCATCTTGTCGAGCCGAGTGCGTACCGAGCCGTCGAAGACTGTGTCGCCGATCTGGGCGGTGAGTCCTCCGATGATCTCGGGGTCCACTACGACATGGACGGTCACGTTGCGGCCGCTGGCGCGGGTCAGGGCCTCAGCAACCCGTGCGACCTGGGATTCGGTGAGCGCGACGGCCGAGCGGACTTCGGCCACCGCTCCGCCACGGCTGGCCGCTGCCAGCGTCAGTGCTTCGTCTGCGATCGCATCGATATCGCCGCCACGGCCGGCCCCCACCAGCATTGCCACCACATTGAGCGTGACCGGCGACGCCTGATCAGCCAACAGGTCTTCGATGATGCCGATACGGCGTGAAGCCGGGACCGTGCGGTCTGACAGCACGCGGCGCAGCTCTTCATTTCCGGCAGCGGAGCGGCCCACCGCCGACAGTTCCTCGGTCACGCGGTCGAGCACGTCCTCGGCCTGTGCGATGGCCACGACTGCGCTGGCGTAACCCTCGGTGCGCTCGCTCATCGGTCGATCCTGGTCATCTGTTCAACTCCTGTCCCGGCCCCACCTGTCAACCCTGCTGGATTGGCGGGGGCGGGCGATGGGCGGGACGTTCAGTCCCCTACCCGTGCGATGTAGTCCTCGATCAGTTGGGCGTGAGCCGCTTCATCGATGCTGGCGCGCACCACCTGCTCGGCGGCACCCACGGCGATCGACGTGATGTCGGCGCGCACCTCGGCCATCGCCCGGGCACGAGCAGCCTCGATGTCGGCTTCAGCCTGGGCCCTGCGCTCAGCAATCTCGGGCTCGATGGCCGCGAGCCGTTCCTGACGGACCGACTCGGCGGCAGCGCGGGCTTCCTCGATGATGCGTGCTGCCTCGGCGTTGGCTTCGGCAAGGCGAGCGTCATACGACGCACGCAGCTCCTCCGCCTCGCTCTTGGCACTCGCAGCCGAGTCCAGGTCGCCCTGAATGCGCTCGGTACGTGCCTCCATGGCGCGGCGAATCGGCGGCAGTGCGAACTTCCACATCACGATGAGGAGAAGGAAGAACGCGATCGAGCCCCAGATCACCTCAAACAATTCGGGGATGATCGGGTTGGAGGTGGCCTCGCCCTCTGTTGCGGCGAGCAGGCCGGATGCCACTGCGTTCACTGCCGCCTCCTACGCGAAGTTGAGCAGGATGAACACCACGAAACCGATGAGGGCCAAGGCCTCGGTGAACGCGATGCCCAAGAACATGGTCGTGCGGACCATGCCTGCTGATTCGGGCTGGCGGGCCATCGCAGTGATGGCGTTGCCGACGACGAGACCGATGCCGACGCCTGGGCCGATGGCCGCGAGGCCATAGCCGAGGCCGGCACCGAGTGCCTTGAGGCCGTCGAGTGCGGTATCCGCTTGTGCGAGCAAGTCCATTACTCGTGTTCTCCTGTGTTGTACGGGATTCTGGGGCAGGGGCCGCAGCGCCGGGGCACTGGCTGGCCGATGGTCGGTCGGGAAAGGATGCCGGGCCTAGTGCTCGGGGTGGAGGGCGCCGCCGATGTACACGGCGGTGAGGATCGTGAAGATAAATGCCTGCAGGACCGCCACCAAGATCTCGAACCCCGTGAGTCCGATCAGCATCAGGAACGGGGCCGGCGTGATGATGACCAGCCACGTGGGCGTGCTGTCGGTGAGCGCCAGCCAGAACACCGTATGGGACAGCACCGCGAAGGTCACCAGCAACAGGTGGCCGGCAAGCATGTTGGCGAAGAGCCGCACCGCCAGCGAGAACGGCCGCACGATGAACGTCGACACGAACTCGATGAGCGCCACCAGAGGGAGCAGCGCCTTGGGCACGCCTGGCGGGACCACCACGTTCTTCAGGTATCCGAAGAAGCCGTGATTCTTGATGCCGACGCCGTTGAACACCAGCCAGACCAGAATCGCGAGCGTTACCGGCATCGCCATGCGCGCATTGGCCGGGAAGTGAATCAGCGGCACGACCTCAGTGATGTTCGAGAAGAAGATGAAGAGGAACATCGACAGCAGGAACGGCAGATAGCGCAGTCCATCGGGGCCGATGGACTGCATGATGATGTTCTCTCGGATGAACCCAACCGACGTTTCCGCCACGGTCTGGATGCCACGAGGAGCGACGATGACCTCGGACCGCTCGTAACGACGCTTGGCCATCACGAAGATCACCACAGGGGCCAGGAAGGCGAAGAGGTAGATGATGCCGACCTTGTTCAGCGCAAATATCGAGTCGTCGAGTCCCGGAATGATGTTCGGCCACTCCAAGAGGTGCCCGATGTCAGGAAAGGTCAGCGCTAGCAAGTTCACTTCTGCTCCTTGCCGGGACGTGAGAGATCGAGGCCTGGGGCTGCGAGCCGCAGGGAAACATATCGGATCTCCCACACAAGCAGACCGAGATGACTCGCAAGGATGGTGATTGCGATGGGCACGGGCTCAAAAAACCCGAGCGGACTGACCGCGAGCACGACGCCGGCGAGTACCGCGAGACGCACGATGAAGCCGCCCAGCGTGACCCCCATAAGCGCGACGGGCGACGTGCGCGCGCCCCATGCCATCAGGGCAGCGGCGGCCGCGAGATTGCCGACGACCAGCACATATCCGAGCGCTGAGGAGAGCGCTCCACCCATACCCCAGATGATCCCGCTGACGACGACCCAGGCGGGAAACACCCACAGGCTCCGGCGTGCCATGTCGAACGCGATATCGCGTTCAGGGGCGTGGTCACCCCCGGGCTGCACGCCGTCGTTGGACTTGACTCGCTCGTCGGACATCGCCGTTGTCACGAGTGCAGTCGCGCGGTCGCCGAGCGTCCGGTCTGGTTGTCAGCTGGTTGAGGCGTTTCAGCCATGCCGCGGGGCGACGATGACTCGGCGTCGGCATCGACGTCGAGCGACACACCGGTCGGCAACGATGCGGGCTCGTCAAGATCTGTGTCGCGATGGATGCCCCGCCGCTCGGAAGGACGGCTTGAGGCCATCTCCTGCTCATGGACCTGCATGCGCTCGGCGTATCGATACCACTCGACCAGGAGTTTGACGACGAACGCGACCACGCCGAAGCTCAGCGCGAGCCATGGTCCGGTGTCCCACCAGCGGTCCAAGCCATACCCCGCTGCCGCAAATATCGCCGGCGTCACGACGATCTCGATGGCCTTGGCCAGACCGTCCTCGCTGCCGGTGACGCCGGCGGAACCGCGTGACATGCGGACAGGCTACGAGCGTTATCGGTTGTAGGGCGGGAAGGCGGCGCAGAGATCGGCGACCTCGGTGCGTACCTGGGCGATGACGGCTTCGTCGTCGGGGGTACGCAGTACTCGTGCGGTGAATTCGGCGATCTTGGCCATCTCCGTGGGCCCCATGCCTTGGGTGGTGACTGACGGAGTGCCCATCCGCAAGCCGCTGGTGACGAACGGCGAACGGGGATCGTCAGGAATGGCGTTGCGGTTCAACGTGATCCCGGCCGCATCGAGCGCTTCTTGGGCCACCTTGCCTGTCAGGTCAGCGTCGAACGTGCGCAAGTCGATGAGCAGGAGGTGATTGTCGGTGCCGCCCGAGACGAGCCGGAAGCCGTGTTGGCCGAGCGCGTCGGCCAGCGCGGCCGAGTTCTCCACGATGCGCGCTTGGTACGCAGCGAATTCGGGCCGAGCGGCCTCGGCAAAGCCGACTGCCTTGGCGGCGACTGCGTGATCGAGCGGGCCGCCCTGGCTGCCGGGAAAGACTGCCGAGTCGATGCGCTTGGCGTATTCCTGCGTGCACAAGATCGTCCCGCCACGCGGTCCGCGCATGGTCTTGTGCGTCGTGAACGTGACGATGTCGGCGTACGGCATCGGATTCGGATGCACTCCGCCCACGATCAGTCCGGCGATGTGGGCTGCGTCGAACATGAATGCCGCGCCCGTCTCGTCGCAGATCTCGCGGAACGGGGCCGGGTCAATGCGGCGGGGATAGGCCGTGGCCCCTGCCACGATCAGCTTGGGCCGGTGCTCGCGGGCCAGTTCGGCCATGGCGTCGTAGTCGATCCGCTCGTCGCTGCGTGTCAGCCCGTAGCTGACGAAGTTGTAGAGCTTGCCGCTGGCATTCACCGGCGAGCCGTGGGTGAGGTGCCCGCCGTGGTCGAGGCTCATGCCCATCACGGTGTCACCGATGTCGAGGAGCGCCAGGTAGACCGCAGCGTTGGCCTGTGAGCCCGAATGAGGCTGCACGTTCGCGTGCTCGGCGCCGAACAGTGCCTTGACCCGATCGATCGCGAGCTGCTCGGCAGTGTCTGCATTGACGTTGCCGCCGTAGTAGCGCCGGCGCGGGTAGCCCTCGCTGTACTTGTTGGTGAGCACGCTGCCGGTCGCGGCCATGACGGCCGGCGACGCGAAGTTCTCCGAAGCGATGAGCTGCAGCGTGGTCATCTGACGTTCGAGCTCGGCTTCCAGCGCAGCGTCGATCTCGGGGTCGCCGAGCGGTGCCCAGCCCGCCGACCGCGGATGGGCCCGGCCGCGCGGATTGCCGTCGAGCTTGCGTACCCGGAGCTCATGACGCCCGCCCTCATATGACGCCGCCAGAAAGGCGTCGAGCGCTCCAGCCGCTGTGTCGGCGTCGATCAGGCGTGCTCCGAGACACAGCACGTTGGCGTCGTTGTGCTCACGAGCGAGCCGGGCGGAGGTCTCGTCGTGCGCCGTGGCGGCTCTGACGCCTGCCACCTTGCCGGCGGCCATGGCGATGCCGATGCCGCTGCCGCACACCGCAACACCGAGGTCAGCCCTACGGGCCGCCACTGCCTCGCCGACCGCTCTTCCGAAGTCGGGATAGTCGACCGATTCGGGACCGTCGGTGCCGAGATCCACCACCTCGTAACCGCCCGAACGGAGATGCTCAGCGAGACCGTCCTTGAGCTCCCAGCCGGCGTGGTCGGCTGCGAGCGCTATGGACGGCGTGGTCGGAGTTGGCGAATTGCCGTGAGTCACGGCGCAATTCTGGCAGCCGCCGCTGCGGCTCAGGTGCCAGATTTGTCAGGAATTTCGGGGAATTCGATCAGCTCGGCGGGCACCGCACCGGCTCGCAGCACAACGGGCTCGCTGCCCGTGACATCCACCACCGTCGATGCGATCCCACCCAGCGCCGTGCCGTCGATGACGCCCTCGATCCCAGGCCGGATGGCGAGGTCTTTCGCGGCCGACGTCGCCTGGGCGGGTGTCTCGGCGCCGTGGCGGTTGGCGCTGGTGCCCGTGACTGGTCCGACCTCGTCGATGAGCCAGCGCAGCCAGCCCAGCGCCGGCGCCCGGACCCCCAGCGTCTGGCGGCCGTGCAGCGGATCGGGACCGCCCCGGCGCCGAGCGACCAGCGTGAGGCCGCCAGGCCAATGACGCTCAGCCAGCGCCCTTGCGGCCGGGCTCAGCACCACCAGCTCCTCGGCTTGGGCCAGTCCGGACACCAAGATGGGCATGGGCTCGCTGCGGGGGCGCTCCTTCGCTTCGCAGACGCGGGCGACCGCATCGGTGTCTGCGTAGCGAGCCATGATCCCGCACAGCGTGTCGGTGGGCGCCACGACGAACTCGCTGTCTCGCAAGTGATCGACCGCCCGGTCGATGACGCGGGCATGGGGTTCGCCTTGCGGACGAACCGCAACGAGCACCCGGTCGAGGCCCGCGAGATCCGGCTCGATGCGAACTCCCTCGTAGCCGCGGGCGCTCGCCATCGCCTCGACCACTGGGCCCTGATCCGATCCGATTTCCAGCACAAGCAGCCCGCCGGGCGCCAGCCAGGCTCGGGCATCACGCACGATCGTGCGCGCCGCGCTGAGACCCTCGGGACCCGCGTAGAGGGCCACACTCGGCTCCCACCGGTCGATCTCGGCGGGGAGAACCTCGCCGTCGGCCACATATGGCGGGTTCGCCACGATCGCATCGAGTCGCTCGCGTAGCGGCGCCACTTCACCTCCACCGAGGCCGGGAACGGGCGCTCCCTCGAGTGCGTCGAACCAATCTCCCTGATGCAGCGAGACCCGGCTTGCAGCACTCCCCAGGCCAGCCAGGTTGGCTCCCGCGAGTGCCAGCGCATCGGCCGAACGATCGGTGGCGTACACGCGGGCCTGGGGAACTTCGTGAGCAATCGACAGCGCAATCGCTCCGCAGCCCGTGCCGAGATCGGCCACGCGCACCTCGGTGATGCTTCGGCGTCGCACCGTGCGGTTGAGCCAGTCGATGGCAGTGCCAGCAACCAGCTCGGTCTCGGGGCGGGGGATGAGCGCCCGCTGATCGACTGCGAGGTCGAGCCTGCGAAAGCCCCAGCTGCCCAGCACGTACTGCAACGGCTCGCCCGCCAACCGGCGGGCGGCCATGGCGTCGGCGTGGGCGACCATGCGCGCAGTCATCGGCGTATGCGGCGCCAGGGCGACCTCGGCGGCGCTGGCACCGCTGGCCTCCGCCGCTATGCGGCGCGCGCTCACCTCGGGTTCGGGCACACCGCCGGCGCCGAACTGCTCGCGCAGCCCCCGGTACAGGTCGCCCAGGGTCAACCCGTCCTTGCCAGCCATGGCCGGATCCGGTCCCCCTCGCCCGGCAGCCGCGTCACTCGCCAGCGCCGGCGAGGGCGGCAGCGAGCTGCTGTGTGCGCTCGGCGCTCGCGAGGGCCTCGATGAACTCGTCCAATTCGCCGGCGAGGACTCGATCCAGCTTGTAGATCGTGAGGCCGACCCGGTGGTCGGTGACCCGATTCTCCTTGAAGTTGTAGGTGCGGATCTTCTCGGAGCGGCCGCCGCCGCGGACCTGGTCTCGCTTGTGGGCGGCAACTTCGGCTGCGTGGGCCTCCTGCTGCAGTTGCAAGAGCCGCGAGCGCAGCACGCGCATTGCCTTGGCCCGGTTCTGCAGCTGGCTCTTCTCGTCCTGCATCGACACCACGACCCCGGTGGGCTTGTGGGTGACGCGCACGGCCGAATCGGTGGTGTTGACTGACTGGCCGCCGGGTCCCGATGACCGGAACGTGTCGACCACGAGATCGTTCGGGTCGACCTCGACGTCGACCTCTTCGGCTTCGGGCAACACGCTGACCGTCGCCGAGGAAGTGTGGACGCGGCCCTGAGATTCGGTCACGGGCACGCGCTGCACCCGGTGCGGTCCTCCCTCGTGCTTGAGGAGCCGCCACACGTTCGGGCCGCGCACAGCGAACGTCACGTTGGTGAATCCGCCCATGTCGCTGTCCTGGCTGCCGAGCAGCTCCAGCGACCAACCCGATTGTGCCGACGCGTACGCCCGATACATCTCGAACAGGTTTCGTGCCCAGATGTTGGCTTCCTCACCACCCTCGGCCCCTTGGATCTCGACGATGACGTCGCGCCCGTCATTCGGATCCCGCGGAAGCAGCAAGACCTTCAGTTGCTCGTCGAGCTCTGCCGCCCGCGCTGTCGCGACTTCCAGCATCTCGGAGACCTCGGCTGCGTCGTCGCCATCGCTGGTGTCGAGGAGATCCTTGGCGGCTTCGGCGTCGGCAAGTGCCTCTTGAGCCTGGTGAGCCACGTCGATGATCTCGCCGATCCGAGCGAGTCTCCGTCCAAGTTCGGCGAATTGAGCGCGATCCCCCCCCGCAGCGCCTTCGCCCATCTGTCGCTCGAGCTCGGTTCGCTCGGCCTCGAGCGCTTCGAGCCGCTCGGATTCGAAGGCTTCGAAGGTGCCCGACACGCGTTCAGGCTAACTGCGGGGCTAGTAGGCGGATCAGGAGTTCGAGCCGGTAATGGCGCTCCACCGATCGTCAACCTCGACGATCTGCGCAGGCCTGCGAAGCCTGGCCGACATGTTCTTGATGACGTCGTGAGCATCGCGTCGAGGCAGCGCAACCACCAGTTCGGCGTCAGGATCGAGGAATAACCGGGCATCGGCCGCGAACGGCACCACATTCAGATCGATGCCGACGCACACCACCACCACCAGGCGGCGACCGTTGGGTGTCAGGCCGTAGGCCACAGCAGGCGCCGGTTCCTTCGGACCTCCGCGAGGCAGCGGCGACGACGACGCTCGCAGGCGGCCTGCGCCGACGAGATCCGGACGCCGTATCAAGAGCGCGCGAAGCCAGCGGGCTGCCGACAAGCGATTGAGCGGGTGCGGCGAAGCGCCGGGCGAGCGGTGCACCCGTACCACCTCGGCAACTCGACGTATGGCCTCGGGCGTCGGCTCATCTGCGTGCAGCAACGAAAATGCCTCTCGATCGTGGGCACCGACACCTACCTCGATCTGCCACTGCGTCGAGGCCTCGCCTGCATCGCCAGAATCGTCGTCGTCGTTGCCGGCTGCGGTGGCACCACCCCGAGCCGCGGCAACGATGCGGGCCACTTCGAGACCCTCCACCTCACCCGTGATCACGCCGTGCTCGACGGTGACCTCGACGCCGGCAGCACCGAGCAGCGCTACCAGCTCGGGCACACGCGGCGGTGGAGGCTCGGTCGGCCGCGCCGCCGCCTCGGCAACGGTGGCATGGGCTCCTTCGATCTGCCACACGATGGGTGGCGTCTCGAAGCACGCTGCCCGCCGGGCGAGTACGCCGCTGTGGTGGGTGGCGAAGACATGCACGCCGTCGCATCCAGTGCGCACCGCCAGCGCCAGCGCGCCGCCAAGGGCTCGCTCAGCGCGTTCTTGCGCGAGGCACACGACGGTGGTTTCGGTGCCCGTGACGACGGCCAGAGCGCCGTCATCGGTTCCCGAAACCTCACCCAACTCAAGGCTGAGCGCATCGCGGGTCAGGGCCCGCAGCTTTGCCGCGTGAAGCGCCCGGATGCGATCAGCGTCGAGCGCCATAGCGGGTGCCCTCAGGCGTGCAGCGAACTGGGGCGGTGGGGCTGGCTCATCGATGATGCTCGCAGCACCCGTCGGCCGCGCCGCACTGATGGCCCGTTCAGCTCCGCCGCTTCCGCTGGCCGTAACGGCGCTCGAAGCGCTCCACGCGGCCCGCCGTGTCGACGATCTTCATCTGGCCGGTGAAGAAGGGGTGGCTGGCGCTGGACAGCTCGACGTTGGCCAGCGGATACGTGTTGCCATCCGTCCACTCGATCGTGTCGTTCGTCTCGACCGTGGACTGCGTGAGGAAAGCAAAGTCGGCGCTCGCGTCCCGGAAGACCACTGGCCGGTAGTTCGGATGGATGTCGCTCTTCATCGTGTTCCCTGACTCGAAGGCCCATGTCTCGAAGGCACTGGCTCGAGGGCTCTGGGGCAATCAGCCTAAGAGCGCTGCCGGACAGGCGCACCTGTATCGAGTGCCGGTCATCGATGCTCGCCGAGACTGAAGCTGCGGTCGCTGTCCAGAGAGACCTCGCCAGCCTCGGGGTCGGCGAGGTCGGGCACGCCCTCGCCGAGTGCGATCTCGAGATTCGCTGCCTCGCGCAGCCGAGCGGCCACGAGATCATCGAGTTGGGTGCCCGTGGACACACGCGCCGTGGCCACCATCGTGATGGAGCCAGCGTCTTCCAGGTTGCGGGCGCCGCCGAAAAATCTCAGTGTCGAGGTGATGGCTGCGCCCACGGCGTCGGTCGGCTGATGTCGCCCGTTGCCGCCGGCCGCGTAGGCACGTGCGAGCCGCGTCAAACCGTCGAAGAGGATGACCACGTCATCGCCAGCTTCGGCCATGCGCTTGGTGCGCTCCAACGTGAGCTCGGCCACGGCGAGGTGCTCTTCGGGCGGCCGGTCGAATGTCGATGCCAAGACCTCGCCGGACATCTCGAGCCGGCGGGTCATCTCGGTCACGTCCTCGGGCCGCTCGGAGACGAGCAGGACTATCAGGTGGATGTCCGGATGCTGGTCGCCGATCGCCGCAGCCATGGCCGCGATCAGCGGGGACGCCGAGCGCGTCCCGCTCGTGGTCAGCAGTCCGCGGGAACCCAATCCGATCGGCGCAAGGCGGTCGATGGCGGCGAGGGCTCTGGCGCTTCGCTCGACGCCCAGCGGCAACGCGTCGGTGGGCAGCACCGGCGTGAGGTCATCAAACAGCGGTCGCTCGGGCTGCTCGGGCGGGGGCTCGCCGTTGAGAGTGTCGAGGCGCAGCAGCGCGGGATTGCGCTCACTGCGCGCAGCCGGGCGGCTGACGCCGGTGATCCGGTCGCCGCGGCGCAGGTCGTACTGGCGCACCTGCCGGGCGGCGACGTAGACATCATCCGCCGACGGCAGCGGTCCATTGGTGCGAAGAAAGCCGTAGCCCTCGTCGCGCAGGTCGAGCAGGCCATCGCAATGGACGGTCTCGCCGACGATCTGCGCGTCGTCGCGCCCGCGGCCACGGCGACGGCTGCGACGGTTGCCTTCTTCGGCCACCAGGACATCCGAATCCGAAGTTTCCGAGCGGGAAGCGCCCTGTTGCTCTCGCGCTGCGGACCCGTCTTCGGCTGCAGCTCCCCCGTCGCCTGCCGTGACCGGCTGCTTGGCTGTGGCATCGGCTCCGGCTGCGGGTCCGGAGTCGGTCGGTGGCGACGGCGTGCGGGTGCGCTTGGTGACCGCTGGGGTCTCCGAAGGGGTCTGTGACGCCGTCTCGGCTGCAGCGGCGCCTTGACCATCTTCCCCGTCGGTACTAGTGGCGCCTTCGGGGGCCAAGATGGCGCTGATGATGGTGTTCTTGCGCGCCCGGGGTGCTACCTCGACGCCCAGCGCCGTGGCGATCTGCAGCAGCTCATCTCGCTCCTTGGATTCGAGCAATGCACGATCCGGCATGTCCGACATGGCTACCTCTGAAGCTCCGGCGTGGCCTCGCGACGCCGCCCGGGACGCGATGCGAGTCTGCGGTTCCTGCGACGGGCCTTGGAGCCCGACCCAGCGATCCGGTCCCGTGACGCCCGAGCGAGCCCTGCACTGGGGAACCGTCGATCACCGCCGACGCTACCGCCGCCCACCCCGGACCGCTACCGAACTTGGCCGGAAGCGCGGCGACCAGCGATGAACCGGTCAGAAGGCCCGTCCCCAGCACACCGCCGCACCATCCAATCGGATTGCGCAGTTGCGGTAATACCTTGAATCAACGGCGACGAATGCTCCGCCCGGCACGTCGACCCGGCCGTCCCAGCCACTGCCCCAGCACAGCAACTCGCCGCCCCTACTCAGCGCGCATGAATGCTGGGCCCCGGCGCTGACGTCAACGAACTCGCCGGCGGGGGCGTCCGCTTGACCGGCCGAGTTGTCGCCCCAGCACTCGATTGACCCAGCGAGGTGTAGGCCGCAAGCATGGAACACGCCAATCGCTATCTGGGAGAACGAACCCACTGGATCATCCGATCCGATGTACTGAGCGTCTCCCCAGCATGCGGCGGATCTGTCTGTCCGGATCGCGCACGCGATGAAGCCATCAACATCCAGGTAGATCTCTTCAAAGGGTCCCCTCGGAGGCACAGCCCGCGGCAGCGGACTGTCGCTGAGGTTCTCGGCCCAGCAGAGGGCCGACCCGTTCACTTCGAGCGCGCAGATCGTCCCTCTGCCGGCCACAACCGCCGTGAACTCGTGCGAGGCGATTCTGTGCTGCTCAGGATTCGCTTCACTCTCTGAGCACAAGATCGCGCCGTCGTGGCGCAGCGCACAGAGCAAGCCGAAGTCCAGTGCGACCGACGTATACGGTCCGTGCTCGTCGCCCACATCGAGGTAGTCGCTAAACCCCCAGCACGACAGCCGTCCGTCCACGCCGAGTCCGCAGGCGGTGTCGTGGCCAGCGTCGATCAGCGCGAACCGTGCATCTTGCGGAGTCGCATCCGTTGCGTGACCCCCACCCCAGCACTTGACACGTCCATCACTGAGCAGACCGCATGCGAACGCCTCGCCGACGTCGATGTCGACAAATGGTCCTTCTACCTGCGCGGTCAACTCGGCCTCGACAACAGTCACCTCGGGATCAGGAGGTGTCGTCCCAGGGTCGATCGTCGGCGCGGCACTCTCCGTCGGCACCTCGGTACTCACCGTGACGGAGGTCTCGGATCCTCCAGTCTCCAAGGCAGGAACCGCATTTCTGGCAGGTTCCGCGACCTCGCCGTCTGATCCACCGGCGACGATCGCTGTCACCAGCAATGCGATCAGCGCAAGGAGCACCGCAAGCTCCGCGACGGCAATCGACCGGCTGCGCTTCGGGGCGTGGTCGAAGCGCACCTCACTCTCAACGGGTGCAGCGGGCGGTGACGAAGTCGCGGACGGTGGCGAGGTCGTTGGGCAGGGTGGTGAGGTGTTCGGGCCGGTCTGCGAGTGCTGCGAGCGCTGGCGGCAGCTCGGGTTGGCGGCCGGTGGCTTCGAGGACGGCGTCGCCGAACTTCGCGGGATGGGCCGTTGACATCACGGCCATGGGGGTGCTCCACCCGCCGGCGGGGGCGTCGCGGCGCGCGACCGCGAGAGCGACCGCGGTGTGAGGGTCGATGAGCCGCTCGTCGGATTCGTTCACTGCGGCGATGGTGGCAGCCACCTCGGCTTCGCCGGCAGCGCCGGCATCGAAGCCAGCGCGCAGGCCGGTCTGCACATCGGGAGCCAGTCTCAGGGATTTCTCGGTCCGAAATTGGGCCATGTCGGCAGCGAGCGCGGCACCCCGACGACCGCCCAATTCGAAGAGCAGGCGCTCGAAGTTGCTCGACACCTGGATGTCCATCGCGGGGCTGGTTGAAGGCCGCACCTCGCTGATGGACATCTCGCCGCTGCGGTGGGTGCGGGTCAGGATGTCGTTGTGGTTGGTGGCGACCACCAGCCGGTCAATCGGCACACCCATGCGGCGAGCGACGTCGCCGGCAAGCACATTGCCGAAGTTGCCGGTGGGGACGCAGAACGACACGGCCCGTTCAGGCGCCCCCAGCTTCGCTGCTGTAGTCGCGTAGTACACGGTCTGCGCAGCAACCCTGGCCCAGTTGATGCTGTTCACTGCGCCCAGCCGCATCCGCTCACGGAACGGCCGGTCGGCAAACAGTGACTTCACCAGATCCTGGCAATCGTCGAACGTGCCGTCGATGGCCACGTTATGGATATTCGTACTGTCCACCGTGGTCATCTGGCATCGCTGGATCTCGGTGACCCTGCCGGCCGGGTGCAGCATGACCAACTCAATGCCCGCCCGGTCCCGACATGCTTCGATGGCGGCCGATCCGGTGTCTCCCGAGGTGGCTCCTACGACGGTCATGAAGCTGCCGCGTCGGGTCAGCTCATGCTCGAAGAGCCTGCCCAGCAGCTGCAGAGCGACATCCTTGAACGACAGCGTGGGTCCCCAGAACAGCTCCACCAGGTGCTCGCCGGATTTCAGCCGGCTGGTCGGCACCACCTCTGCATGGTCGAACGTGGCGTAGGCGTCCTCGGTCAGCGCGGCCAGGTCGTCGCTGCTGAGCGATGGCGCCACAAACGGGGCGAGCACCCGTGTGGCCACCTCGTGATATTCCAGCCCCGCGAAGTCGTCCAGGTCGCTCGGGCTGATCGTCGGCAGCCCGTCGGGCACATACAGCCCGCCGTCGGAGGCGAGTCCCTCCAGCAGCACGTCGCCGAATTCCAGGATCAGGGCGTCGCCCCGGGTGCTTACGTAGCGCATGGCTCCTTCGGCCGATCCCGTCGGCTATTCGCCAATCACGCGGATCGCGTTGCCGATTCGTCGCACAGCGTCAAGCTCTCGTACATCTCGCAGCGTTGAGGCCACATCGGCCTCGCGAGCTCGGTGAGTGATGAACTCCAGGTGAGCGATGTCGTCGGCTGTCCCACCTCGAGTGGTCTGCTCGACCGAGCGGATCGACACCCCGTGCTCGCCGAAGACGCCAGCCACTGAAGCAAGCACGCCCGGCTTGTCGGTGACGTCGAACTGCAGGTGGTATGCGGTGTACGTCTCATCGATGGGCCGCAGGCGCGCCGCTCTCAGCGGGCCGAAGCCGTCGCACACTCCCCGGCGCAGATTCTGCGACACGGTGATGAGGTCGCCCAGCATGGCGCTGGCGGTCGGGAAGCCGCCTGCGCCCCTCCCGTACAGCATCAGGTCGTCGACGGCCTCCCCCTCGAGGAACACCGCGTTGAAAGCGTCGCGCACTGACGCCAACGGGTGGTCGTTCGGCACCATCGCCGGGTGCACCCGCACGGCAATCTCGCCGTTCTGGCGTTCGGCCACAGCAAGCAGCTTGATCACGTGGTCCATCCGGGCAGCCGCCGCGATATCGCCGGTGCCGATGCTGCTGATGCCCTCTTGGTGGACGTCGCCGGCCACGACCTTGGCCCCGAACGCGGTCATCGCCAGGATCGCTGCCTTGGCGCCCGCGTCGAAGCCCTCCACATCGGCGGTCGGATCGGCCTCGGCGTAGCCCAGGCGCTGCGCCTCGCCGAGAACGTCGGCGTAGTCGGCCCCGTCCTCGGTCATGCGGGTGAGGATGTAGTTCGTCGTTCCGTTCACGATGCCCATCACACGCGTGATGCGTTCGCCGATGAGCGAGTTGCGCAGCACGCCGATGAGGGGGATCCCGCCTGCAACAGCCGCCTCGAACGCCAAGTCCACGCCGTTGGTGCTCGCCACGGCGAACAGCTCCTCGCCGACGTTGGCGATGAGCTCCTTGTTGGCGGTCACGACAGGCTTGCCGGCGCCGAGCGCTGCCGCGACCAGGTGGCGGGCCGGCTCGATCCCGCCCATCGCCTCGACCACGACATCCACATCGTCGGCCACAACCAGCGACTCGCTGTCGCGGGTCAGGACACCTTCGGCCAGCTCCACCGTTCGCTCGGCGCTGAGATTGCGAACGGCGACTCGGGTGACTTCGAAGTCCAGCGCGGTGCGTCCCGCCAAGTGAGCCCTGTCGCGGTTCAGGATGGCGACGAGCGCGGCACCGACATTGCCGCAACCCAAGATGCCGACGCGCAGCGGCCGCGGCTCGTCGGCTGCCTCGGCAGGGGCGTCAACGGTCTCGGCAGCAGCGTCGGGCACGGCCGAAACGGTACCGCCAGCGCACCTGCGCTCCCGCACGGATTTCGGCCGACTCCCCAGAGGCCTCTACGTGTCGTTCTGGTCGAATCCGGAAAACGTCAGTTCAGCGGCGAACCGTCGCTTGACGGCACTGACCTGTTCTTGCCGCTGGTGGTCGTTCCATGACAGCAAGCTCGCCATGCGATCAGCGATGGCTTCGGCCAGATTCAGGCGGTGTCGAGGCAGGTGCCAGGCGTCCAGTGTCCGGCGGTAGACGACGTCTTCGACAGTCGTCGCGGCCTCAACGTTGACCGCCCAGTCAACTTCGCCGGTCAGAACCGGGGCACCTTCGACGAGGCTGCCTCCACCCAGGCTGATGATGTTTGTTGCGTCGGCGCCGTAGAGCTGGTGCAGCCGTTCATCGTCGACGGCGGGCTCAATGGCTGCCCCCGGGAGTGGCGTCGTGCCCGGTCCCGGCGCGAGATCGAACTCCCCGAGCCGGCCAACGAGTTCCACAGTGCTGGCCGCCAACCCGGCAAACCCGGTGAGCTTGCCGCCCGAGACCGAGAGCAGCATTCCCGGACCTACGCGCAACTCGGCTTCGCGGGACATCCGGATCGACTTGCCGACGCCTCGTGCGGGAAGTGCCCGCAGGCCGGCCCACGCTGCCAGCACATCATCGGGCCTCAGCGGTTCCGTGGTGAAGTATCCCCCGAGCGCCTCCAGCAAGTAGCCGACGTCGGCGCAGTCGATGGGGGGCCACACCACCCGCTCGCCGTCGTAGGCCGTGTCTGTCGTACCGATGTAGACGATGTCGCGACGTGGGATTGCGAAAATCCATCGTCGATCAGATGCCATGCACAAGATCGGATGCTCGACGGGGAGCCGGGAGCGATCCACGACAAGGTGCACCCCTTTGGACACCACCACTTGGGCGGCCGGCGGCTGAACCTCAAGCGCCGCGAGGCAATCGACCCACGGGCCGGCCGCATTGACGACGACACGTCCACGGACTTTGACCTCACGACCTGTGACGGGGCACTGCACCACGACGCCGCTGACGAGCGTCCCTTGGCGCAGCAGCCCGCGCACCGGCGTCCTGGACGACAGCACAGCGCCCGATTCGGCTGCAGCTCTCAGCACAGCAAGGACCAGCCGCACGTCATCGGTGAGGTATTCCCGGAATGCGACTGCTCGCCCATAGGCATCACCTCGAAGTGACGGTTCTCGCGTCGCCAGCTCCGCCCCATCCCAGCTGATGTGCGTGTCGTCTCGTTTGACGCCACCCAAGCGCTCGTACACCGCGAGTGCGCAGCGGAACCCTTGGGCCTGCATCCAGTGGCGAGCCGGTGCCACCATCCAGCACGGGCGTGCCAGGTGCGGCGCCATCGCATGAACAGCATTCCGCTCGCGGGCAGTGCGGCGGACGAAGCCGAGGCGTCCTTGAGCGAGATAGCGAAGACCGCCGTGAATCATCTTGGAAGAACGCGACGAGGTGCCGACCCCGAAGTCGTCGGCTTCGCAGAGAGCTACTCGCAGCCCCCGCGCCGCGGCCTCCCGCGCAATCCCGGCGCCGGCGATGCCGCCGCCGATCACGATCACATCAAAGCGAGTGGCCTCAAGTTTGTCGAGCAGCTGCGTGCGTGACTCGGGAGTGAGCGTGGGTGTCATTCCGGCGACCCATCAGCCCCGGACGGATCTGATGGGGAACTGAACCGCCGGCCATCGCCTCCGACGGCTCCCTGCCGCCGCAGTTCACGCGCAACTGTCGCTGCCAGACGGTCGAGCACCTGGCCGGGCATGGACGGGTCGAACGGGAGATACACCGAGTGTTCCAGCAAGTGACGCGCTCCCAGCGGCGGTGGGCGGCCATGGGGATCATCGTGCTCGACCACGGTGAAGGCACGCCCCTGCGTGGCATGAAAGTTGGATTCGGCGAGGTGATCGATCAGTGCCTGAGGATCGGGGGCAAGGACCGGAATGAGCCAGTACACGTGCTCGGCAGCATGAGAGGTGGGAACGAGCGCATCGCCGAGTCCCTGAATCAGTCGCCGAGCAGGGCCGATGCGGCGGCGTCCAGGCGCATCGCCCTCATCAAGACGAGCGCCGAGCGTCCGCACGAGCGGCGCAGACGGCCGTCGGCGGATCCGGTCCAGGAGGTCGGGGCCGGGAAACCCTCGGGTGAGTCGCTGCAACACCGCGTCGTGGCCCGGTCCCAGAACGTCGAGGGCCCGCACCACCAGTCCGAACGCCCGAGGCGACGCGAGAGCGTTGAGCAGCCCGAACTTCACCAGCCGACGCAGCTGATCGGTCCGGCGTTGCATCGGCATCCCGGCGGCCAGACGCAGCATCTCGTGCCGGACGTCGTCATCGCGCACCCGGGCGAGCCCGCCCCCGACGGCCGTGGCGGTCTTGATCGGGCCGAAGCTGAAGAGGGCGACATCGCTGTCGGGATGGCCACGCCACTGGGGCCCGGCATACGCCTCGGCGCAATCCTCGACGAAGAGCGACCCGTTGGCGTGGGTCGTGCGGCGGGCTGCTTCAGTCCGGCTTCGGGCACCGAACAGATGGGTGTAGACCACCGCCCGCGTTCGCTCGTCAATCAGGTCTGCGAGCGCTTCGGTCTTCGGTTCGCCTCTGAGCGGGTCGATGTCGAGCGAGACCACCTCGAGGCCGTTGGCGCGGGCGATCGCGGGCATGTCGGCAACCGTGAGAGCAGAGAACACGATGCGGTCGCCCTGCTGCCAACGTTGAGCCCGGATCCAGAGATCGAAGAGCGAGCGCACGGAGAGCCCGAACACACCCGCACCGTCGGGATCCCAGCGATCCGCGAGCTGCGACGCCGCTTGGGGTGGAACAGGCTGGGCACAGCCAAGCAGGGCTCGCGACCAAGCCGACATCGACATGTCGAGTCGCTTGTTGGCCCAAGCGTTCACACATCCATCCCGCTCGAAGATCCGCTGTGCGTTCGAGGACTGTCTTCGGAACTCTGGGTTTTGGACTGCGATGGCGGAACCGGAGCCAGATAACCCACGATGAGCAACACGATTCCGACGCCGATGAACGAGCCGGCCTTCGGCAGCGCGGCCAGGCTTGCCAAGTCGATCAAGAACAGCTTGACCACCACCACGCCCATCCATGACGCGCCGACGATCCAGATGCGCCGGCTGGCCGCTCTCACGCCGACGACCATCGCAGCCAACGCAGTTGCTGCCCACAGGATCGACAGCGCAACCTGCAGCTCGGTGGAGTACACGAGCGGCTGCAGCTCGAACGGCACGTCGGCCCAATGATGGACAGTCCGAGCAGCGGTCATCGTGAGCGCTGCCACACCCGCGGCGCTGAGGTAGGGCAGCCAAGGCGTCTCGGCCGAGCGCAGCAAACTCGCGATTGCTGGCGTCAGGCTGTCCGAATCGGCAGACAGCTCAGCAACCATCTCGCGCTTCCATCTCAGCAGCAAGACGACCGCTGCTGCCGCGCAGATGTCGATGGGATTCAGAATCGGCAGGAATGGCAGCGGATCGACGCTTCCGTGGTGGCCAAACACCGCAAGGCCGGCACCCGCAGCTGCAGTCCACGCCACGGGCGTGATGCCATACAGCAAGCAGCTGCGCCAGCCGTCTCCCACGAACCATGACGCGACCGGGCGGGCGAGCAGCGAAGCCCCCAGCCACAGCAGCACCGCCGCAGCGGCTCCGTACAGCGGCCATTGCCCGTCGGCGGTCTGCGCCAGCTGGCCATGCACCTCGGTGGCCACGAACACACTCACGACGCAGTACAGGCCTCCGTACTGGCCGAGAACCTCGAGCTTGTCGCCACCGGTACGCAGGAACGCTGTGTACGCCACGATCATGAACGGCCACGCCGTCCAGCCCCAAGCCGCGGAGGGATAGTCGTTGGTGACCACGGCGATCACCAAGGCGACAGCGAGCGTCGGCAGCATGAGCGCGCCGGCCCACTCCAGGTCGATCCACTTCAGCACCCGGCCCGCCGCCACCACTGCGGACAGGGTGCCGATCGCCAGCAGCGACAACCCCCACAGCCGATAGTCATCGGTCACGACCCAGATCTGCGCGGCGGCTGCGAACAGCCACCAGCCGACGCCCCACAGCAGGGACAGCCACATCAACGGGACCCGCAGTTCGCGAAGCGCTGACGCTGACCGGTAGGCGATCACAGAACTTGCGACGCCGCAGGCGGCCAGCAGCACTCCAACGCCGAGGTACTGGTTCAGAATCGGCGTCGAGTCCGCCCAGAAGCGGAGGGTTGACGAGTGGTCTTCACTGTCCGCGACCAGTCGCGCGGCATAGACCACGCCAGCAGCGACCTGCAGCAGCGTGCCGAGCACCGCGCCCAGTACCAATCGGCGCCGGGCCGCGAGCCAGAGCAGCACTGCGCCCTGCACCGTCCACATCGTCGACACAGCGAGCGGCCCTGCCCGCACCCACATCTCTGTGGACTCGGCGAACAAGAACCAGCCTCCGCCGAGCGCCAGCGCCGAGTACATGACTGCACGCCAGGCATCATCACGATCACCGACGAATCGGGAGGCGGCCGTGACACTTGCGAACCCGCACAGCGCCAGAAAGCCCGTGATCGCGAAGTACTGGTTGACAACCGGCAGCGTGTCTGCCCAGAACTCGAACGAGCCCGGCGACAACCTGCCGGCATCGTCGATCATCTTGAGTGCCGCAGCGACAGCAGCGGCGACCTGCATGGCGATGCCCGCGACGGCGACCGGCATCCAACGACGCTTCGACGCAATCCACATCAGCGCGGCACCCTGCACGGCCCAGAGCCCGACGGCGGGCAGCAGCCCCCCTCGCAGCCACACGGCGGCGGTCTCGGCGAAGAGGAACCAGCCGGCACCCCACACCAACGCCGCGATCTGCACCGACTGGCGCCACGGATCAAAGTGCGATGAGCGGCGCAGCGATTCCGCGCTGGCAAGCCCGCAAGCAGCCAGCATGACCGCACCCAGCGCGTACACGTTGAGGACCGGCGTGGCCTCAGCCCAGAAACCGAAGACTGCGGGAGAGTCCCAGTCCACGGAATCGGTAGTGATCCGCACTCCGTACGCGACCGCAGCGATGGCCTGCAGGACAGAACCGCCCAGCAGCGCCAACCGCGAGCCCCAGCGTGAGCTGGCCCACACGAGCACCGCACCCTGCACCGCCCAGATGGCCGAGGTGGCCGAAGCGCCCAGAAACAGCGGAACCGCCGTCGCACTGAACACCACGGCGAGGGCCGCATAGGCAACTTCGAACTGCTTGGAGGTGCTCCCCAGACGGCGGGACAGCTGGTGGAAGCCGGCGTGTACGACAGCAAGCACCGCGCTGCTGATCGCGACCCCGTAGCGCAGGTGGCCGACCAGCAGCGCCTGCATCGCTAGGCCGGCGAAGGGAGTGCAGAACACCAACGGCGTGATCCAGAGGTCTTGGAACCCGACCGGCTCGTCGCGAGACGACGGCACCGGCGGCCACACCAAGGGCACGAGCGTGTACAGCAGCACGAAGAAGACCACGAATGGCTGCAGCTGCACCCAGTCGCTGTGGTCCTCGCGAGCAAAGAGCCACAACCCGGCCACGACGAACGTGAAGCCATAGCCCGACAGCACCAGGGTTGGCCAGGACTTCAGCCTGCTCACGGCGACTACCGCGACGCCCAGCACCGCATAGAAGCCGAACACCTCGAAGTGGTCTTGGGGCCACGCAAACGCCAGCAGAGGCGCAGAGAAGCCGCCAATGAGCCCCAGCATCGCCAGCGTCAGCGAGCTTTGAGTCATGGCCAACGCACCGGCCGCGACGGTGATCAGCACGACCGCGGCGAGGGCCGGCAACGGAGCCAGCAGGTCGTACAACGCGTACGCAGCGAGCGTCACCAGGTACAGCACGGCGATCCCGCCGCCCTGCAGGCTGCGGCCGTAGATCGGCCGTTTCGTCCGTTGGAGCCAACCGAACGCCAGCAGGCCGAGCCCGAACGCCGTCGCTGCTGCGAGACGGATCTCGATCGTGAAGTCGACCCAGCCGCGCACCGCTGCTTCACGCAGGAGGAATCCCAGCCCGATCAGCGAGACGATGATCCCGATCTTCACGGGCGAGTTGCCGGTCAGCAGCCACGTGCGCGCACGGGCAACTGCAACCGCCGCCAACGTGGGCTCGGCCGGTCTCGCCGGACGACGAGACACCGGCGGCCGTCGGGCCGCAGGCACCGCCGGCCGGGGCGTGGGGGGCGGCCTCGAAGCAGGGCTGGTCGCAGACACCGGTGTGGGCGTCGGGCGCGGCGCGGAGGTGGGACGCGGCGCAGGCGTCGGGCGCGGCGCTGGTGTGGGACGCGGTGCACGTCTCGGCTCCGTCGGCACCGGATCGGGTTCGGACAACTCGGGAGGTGGATCCGGCTCCGTCTGCTCAGGAGCCGTGGGCGGCGTGTCTGGCTCCTCGGGTGACTCCAGGCGATCGGAGCGGCGACGCAAGATCTCGACCGACCGCTCGAGGGTGTCCAAGCGAGAACGCATCTCGCGTGAGCGGACGTCTCGTCCGATCAAGTAGCCGATTGCGGCACCTACCGGAATACCGGCAGGACCAGCGGCAAGACCGATCAGTGCGCCGAAGAATGCGAAGACAGCGGGAACGATGGGGTGGTCCTTAACGGGCCTGATGAATGAATGGCCCACATGGTCGGATGTGCGAGACAGTACTCCGCTGCGGCATCACGCCCGCCGAGTCGGCGCCTACAGAACGTCGAGTGCGAGCATGTCTTTAACTTCCTCGCGGCGGATCACGAGGCGAGCATCGCCATCGGCGACGAACACGACAGCCGGGCGGCCAATGCGGTTGTAGGGGGCGCCCATCGAATAGCCGTAAGCCCCCGTCACCGGCGTCGCCACCAAGTCGCCCGCTGCCAAACCCGTCGGCATGGGGGCAGAACGTACGATCACGTCACCCGACTCACAGTGCTTGCCCACCAGCCGCACGCGCTCAGGTCGGGGCTCGGTGACCCGGCCAGGCATGAACGCCGTGTAGTCGCTGCCATAGAGCATCGGACGAGGGTTGTCGCCGTAGCCGCCGTCCACAGCCGCGTAGGTACGGACCCCCGGCACTTCCTTGACGGCTCCGACCGTGTAGAGCGTCACTGCGGCTGCGGCAGCGATCGCCCGCCCCGGCTCGGCGACGAGCCGCGCTATGAGGCCATGCCGTCGGCTGAGCCCAGCCCACCTGCGTGACAGCGCAGCTCCCCATTCGGCGATCGTGGGCGCCCGTTCGGATTCCACATACGCCACGCCAAGGCCGCCGCCGATCGACAACTCCTCCAGACGGCCGGCCGCGTTCGGCGAGCTGCCGAACAGCGGAGCCGCAAACTCGGCGACAACATCCAGCGCCTTGGCCAGGCTCTCCACGCGGAATACCTGACTGCCGATGTGACAGTGGATGCCCACCAACTCGACCGACGACATCGCTGCCGCTCGCTCAGTGGCGGCTGCCGCGACGCCTTGGTCGATGCCGAAGCCGAACTTGGAGTCGGCCTGACCTGTCGAGATGTACTCGTGCGTCTCCGCGCGCACGCCCGGCGTGACCCGCAGCAGCACCCTCGGCACGATGCCGTCAGCACGGTGCAACTCGTCGAGACGGTCCAGTTCGTCGAAGGAATCAACCACGATGCGCCCCACTCCGGCAGTTCGAGCAATCGCGAGCTCTGCCGTGGACTTGTTGTTGCCGTGAAGCACAATGCGACGCGCCACGTTTCCGGACGCGTCGTCTTCGAACGCCCGCAGCACCGTTTGCAGCTCGCCACCACTCGCTACATCGATGTCCATGCCCTCCGCGAGCGCCAGACGGGCCATGGCGGCGCACAGGAAGGCCTTGGCGGCGTAGGCGGCTCCCCCGTCGAAGGCCCCGACGGCCTCACGGCAGCGGGCGCGCAGATGCGCCTCGTCGTACACGAACAGGGGCGTGCCGAATTCTGCAGCCAGATCGACCAGGTCGCAGCCGCCGATTCGCAGGTGGCCGTGATCGGAAACCTCAGCGGTGTCGGGCAGCAGCCGGAATGGGATCGGGCCGCTGGGATCGTCGATGGTCCCGGGAGAGTCAGCGGCCCCAGCGCTGTGGGGTTCAGTAGTCATGGCCGGACCGTCGATTCGGGCTCACATTGCCTCGGGCGCGTCCACGCCGAGCAGGTCCAAGCCGATCGCCAAACCGATACGGGTGCCCTCGGTCAGGCACAGCCGTGCGTCACGCACGTCGGGCGGGATGTCGCCTCGCAGGATCGGGCAGTCGTGGTAGAAGCCGTGAAAGGCGGCGGCCAGATCGCGCACCCATGTCGTCACCTTGTGCGGCGCGCGCTCGCGCAGCGCCAGCTCGACCACCGAGGGGAGCACTTCGAGCGCTCGCAGGACTGCCAGCTCGCGTTCTCCGACGAGGGGCCCCAGATCGGTGCCCCCGGGCGGCAGCGGCGCGACCCCGTCGGCTTCGGCTCGCCGGGCCACCGAAGCAATGCGAGCGTGCGCGTACTGCACGTAGAAGACGGGGTTCTCTGAAGCCTGCGCTGACAGCAGGTCGATGTCGATGGTCTGACGTGTGTCGATCGATTGCAGCAGGAAGGCGAAGCGCGCCACATCCGGCCCGACGGCATCGATGAGCTCGCGCACCTCGACCATCGTCCCGGTGCGCTTGGACAACTCGATGACCTGGCCATCGCGCATGAGGGTCACGTTCTGCCCAACGATGGCCTCATAGGACTCAGCGGAGTGTCCCAGCATCTGCATCGCCGCCGCCATGCGCGGCACGTAGCCGTGGTGATCGGCGCCCAACACGTCGATGACGAGGTCCATGTGTTGGCGACCGCGGCTGAACTTGGCGTGGTGGTACGCGATGTCGGGCACAAAGTAAGTGGGCTCGCCGTCGCTGCGATAGAGCACACGGTCTTTGTCGTCGCCGAACTCAGTGGTGCGCAGCCATTGAGCGCCGTCGCGTTCGTACAACCAGCCGTCCTCACGCAGGCGCTCGACAGCGCGCTCCATGGCGCCGTCTGCGACGAGCGCAGTTTCGCTCTGCCAATGGTCGAAGCCGACGTTCATCGCGTCCAGCGACTCGCGGACGTCGAGCAATGCCCGCTCGCGTCCCCACGATGACGCGTAAGCCAGGCCTCCGCGGGACATCAACTCCAACAACAGATCCGTGCCTGCATCGGGAGATCCGACAATGTTCGATCCGGTTTCTTGCAGAGCCCTCGTCGTCGCCTGGCGCTGCTCATCCGACCTCCGGCCGCTGTGGGGTCCTCCCTCTGATACCCAGGCCTGCCATGCCGGCTCATCGAGCAGGGCGACGGCCAGCTCTTGTGCCCAGTCGATGACGTACTGGCCGTGGTAGCCGTCGTCGGGTACCGAGTCGCCGTCCAGCCGAGCCGCCAATGAACGTCCGAACAGCTCCATCTGGGTGCCTCGGTCGTTGACGTAGTACTCGGTGAACGTGCGGTAACCGCAGCGACGGAACAGGCGGGCCAGGCTGTCGCCGTATGCGCCCCATCGGCCGCCGCCAGCGTGCAACGGGCCGGTCGGGTTGGCCGACACGAACTCGAGGTTGACGGTTTGGCCGTCGCCGATGTCGTGGCATGCGTACCGGTGCGCACCCTGGCTCAACACGGTGGCGAGTACCTCGTGCAGCCAGGTCGGCGCCAGGTGCATATTCACGAATCCGGGCCCGGCGACCTCGGTCCGCTCGAGATGGGGCAATCCGGCAGCGTCGAGCTCCCCAGCGAGTCGCCGTGCCAGCTCGCGAGGCGACAGCCCAGCGCCCTTCGCGTTCACCAATGCCGCATTCGTCGACCAGTCGCCATGATCGGCGCGAGCCGGCCGTTCGAGGCCGATACGCGACGGGTCGGCGTCGACGCCGAGGCGCGCAAGCGCACCCGCGATCGCACCGGCCAGCAGGGCTCCCATCACCGAATCGACGCTACCCCTGCACCGCTGCGATCCCGGAGTCATTTTGCCGTCGCCGCCAGAGCGGCACGCGATGGCGGTCGGTAGCTTGACCGGTCATCCAGTCCGGGTATCGATGTCAGCCGGGCCTTCAGCCCTCGTAGCTCAGGGGATAGAGCAGTGGCCTCCGGAGCCATGTGCGCAGGTTCGAATCCTGCCGAGGGCGCTGCGCCAGAACGCTTCGCCGGCTCAGTCGATGGCGGACCAGCCAGTCAACTCTGTGCGCTGGATGACGATGGCGGCGCCGACCGGAGGCTCGGCGGCGTACTGCGGGTAGCGATCGCACAGCAGCTTGATCGCATCCCGGTGCTGCGCGCCCTCGGTGTGCACTGCTGCACGCCCCCGCAGCCGAACCCACCACAGGCGCTCCCAGTCCGCGTCGTCGTAGTGCTCGATGAGCATCGTGACCTCTGGGAAGCGTCGAACGTTGTCGAGCCGCTTGAGGTCCATGGTCGTCTTGGGCTTGTGGTCGACAGCGGTCACCACGACGTCGTCTTCGAACGCATACGTGCAGGGCACGAGATCCACGCGGCCGTCGGCGCGGATCGTCGCGAGGGTCGCCACCCGTCCCTCGGACAGCAGGTCCAGCAGTTCGGCCTCAGTCACGGCGGGCCACCCTAGAGCCCGCAGCAGCGGATTCAGCGTTCCCGACAACGGGGCGAAACACATCGCTGTGCGGGGCAGACGCAGTCCGCTTGCGAGGTACCTGCCATAGTCTTTGGCCATGGCAATGACTGGGGCAACGACCGAGGCGACGACTGGAGCTCCCCCGGCGTCCAACGGCGCGCCGCAGCGCTGGACCTTCCAGTGGAAGGAGCTCTACGACGAGGTCATCACTTCGGGGCTGTGCACCGGCTGTGCGGGCTGCGTGATCTCCTGCCCGCACGACGTCATCGGCTACGAACACGTCCAAGGCGGCTTCATTCCATTCCATCTCGAGGAGGAGCTGGGGCTCGAAGACTGCGGCCACGGACAGAAGGGCTGCACGAGCTGCACCCGTGCGTGCCCCCGCTTCCGCACATGGGAGGACGAAGCCGACGACTTCATGTTCGGTCGCCACCGCACTGGCGAGGAACCCTCAGGCGTCTTCAAGGACATCATCCTGACGAGGGCCTCGGACGACTTCGTCCACGAGATCGGCCAGGACGGCGGGCTGGTCTCGGCAATCCTCATCTGGGCCCTCGACCACGGTTACATCGACGCCGCGCTGACGTCCTACGTCGGTGAAGGCGACGGCAACCAGTGGACCGCCTCGCCGGGAGTGGCCTTCAACCGTGACGACGTGCTGCGCGGCGCCGGCAGCCGCTACACCTATTCCGCCAACACGCTCGCCTACGACGAGGCGATGGAGGCCGGCGCACAGAAGATCGCTCTGGTGGGCATGAGCTGCCAGAGCTCGATCGTGCCGGTTGCCAAGTCCCGCAAGGTCGGCAAGGTCGGCAACCGCTTTGTGCTGAATATCGGGCTGCTGTGCTCGAAGTCATTCGACGAGGCGATCTTCGAGGAGCTGTTCGAGCAGAAGTACGGGCTCGACCGCCACCGGATCCGCAAGACCAACATCAAGGGCGTCTTCCAGATCTGGACCCATGACGGCGGCTACTACGAGATCAATCTCAAGGAATGCCACGCCTGGACCCGCGAGGGCTGCAACCACTGCCCCGACTTCGCCGCTGAGCACGCCGACATCTCCACCGGCGGCATCGGCAAGTACCCCGACTGGACCCTCACCATCGTCCGCACCGACATCGGGCGCGAGATCATCATGAAGATGCTCGCCGACGGCTCGCTGATCGGCCGTCCCGGCGATGACGACCCGGGTGCAATCGCGCTCATGCACAAGCTCAGCGAGAAGTCACGTGCCCGCTGGCCCAAGTTCGCCTGGGACAAGCCGGCACTGCTGCCCGAGCCGACCAAGAAATAGCCCTTCGGCTGCCTCTGGCTAGAGGCAGAGGTTGATGAACTCGACCACGTCCGGTCGAACATCGTTGCTCGCCAGGAATTCCGTCAGCCGGTGCGCGGGCACCACGTCTTGCGCGCGGGCCAGCGAGCAAGCGCATAGGCCCCTCAGGCGGTCCGAGCCTGCAGAGCACACATCCAGATAGGTCTGCTGCTGCGCGTCGGACCATTCGGGCGGCGGGCCTGCCTCTCGGCAGTCGACCAGCGCGGCAGCCAGTTCGGGAGAGAATTCCAAGCCGCCTTCCATGCGGTCCTCGAACACCTCAAGATCGACAGAGGTGAGGCCGCCCTCGATCCGGTCCGCAGCGCAGTGACATGGCCCGACGAGTCCGCCATCTGCCGCGCAGGCATCCATGAAGGCGATGAGCGGCTCGATCGCGAGCTGTCCGGCTGCGCCGGTGCCGCCCGTGCCGGGCACGGTGGGCGGGGCAAGCGTGCCCGGATTGCCGAGCGGCACTTCGGAGCCCGCCGCACCTTGGTCGCCGATCGCAGGCTCCACCTCGATCACGGTCGCCGAGCATGCGACGATGCCAGCCAGTGCCAGCACAGCGGCAACCAGACGTGCCCCCCGGGCGAACAGGGGCCGTCGGGGCTCAGGCAGGCGGGAGGTTCGCCAGCCGGCGGGCATCGCGGAGCACCGTATCGGCCATGTCGGCAGTCAGGCGGCCAGTGAATGTGTTTTGTTGACTGGGATGGAATGAGCAGACGATGCGAGTAACGCTGCCCAAGGCCGCAGGCTCGGCTGAACCGCTGACGGCGGGCACTTCGACAATTGCACCGTGCCCGAAGCGTGGTCGTGGCCGCACGCCGCCCAACGTGCACAGCACGCCGTAGGCAAAAGCGCCGAGGGCGATGGCGACTCGCGCGTTGACCAGCAGCGCCAGCTCGCGTTGGAGGAACGGCCGGCAGGCATCCCGCTCAACGGGAGTGGGCTTGTTGGCCGGCGGCGCACAGCGAACTGCCGCGGTGATGTACGCATCGCGCAGCGCAAGCCCGTCCCCGACATGGTCGGAAGCCGGTTGATTGGCAAGTCCGCAGCGATGAAGGGCCGCGTAGAGGAAGTCACCCGAACGATCGCCGGTGAACATCCGGCCGGTACGGTTCGCACCGTGCGCGGCGGGCGCCAAACCGACGAGCACGATCGCCGCGTCAGGATCGCCGAAGCCGGGCACACCCCGGCCCCAGTAGTCCTCGCCGGCGAATGCAGCCCGCTTGTCGGCGGCCGTCTGCTCGCGCCAGGCCACCAGCCGATCACAACGCCTGCATGCTGCAACCTCTTCGTTCAGCAGTTGCAGTGCTGCGACACTCGGGACCTCATCGCATGTTCTCGGTGTGGGGCTCACCCTTCGAGTGTGCCAGTCGTCACCACCGCATGGCTGCCGTCCGTCGCCGCTGCGCGCGTTCGGCGAAGCCGCTGCGCGGCGGACCGGACAAGTAGCTTCGACCGGGTGCCAAACCGTGTCCGACCCACGCTGCTGCTGTTCGTCCGTCACGGCCTGACGCCCACCACCGGCGTCGAGCTGTACGGACGGCGACCAGGAGTGCACCTGTCGGAGGCGGGAGCCCAGCAGGCGCAGCGTGCCGCAGAACGCATCGCGGCAGGAGGTCGCCGTGTGGCGGCGGTATACGCCAGCCCGCTCGAGCGAGCCCAGGAAACTGCCGCTCCGATTGCTGCGGCCCTCGGTCGCCGCGTGCGCACTCACGACGGCCTGAACGAAGCAGACATGGGCCGCTGGACGGGCCGCAAGCTCAATCAACTGCGCAAGCTCGCGGCATGGTCGCAGGTGCAGCGCTATCCCAGCGGCTTTCGCTTCCCCGACGGCGAGACGTTCCGCCAGATGCAGGCGCGCATCGCCGCGACGGCAACCGATCTGGCGGCCCGTCATCGCGGCGCGACTGTGGTGGCCGTCAGCCATGCCGACCCCATACGGGCCCTGGTCGCTGACGCGATGGGAACCCATCTCGATCTCTTCCAGCGGATCGTGGTGTCGCCGTGCTCGGTGACTGCGATCCTGTACTCCACTGACGGCCCCGTCGTGCTGGCGACAAACAGCACTTCCGACCTCGCAGCATTGGCTCCGGCATGAGTGACGACTTCGACCTCCGCAATCCCGAGACGTTCGTGGCCGGAACGGTCGGACCGCCGGGCCAGCGGATCTTCTTCCTGCAAGCATCCGAGGCCGGTCACGTGGTCTCGCTGAAGCTAGAGAAGGGGCAGATCTGGGCGCTGGCAAACCTGCTGAGCGAGTTGCTCGAAGGCGAGAGTTATGAGGGCCCCGCGGTGGCGGTCGGTGAATTGGTCGAACCGGTGACGGCTGCTTGGACCGTCGGCCGCCTCGCCACAGGCATGGACACCGAGGGCAAGATCATCGTGGTCATTGCAGACGAGATCGATGACGACGACGGCGACGACCCTGAAGCGGGCACGGGTGCTGCGGGTGATGAGCCGGCCGATGACGACGAGCGCACCGGTGGTCGCGCCCGGTTCCATCTCGACTACTCGATGGCGCTCGGGTTCGCACAACAGGCGCTGCTGCTCGTCGAAGAGGGCCGCGACTTCGGCATGCGCAACGGGCACCGTCCGCCCCGCACGTGATGGTCCCAGCACGCGATGGTTCAGCGTGAACGAACCGGCCCCACACCACGTGCTGCCCCGCAGCGACGACGGTCAGCAGCTCGAATTGCCGGTCATCTGGGATGCGGCTGTGACCGATGCCCTCGAGGTGCTCCGCCAGGGAGACATTTCCGTGCTGGGACGGATGCCCTACAGCAGCAACGCCACGTTCTTGGTGCGAATCGATCACGCCACCACTCCCACCGCTGCGATCTACAAGCCCGAACGGGGAGAGCGCCCGCTGTGGGACTTCCCTTCCGGCTTGTACCGGCGCGAGATCGCTGCATTCGAGCTTTCGGAGGCGTTGGGGTGGCGCGTCATCCCGCCCACGGTTGAGCGAGACGGCCCCTTCGGCGTGGGCTCGGTTCAGCTGTTCATTGATGCCAATTTCGAGGAGCACTACTTCACGCTCGTCTCCGAAGAACGCCACCATGACGATCTGCGGCAGATCTGCGCCTTCGACCTCATCGCCAACAACACCGATCGCAAGTCGGGGCACTGCTTGGCGTCGCGTTGGGGGCCGATCTACGGCATCGACCAGGGCCTGTGCTTCGCGAGCGACTTCAAACTGCGGACGGTCATCTGGGACTTTGGCGGGGAACCCTTCGACGACGAACTCGGCGCCGCCATCGGATCCGCTGCTGAACCGCCGGCCGAACTCGCGCAGTGGCTGCGACCCGACGAGTTCAGCGCCCTGGCCGAGCGCGCCCAGTGGCTGGCCGACTTCGGCAAGTTCCCCGATGACGACGGCGGCCGCCGCTGGCCTTGGCCGCTGGTCTAACCAGCGGTAGCGCGGCAGCCGCTGGTCTAACGCGACTTGAGGGCCTCGATCAGCGCCGGCATCACCTTGTGCACGTCGCCCACGATGCCCAAATCGGCCACGCCGAAGATCGGCGCCTCGGGATCCTTGTTGATGGCGACGATGTTCTTGGAACCCTTCATGCCAACCAGATGCTGGGTGGCACCCGAAATGCCGCAGGCGATGTACACGTTGGGCTTCACCACCTTGCCGGTCTGGCCGACCTGCTTGGCGTAGGGAACCCAGCCTGCGTCCACGATGGCCCGAGAGGCACCGGACGCCGCGCCGAGCAGACCTGCGAGCTCATCGACCATCGAATATGCGTCGGGCTGGCCCAGCCCTCGGCCGCCCGACACCACCACGGTGGCATCGTCGAGTTGCGGGCCTGAGCGCTCCTCGGCATGACGTCCGGTCACCGTCGCTCGTCCCGCTTCGCCGGGATCCACGGCGGAGACGCTCTCGACGGCAGCAGCCCCGCCTCCGCTGGGCTCGGCCTCGAAACTCTTCGGGCGGAACATCGCGAGGGCTGGTGTTGGCGCGCGGTACGCGGTGTAGATGTTCTGGGTCCCGCCAAAGATCGGCTCCTCGGTGACGAGTCCGCCGTCGACGATCTGCGCGCCCACGTTGTTGGTGGACACGGGACGATCCGCCAGCACGGCCAACCGGGCGGCGGTATCGCGCCCGTCGGTGGTCTGGCCGAAGAACACCGCATCAGGCGAGGCGGCGTCGATATGAGCGGCAAGCGCGGCTGCGGCGTGAACACCGACCAGCCCGTCGCCGAGTCCTTCGAGTGCATACACGGTGGTCACGCCGTGTGCGCCCAGTTCGGCAGCCATGGCTTCACCGTGTGCGGGGGCGAATGCAGTCACGGTGTCGGCCAACGACCGAGCCTTGGTGGCGAGCTCGAGCGTGAGGCCGGAGGCACCGTCGGCATCGCCTTCAGCGAAGAGCAGAATCTGTGCAAGCGTCATGGGGAGTGGTTCCTGTCGGATTCGTAGGTCAGTAGTTCAGGTGGCGGGCTCAACCGGTGTGCATCATCCGTCGGGTCAGATGACCTTGAGCTCGGTGAGGAACTCGACGATGTTGGTGTGCGCGTCGCCTTCGTCGGTGATGATCTCGCCGGCCTCGCGTTCGGGTGCGTCGGTCACATCGACCGTTTCCTGGCGGGCCCCGGCCACGCCGACCGCGCTCGCGTCGATGCCCAGTGCACCGAGATCCTTCGCATCGACCGGCTTCTTCTTGGCCGCCATGATTCCTTTGAATGACGGGTATCGCGGCTCGACCACACCGGCTGTCACCGAGACCACCGCCGGCAGCGCGCACTCCACCTGGTCGTATCCCGCCTCGGTCTGGCGCTGCACGCTTGCGACCCCGTCGGAAATCTCGATGTGCTTCGCAAAGGTGATGGACGGCACGCCCATGACGCCGGCCACCATTTCGGGAACGGTGCCGGTGTAGCCGTCGCTGGACTCGACGCCGGCCAGTACGAGGTCGGCTTCGAGCTCGCCGATCGCGGCACCGAGCACCTTGGCAGTGCCGAGTGCGTCGCTGCCGGCGAGCGCCTCGTCGCTGATCAATACGGCGTCGTCGGCACCCATTGCGAGCGCCGTCCGCAACCCGCTGGTCTCCGATCGGGGCGCCATGGACACCAGCGATACCTGGCCGCCGCCGGCTGCCTCGACGAGCTGCAGCGCCATCTCGACGCCGTACGAGTCAGATTCATCCAGAATCAGCTTGTCGTCCCGATTCAACGTGTTGGTATCGGGCTCTAGCTGTCCCGGCACTGCCGGGTCGGGGATCTGCTTGACGCACACAACGACCTTCATGACGCGAGAGTCTGCCGACTCAGGGCTTCGTTGCCACACGCCGTGTCTGATACCACACGACGTGTTTGATGGCGCTCGCAAGCTCGCGTCGGGGCGAGACTTGCGCGGTGCGTGTCCTGTTGCTGGTCAACGACTCTGCTTCGTCGACGACCGCCCGGACGCGCGTGCTGATCCACACGGCGCTCTCGCAGCGTCACGACACCGAGGTGGCCTTCACCAACCGGCGCGGCCACGCGGCTCGTCTCGCACGGGGGGCGGCGACGACCGGCACCGATGCCGTGGTGGTGCTGGGCGGCGACGGCACGCTCAACGAAGCAGCCAACGGCGTTGCCGGTACCGACTGCGTGCTCGCAGCGTTGCCGGGCGGTTCCACCAACGTGTTTGCCCGGACGATCGGGACGCCTGACGACCCGCTCGTGGCAACAGAGGCAGTTCTCGATGCGCTCGAGGCCGACAGCATCACCTCGGCAGGGCTGGGTCGCACGTCGGGTCGCTACTTCCTGTTCCACTGCGGCATGGGACTCGACGCAGCGATCGTGGAGCGCGTCGAGCGCCACCCGACGCTCAAGCGGTATCTCGGCCACCCGCTGTTCCTCCTCGCCGGCATCGACACGCTGCTGCGCCGCTACGACCGGCAGGCCGGGACGCTGAGCGTCCGAACGACGGCTCCGGCAATGGCGTCCATAGACGGCTGCTTCGTCGTCGTGGTGGCCAACACTGATCCGTACACCTTCCTCGGCAGCCGTCCGGTTCGAATCGCTCCCGCAGCAACGCTGCACACCGGACTGTCCGTGGTGGGATTGCGGTCGCTTCGACTGGCCGATTCTGTGGACGTGCTCTCGGCAGTGTTCCGTGCGAACGGAAGCCTGAGCGACACCGATCCGAACGTGGTGCAGCGCATCGACGATGTGCGCGAACTCACCGTGACAGGGATCCGCCCGTTCGGCCACCAACTCGACGGCGATCACCTCGGCGCCGTCGACGAACTCGGGCTCGAGTGGGTTCCCGATGTGCTGCGGCTGGCGATGCCCGCTGTACCTCGGTGAGTCTCGTGGTTCGCCAGGCACGCTCTTCGGGCCGTATGCCGTGACGGAGGGCCAGCACCAAACCCCTCACGACCAGCAGACCCGCTGGTCAGAGGCGGTTTGGCGTGTATGTGAAACGTTCGTATCGTAGACAGGCCCAAAGCGGCCTGTCAAGCCGACCGAGCCCGACGCCCCGCAGTGCGCCCTGCAGCACCCCCCGCAGCCGCGAACCCGCATAGCCGCTGAGACATCGCGCCGCGCGCCGCCTGCCCGCGCGGCGCCCTGCGGGCTGGCCGGTCGTGTCCGTTTTGGTCCGATTCGGGTGTGCGCAAAACGAACGATTCGCGACCGCGGCCCGCTTGCGGGCTTCGCCGGCCGCCGGGGCGGCATCAGTTGCATGGGTCCCTCCCGGCGGCCGGCGCGGTCGCGGATCGCACACATCCGCCGACTCCCGCCAGGAGGGAACCCACCTGTGACCAAACGACTCACCGCGGCATTCGCCGCTCTGCTTGTCTCGCTCGCCGGTCTGCCGCTCATCGCCGCCGACCCGGTGTCGGCCCACACCCAGACGGTGCGGCGCTGCGCTTACGACCCTTTCGCCGGACAGCAATGCTGGAACGAGGCCGTCGCCCACGTTCACCCGCCGAACAACTACTCGCCGCCGCCCGACACCCGCACCCGCGCCGACCAAGAGGCCGAACGCAAGCGCCAAGAGGCCAAGCGCAAAACAGACGAAGCCGAACGCACGCGCATAGCAGAGGAAGCAGCACGCCAACAGGCAGAACGCGAACGTCTCGCCGAGCAACTCCGCAAGGCACAAGAGGCCGAGGCCAAGCGCAAAGCCGCCGAAGCCGAACGCACGCGCATAGCAGAGGAAGCAGCGCGCCAACAGGCAGAACGCGAGCGTCTCGCCGAGCAACTCCGCAAGGCACAAGAGGCCGAGGCCAAGCGCAAAGCCGCCGAAGCCGA
>JAPOPC010000043.1 GCA_026713105.1 Acidimicrobiaceae bacterium
AGCCACCGACCGGCGCTACCTCTCAGAAGACTCCATGGCCAAGCTCCGACCCCCAACCGCTACCATCACCACAGCCGAACTCACACCGGCAACCAACACCGAGGCTCAACCCAAAAACCCACCACTCCACGGGACATAGCCCGACACCGAGCCGATGTCGTGCCCGTCGATGCGGGCGATGGCGGCGATCTTGCGATGTCCCCACGCCGGCCATTCCTGCAGGTGCTTCGCCACCACCGGCTCGATGCGGTCCACCACCGGCGCCGGCCACGGCCCCTTGACCGGGTCCCCGCAGCGGTGCTTGGCCAAGCGGTACGTCCAGGTGCGCCGCGGCACCCCGATCAACTCGGCGAACCTCGAGACCGACAACGCCGCGTCGACGCGGATCATCTCGAGGACCTCAAAGGAGGGAGATACTCCGCTCCCTTCTTCCATACCCGCAGCTGCACATGCGCCTCGCCCAAAGCGGCCTTGAGCTCCTCGTTCTCAGCCTCCAGCTCAGCCTCCCGACACGACCGCCGCCGACCCGCTCCGGCCAGGCCCGCACGGCCCGCGTCCAAGAACGCGTTCTTCCAATTGTGCACCGTCTGCTCAGTCACCCCCGCTCGACGAGCCGCGTCAGCAGCAGACACCTCCCCGCGCAGCACAGACAGCACAACCTGCAGCTTTCGCTCCGGACTTTTTCCAGACGGCTTGGGCATCAAACACTCCTTGCATCAGACCAACCTAGAACTGAGCAAGAAACAATGACCCGGGACAACGTCACCCACATCGCCAACACGTCAACGCGGACAAATTCACAGAATTCGCTCAATCCGATAGTCCCGGCCGTAACCATGTGCGGCGTACGGTTACCGAGTCAGGAGCCGGTATGTCGCAAGACCGCGCGCTGCGGCATCGGCGTCGAGGGTGCGCCAGGACGGGTGCGCAGAATCGCCCATTTCGGCTCGTGTGCGCAGTCGCTGCCGGTCTTTCTTCTTGAGCTTTGAAGCCATGTGCAGCGGGTCGTCGATCAGGCTCAACAGGAACGCGAAGTCTGTGCGCTGAGCGTGGGGGACGTCGTCGACGCCGACGGCGCACGCCTTGCAGATGAGGGCTCCCATGAGTGACGGCCGGGGCACATTGCCCGCCCGCCCGCGGTACACGACCGGCACGATTTCGGTTCGCTTCAGTGCTTGGGTACCGCCGGGTACCTCCAGCGTCCTCCCAGGCGGTGTCGTGGTGAGGTCGGCGCGTTCACCGAGACCCTCCGGTGCCAAGAGGTCGACGCTGACACCATTGCGCGCATAGCGGTGTGCGATTCCTTCCGGAGACATTCCTGCTGATTCGAACCCGCGCTCTTGGAGGGCTTGCACGAGGCCGCGAATGGCTCGGGTTGCGATTCGGGCGTTCACCAATAGATCGAGATCCGTCGAGACACGCGGGAGACTCACACCCTGTTCGAGGGCGTGCAGCAAGACCATCTGCCCGCCGATCAACGTCCAGTTGTCTGGTTGGACCTCAGCAAGCTCCAGCAGTGTCATCCACAGGCCTTCCTCGATGCCTGGCAGGTCGGGGAGCTCGATTGGCTCCATCTCGAGGACGTTGCGGCGGTTCATGCCCGGGCCAGCAGTTCGCGGGCGGCGCGCTGGGAGCGCTCGTCCTCTGACTCCAGCAGGTCGATTGCCACGACCGGGGCGGGGGCCACGCGCTGGCCAGGCTCGAAGGGCCAATGGCTATCGCTGACCAGGCGCAGTTGGACATTGGGCCTGTCTGAATCAGCGTCAAGAACGAATCGGTCGACCAGCTCGGCGGCGCGAGACTCCAGCACGTACGCCTCGGACTGGTCGCTGACGATCAGGTCGACTTGGTGGTCGCGCAGCGCGCTGACCCCGCTCGCGACCACGCCGGGGTGCGAGAGCATCTCTGGCTGCACTCCAGGATGGGCGTAGAACCAACGGCTCTGGGCTCGGCTCGACAGGCGTTTGGCGAGTGGCTCGAGCCCAACTTGCAGCCGCTTCTTGGCGCGTGACCGGTCGACTGGCGAACCTCGCGCGTCGTCCCCACTGGCCAGCGCTAGCACGTTCCAGGCGGAGCACGGACTCCACGGCCGGCCGGCCTCGGACCGACCGCTCGCAAATCGTTGGACGGCGGCCCGGTCGAGCACCCATGATTGCCCGATGCGGTGACCGCTCAGCCGACCTGCGGCTACCAGCTGATGGACACGTCGGGGGCTGACCCCCAAATGCCGTGCGGCGTCTGCTATCCCAACCGGCTCCATATCTAAATACTACGGATATAAGAAGTTTTATGCAATAGCTACGGTGCGATTATTGCGGCCGCGCGGCCAGATCAGCCGTTGATCAGGCGATGGTGCCCGGAGCGGGGATCTCAGGTGGTGGCGCCGACGCCGTGCATGGCACCGACAGGTACGCCTGTCAGTGCGATGAAGGTGCCGATCAGCCACCGGAATTGACGCGCGGACTCGGCCCGGTCGGCTTTGCGTTGTGCGGCCTGTTCAGCCCAGTCGGCCATCGCCGCCTCGCCGGCAGCCTCGCTCGCGGGCACAGCCGGCATGTCATGATCAGTCACAGACATGATCCTTCCCAGCCCACAGCCCAAAGCTGCGGACCCTCAGATCACGCCCGATACACAAAATTCCCGAGTGTCACCGTTGGGCCTGCCGGGACCCTCAGCCAGGGGGTTACGGTCCGGTCCTGCGCTCGGCGATGACTCCACAAAATATTGGCCGTGTGCCTGTTGTCAGACCTGTCGCGTCGAGCCTGAGGCCGGCAGGAGCGCTCGTGTCCAGTAGGGAGCCTGACTGATGCTCCTATAGGCGTAATTTGTCAAGCGGCTTGGTCGGGTTGGAGCCACAGTTCGTAGCGTCGGGAGAGTTCGGCGTTGTGAGCGAGGCCGCGTTCGATCTCGGAGAGACGGGTGGGCCAGGTGCCGAGCGCTTGGGCAGCGTCGGCGAGTGTGAGGCCGCTGCGTCGGCGCTTGGCTCGCAGGTCGGCTCGGAGGGGGACGGTCGCGGGGCGGGTGAGGAGGCGGAACACTTCGCAGGCGATGTGGCGCTTGAGCCAGCCGATGATCTCTCTTTTGGACTTGCCCTCGCGGGTGCGTCGTGCGACGTAGGCGTGGGTGCGCGTGTCGCTGGACATGGGCACGACAACGATGCGCCACAGGGCGTTGTTGGCCTGTGGGTCGCCGCCGCTGTTGAGCCGGTGACGGGTCACCTTGCCCGAGAAGGCCTCGACGGGGCTGACGCCGCACAGCGCAGCGAAGGCGGCATCGGAGCCCATGCGGGCGGGATTGGCGCCGGCGGCGGCCAGCAGCGTGGCAGCGACTTCGGGGCCGACCCCGTGGGCAGCGAGCAGGGCCGGGTTGATGGCGGCGCACAGCGCGGCGAGCTGGGCGGCGATTTCGGCGCTGAGCTCGAGGTGGCGACGCGCCAGGCTGCCCACGGCGAGCTTGGTTGCCTCGCCAGGGTCTGTCGTTTCCCCTGTCCGGAAGCGGGAGCACACAGCGACGCGTTGGTCGGTGTCGAGGCCCCGCAGCCGGGATCGAAGCCGGTCGGGGGCGGTGACGATCAGGTCGCGGATCTGGTTGGCAGCCTGTGTGCGGGCCTTGATCGCCGAGCGGCGCGCGACGCGCAGCACCCGCACACTGTCCACTGGCCCGCCGCTCGCTGTGGGTGTTCGCGCCGCGTCGCCGTTGAGCGCTGCTCGGGCTGCGGCCTCGGCGTCGACGGTGTCGCACTTGCCGTGACGGCGGCGTCTTTGCCGATCGGGGCGGTTGACCTCGGTGGGCGCGACGCCTTCGCCGGTGAGGCAGCGGGCCAGGCCGGCGCCGTAGGAGCCGGTGCCCTCGACGCCGACCCCGACGACACGGCCGTGGCGGCGCAGCCACCCCAGCAGTCCCCGGCAGCCAGCCAGAGCCGCCGCGAACGACGACGTCGCCAGGATCGGTCCGGTCGCGTCGATGACCGCGGCGACATGGACCTCGCCGTGGGTATCGACCCCTCCTGTGACCTGCCTGTCACGATCATGCATGCCGAACCTGCCTTGCGTTCGTGAACTGCGATGGACGGCACCACCGGCCGCGACGACGCACAAGACATCGACAGGGGGAACAGCCAAGCTCCTCATGAGGTCACACTCGTCCGACCCGCTGGTGCGCGTTCGGTGTCTCGATGGACCAGCCGACGGATCAGTCACGAGGCACCAGGCCAGTCTCGACTCCAGTCAGACCAGTCCATCGAGACACCGAACGCATCCTCCCGAGCCCGAACCCGGCCCAAGTGGACCCTTCGATGTCTCGACTCGGTTGTGACCAAGCGCCCCTGCCGATCCCGGACCCACCGGAACATCACTTCGGCCAGGA
>JAPOPC010000049.1 GCA_026713105.1 Acidimicrobiaceae bacterium
GGGACTCGCCCGAGGCGAGAATCACCGTGGAAATGCTGCCCTCATCAGCAGCGAAGCGCTCTGCGAGCGCTACCGCAGTGTTGTAGCGGTGGGAACCGGCGAACTCACGCGAATCGGGGACATTGTCGCCGTTCGTGTCAATCAGCACCTCACCAGAAGTATTTGCGGCCTGAGATGGCGCACCCGCTACGACCGCCAGCAGCGATGCCATCAGCATCGTTGCGAGGATCGCGGCGAACGTTCGACGTCGCCGCTTGTGTCCAACATTCATATTGATGTTGTTCCTTTCTCGGAAACTGCGTGCAGCGGTAGCGCCGCACACCTGTACAACCGAACCTGCGCCCGAGTTGTGACAGGCCCATTTAGTGGGGCCGACCCTCCTGTCAGGTGGAGGGACGGCCCCTACCCATGAATTCCAACACAGGTGTGCTGGGTTCGGCCCTCAGTGTAACGAAACGTCCGGCTGTGGGAAATGCTGGGAACGCCTGAACTTGTCGAGCCTTCGCACTCATAATGAAAGTGCGTTCCCGACGGGTGCAGGTCTGACTCGAGTCCTCGCTGGTTTGGTGCCTTGAAATCGATTTGTCGGCTTGGGTTCTGTCGGGGGCGCGCACCAGCCGGTCGGAAGGAATGTGACCTGATAGGAGCGTCGGTTCGAGCGCCGCCAGGGCGCCTTTGCGGTCCTTGGCGAGGTAGAGGTGGTGCAGCTCGCCGAGAGCGTCCCAGGCCGCTTTGAGCCGCGGGTGAGCGGCGAACAGCTTGTCGAGGCGTCCTCGTTCTGCGGCGTCGAGCTTGTCGGGCCGCCCCATCAGCAAGAACCGCGATCGGAACACTTCTGGGTCGAAGGCAGGCTTGGAGCCCGCGGGGCGGCGCTGCACGTCTCGGCGCACCGCGGTGAGGCCCGCCGCGAACCACCTGATCACGTGGAAGCGGTCCAGCACGTGGCGGGCGTGGCCGAGGCGAGCCTCTATGGCTGTCTTGTATGCCTTGGAGCCGTCGGACACCACGACCTTCACGTTCTTGCACCAGTTGTGCCCTTGCGCGGCCAAGAAACCCGACAGCGCTGCGGTGTTGCGGTGGGGGGCACCATGGCGAGCACCTCGCCGGTGTCGCCGTTCACCAGCACCGTCACGTACCGGTGGCGCTTGCGGATCGAGGTCCCCTCCACCAACAGCACCCGGCATCGCCGCCGTCGATGGCCGGCGACGACGCCCGCGTAGGCGACTACCAGCGCGTTGACCAGCTTCCAGCCCACCTGATGGCGCTCCGCCGCCGCGTTGACCGTCATCTCCCGAGCGTCTTTGACCAGCCGACGCGCCAGACGCGCGGTGACGCGGCCCTCCAACGCCCGATGGTCCTCGCCGAACCGGCGCCCGCACGGCTCGCAGACCATGCGCCGCTGCTCGAACACCAACGTGGTCGGCCGCCCCGACACCTCCAGGTCGCGGACCTCGCGGTCCCGACGGTCATGAACCTGGCCGCTGGACGTCCCGCAGTCGGGACACTCAGCATGCCGCACCGCCGACGCCACCCGCACCACCAGCCGCTCAGGCGCGTCAACGATCACCCCCGGCATCCTGATACGCGGCAGCCACAGCCGCATCGGCATAACATCACGGTTCATCGAGGCCCTTCAGGGTTCGGCGCGTCCAAACACCGATCCCAGCAGGGCCTCGATCCCGACCCGCGGACCCTCAAGCCGCCCTCATCCCACGAAAAGACGAAGGACCCCCTCTTTGCACGCCCGTAGGCGCGGCCAGAAGTGTCGGGGAAGACCGCCAGTGCTGAATTCCCCACGCTGCAATCGACTAGGGAAACGGAAGGGAAACAATCTCAGAAATGTGGTCTGACCTGCATATTCCGAAATCCGCCACCTCCACGTCGGGATATCGACGCGCTCTTTTGCAGGTGTCGACTGATTGAGTCTTCCGGGCGTTTTCGAACTCCTAACTACCCCAAAGAAACTCTCGGCGACGTCGCAATTCAGACACGCATATCGCGTCAGACCAGGTCGTGGGGCATTGTGCTCATCAACTCCGCACCTGCCTCAGTTATCAGGTACTGGTCTTCGAGCTTGACGCCTTGGTGGCTCGCCGCATCGCCGATGTAGCTCTCCACGCAGATGACCATCCCGGGTTCGAGCTCGCCCGCGAGGGGGTACGGCCCGGGCGCCTCGGCCTCGTACACCGGGATGTACGGGCTCTCGCCGCACAGGCCCAGGCCGTGGGCCAAGCAGTAGTAGCCGTATGGCGCGAACCGCTCCGGCACCGCCCACGCCGAGCGGGCGAACGACTCGAAACTGCGTCCGGGTGCCAGCAGCGCGGCGTTGTGCTGCAGCTGCTCAAGCGCCATGGCATGGATGCTGCGCTGGGCCGCGGTGGGCGCCGCATCGCCGCACACGAAAGTCCGAGAAAAGTCGACGGCATAGCCGCCGGGTCCGAGCGCATCGGTGTCGACGCAGAGCAGGTCGCCGTCGCGGACCGGGTTGGGGCCAGCCTCGTTGAAGTACGGGAACGTCCGGGTCCCTGCCTGGGCGAGCCTCGTGGACAAATACTCGCCGTTGCCGGCGATGAGGCCACGGTGCAGCTCGGCCCAAACCTCGACCTCGGTGCGTCCGGGCTTGATCTGGTCGCGCATCCCTTCCAGCGCTGCGGTGACGACGTCCATGGCGCAACCCATGGCAGCGATCTCGTCGGCCGTCTTGATCCGGCGGGCCAGGGCGAACACTTCGGTCGCCGACGTGAGCTCGCAACCGCGAGAGCGCAGCGCGGCGGTCACGTGCTGGTCAAACCGCTCGACAGCCAGACGGGGCTTGCCGACCCGCAGTTTCGCCACGAGATCGGCGACTTCGCGAGCAAACCCGTGCGTCGACTCCACCCACCGAGTTCCGCCCGCCGGGGTGATGTCGGGCGCCGCCCGCACCTCGGTAACGGTCCCGGCGTCGTCGGCCAGATGCTCGCAGCCGGCGTATTCCCACAGCACGACCGGCCCATCCGCCTGCACGAGCACGAACCTGAACGATCCCATCATCGAGAACACCGTCATGTTCCGCACGCCGGTCGCGTAGAAGATGTTGATCGGGTCAGCGGTCAGGACCGCAGCAACATCGAGCGATTCCATCGAACGGCGCAGCCGGTCCAGCCGCCCGGTTTCCAGCGTCACACGCCGCCGCCGAGAACGTTTTGCGCCACGCCGCCCAGTCTCTCAGCCCGTCGCAGCTCGTAGATCTCGCCTCGATACTTGGCGGGAATCTCGACAGCGGGAGCCTCGTCGAGGCCTCCGAGCACGGCTTGGGCGTAGTGCGCTCGTTGAGCTGCGAGGAGCTGGTCTCGGACTGCCTCGTCGAGCGTGGGATAGGTCGCTGCGAACTTCCCGCACTCGTGCAGCAGCTCCATGTATTCGAAGTACGACATTCCGAAGTCTCGCTTGACCAACCGGCTTGGGTATTCCCCTGGCTCTGGGTCGCCTCCGACATACAGTTCCGCAGCAGGCCACGGCGAAGCACGGCAGCACTGATCGAGTGCGTCGAAAAACGCATCATGCAGCTTGTGAGGGTCGACGCTCGGCGGCAGCCCATCCACCAAGACCCCATTCGCCGCCTTCAAGACGCGGTCCTCGAATTCTCGTCTCGCGACGCTCACGGCGTCGTCATTGGGATGAAGCACCGCCGTCGCGCGCTGGGCGGCAATCAGCTCGAGACTTGCCAGGAATGCTGCCGTGGACGGAATGTCGAAGATGTAGTCGTCCAGGAATTCCAGGACACCCACTTCGCCAAGCAGCTCGGAAACTCCCAGGAACTCGACTCCTGCACCATCGTGCACTCGGGCGGAACTGAGGTCCCGAGGGTCGATCTCGGGCCGCGACGCCTCAGCGTTGTAGGCATCGGCGCTGGCCCACTTCAGGGCGTACAGCCTCTCGTGCACCTCGACGAGACCGCTGGCCGCCATCGACCTCTCGCAGCCGAAGGCCAGCAATGCTGCAGCCACTAACAATGCGCACCAGTGCAACGCCGTGCGTCGCCGAGGTCCTCGTGACGTCGGGCGTGAACACGCCTGAGGGCGCGCCAGCCCCATGCTTTCTTGTTCCATTTCCTCCTCTTCCAGCATGAGGGGAGCGATGCCACGCAGGCATCGCAAGGTCTGACAAGAAGGCGTGCTTCGAATCGGTGTCGAGGAGTGCTTCGAAGCGCCGGACGCAGTTGAGATGACAGGCGGCGATCGGCTGGCTGCTTTCGAGTGCCTCCAGCGGGTTGCCGGGAGCGATGCCTTCCGGCCCGAACTCCCGAGCCCGACCACATTCTCCGTTGCTCGTGCGACCTGCTCCCTTTTCGAATCAGTCCCCGTGTCTGCCTTGCTTGCCTGACCCCTCAATACCACTATTGGCGTGCGCCGCGTACGCGCCCTGAACCCCGCACGATCTGCTGCACGAAGGCAATTGAGATGCGCCCGATGAGCACCTCAGAGGCTTTGGATTTTCTGAGTGATGACTCGCGGACAGGCAAGCTCGCGTGGGTCGCCTCCGACGGGCGGCCCCACGTGGCGCCTGTCTGGTTCATCGTGGAAGACGGCGACCTGCTCTTCGCTACGGGCACACGCAGCGGCAAGGCCCTTGCCATGGCGCGTGAACCGCGCGTCTCGCTGGTTGTCGACACCGAAACGCCGCCATACGCGTTCGTGAAAGTCGACGGCGTGGTGGAAGTCTCCGCAGACCCCGAGGAGCTGCGGCGCGTGTCCACCCTCACTGGCACCCGCTACATGGGCCCGGACCAGGCCGAGTCATTCGGCCAGCGAAACTCCGGCCCCGGCGAGGGTCACTCCGACACAGCTCGCCCGATGCCCAATCCGAGGACAGGTGTCTCCGAGTCCTGGCTCCAGTCAAGGCCGAGGGCTTCCGAAAGCAGGACATCGTCGAATCCGCCGAGCCAGACAGTGTCGAGCCCCACAGCAGTACTCGCTAGATCGAGGGCCATGATTGCCGCTCCGGCTTCCTGGTACGCAAATCTGGAGCCCCGGATGCCGTATCTGACCCACGACCGCATGAACGTCGCCGTCGCCACGGCCACTGCCTGAGGCATCGGGCTGAACTCTTGCACTCTGAAGCATTTCTCGAGCCACTCGGCGCTGATGTTCGCGTTCACAAGAGCGAGCATGTGGTTTGTCGCGTCGTAGTGATACGCGCCCTCAGCTAGACCCTCGACGTTGCGGGCAATCACGTACGTCTCAACGGGCCATCGGGCACCTGCCGATGGATAGGGCCGCGACAATGCGTCGCCGCGGGTCAACAGCGCGCCTCCCAACGCGGAAGCCAACGCCGTGAGCTGCACTGCTTCGCCCGAGAAATTCCGGCACGAGCGACGGCGAGACAACACGTCGCCGACTGACATCGGAGCGGGAGCAGGGTCGGGCAACTGCAGCTTCTCCGCGCGCGGATAGGACTTGATGTTCTTGCGGACCCACGAATCGGGCGGGATGTCCGGCGGACTCGCCTCTTCGGCCTCGGCAGCCTCCCGCTGGATCGTCTCCTCGAGTGCCCTGGCGACGTTCAGACCTTCATAGTCCACTCTTCGCTCCTGCGATAGCACCGATTGACAGCGAGTCTGTCACGTCCGCTGACGGACCTCTCACCCGCCCGGCCATCGGCGCATCACGACCTGCGACGGCTCAGCTCCCGGGTTGAGCACCGCCGAGCATCGGATTTACCGGAGTGGCGCGGGGGTCGCGGCGGGTCCACTGACCGGCTTCGACTGCGCTGAAGAAATCTGCTGCCATCTGGTTGAACGCAGCGGGCTCTTCGAGGTTGATTCCATGGCCGGTGCGCGCGGCGATCCACAGGCCTGCACGTGGGAGCACTCGCTTGAGGAAGATGTTCGTCTCGATAACCGGGTCGTCCTCGTCGCCGACGGCCAGCAGCACCGGGACGTCGAGCTGGCTCAGTTCTTCCTCGAAGTCGTACAGCGACGGGCGCCCACCTTGAAAGTTGCGCATCGTCATCCCCGAGCCGACGGCCGAATGCTCTGACAGGTACTGCCTGAACTCCTCCCAGCCCCTGCGGTCCTTGTTCTGGAGCTGAACACGGGTGGCGCCAGCAGCGATGCCGTCCGCGGCTGCCTCCATGCCGTGCTCGATCATCGCCTCGGCGGCTGCGTCGACCTCGGTGAGGAACGCTGCCCGGGTATCCGCGAATGCTCCGGATCCTCCGCTGGCGAACAGCAGCGACGTCACCCGCTCGGGGTAGCGCAACGCGAACATCAGCCCCGTGTAGGCACCCATGCTGAGCCCGACGACATGGGCGCGCTCGATGCCGAAGCTGTCGAGCACTGCCCACAAGTCCTCCCGCTCGCGCTCGAACGTGTACGCCGAATCGCTCTCGGGGACCTCAGAGGGCGGATACCCGCGGGCGTTGTAGGTGATGCATCGGTGGCTGCGGCTGAACCTCCGAACCTGGGCCTCCCACGTGCGATAGTCGGCAGCAAACTCGTGCAACCACACAATGGGATGCCCAGTACCAGTGTCTTCCGCGTACAGCCGTACGCCGTCCCCTTGGATCATCGGCATCGCCGTCAAACGCGGGCTTCCGCGGCGTACCGCTTGTTGTAGCGCTCGCGGCAGATGTAGAACTCGTCGACGCTCTGGAAGGCGTCGTGGGCAATCAGCAGATCGAGATTGCGCCGCACGAGACGATCAGGCGCAACACGAGTGGCGAGCACTTGAATCGCTCCATATCCCACGGGGCCGGATCCCTCCGCCGTGTCGCGGCCGTGAGTCACGCCGAGCAAGTACTCGATCTCGTCGAGGGCGGCATCGAACAGCGCGTCCTCGGGGGTCTTGGGAATGAATTCGTCGGTGAGTGAACGCAGCGTCATCCACAGACGCAGCGAGGCCTGGATCGGGGCTTCGTCGGGTCGTTTCAGCCGATCACAGTTCACCAGGTAGGTGACTCGGCCGCCCCTGCCGTCCTCCTCGGCTCGCACCGTCCCGATGACCCGCGCAATGGGGTCGATCCGGTCTGCAGCGACGGCGCCGAACGCGACGGCATAGATCGCCAGCAGCGTGATGTGGTGCTGCAGATTGATAGCAGGCCCATCAACAGAAGTCGTGTACGGAATCCGATTGGCCAGCAGCCGCACGGCGTGTGCCCACGCTTTGTCATGGTCGGCACAGTTGGAGAAGTAAGCGCCGGTGACGAGCAGCCTGATCAGCTCGGCTGACGCGTGCTCGTAGGCCCGCACGCACTCGTCGTACCCCTCGCAGTCGGCGCTGCCAATGGCGTCGATGGTTCGCAATGTTTCCTCTTCGATGAACTCGTGAAGTTCGATGCGACCCGCGGGGTCGGAGAGGATTTCTTTGAGTTCGGCCACAGTGGCCGTTTCGGGCTGTGACGTCACGCAGCCAACAGTACAACGCCCCGATTTCGCGCTATTCCATGAGCGTCCGTCGGCGTCAGTCCGACCTCATGCGCGCTCAGCCGTGGCCCTGCTGAGCCCGTGCCACCTTGAGCAGGTCGATCACGGCCGACTGCGCAGCATCCGCATCGGCGAGCGGCTCGGGAAACGGGACGCGCGCCATACGGGGTCCAGCCGGAGTCGCGACCCGCAGCGTGAGCCCATAGCGATCGATTCCCACCATGGCGGCCTCAGTTGCATCGCTCAAGCCGGCCTGGACGTGGGCATACATCAGGTTGGCGTCGGCATGGTCGTCATTCATGTGCTCGATGATCCCGGCGGCGGCCTCCCACAGCGGGTCGACACCGGCGCAGCGGTAGGCATCCGCACTGACCCAGCTCATATGACCGAACCCGCCCACATAACGGCACTGCTCGACCTCGAGGCGCCAGAACGAGAAGTCGGTGAAGTCGGCGTAGTAAGCCGAGTAGGGGTGTGTTTCGATGTACCGGTCGCGCAGCTCACCGGGATCGTCGAGCACCTCCAAGCGGCCGACGAGTGTCAGGCGGGCCTTGCCCAGCGGATCGCCGTCGCTGGCACTGTCGACGATCAGCATGCTCACCCGGTCATCGCCCCGAGCGTTCACCGTGTGCTCGGCCATTTCCGAGATGAGGACGACGGGATTGCCTGCGTCGTCGGCGGCATAGGAGACGACGCTGCCGTAGGGGTATCCCTGGGCTGTGAGTGTCGAGAGGCTGGCGATCTTGGCCGCTGCCACCAAGGTGCGCGACAGCTCGGCATCGACGGGGAACGACGACGGGTCTCCCGCGATCGGGGGTCCGGCCTCGCCTCCGCCGTGCGATGTGGGACGTGTCATGACCGCAGCTACTCCCCGGCTGGTGCTGTCTCAGCGCAGAACGTATCGGCAAGTCAGCTCGGTCGGCGGCTGTTGCGGCGGCTCTGGGACACGGCTGCAATTCCTGTGCACACCGGAACGATGAGGATGAATATGCCAATCGAGAGGATGGCGAGCCAGCCCGCCACTGCCAGCAACGCCGTCGACGCGAACAGTGCCCTTACTCGCGCTCGTGGGAACGCGACAGCCACGGCGAGCGAGCCCAGTCCCACGATGAGGGACCCGAAGAAGATGATCGACCCGAGCGTTGCCATGGGCGCCTCCTGAGGTGCACAGCGCACAGAGGGTCCACGCGCAGCCTAAGACGCGCACTACCGGTACCTGCACGATCGGCGAGAATGGCGGTGTGGCACTGAACGTGTGGTCCGATGTCACCTTCAAATTGGCGAACTGGGCGAACCGCACAGCGATCCGCTGGAGCGGCGGGCGGGTCGGCTGGATACACAAGGGCACGCCCATCATTGAGCTGACCATGACCGGCCGGCGCAGCGGTCAACCTCGCACGACACTGCTGTCCGCTGTCGCCGAGCGGGACGGCGCCTTCGTCGTCATCGGCTCGCGCGGCGGCGACTCGAAGCACCCTGCATGGTTTCTGAACGTGCGGCACAACCCCTCGGTCACGGTGCGCAACCGCGACGGCGTCCAGCAGATGACCGCCCGCCTCACTGAAGGCGACGAGCGCGCCGCACTGTGGGAACAGGTGACAGCGAAGGGCGATCACTACCTGCGCTTCCAAGAACGAACCGATCGGGTCTTCCCGATTGTGATGCTCGAACCCGTCGACGGCATCTCAGCCGCAGACACCTGAGATCGACCGAAGCCGAGGCCAGCAAAGGCTCAACCCCTCAATGAGTCGCAGCGCGCTCCACTGGGAACGATGTCGTAGGTCATGTCGATCTTTCGCCAGTCTGAAAGCGGAGCGGCCACCGATGCGGGAACCGGCACCGGCGGGAATCCGGGACTCGACCGGCGCGGCAGTCCGAGCGACGCGAACATGCCGACGACGCCCAGCGCTGCCGACAGCAAGAACACCATCGTGAACGAGCCCGCGGCGTCGGCCACGAAGCCGCCGAGCTGCGGCGAGATCATCTGGGCCATGCCGAAGCAGAACGTCGTGGCGGCGAACGCCGGTCCGTAGTCGTCGGTGGTGGTGTTCTGGACGACGTAGACAGTCAGCACCGTCGGCATGGCTGAGAACAGCAGCCCGATCACCACGCACAACAACAGCGTCGGCACGAACCAGCCCGGCAGCACCAGCGTGGTCACGATCGACCAGCCCGCGAATGAGATCACCAGCGTGGCGCGGGTGCCGATGCGCACGGACAGCGCGATGAACAGCGGCCCGCCGAAGATCATCGCCATGCCGACGAGCGTGAAGGCCAGCGACGCTCGTGAGCTCGTCCAGCCGCTGTCGTCCTCCAGCCGAGTCGTCAAAAAGGCGATGACCAGCAGATACAGCAGCCCGAACGTCGTGAACGCACCCACCAAGGGCACCCATCCAGGCAGGCGCCTCAGCGTGGAGAACCCGCCGATGCCAGTCCCCGACGCCAAGCGCTCTTGGCGATGCCCGATGAGCAGCAGGACTGCGGCCGCAATGGCAGCGCCGATGAGCAGCTGGATCAAGTACACGTTGCGCCAGGCCGCATCGCCCATCGTCGACCGGACGAAGCCCGAGAGCTGGCCGCCGAACACGACGCCGAGCCCCATGCCGGCGCCGAGCGCAGCCACCGCGAACGCTCGCTTGTCGGGCGCGAGCGCATCAGCCGTCACCACAGGGGCGGGGATCCACGCAAGCGCTCCGCCCATGCCCATGGTCGCCAGACCGACCCCCAGCACCAGCGGCCCCGGGGCGATAGCGGCCAGCCCCTGACCGACGACCGCGAGCACCACGCCCACTCGCATCACCCCAAGCAGCCGGAAACGGCTCGACGCCGCCGCGACAACCAGGCTGCCTGCCAAGTACGCCGCCATGTTCACGGTTGCGAGCGAGCCGGCGACGGTGTTCGACAAACCGAGGTCGTCCCGGACAGCGGGGAGCAGCACCCCGTAGGTGAACCGGCCGAAAGACTGCGCGACGGCCGCAATGAGCGACATGAGAGCGACCGCTGCAACGCCGGTCAGCGTGCGCCGCCGGGTCTTCAGCTCGCTGTCGCCGTCGGTCACAAATGTCTATGCAACATGCATTCACTCCCCGATGCACGTTCGGGGCGTGGTCTGGGCGCCGGCGTCGGGTGCGAGACTCGAACGATGGCGAGGGCGCACACGGCTGACGGCGGTGCAGCGCGCCAGCCGGCGTCGAGCCGGAGCCGGCTGCGAGGCCATCGATGACGCAGGATCAATTTGCTGTGCTGGTCGCCGGCGTAGCCACCGCAGTGACGTTTGTGCAGGTGCTGCCCCAGGTGGTGCGGCTCTTGCGCCTGAAGCGAACCGAAGGCGCCTCGCCCGCTTGGGCGGCGATCGGCATGGTGATCAACATCGGCTGGATCGCGTACGTGATCGCCGAGGAGTTCTGGGTCACGATCCCCGCAATCCTCGCGGCGATCATCAGCTTCGGAGTGGTGCTGTACCTGCTGTGGCGCAACGGCGCCGATGTGCGTGCTGCGGTGATCTCCGGCATCGCCGTGGGGGTGGCCTGCGTGGTCTTGCAGCGTGTCGCCGGCTGGAATGACCTGGGCACCGTGCTCGGATTGTCGAACGGTCTCTACCTCGGGCCGTCGGTATATGCCGCGTGGCGGATGTATGCGCCGGTCGGCGTGGCCCCGCTGACGTGGGTGCTCACCGCGGGCGAGGGCCTGCTGTGGGGCTACTACGGGGTGCTCGTGGAGGCGGTCCCGATCATGGTCTACGGCAGCACGGCGTTCCTGCTCGCGGCGCTGATCCTCCTGCGACTGTGGATCACCCGGCACCGGATTCGGGCTGAGCTCGCGCCACCCGACTGACCGAGCACTCGACGCTCGATGACGGCGCAGGCCTCGTCTACGGCGCGGGGAGGGGGCAGGCGACGGCCCGATAGGTACGCAGCCGCTTGCGAAGCGTCCACACGAGGAGCGCAAGGGCGGCCAGCCCCACGACGGGCTGCACCGGCGCCCACCACGACAGCGCCCCCGAGATGCCCACGAGCGCAACGACTGCTTGGTTGCACACCGGACAGCCCACGGCGAGGAACGACACGAACCCGCCCCAGATGGTGGAGGTGCCCTGGCGTTCCACCGCCGCTTCGGTCACTGCGTCGTCGCTCGCGGCCGGGCGGATCGCAAAGATCAAGCCAATGAACGCCGACGTGACCACGAGGATCACGTAGTCGAGCCACCCCGTCTCGACAGGCCTGCCGAAGATCGGCGTGTCGATCACGTCCGACGGGATTCCGATGAGCAGCACAGCAATGGCGCCGAACACCGCGGCTCTGGGCCACACCGTACGAGGCAGCTCTCGCAGATCCCTCAGCACCAAGGCGACGCTACTCCGCCCCCTGTCCTGCCCGTCCAAATTGCGTCGCCGACGTGAGGGCGCTGGTCAGAGCGCCACACCTCCTATGCGACGCTGCCGACCCAGATAATGAGTTCGAGGATTGCGGCGAACGGCACTCCGAACACTGCCGCGTATATGCCGGACCGAATCAACGCAGAATCGAACACAACTTGACACGGAACTAGCGTGATCCACATGTCGCCATCGGCACTTCGCGTTCGTGGACGCCGCACCGCTGCTGCACTCGTATTCTTCGGCCTCTTAGCGGTGACAACGTCGGCAACTCCAGCGTCGGCTCAGTCCGCCCCGGTGACGCCCGCCCCGCGCTGCCACGGCGAGACCGCCGTCGTGCTCGTGGACGCGTCGAACGAGCCCGATCTGTACGCCGCGTACCTGCTTGCAGGCGTGCTCAGTACGAACTGCATTGTGGACGCAGGGGACCGCCACGACGAGAAGCTGCCTGCCGCAACGCTTGCGCTGATGGACACGGCGACGCTCACTGAGGGATACGCGATTGGAGGGACGGCAGCAGTGCCTTCCGGCAAGCTCACGGTGAGACTGGTGTGGCGGCGCGCGGGAGGAGAGGACCGTTGGGCGACGCTGCGCATCGTGGGCGACGCTGCATCGAACCCGGCGAAACTTCCTAGAGTCGACCCGAAGCTGCTGCCCGAGACTCAGTCGCCGTCACAGTCGGGGGACTCGGCCGCCGACACATTCACTGACGTCTCCGCCGGCGGCTGGCATTCGTGCGGACTGCGCGTCGATGGGACCATTGAGTGCTGGGGCTATGAGGTCCCGAGGCGGACGGCACCGCCGAGCGGCACGTTCAGCGCAGTCTCCGCCGGCTCGTTGCATTCGTGTGGGCTGCGTGTTGAGGGCACAATCGACTGCTGGGGCATCAATCATCAAGGGCAGGCGACTCCGCCAGATGGCACGTTTACCGCGGTTTCAGCCGGCGGCGGCCACTCGTGCGGGCTGCGCACCACGGGTGTGACGACCTGTTGGGGTAGCGACGACGACGGCGAGGCGACGGCGCCCGACGGCACGTTCATTGAGGTCTCCGCTGGTGGCTTTCACTCGTGCGGGCTGCGCACGGACGGCACGCTCGAGTGCTGGGGTGCCGACGACCAATTGGCGAGAACCTCGACAGATGAGATTGTCAGGGTTCGAGACGGACGGTCGTCGCCGCCGGATGGAGAGTTCGTCGCAATCTCGGCCGGCGGCGAGCACTCGTGTGGGCTGCGCAGAGACGGCACTGTCGCTTGCTGGGGCAACAACGGCTCCGGGCAGGCGACGCCACCAGGCGGCACGTTTACCTCGGCTGACATCGGTGGCAAGTACTCGTGCGGCGTGCTCCCTAGCGGACGAATCGCCTGCTAGTCGCATGCGAAGCAACGTTCGATGCGCGCGAGATTGCCGGAAACCTCAGCGAGGACAGCCAACTCCGACCCCCGACTGGCATGAAAGCGCCTGATGCGCGGACGCCGCCAGCATTTGACCCGATACGCGACGGCCGCCGCTCTCGTCGGAGCGATGGCCTTAGGAGTTGCTGCAACTCCACTGGGAGCGACTGGAGACGCGACAGAGGAACCTCCAGTAGCTGACGTGATGGTCCTTAGGTTCGGCGGCGCCGACCGGTTCGAGACTTCGGTGCTGACCACCGAGGCGTTCACCGACTTCAAGGGCGACCACCTCGAGCAGGTGATGATCGTGTCGGGTTACAAGTGGCACGATGCCGTTATCGCGGCTCCGTTCGACTCACCGGTGCTGCTGACACGACGACACGAAGTGCCTCAGGCGACCATGGACTACCTGAGACGCTTCGACGCCCCATGGCCCACAATCATCAGCACAAAGGCCATTTCGCCCGCTGTCGACCAACAACTCAAGGACATCGGCCTCGAGGTGATGCGCATCGAGGGGTCCGACCAATTCCGTACCAGCGTGGCAGTCGCCAATTTCTACGGATTCGTTGGCCAGTACAAGGGCAGGCGGACCGTGATTTTGGCGAGCGGCCAGGTGTTCGCCGATGCACTCGTCGCCGGACAGCTCTCCGCTCGCGAGAACTTGCCAATCCTGCTCACCCCTCCGAATTCCTTGCACTCGGCCGTCCGTGAGCACCTGATGTCCTACGACGTGCAGCAGGTGATCATCATGGGCGGCACTGCCGCGGTCTCCGAGCGGGTCGAGGAGTCGATCGAGAATATGGGCATCCGAGTGCTGCGATTCGCCGGCGAGACACGGTTTGAGACCGCAGTCCACACGGCTCGCGTCACGAGACCCCTCCAGTGCTGGCGCGATGGCGAGGGCATTGCGGTTGGTCTCACCCGAGCGTGGGTGCCGTATGACGCGTTCAGTGCGGCACCGATGCTGGCCCGCTACGGCGCTCCGTTGTTGCTCACGCATCCAGACGAACTACCGCAGGCAACGATGGACTATCTCGACGAGCTTCGCATCGCTCAGGCGAAGTGCGACGACGCGCCGGTGAAGCTCATCGTGATCGGAGGAGAAGCTGCGGTGTCCCAGGCCGCCCTCGACGCCTACCTGCAACGAGACGCAAAGGTCATTTCGGCCGACGAGCAGTCCTGACCCAGACCAGACTGCCGATCGGCGCGAGTCAACCTCGGGCCAGTCCTGCCGTACTGCCTCACCAGCGCTGCAGCGGGAGGACAAGCCGAGGGCTGGCGGGAGGCCGTGCTCGGTCCGTTCAACGCACGCGACTGCAACGCCCGCAGCACTCGATCAAGCTCGGAGGACTCGGTGGAGTACACATCATTGAGCTATTCGGGCCGCGGGTATGTTCAGCGTTCGAGTTCGCGGATGGTCTCGAGCAGGGTTGCGGTGTCGCGCAGCCAGCTCACTACCCGGTCGATGCAGTCTGGGCGGGTCACGTCGAGCAGCACTGTGGCGACTGCGACCGTGTCACCAGATTCATCGTCGGCAACCATCGTGGTGGTCGGCCGCAACCGGGCATCAGCCGCCACCAGCACACCGGCCGCACGGAGTTGGCGCCGCTGGATCTCACCGCCGTCGTCATTCGTGAGGTCATTGTTCATATTATTTCAATGTATTTCTATGTCTTCCTTGGGACCAATCGATTTCCGCTACCAGCCGCTGGGGCGGAACGGTGCCGGTGACCGCTCCGACCGGCTCACGACTCGGCAGCGAACCTGACTTGGCGGCTTGCTTGCCCGAGAGCAACACTGACTGCTTGGAACTCTTCGTCTAGCTCTGTGTGGGACCCGTAGAGTCTCGAACCAACCAAGCCGACGCCATCGACTCGTGGAGGGTTTTCGTTCCTATGGCTGCTGACAATCCGGCTGTCGACGACGCCGAGAACGGCTCGGTCGTCGCCGGACATCGATTCGCTGACGCGCTACGGGAAGAAGGGCTGTCAGTTATCGCCGAAATCAAGCGGCGGTCGCCTTCGCGGGGGGCGTTGCGAGCCGATGCTGACGCAGCGGATCTCGCATCGGAGTACAAGTCGGGCGGGGCGGCGTGCCTGTCGGTGCTGACCGAGCGCGAGCGGTTCGGCGGCTCCCCCGAAGACTTGCAGGCTGCGAAAGCCGTGACCGGTCTGCCGGTGCTTCGCAAGGACTTTCTGCGCACGCTCGACGACGTGCGTGACAGCCACGAGATGGGTGCCGATGCGATGCTCGTCATCCTGGCCGACATCGAGCCGGCACTGCTGCCGCCGATACAGGAACTGGCGCTGTCACTCGGTGTGGACGTGCTGACCGAGGTCCGAGACGAGGCTGAGTTCGAAGCGGCCATCGACCTCGGCGCCTACATGATCGCGATCAACCAGCGTGACAACCCCGAGTCGACCAAGTTCACCGTGGACTACGACAAGGCGGTGCGGGTCAGCCGCTACTTCGACGGGTTCGCCAGGATCGACCAAGAGATCCTGGTCGTGGCAGCTTCTGGCATCGGCGTCCAAGGCGGAACACCGATGAGAGCGATTGCACAGGCCGGCTACGACGCCGCCCTAGTCGGGGAAGCACTGGTAGTGGCAGACGACCCCCCGGCGCTGCTGCGAGGACTGCTCGCCGACGCCGGTTGAACGCTGCCGATACATAGACGAGCGCCCAAAGTGCGACGCCAAACTGCAGCGGCGTCAAGAAGTTGAGTTTCCGGAACAGGAATGCTCCGTTGACGCCCACCCACGGCGGCAACTGAGCACGCCAGAACGATGCGCCGAAGGTCCGTTGGGCTGTCATCGGCGTCGCATGCGATCGGCTGTGCCTGCGGTGGATCGTCATGCGGCTGGTGACGGGCTGCTCGGGGCACACCGTCGAGCGCACTAACTCATGACTGTCCAACTGCCGACAGCCGCGCCACGACACCGACCGCCGAGCCAAGCACCGCCTCGCCCAGCTCGCCCTCGCCGCCGTCGTCGTGCTGATCATCACCGCCAAGCTCATCGACCGCCGCAACAGCTGGCAACCACGCTGACCGCGTATCCGATAACGCTCTGAACAGAAGCGATGCCCCGCCAGCGGTGCCTGGCCCCCGTTTTGCTGTGACACGCCTCACGTACGGTCGTTCCAATGCTGAAAGACGCAGAGAGCGGGGCCAAGCAGACCAGCAGCACCCCGGCCCATGCCAGCCGCGGTGCGTCGTGGGGTGTGCACGGTCTGCGGCGGTTGGGCGCCGCCGAGCTCGCTGGGCTTTGCCGCGGCGAGCTCGAGTCTGTGCTGGGCGACATCGAGCGGGTCGTGAACCGGCTGGCCGGCTACCGCGTCGAGGTGCTCGGCGCGCTCGACGCGTTGAACGCCACAGGCGCCGGGCCCGATGGCGGTGTGCACCAGGCGCTGCGCGACGCGGCGGGGGTGTCACAGCGCGACGCACGCCGCATGGTGCGCATCGCGGCCAAGGCCCGCGAGCACGGCGAGGTGCTGGTGGCGATGTCCGATGGAGACATCACCCCCGATCAGGCCGAGGCGCTGTGCGACGCCCGCGTCCCCGAGGAGGTACGGGCCGAACTGGTGGGTACCGCGGCGGGCGAGGACACTGACGCGACACGTCGGCGCATCCGTCGAGCCGAGGTCGATCACACCGTGGAGACCTCGATGGAGCGTTTCGAGCGGCAGCGCAAGGCCCGCGGGCCGGGCTGGCAGCGAGACTACGAGGGAATGCTGCGGCTGTGGGCGAAGTTCGACCCCGCTGCGGGCGCGCAAATCGAGGCCGCGCTCGAGACGCTGCGCCGCGAGTACTGGGCTGATGACAAGCAGCTCTCCAGCGGGCGGCGCACCCCCGCCCAGCGAGACGCCGACGTACTGGCCTACGCGCTTGGGGGCATCACCGCCACCGACGCGGACGCCGCTGCGGTAGACCGGCTGCGCGCCCGCGCCCGCCCAAACAGCCGAGCGCGAGGCGAAGCGGCCGACGGCGAGGGCTCCGACCAGTGGCCCGGCAGCGACGCTTGCTGCCACCCAAACCACGGCGATTGCCTCGACGAGTTGACGGACGGCGACGGCCTCGAGCTGCGGCTGCCCCCAGCGCAGCTCAGCGTGCTGATCGGCCTCGACGCCCTGCGCGGCCGAACCGACGAGGTAGGCCTCACCGACGCCGGCACCGAACTGCCCCCCGAGATCGTGCGCAAGCTGGCATGCGACGCCGAGATCATCCCGGTAATCCTGGGCGACCCCGGCGGATCAGCCGACGTCGGCCGCGCCCGCCGCACCGTGCCACGACGGCTGCGACGCCTGCTCATCGCACGCGACCGACACTGCCGCTGGCCCGGATGCCACGCACCCCCGTCACGCTGCGACGCCCACCACATCTGGCACTGGTCCAAAGGCGGCCCCACCAACCTCGACAACCTCGTGCTGCTGTGCCACACCCACCACCACCACCTCCACGAACACGGCCTCGACATAGTCCCCCAACCCGACGGCACCTGGACCGTCATCCAACAGACTGAGCCAGACCCAGAGCCCCAACAAACCCCCGCACAAGCCCGAGCCCCCTAGACCAGACCCGGGCCCGCACTAGGAGGACCGCTAGCGGCAGCGGGATGCGGACTCGGAGCGGGGGCGGCGATCTGGCTGTCTCCGGCGGTCAGCTTGTTCGGGCCTCGTGGGTGCGGCAAGACCACCTCAGCGTTTCGCCACGCTCGCAGCGCCGACCCAAACTCAACAGCCACGAACCAGCCGCGGTGCCCCTTGGGCTGGGCTGGACCGTCGAGCGCACCAACTCATGGCAGTCCAACTACGGACCGCTGCGCCGCGACACCGACCGCCGAACCGCGCATCGCCTCGCCCAGTTCGCCCTCGCCGTCGCGCCGATCATCACCGTCACACTCATCGACCACCGCAACCGCTGGCAACCACACTGACCGCCTATCCGCTAGCGCTCCAGGAACCGGTGGTCATCGCCGACGACGTCGGGGTTCTAGTGCGAGAGTCATCCGCCGCCGCTCACGCCGACTGTTGCCTCTCTCGCTGGCCCGCTTCACGACCACCGTGCGCGTCCACTTGTCGTGCCAGCTACGTCGGTGGACGTCGAGGAGGGGCGACAGAACCACCACCGCCCACGTCGCTGCTCCATAGATGAACGGCCATCGAGCTGTGAACGCCGTCGCGATGCCATAGACACAAAGACAGGTCGCAGGCGGAATGGCCGTACGCGCAAACGATTCGAGGAGCGGCGGTGCTTGGCCGTCGCTGATCCGAAGGACCTTGAGGCCAACGTTGCGCTTGCCGAGCGATTGACCCCTCCAGTTCGTCGCCCACGCCTCGTAGAGGATGAATAGCGATGCGACAGCGAGGGCCACGCCCACGAGGTAGGAGGCGGCAATTCCGTTTCCGAATTCCGGAAATACCACTAAATCGTACGAAATGGCGAGAACCGAGACCACGATTCCGATGGCCAAGAACATGACCACAAGGTCAACGAGTCGAGCCGCGACTCGGTCAAGGAACGGAGCAGGTGTGACAAGGTCACCGGTACCAAGTTGGTACCTCGAGGGCGCCATTGGGGCATCAACCGGGGGTGAGCGCGTCGGTCACGATCGAACCGGGAATCGCGCCGCTGCCTCGCTCCTCGGTCCCGTCGGCACGGATCAACACCCAGCGGGGGTGGTAGCTGATGCCGAGTGCTCTCGCAATCTGATTGTCCTCATCGGGCAAGTTCGTGAGGTGGCCGAGGCCGTAGGAACTCACGAAGCCTGAAATGGCCGAAGTTGTGTCATGTCCCCCGACGCTGACCAGAGCCAGATTGTCGCCGTGTTGAGTCTTCAGCGCTGCGACCGCAGGCGCTTCTCGCTGGCAGTTCGGTCACCACGGCGCCCAGAACCACATCAGCACATCCCGGCCGGCCAATGCCCCGACATCGAGGGTCGCTCCGTTCAGTTGGGGGACTGCCAACGCCAGCACTTGGGGGCGATCTTCGGTCGGTTCGGCTTGCGTCGTGGTGCCTTCTTCTTCCTTGCCGGCTTCGCCGTCGTCGGACTCGTCTTTCTCCTGGTCGGCTTCGTCTACTCGGCCACCCTCGCCGTCATCACCCGACTCGCCGCCGTCCTCGTCTGCGTCGTCATCGCCCGATTCATGGCCGTCGCCGGCATCGTCGTCGCCCGATTCGTGGCCGGCGTCAGCATCGTCGTCGCGGCCTTCGTCTACGTCGTCGTCCCGACCTTCGTCCTTGCCACCCGACTCGCCGTCGCTCTCTTCGCCTTCGTCGCCGTTGTCGCCGTCGCCTTCGCCTGCGGCGTCGTCCTCGTCGCTGCCTTCGTCTACGCCGTCGCCCGATTCGTGGCTGGCGTCGCCTTCGCCTGCGGCGCCGTCGTCGTCGCGGCCTTCGTCTACGCCGTCGCCCGATTCGTGGCCGGCGTCGCCGTCGCCCGATTCGTGGCCACCTTCGGCATCGTCATCGTCGGGGTGACGATCGTCTCCATCGACATCGCCCAGCTCACGGTTGTCGACTGCATCGTCGCTGGTCGTGGCACCCGTCGTCGGCGTGATCGCGACGGTGGTTGTCGCCGAATCCTGGACGAGCGTCTGCGGCGTCTCGTCGCTGTCACTGCTGCAACTGGCCACAAGACCTGCACTGGCGAGACAGCAGGCGAAGAGCACCGTCGAACGCTGCAGGAATCGGGCCACGTTGGCGAGCGTAATCCGCCTCGGCATGGACTTCGATCCCGCGACTGGCCATTAGTTTCACGCCGTGCCGCGCCTGTTTGTCGCCGTGTGGCCGCCCGCGACACTTGTCGACGACCTGGCGGTTCTGCCGCGCCCGCCTGCTCCGGGCGTCAGCTGGACGAAGCCGCACCGGTTGCACGTCACGCTTCGATTCCTCGGCGAGTGCGATCAGGACGAAGCACTGAGCACCCTGGAGGCTGTCTCATTTCCTGCCGCAGGGGTAACGCTCGGTCCAGCCCCCGAACGGCTGGGACGGGGCGTCATCATGCTGCCGGCCGCAGGCGTCGACCAGCTCGCTGCATCGGTCATCGATGCCACCCGGTTCATCGGCGAACCGCCCCCGGATCATCCCTTCGTCGGCCACATCACCGTCGCGCGGTTCCGGCGACGTCCGCCGTCGGTGGACTGGCCGCGCATCCACGAAACCTTCGACGTTTCCCGGGTCAGCCTCGTCGAATCGACACCCTGGGGCGAGTACGTGGACGTTGCCACCTTTCCGCTCACGTGAAGCGGGCATCGGAGGGCGCGAATCAGGCCATCGGAATGTGACAGCCTGAGACCGTGCGGCGCAGCGAAGACGCCCCACGAGCACCGAGACAACATCGCATGGGGCAGGGCCGGTCACAGCAGGGGGAACCATGGGGCTTCATCACGTCGCATACGCAACGAGGGATCTCGAGGCGACACACCGCTTCTATGAGGAGCTGATGGGGTTCCCGCTGGTCCACGCGGAGCAGGCTGAGCGACCGCAGCCCGACGGCGGGCCGACGGGCCACATCAAGCACGTCTTCTACGACATCGGCGATGGGGAGAGCATCGCGTTCTTCTCTATCCAGAACATGGGCGAGACCGACGACTACAGCACCGACCTCAGCGCGACGGTGGGGCTCCCAGTGTGGGTCAATCACGTCGCTGTGCGAGCGACTCCAGACAAGCAGGAAGCCGTGCGCGAGCGCATGGCCGTCGCTGACATCGAGCCGCTGATGGAAGTCGACCACGGCTGGTGCCATTCGCTCTACTTCGTCGACCCGAACGGCATCATGGTCGAGCTGTGCCGAGACACCACCGGCATCGAACCCGATCCGTCGGGCGCGCTGGAAGTCATGCGCTCGCCGTTGCCTTCCAGCACGACTGCCTGACCAGGAAGTTCTCCACCGATGGGCATCATTCGCGAACTAGTCGCGCTGCCGAGCGCCAGCGCCCCCCGGTCCGGCGTGGGCGGGCACCCCTGCCAAGGCGTGTACCACCGGCCCAATGGCACTGAACCCCGCATTGCGCTGATCGCCACCCACTACAACATCGATTTCAGCGAGCATTACCTCGCGACCTACATTGCCGAGCGCGGCATGGGATTCCTCGGCTGGAACACCCGCTTCCGGGGCGCCGAACCGTACTTCTTGGCCGATCTGGCACTCGCCGACATCGATGTCGGTGTCAGGTGGCTGCGCAGCCAGGGCGTCGAGTGCGTGGTGCTGCTGGGCAACAGCGGCGGGGGCTCGCTCATGGCCACCTACCAGGCACAGGCCACCGCACCCAACCTGGTGCCCGAGTACAGCCGGCGAAGCCTGAGCCCGGCCATCGATGATCTGGCGGGCGGCGACCTCTACATCTCGATCGTGGCGCACACCGGGCGCGCCGAGGTGCTGACGAATTGGATGGACCCGTCGGTCACCGACGAGAATGATCCCCTCAGCGTCGACCCCGAACTTGACCCCTTCTCCCCCGACCGGCCGCCGCCCTTCGATGATGAGTTCATTGCTGCATACCGGAGTGCACAGCGTGCGCGCAACGAGCGCATCACTACCTGGTGCAAGGACGAGCTGGATCGGCTGGCGGCAGCAGGGCACCGCGAGCGCCTCTTCGTCGTGCCGCGGCTGTGGGCAGACCTGCGCATGCTCGACAGCTCGATCGATCCCAGCCGGCGAGAGGTCCCCGGTTGCTATCTCGGCGACCCTCGCCGGGCCAACTACGGAATCTTCGGCGTCGGCACGGTCAGCTCACTGCGGACCTGGCTGTCGATGTGGAGCCTCAGCGACTCGCCGTGCAGCACCGAACAGGCGAGGAACATCGACCTCCCTGCCATGATCATCGACGCCGACGCCGACACCGGAATCTTCTCCTCCGACACCGCCAAGATCGTTGATGCTCTGCGCAACCGACCCGATTCGCCCGACGTGCCGGTGCACTCCATCGCCGGCGACCACTACCTGCGCGAGCCCTCCGGCGCCCGGGCCGAAGCCGCCGATCTCATCACCGACTGGGTCCGCGCCCACACCGCCTAGAGGATGAGCAAGATGTCGAAGCAGAGCTACGCCACCACGGTCGCAGAAGTCGACCTGACCACTGCCGACGGCACCATGAATTGCCACGTGATCACGCCCGAGCGTGACGGGACGCTGCGGGCCGTGATCGTGTACATGCCCGCATCGGGCATCCGGAGCGAACTGGTTGACATTGCGGGCCGCATCGCCGCGATGGGCTATGCCGTCGTTCTGCCCAACTCCTTCTACCGGCTGGCGCGACACGTCGACATCGACGCCAACCGGCTCGGCGACGACGACTATCTGCCCGTGCGCGAGTTCATGATGGGCCTGGCGGGCAACATCACCAATCCGCGCATCATCGCCGACACCGGCGTCATCCTCGATTGGTTGGGATCTCGCGAGGGCATCGACGCCGACCAGGTCGGCGGTGTCGGCTATTGCATGGGCGGGCGCCTCGTGATGGCGGCCGCAGGCGCCTACCCGGATCGTTTCGCCGCCGCTGCGTCGTTGTACGGAGCGGGCATCGTGACCGATGAAGATGACTCGCCGCACCACAAGCTCGCAGACGTGTCGGGCGAGCTGTACTTCGGCATTGCCGAGAACGACATCTACGTCAGCGATGAGGAAACAGCAGCGCTGAAGGCTCACCTGCCCACGACCGGCGTAACGCACACCGTGGAGACCTATCCCGGAACGGAGCACGGCTTCGTCTTTCCCGAGCGCTACTGCTTCTCGCCCGAGGGCGCCGAACTGCACTACGAGCGGCTCGCTGATCTGTTCGCCCGCAACCTGGGCTGAGCGCGGAAACCCTCGCCGGTCATGCCTGACTTCCTCGACACGGAACACGCCGCGGTACTACGCACTGCCGAGCGCCTTGCCAGCGAGCTCACATCGCTGACCGATCAGGCGGTGCCAGCCGATCTCGGGGCGGCGGTCCGGCAGGCATCCAAAGCCGCAGGCGTGTTCGGCATGACGCAGCCAAAGGCGTTCGGCGGCAGCGAGGCCGGCTCGCTGGCGCTGGCCATCGTGCGCGACACGCTCGGCAGCCGCAATGTGGGTCACCTACCTGGAATCTTCGGCCCGTCGCCGGGAGTGCTCGCCAACGTCGACGAACCGTTGCGTTCGCAGTTCCTGCTGCCGTACCTGGCCGGAGAGATGCGCAGCGGCTTCGGCTTCACCGAGCCCGCCGACGCGCCACGGCACACCTGGGCGGTGCGCGACGGGGACGAACTGGTGATCAACGGCCAGAAGTCGTACGTGACCGGCGGCGCGGATGCCGACTTCATCAACACGCTGGTCGAGGTCGACCCGATCGGCCCAGCGATGGTGCTCATCGAGACCAGCCGTCCAGGCGTGACGCTCGAAAGGCGATTCGGCACGCTCGACGGCAGCCACCACGCCGTGTTCACCTTCGCCGACGTTCGAGTACCGGCCGCCCACGTCATCGGCGAGGCAGGGCGCGGTCTGCGAAGAGCGCTCAGTCAGATCAGCGCCACCCGGATGGCCATCGCAGCCGACTGCATCGGCCAGTGCCGCTTCGCCATCGATCTTGTGGAGCAGTCGCTCGTCGAGCGAGCTGCACGCCGGGTCGGCGGCCCAGCAAAGATCGGGACCGACCTCGAGCGGGTGGCACTCGGCGACATGCGGATCGCTGCCTATGCAGCTCGAAGCGCGCTCTACCGCACAGCACGCCTGCTCGACGCCGGCGAGAACGCCGTCAACGAGGTGATGGCCGCCAAGTCGCTGGCAACCGAGACGCTCAGCCGGATCTGTGACGACGCAGTGCAGCTCGTCGGCGGAACGGCGTTGGTAGAGGGCCATCCGCTCGCGGACATCCTGAGACGGGTACGGGCGCTGCGGCTCGCGGAGGGACCCACCGAGGTGCTCGCCACCAACGTTGCACGCGGCCGGCTCGACCTCGGCCTCGGCCGGGTGTGACGCCGTAGGTGTCGGGCTTGCGGCCCGCGATTCCGACGTGACCGGCTGGACCTGGGCCTCGGCCTCGGGCGGGTGTCACCGCTCGGTCGCTGCCGCTGCGGGCACAAGCGGTCACGCGGCCGACGAAGCGGTCGAACTCAGTCCCACCCCAGTTCGTGCAGGCGGTCGTCGCCGATGCCGAAGTGGTGCGCTATCTCGTGCACCACGGTCACCAGCACTTCTTCGACGACATCGTCGGGCGTCTCGCACATTTCCAGGATCGGCAGCCGGTAAATGATGATGCTGTCGGGCATCACCAGCCCGCCGTAATCGTGGCGCTCGGTCAGCGGGATCCCCTCATAGACGCCGAGCAAGTCCGGGTCCTCGCCCCGGTCCTCCACGAAGATGGCGACGTTGTCCATCAACGAGCGCAGCGCATCGGGAATCTCCTCAAGCGACTGCTCCACCAATTCGGCAAACGGCGCCTCGTCCATCTCGAGCACACCCCCATCCTGCCCCCGAGACAAACCCGCAGGGCACCACTCGAGGCCAGCAGCCGGTCTCAACGGCGCCCCAAGGCCAGCACTAGGTTTCAGGCATGCACGAGCTCGTCGTCACGGGGAACGATCCGGAGGCCGCCGCCGAGGTAGCGGCCAGCGTGGGCGGCGTGTGCTACACGGCCGACCCCGACGACGGCCGCGAACTGCCGTTTCGCACGCTGGTGCGCGCCATGACCGACTCCGCCGACGCGCTCACCCGCGCCGGGACAGTCGGCACCTACTTGGCGTTCTCACGCATCATCCGCGAGCGCCCCCTGGGGGCCGACCCCGGCGCGCCGTCGCCGGGCGTGACCGCAATCTTCCCGATAGTCCATCACCCCGACTTGACTCACGCGCAAGGTGACAGCCATTGGCGCGACACTCACGCCCCGCTTGCACTGCAGCATCATCCGGGCATGTGGGACTACACCCAGCTCAGCGTCGTCGCCACGCTCAACGGGCCGCCCTTCGACGGCTTCGCCCTGGTCTCGTTCGCCTCGCTGGAGGACATGCGGGAGCGGTTCTTCGGCGACGACCACGACCGAGAGGTCATCCGCGCCGACGTCGCGAAGTTCGCGGACATGCAGCGCTCGCCCCGCCGGGTGATCACCACCGAGACGATCCACCGCCAGCGCCCCCCGGTTCCCGCCGTCACCTGGCCGCACGACTAGATCGCTCGCATCCCCGCAAGTGCGATTCGGTCAGCTGCGCGCCATAGGCCAGCAAACGAGACCAACGTGAGCCCTGCGTCCCATTCTGACTCGTTCAGTCGCGCACGGCGGATCGGCACCCTGCTGACGCTGGCAGCGGCAGCGGGAGTGTCGCAGTCATTCGGCCGCTTCACCTACTCGCTGCTCTTCGCCGACCTGCGAGACGGATTCGGCTTGTCCAACACGGTCGCCGGCGCACTCGGCTCGCTGAATCTGCTGCTGTATGTCGTGGGCTCGCTGGTCGTGGCGCTGACCGTGGGACGCACCGGCCTGAGCGGCGCCGTGCGCATCGGGGTCGCCGGGAACGTGGCCGGCCTGGCCCTGCTGGCATGGAGCCCGAACGTGGGCGTTGCGGCCTTCGCGCTGGCGCTGACGGGCTTCTGCGCGGCCGGCGTGTGGGTAGGAACCCCCGGGCTCGCCGCCGAGCTGCTGGGGCCCGAGCGCCGAGGCGCTGCGGCCGGCTGGATGACGGGCGGCGTCGGCAGCGGCATGGTCGCGGCAGCCGCCATCGACGGACTTCTGAACCGTCCCGACAGCGCTGAACCTGGGGAGGCCGTGCTCGCCGCCGCGGATCTCAGCCATGTGCGCAACGTGTACCGGATTGAGTTCATCATCGGCGCAGCGGTCTTGGTCGCCCTCGCCGTCGCTGTGCGCAGATGGTCACGCACACCTGGTCGCACGGGATTCGGCGGCGCCCGCGCCGCACTCGCCAAAGTCCCACAGGCTGGGCGGCTGATCACCGCCTACACGCTGCACGCCTTCGTGGTCACGACGGTGCTCACGTTCATCGTGGACCACCTCGAGGGCTACGCGGATCTCTTCGAAGCTCGCGACGCTGCGATTGCCTTCTCGTCGATCGGCATCGGCAGCATCGCCGGCGGTCCGATCTTCGGGCGCTCAGCCGACCGTCTCGGCAGGCGGCGCACCGTCACCATCGGGTTCGCGGTGTCGTTGATCTCCGTCGTGTTCATGACGGCCTATCCCCTGCTCGCCGTAGGCGGGCAGGCACTGGCGTGGGTGTCGGCGTTCATCTTCGGCACGGCGTTCACCGGCATCATCGCCTCGATCGCAGCCCGGGTCAGCGACAACCTCTCGGGCGACGAATTCGGCTCCGCCTACGGGGTTGCCACAATCGTGTTCGGCCTCGGCTTGGCGGCGGGGCCGCAGCTCGGCGGCGCAACAGCCGACTGGTTCGACAGCTTCGGTCCCGCCTTCGGGCTCGCAGTCGGCGCCTGCGTCGCGGGCATCGCGCTCACCGGCTGGGGCGACGATCCCTCAGCCTCTAGCTGAATTCGGGCTCGTCCCACCAGGGGAAGTACTCGGGCAAGTCCTGGGTCGGGCGCAGCGTGAATTCCGGCGGTCGCTTCTCGAGGAACGAGGCCACGCCTTCATGCGCGTCGGCGCCGCGTCCGAGGTGATAGATCCCCCGGGAGTCGATCTTGTGCGCCTCCATCGGATGATCGGCGGCCTGCATTCGCCACAGCATGTGGCGGATCACCGACACGGAGACCGCTGAGGTGTTCTGGGCGATCTCGGCCGCAATCGCCCGGGCCGCGGGCAGCAGATCGTCAGGCTCGTGCAGGCTGCGCACGAGGCCGCCTTCGAGGGCTTCGTCTGCATCGAAGACGCGGCCGCTGAAGCACCACTCCAGCGCTTTCGACAGCCCGACCACGCGTGGCAAGAAATACGACGAGCAGGCCTCGGGCACCACGCCGCGCCGGGCGAACACAAAGCCGATGCGGGCCTTCGTCGACGCCAGCCGGATGTCCATCGGCAGCGTCATCGTGACGCCCACGCCGACCGCAGGCCCATTGATCGCAGCGATCAGCGGCTTGTTGCACTCATAGAGGCGCAGCGTCAGCAATCCCCCGCCGTCGCGCATCCATTCCATGTCGCCGCTGGAGCTGCGTTCCGACGCCCGCGCGGCCTTCTGCTCGTCGCTCTGTCTCTCGAAGTCGAAGGTGTTTGAACCGCCGCTGAGGTCCGCCCCAGCGCAGTACCCGCGACCCTCGCCGGTGAATATCACGGCGCGCACATTGTCGTCGGCATCGACCAGGTCGATGGCGTCCATCACGTCACGCAGCATCTGGCTGTTGAACGCGTTCAACCGCTCAGGGCGATTGAGCGTGATGGTCGCGACGCGGTCGTCTACGTCATACAGGATCGTCTCGAACTCCGGCACTTCGCCCCCTGTCCTTGCTGCCGCCCTTCGTGGCGGACGGCGGTGTCGGCGGCTTTTCTACACGTCGAGGAAGCGACTTGCTGCGAATGCCGAACCGAGAATCCCGACGACGACGCCGGCGATCACAGTGATGATCACCACGGTCGTGAACTGACTGGACGTGACCACGAACGACCGGAAGAAGGCCAAGATCTCCGAACGCGAGAACAGCCCCTCGACATGGCCTCGCAGCGCGCCCGCAGCAATCGCGCCGATGATGCCTCCGATGAGTCCGTGCAGCATGCCCTCGAGCATGAACGGGAAGCGGATGAAGCTGTTCGTGGCCCCGACCAGCTTCATGACCTCGATCTCGCGCCGCCGGGCGAACATCGCCACCCGGATCGAGTTGAAGATGAGCATGACGCTGGCCCCAGACAGCACGATCGACAGCAGCAGCACGATGCCCTGGAACGAGGTGAACCACGTCCGGATGGCGTCCACCTCTTCTCGACCGGTCTGCACCGACATCACGCCCGGCCGCTGGCGGAATTGCGCAGCCAGCGACTCGATCAGTTCCGACTCGACTGAGCGGGGCACGACCCGGTAAGACGCGGGCAACGCCTCAGGCGACACCTGCGCGAGCAGCTCGGGCTGGTCGGCCATCTGCTGGGACACCAGCGCGTAGGCCTCTTCAGAGCTGAAGAACTCGATGCGATCGATCTCGGGATGATTCTGCAGCTCGATGCCGAGCGCATCGATCTGGCTGGGATCGATCTGGGGGTTCAGGAACACCTCGAATTGGACGCCGCCCTCCCAACGGTCAAGCGCGTTGCCGCTGGCATAGCCCGCCATCAGCCCCATGCCGACCAGCATCACGCCGACAGCCACGGTGAGAATCGCGGCGAACGTCAGCGTGAGATTGCGCCGGATGTTGGTCCAGGTCTCCCGCGCGAAGTAGCGGATCCGGCTCACGGATTGTCCCCATCGGCAGGCTGGGACGCGGCAGCCTCCGCAGGCCCGGTCGCGGCAGCCTCGGCAGGCCCAGTCTCGCCGCCGTAGGCGCCACGCTGCTCATCACGCACGAGTTCGCCGTGCCGCAGCGCCACCACCCGGCGCCGCATGCGGTTCACAATCGCTTGATCGTGCGTGGCCATGACCACGGTGGTGCCGGTGCGATTGATCCGGTCCAGCAGCGACGTGAGTTCCTCTGAGGTGTCAGGGTCGAGGTTTCCGGTGGGCTCGTCGGCCAGCAAGATGAGCGGCCGGTTCACGAACGCCCGGGCAACGCTGACCCGCTGCTGCTCGCCGCCCGAGAGCTCATCGGGGAACCGCCGGTGCTTGTCCTCAAGGCCGACCAGCTCCAAGATGGCGGGAACTTGCGTGCGAATGACATTCTCGGGGCGACCGATGACTTCGAGGGCGAAGGCCACGTTCTGGTAGACGGTCTTGTTCGGCAGCAGCTTGAAGTCCTGGAAGACCGAGCCGATGTTTCGTCGCAGGTAGGGCACGCGCCAGCTCGTCAGCTTGGACAAGTCTTTGCCTGCCACGTGAATATTGCCGTCGGTGACCTTCTCCTCACACGTCATCAGGCGCAGCATCGTGGACTTGCCCGAGCCGGACGGTCCGACCAGGAAGACGAACTCGCCCTTTTCGATGTTGAGCGTCACGGCGTTGACCGCCCGCGTCTCGCCCTTGTAGATCTTCGTGACGTTGTCGAAGCGGATCATGCGCGCCTTCAGATTGAGCAGCCAGCTTGCGCCCGCCGGCATCGCTGCGCTGGATGCCGACGAGTCGGATTCCAGCAGGGCCGTGTGAGAACAAGCTGAATCCAAGGTACGCCAGCAATCCGCCGAAACTCAGGCACCCCGAGAACTCCGGCAACTCAGGCAGGACCGTCCGCTCCCCGCTGAGAGCGCTGCCAGCGCAGGCACGCCTCCATCAGACCGTCCAGCTCACCGTCAAGCACGGCATCCACGTTGCCGATTTCCATGCCCGTGCGCAGGTCCTTGACCTGCTGGTACGGGTGCAGCACGTAGGAACGAATCTGGCTGCCCCACGCCACGTCGCGCTGCTCGCCTGCCAGCGCGGCTACCTCGGCCTCGCGTTCGGTCCGCTGCAGGTCCGCGAGCTTCGCTGCCAGCATCTGCATGGCCCGATCCTTGTTCTGGTGCTGGCTGCGCTCGTTCTGGCACGCCACGACGATGCCCGTCGGCAGGTGCGTGATGCGCACGGCGGAATCGGTGACGTTCACGTGCTGACCGCCCGCCCCAGACGAGCGGTACGTGTCGATGCGCAATTCGCTCTCGTCGATCGGCACCTCGTCGGAGACCTCGTCGAAGAACGGGACGACCTTCAGGGAGGCAAACGCCGTGTGCCGGCGGGACTGCGCATCGAATGGCGAGATGCGCACCAGGCGGTGCACACCCCGCTCGGCTGCGAGGAACCCGAAGGCGTGCCGCCCCCTCACGAGAAAGGTTGCGGAGCTGATGCCGGCCTCCCCCCCGTCGGTTGCCTCGGTCAGCTCGACGCTGAAGTCGTTGCGCTCGGCCCAGCGCTGATACATGCGCAGCAGCATCTCGGCCCAGTCGCACGCGTCGGTGCCCCCAGCACCCGAGTTGATCTCGCACACCGCGTCGTTGTCATCGTGCTCGCCGCTGAACAGTGCCATCAGCTCGATGTCCGCGAGGCGGCGCTCAGCTCCTTCGACGACCTCGTCGATCTCGGGAAGCAGGTCGGCGTCGTCTTCCTCGGTTGCCAGCTCGGCCAGCGCTGCGGCGTCTTCGACGTCTGCCCGCGCCCGTTCCCATCGCTCGATGTCGTCGCGCACACGCGACAGCCGAGTAGTGACCGCACGGGCGCGGTTGGGGTCGTCCCACAGCGACGGCTCGGAGGCCTCAGCCTCCAGTCCATCTGCCACGGCGCGCGCCTCGTCGATCCCCAAGTATTGATGTGCCTCGTTCACGCGCCGATCGAGGTCGGCCAACGCGTCGGCAAGGTCGCTCAAGGTTCGGCTCATCGTGACGGCTCAGCCTCTCAGCGGCCGTGGCAGTGCTTGAACTTGCGGCCCGATCCGCAATGGCAGGGATCGTTGCGGCCCAGCTTTTCCTGGGCCGTCTTGACCACGGTGCCAGCCGACCCAGCGGCAATCCGGCGTGACTGCGACGGACCGCTGGGGCCCCGTGGCGCCGACGCAGTGGCCGATGCCCCGTTGCCGGCGCCAACCGTCGAAGGAGTGAGGTCTGGCGCCGTGTACTGCACGTCGGTTGTCCGGCTTGTGCCGCCTGCTGGTGTCGAAGCCGAAGGTCCGGCCGTCGGCGACGCAGCATCGGAGGCTGCTGCGCCGTCAACTGGCGATGGCGCAATCTGCACGTGCATCACGTAGGTCACGAAGTCGCGGTAGACACGATCGAGCATTGCACCGAACATGTCGAAGCCCTCGCGCTGCCATTCCGCCACGGGGTCCTTCTGGCCGATGCCGCGCAGGTGGATGCCCTCGCGCAGATGATCCATGTCGGCGAGATGCTCCCGCCAGCGCTGGTCGATGAGACGCAGCATCACTTGGCGCTCCACCTCGCGCATCGCCTCGGGCCCGATCTCGGCCTCACGCGCCTCGTAGTGGTGCTCACCGTCGGCGCACACCAACTCGACCGCGTCGTCCACGCTCCAGTCGCGCTGGCCCTTTCCCGACAGCCCGTCCCCGTCGCCTGAGAGCTCAGCGGCCGTGAGCTCGGTGGGCCAATAGGTGCCGATGGTGGCCAGCAGCCCGTCGATGTCCCACTCGGCGGGGACCTCGCTCGCACAGTGATCCAGCACCGCTGCCTCGGCGGCATCTCGCAGATACCCCAGCGATTCGGTGCGCAGGTCGTCGCCGCCGAGGATCTGCTCCCGGCGCGTATAGATGACCTTGCGCTGCTCGTTCATCACCTCGTCGTACTTGAGAACGTTCTTGCGAACTTCGGCGTTCTTCTGCTCGACGGTGTTCTGCGCCCGCTCGATGGCCTTGGTGACCATCTTCGCCTCGAGCGGCACGTCATCGGGCAGCGTGCGGTCCATCACCCAGTTCACGGCGCCTGTCGCGAACAGGCGCATCAGGTCGTCTTCCAGCGAGAGGTAGAAGCGGCTCGCCCCTGGATCGCCCTGGCGGCCCGAACGGCCACGAAGCTGGTTGTCGATGCGTCGCGACTCGTGACGCTCGGTGCCCAGCACGTAGAGGCCGCCCAGCTTGCGCACGGCGTCACCCTCGACCTTGCACTCGGGCTCGTAGCGCTCGGCGCGCGCCGCGAGGTCTGCCGCGTTGGCTGGATCGTCGGGATCGAGCTTCTCGCGCAGCAGGTCGCGGCGCGCCATCCCCTCGGGGTTGCCGCCGAGCAGGATGTCGACACCGCGGCCAGCCATGTTGGTGGCCACGGTGACCGAGCCCAGCCGGCCGGCTTGCGCGATGATCTCGGCCTCGCGCGTGTGCTCTTTGGCGTTGAGCACGTTGTGATCGATGCCCCGGCGCTCCAGCGCTGCTGACAGCTTCTCGGAATTCTCGACGCTGACGGTGCCGACGAGGGTCGGCTGGCCCGCAGCGATGCGCTCGACGATGTCGTCGACGACGGCCTCGAGCTTGGCCGCCTCGGTCTTGTAGATGAGGTCGCCTTGGTCGTCCCGCGCCACGGGCAGATGGGTCGGCACCGGCACCACGTCAAGCCCGTAGGTGCCATTGAATTCCGCTGCCTCGGTGGTGGCGGTGCCGGTCATTCCGGCGAGCTTGTCGTAGAGGCGGAAGTAGTTCTGCAGGGTGATGGTGGCGAGCGTCTGGTTCTCCTCCTTGATCGCCACCCCCTCCTTGGCTTCGACGGCCTGATGAAGCCCCTCGCTCCAGCGCCGCCCTTCGAGGATGCGGCCGGTGAACTCGTCGACGATCTTGACCTCGCCGTGCGAGACGACATAGTCCTTGTCGCGGCGGTACAGCTCCTTGGCCCGCAGCGCAGCGTTCATCTGGTGGACGAGGTTGGCCGAGACCTCGTCGTAGAGGTTGTCGATGTTGAGCGCCCGCTCGACCTTGGAGATGCCCGGCTCGAGCACGGCCACGTTGCGCTTGTCTTCCTCGACTTCGTAGTCGACGTCGCGGGTCATCGTCGAAGCGATCCGTGCGAACTGCTGGTACAGCTTGGCGGCGTCGGCAACCCGGCCGCTGATGATGAGCGGTGTACGGGCTTCGTCGATGAGGATCGAGTCGACCTCGTCCACGATGCAGTAGTTGTGCCCCCGCTGGACCTGAGCGTCCCGTGACGGCGCCATGTTGTCGCGCAGGTAGTCGAATCCGAACTCGTTGTTGGTGCCGTAGGTGATGTCTGCGTCGTACTGGCGACGCTTGTGCGCAGCGTCGTAGGGGCCGGGCACCACGAGCCCCACATCGAGACCCAGGAAGCGGTGGATGCGCCCCATCCACTCGGCGTCGCGGGCGGCCAGGTAGTCGTTGACGGTGACGACGTGGACGCCCTTGCCGGCAAGCGCATTGAGATACACCGGCAAGGTCGACACGAGCGTCTTGCCCTCACCGGTGCGCATCTCGGCCACCCAGCCGAAGTGCAGCGCCGCGCCGCCGATGAGCTGCACGTCGTAGTGGCGCTGGCCGATGACCCGTCGCGCCGCCTCGCGGGTGACCGCGAAGGCATCCACCAAGATGTCGTTGAGATCGGCGCCGCGGTCGAGTTCAGCTCGAAACTCGCCCGTGCGAGCCCTCAGCCCTTCGTCGGAGAGGCGCTCGACTTCCGGCTCGACAGCGTTGATCTCGGGGGCCAACTGCTCCAACAGGCGCAGTTTCTTGCCTTCCCCGGCACGGAGTACGCGCTGAAACAGAGCCACGAGCGCAGGCTACCGCTGCCCCCCGACACCAGAGCCGAGGATTTTCTGTCGCAGCCCGGCCCTCAGTCGTCGATCTCGATGAGGCCCGCGTCGCCGTCTGAGCGCAGATACACCACACCGGGCTTGCCGGTCTCCGCGTTCACGAAGAGGAAGAAATCGTGGTCCAGCAGCTGCATACGGGTCACGGCTTCGGCGGGATCCATCAGCTCCAAGTCGAATGTCTTGCGGCGGACGATGCGGGGCACCCACTCGGGATCATCAGGCCGTGGCGCCGCCTCGGGCGCAGCAGCACCGTTGACGAGGTCGTTCTCGAGCCGGGCGAGCGGATGATGGGCCTCGTCGCGGTGCAGATTGGGACGGTGCCGGCGCACGACGCGGGTCTTGAGCTTGCGCAGCTGCTTGCCGAGCTTGCCCACTGCGAGATCGACCGCCTGGTGCTGATCGACACCAGCGACCGAGGCGCGCACATGGTGACCGTGGCCGAGCAGCGTCACCTCCACCTGCTCCCGCTCAGCGATGCGCGGATTCTTCTCCTCCCGGAATACCACTTCGGCACGATCCAGCCCAGCGACGAATCGATCTAGTGCCCCGATCTTCCGCTCTACCGCAGCCCGAACATCGTCGGGAACCTGAACTTTGCGACCCGTGATGGTGATTTGCATCGCCTCGGCTTTCTGAGCAGGCGTACGGCGGTTATCGCCCTGCTCGAACTGAAGGGAGTGCCATGTTAGGCAGCAGCGGGGACGCGGTCACGACCCCGTCGAGCACACGCTGCCACATGGACGGCTTGTGCCCCCGCACCCACCAGCGCAGCCGTTGCCGCTCGCAGCGTGGCGCCGGTGGTGACCACGTCGTCCACGAGCAGGACCCGGCATCCGCCAGCGCGTGAGCGGCCTTCAAAGCGAGGACCTGCCAATCGCACTTCGCGGCTGGCACCTGACTGCGCTGCCGAGCCGACGCGCCGGAGCAGCTTCGCCGGACGCACTCCCAACGCCCGAGCCGTGCTGCGGGCCAGTGTCTCAGCTTGGTCGAAGCCACGCGCGCGGCGATGCGCTGCAGTCGTAGGCGCCCAAGTGACCATGTCAATCGCTGCGGGGTCGATAGCGGCGGGGTCAATCGCGGCAGGGTCAATCGCCGCAGGGTCAATCGCTGCGGCGTCAATCGCGGTGGGGTCAATCGCTGCGGTGGCGTCACGCGCAGCAAGATGTGCCAACGCCAGCGAGTCGCCCAGCCAGCGGGCAATGGCCCGTTCGCCCCGGTACTTGAATGCATGCACAAACTCTCGGCCGACACCTTCGTGGGCAAACAGCAGCGCGACCGAGTCCGCGCCCTGGACCAGCGCAGGCTCAGGACCGGCGAGCGATGCGATGCACCCCGCGCAAGGACACCACCCGAGTGCCGCACAGCCGGGACAGCGCACCTCGAACAGCACCCGCGGGACCATACGGCTGCGGACTTCGCCCACCAAGAGAATTAAGAGGCGAAGCGGTGAACGAACAGATCACCAAGCGGCGAGGGCGGCACGGGACTCTGCGACGTTGCGACCTGCCGGATCGCGGGAGCAGAGGTCACTGCCGCCCTCGCCGCGGGCGCGACGACGCTTGCTCGGCTGCAGCAATACCTCAGTAGCGGTAACGGTCTGCCTTGTACGGACCGTCGACGTCCAGACCGAGGTACGAGGCCTGTCCCGACGTCAGGCGGGTGAGCTTGGCCCCAAGCTTGTCGAGGTGCAAGCGGGCCACTTCCTCATCCAGGCGCTTCGGAAGCACATGAACATCGGTGGAAAGCTCTTCCGCGCGTGCATGCAATTCGAGCTGGGCGAGCACCTGATTAGTGAAGCTCATCGACATCACAAAGCTCGGATGCCCGGTAGCGCAGCCAAGATTCACCAAGCGGCCCTCGGCCAGCACGATCACCGAGTTCCCGCCCGGGAACACGAACTCGTCGACCTGCGGCTTGATCGAACGTCGCTGGACATCGGACATCGCAGCCAGGCCCGCCATGTCGATCTCGTTGTCGAAATGCCCGATGTTGGCCACGACGGCTTGGTGCTTCATTCGCGACATGTGCTCAGCGGAAATGATGTCGCGGTTGCCCGTGGCAGTTACGTAGATGTCAGCAATGCCCAGCACATTTTCGAGTCGGTCGACTTCGAAGCCTTCCATGGCGGCCTGCAGGGCATTGATCGGATCGATCTCGGAGACGATGACCCGGCAGCCCTGACCTCGCAGCGCCTGGGCGCACCCCTTGCCGACATCGCCGTAGCCCGCCACGAAGGCCACCTTTCCGCCCAGCATCACGTCAGTTGCCCGGTTGATGCCGTCGAGCAGCGAGTGCCGGCAGCCGTAGAGGTTGTCGAATTTGGACTTCGTCACCGAGTCGTTGACGCTGTAGGCGGGGAAGGTCAGCTCCCCGCGCGCTGCCATCTCGTAGAGCCGGTTCACCCCCGTCGTCGTCTCCTCGGAGACCCCGCGGACGCCGGCAGCGATTTCGGTCCACAGGCCTGAGTGGGTCTGTCGAAGGTCAGCAAGCAAGCCGTGCAACACCACCTCGTCGGGCGACGCTGCGTCGGGGCCTTCGGATGGGAGCTCGGGAACGTCGCCGTCGCTCTCGTAGCGGGCACCGAGCTGAACCATCAATGTGGCATCGCCGCCGTCATCGACAATCAGCGTGGGCCCGGGCCCGTCCGGCCAATGCAGCGCGCGGTAGTTGCAGTGCCAGTACTCAGCCAGAGTCTCGCCCTTCCAGGCGAAGACCGGCACGCCTCGCGGCTCGTCGGGCGTGCCCCCGTCCCGCCCGACGACGACGGCTGCGGCGGCCTCGTCCTGGGTCGAGAAGATGTTGCAGGACGCCCAGCGCACCTGCGCACCGAGGTCGACCAAGGTCTCTATGAGCACAGCGGTCTGGACGGTCATGTGCAGCGAGCCGGTGATGCGTGCGCCGCGCAGCGGCTGGGCATCGAAGTGCTGCGCACGCAGGGCCATGAGGCCGGGCATCTCGGTCTCTGCCAAGTCGATCTGCAGGCGGCCTGCTGCCGCGAGGCTGAGATCAGCAACCTCGAAGTCAATGTCGGGCAAGGTAATCCTTCAGTTCGGTGAGCACGCCGATGGGCCCTGGGTCGCGCCGGGCTGCTGCGGCGACACGAAGGCTAAAGACGTCGACCTGGAAAATGAGGTCGAAGAGTTGCGCCATCTCGCCGTCGCCGTTCGCGTGCAATTCGCAGTACGGCACCGCTGTGCGGGCTCCTTCCAGGACGCGACGGGCAAAGTCGTAGCGTCGCCGGGTCTGGGGGTGCTCGAAGCCGTGCCGCAGCGCGATCACCGCCAGCGGCGAGCCGTCGTCGGGCGGGCCTGCCAGATCCCATCCTGCGAGCTCGTTGTGGCAGAGCTCGGGCATCGCGCTGGCGTAGGAAGGGATCTTGACGTTCTCGTTGATCTGGGCCTTGGCTCGACCTGCAGCAACGGCCCCCAGCGCCCCTCCGCCGTAGAAGACCGGCAGCATCTCGCCCTCGCCGATCGCTCGCACGATGGCTTCGGGAGGGCCGGCATCGCTTCCGGCGCTGTCCCGGCGCACATGCAGCTGACTCGCCGCGGCGCGCACCCAGTCGGCGACGCCCGACAGCAGACCGGCTCGCTCGAGCGCCACGAGCGGCGCAACCGAGATGGCGCCCACCGCGGCCCGGGGCATCGGGATGCTGGCGTCCACCTCGTACAGCGGAGCCCCCCATTGCGCGGCCAGTTCAGCCAGCCGACCGCCGGCAGTGACGGCGATCATCGAGGCACCGGCGTCGTGAGCAGTCGTGGCCGCCTCAAGCGTCTCTTCGGTGTTGCCGCTGAACGAAACCGCGATGGCCAGGGTCGATGGTCCGACGAACGCAGGGCACTCGTAACCCTTGGCGACAGCTACCGGGACGCGCATCTGGGGCGCCGCCAGCGCCGAGATGATGTCTCCGGCCACGCCCGATCCGCCCATGCCCATGACGATCACGTTCGAAATCAGCGCATCGTCGCTCGGGCCGCCGCGTGCTGGGCCCCTCACGTCTTCGGCCGCGGCCAAGGCGTCTTGCATCTGGGCCGGCAGTCCGGCCACCGCGGCCGCCATCCCCATCGTGTCGATGCCGGATTCCACTGGACCCGTCGTCGGAGTCATCACGGGCACCTCCCGGTGCCGGCAGTCGGCCCCTGCGAGCTGTCGGTCATTGGTCGAACGTCGGAGCGAGCTCGCCGCTGGCGATGCGCTCATCCAGCGCTGCGGCGGCGGCGGGATCGACGGCGGAAGCCTCGTCGATCAGCAGCACCGGAATCCCGTCGTTGATGGCGTAGGCACGCGCGAGGCGCGGGTTGTAGAGCAGATCCTCGCCCGCCACGAAGTAGAGCGGTCCCTTGTCCTGCGGGCAGGCCAGGAGTTGCGCCAGCGCGGGGTCAAGCCACATGCGGGTCCGCGAGGTGCTTGGAGAGCCAGCCGCGCGGCGTCGGTTGCGAATCCATGCGGCGATCATGCCAGCAGCGTCTCGATCTCACTCACCCGTTCGTTCACCGCCGCAGTGTCGGGCGCTTCGAGATTCAACCGCAGCAGCGGCTCTGTGTTGGAAGGCCGCAGGTTGAACCACCAGTCGCCGCCGTCGACCGTCAGACCGTCGAGACGATCCTGCGCGAGACCGGCGAAGTGCTCCGACACCCGGCGCATCACCTCGTCGATATCGGCGACCGGGGTGTTGATCTCGCCCGAGGATGCATACCGGTCGAGAGGGGCCAGCAGTTCCGACAGCGGCACCGAGGCCACGCTCAGCTGCTCGAGCGCAATTAGCGCAGCGATCAGGCCGGAGTCGGCCCCAAAGTTGTCGGCGAAGTAGTAGTGGCCGCTGTGCTCGCCCCCGAAAGCCGCCCCCGTGCGAGCCATCTCGGCCTTGATGTAGCTGTGCCCGACGCGAGTCCGCAGCGGCTGACCGCCCGCTTCGGTGATCGCCTCTGGCACGGCGCGAGAGCAGATCAGGTTGTGCAGGATCGGCCCCGGCCCGCTGCGACGCAGCATCGCCTGGGCCACCAGCGCCGTGAGGAGCGATCCGCTGACAGCACGGCCGCGTTCGTCCACGAGAAAGACCCTGTCGGCATCGCCGTCTAACGCAAGTCCGACATCGGCGCCCGTGCTCAGCACGCGTTCGCTGAGATCGACGAGATTCTCAGGCTGGATGGGATCGGCGGGATGATTGGGAAACGTGCCGTCGAGTTCGCCGTACATCAGTTCCCAGTCCAACGGCAGCGGCTCGAACACCGCCGGCAGCACATAGCCCCCCATGCCATTGGCCGTATCTGCCACCACCCGCAAAGGTGCAAGCGATTCGACGTCGACGAACGAACGGACGTGTGCTGCAAAAGCGTCGAGCAGGTCACCCCTGCGGCGTCGGCCCCCGCCGCTGGGCGAGCGGGCACCCCGCGTCGACCGCGCGGCGATCTCGGCAAGCCCGCTGTCGGCACCCACCGGAGCGGCTCGGGGTCCGCACAGCTTGATGCCGTTGTAGGCCGCCGGATTGTGCGAAGCGGTGAGCATCGCACCGGGCATGTCCAGATGGCCGGACGCGAAGTAGAGCAGGTCTGTCGAGGCCAGTCCGATGTCTATGACATCGACCCCGGCCGCCATGACTCCCTCAGCGAACGCGTCGGCCAAGAAAACGCCGCTCGGTCGCATGTCGCGCCCCATCACGATCTGCTTGGCTGCGGACCATTCAGCGAAGGCGTGGCCGATTCCGCGCGCGGCCGACGGACTCAGCTCGTCGGGACAAATGCCACGTATGTCATATGCCTTGAAGATGCCACGCAATACGTCTTCTGGCACAGGATCGATACTGTCCGCCATAGTGCTGGGGAAGCCTAAGCCGTGCGTCTCGCAACGCCCTCTGCGGCCGCCGCGAGACCCCTGATTTCGCACGATTCCGCGGCAATCGAAGCTCAAATTTCGCGCTCGATTTGGAGCCGCGAAGAGCGTAGTTCCGCGCAGCGGTGCGCGGCTGCTGCGGACAACGCCCTTGCAATTTGCACCCACGTTTCCCTAGGGTGGTCTCAGAGAGTGGGATACGAACCTGCCTGAAGCGAGCGAACGAGGCGATGATCAAAAGGAAATATCAGCCAACAGAACGTGAACAATTGGTACTTGACGAGGTCGAGAACCCCAGGTACGACCGTCAGATTGTCAATGGTCTAGAACCCTTCATGAGTGGCTCCGCGCCCGAGGAATTCCGTAACTTTTATAGCAAGGAAGAGCTCGACGACTTAGGCCAACTACGCGGAACTGAACGTGATGTTGAAGCAAGGATGCCCGTCAAGCTGACCCGCCACTATTTCGAAATGGCTACGTCAAGTTCAGCAATACAAAAACTGGTAAAGGCTTCACCAGACGAAACGACAGATCTCGAAGGCGATCCAGACCCGGCGAATCAACTTGACTACAGCCCAATAGAAGGACTGCTACACAAGTATGAAATGGCGCTGCTCTACGTTATTTCCACTTGCTCAGCTCATTGCAGATTCTGTTATCGCGAGGAACTGATTGGGCGCAAAGAGATTGAACGCTCCGACGGCACAGTCAAGAAGAAGGGCCTCGCGCAAGTCGGTGAGATCACCGAGTACATCCGGTCACACAATGACGCCGTTGCGGCAAACGGGGGAACTCATCCCGAGACTGGCAGGCCGAAGCTGCGTGAGGTTCTCTTGTCAGGCGGCGACCCGATGGTGCTGCCGAACTCCAAGCTGGCAGCATGGTTCACGGCCTTGGCGGAGGCGGGCGCCGAAGCCATCCGCGTGGGCACCAAGGAGCTGGCCTTCTACCCGGACCGATTCGACGAAGCCTTCTTTGCGATGATCGATCGCTTTCACGAGATCTATCCGGATGTTTCGCTGCGGTTCATGATCCACTTCAACCATCCAGACGAATTCCTGCTGAAAGATCCCGATGGTCAGTACATCGCCGATGACAAGGGCTTCCTTCAGTGGCGTCAGAACACCCGGCGAGCGGTCGACTCGCTGGTTGAACGCGGCTGGATCAGCGTCGAGAACCAGACTCCGATCATCGCAGGCGTGAACGACGACGCCGACGCATTGCGGATCCTCCAGCGCACGCTCAAGAGCGTCGGTGTCGAGAACCACTACTTCTTCTGCGGAAGGAACATCGTCGCCTACAAGGCGTTCAACGTGCCCATCGAGACCGCATGGCAGCTTCTCAACGACTCCCAACGCGGGCTGTCGGGCGTGGAGTCGCACGCCCGTCTGACCATCGTGCACTACAAGGGCAAGACGGAAGTCTCCGCAGTGACCGATGGACCGATTGCCGGGCTGCGGGGTGCCGAGGACGGCGTGGTGATCTTCAAGGTCCTGCGCAATCCGGCCCATGCGCCAGACCGGGGCAAAGTCACCATCGTCGGCCGGAACCCCGAAGCACTGTGGTTCGACGAATACGAGGACCGGGTGCTGTTGGATGAAGCGGGCCTGTTCTCTCAGCAGCGCCCCAGTGGCGTGACGGTTCCACGATCTCGCTCTCGGCACCGTGCGGCTCCGAAGGAACGGACACCGGGCTCATCACGGCCCGCCCCGCTCATGGCCGTCGTCGCAAGCAACGAGCGAAGGCCGCACCCAAAGAGCCCGCCCAGCAGTCCGGCGGCTGAGGTTCAAGACGCCCAGGCCTAGAGGCTGAGCCGATAGTCGAAGCCGGGGCCCGAGCGTCGAAGAGCGCGACCGCGGCGGAGGCGGCAGGACCCTCTGCTCCCGCGATCCAGCAGGTCGCAACGTCGCAGAGTTTCCTGCCGCCTCCGCCGCTATAGCGACTGTGCGTTTTGGTTCAGCTCTTGAAACTCTGGGGGTGTGTCGTATGCGCCTGCTGCGGCGCGGTGACGGATACGCCAGATATCGGTCACGACCTTGAGCGACTGGGCGACCAGCCGGACGGTGGTGTCCGCTGAATGGTCCACGGCGACGGGCACCTCGACCGATGTCAGGTCGAGGTGCTCGACGAGGTAGAGCACTTCCACATCGAAGGTGAAGCCGTCGATGACGGCACGGCTGAAGATCTCCTGCGCAGCCTCAGCGGTGAAACCCTTGAAGCCGCATTGCGTATCGCGGTAGCGGCGGAGCAGCACGAGGCGGGTGAATGCGTTGAACATCCGGCTCGCGATCGCGCGAGCGGGCGCCGCCGGGCTGATGGTGCGCGCTTGGGCATGGCGCCGGTTCCCGAGCGCCACATCCGCCCCGCGGTCGAGTGCATCGACGAGCTCGGTGAGCTGGCCGGGCGGATAGGCCAGGTCCACGTCGGTGAACAGACGCAAGCGACCGCTCGCCGCAAGCATTCCCGTGCGCACCGCCGCGCCCTTGCCGCGATTCGCCTCCAACGACACCACGACGTCGGCCCCGGCCCGCCGGGCCGCCTCTGCTGTGCCGTCGGTCGAACCGTCGTCGACCACGACAATCTCGAGTCTGCCGTCTAGAGCCTCATTTCGACGCAGGGCTGCGCTGATCTCCGAGACGGCGGTACCGACGAGGTGCGCAGCTTGGTAGGCCGGCACAACGACCGAGACCTCGGGCACCGCGCGGCCAAACTCTGCAGCCGGTCGTTCGGGATCGAAGCCGCGCACCGCAGGCGAGCGACCGAAACGGGCCGGGGGCCGCACGGCGACCAGCGCGAGCGCGACTGCGCCGAGCAGCGTTGCCAGCCAGGCGAGGTACTCGACCGCCGTGGCGCCATATCTGAGCTCGACGTGGGAATCGGTGGGAACCACCACCATCCAGTTGGGAGTCACCCGGTACGGGCCCTCGGCGCCGCTGACCGACCAGTTCGGGAAGTACGACACCTTCACCAGCACCGGCACCCCGGTTCGATCCACCGAAAACGACAGCCAGTCGCGACCCATGGCTGTGTCCTCGATGTGCACCGGCGGCAGCGCTCGCCGTGGCGCCGCGCTGAATCTCGGCAACGAATCCCGCGCGCCGCCCGCACTGCCGGGTGACGGTAGCAGTGACACCCGCGACCAATGCTCGGCCCCCGCTGCCGCAATCGGCACGTCCCATGCCGCGGGGTCATTCCACCAAATCGCGGCTGGGTCGGTCCATGCCCGCCCGGCGTGAGACACATCGGGTGCAACTGCGGGCTCGAAGGGCAGCGCAGACACGACGTCGCTGTCGGCGACCAGGTAGATCGACCATGGCTCCGCCGAGGCAATGAACTGCAAATCAGCCGACTCCTGTGCCGCCGCAGTGGCCTCGGCGCTGAACGCTGCGTAGTAGCGCACGCCGGACATCTGCAGGTGGGGCACGCCGAGTGCGAAATTCAGGGCGTTGTAGGGCAGGCCGCGCATCGGACGCGACGGCGCCGCCGACAGCTCCGACTGCATGAGGAAGTGGAACGGCACCGTCGGTGACGATTCGAAATAGAGACCCTCCATCGAGGCGATGCAGCCGTCGGTCCAGTGCGGCAGCAGCATCGGTGCCATCGGGGTGCCGTACGCGCCCACGATGTCTCGGTCGTACTCCCACAGCAATCGCCCGCAGCCGTAACGATCGCCGACCTCGCTCATGGCGCTGACGAAGGAGTGGTACTCGGGATATGACGGGCGTCCCTCATAACCGCGAAAGTTCCAGCGCGCCCAGCCGCGGACGAAATTGCGGTCGTCCGCCGACACCGTCAACGGGCCCCAGCGGTAGTCCCCTTGTGCGTCCAGCCTGGTTCCGGGAATGTCGCCGAATCGCAATGCCAGCAGGCCTATTCCCCCAACCAGCGCGACAACCGGGGTCGCCATGCGCACCCAGCGCGCTGCTGCGGCGAGGTGAGCCCCGTTGCCGTCGGAGCGGTTCGAGCCTGGACGGGTCAGCCCCTCGATGATGAGCCACACACCCATCGCCGCCAGCAGGTACACGGCCAGGTACCAAAAGGGCAGGATCCGGGCATTCCACAGCCGGTGCTGGGGCCAGTGGACAAAACCCATGGCCATCGTGAAGGCGATGACAGTCCACGTGATCGCCGGGCGATACCAGCGTGCAAGACCGACCGCGGCACCGACTGCTGCCAGCACGAGCAGCCAGGTGATGCTGTGGTGCGCCCCGTCGCCGACGATCTCGTCGGTGAAGAACAGGTGCTCCCGCACGGAGTCGAGCCGCTCCCAGCCCATGTCGTTCAAGAACGCCCGTCGCGCAACGAACGGCACGGTCCAGAACGCCGACAATGCTCCGCCGACGAGGCCGATGACGAGCGCATGCCACGACCGTCGCCACTCCCCCACCACCAGCGCAATGACCGCCGCGACCGGTACGGCCAGCCGAGCCAGCGGAGACTCGGTGATATTCCAGACGGCGGCCCACAGCATGACCGCTGCGATCGAAGTACCCATCGCACCGACCCGGCCGATGCGATCGGGCAACGCATGCAGGCTGCGCACCGCGACCATCAAGATGCTGGCAGCCACCGCGAAGGCCAGAGGGATGGGGTGACACAGGGCCACGAAGGCCAGCACCAGGCTCGCCCGTGCGCGCCCAGTGCCCCGCTCGAGCGAGCGCCAGAGCATGCCGAGGTACACGAGCGTCGCCGACAGCGCGATCGAGAAGGCAAATTCCCCTGCCAATGTCGACGCCGCGTTCCCGCCGTAGATCGTGAAGTTCACGTCGAAGACGAACAGAAGCGCCGCCACCGGCGCCAGCATCCGCAGCAGGCGTGGCCAGCCCGCCAGCCGGCACATCAACCAAGCCGTGGCCGGCATCGAGACGACACCGCTGATCGCGACGAGCTTGAAGGCCACTCCGAACGGCAGCACCAGGTCTGCGACCACGACCATCAGGTACGGCAGCACCATGTAGAACTGCATCGCCGGCATGCCCGCGTACCACTCGGGCGACCAGCCACGCAGCGAGCCCGCTGGCAGCAGTTCGTCCCGCAAGTACGCCGGGCCCCAGACATGGGCGCCCATGTCGCCGCCGGTCGGCGTCGCCGTCGAGACGACCCCGATCGGATCGAGCCAGAACACGACGGCCGCGCAACTCGTCACGACAACCGCGGCTTCGACCCACGCTCGCAGCACCGCCCCCGAGCGCCACGGGCGCGTGGTCAGTGCCGCCACCCGCGCAGGTTAGTGGCCGAAAGGGTCCTGATCGTCTGCGCTCAGGGGCTGTGCACACCTCGCGGCTACTGGTCACCGGAGCGCCGCCATAGCATGAACACATGGCATCTGAGGTGCCCTCGGGCGAGCGGCACTCCCGGGCGCGCAAGCCGCGCGCCAGCGAACCTCCCGACGCGCCACCCGAAGAGAACGCGAGCGACCACCCACCGCAGCCGAGCTCGTCCCCAACACCGGGGACGCGCCGGCGAAACGAACGCTGGCCCCGCTGGTCGATCTGGTTGCTCGCCATGGTGCTGCTGTCGGTGATGTTCCTGCCAGGCCTGCTGCGAAATGAAGATCGCGATCCCGTCGACTACAGCGGTCTGATCGCGCAGGTGTCGGAGGGACGCGTCGACAGCGTCACGATCACCAACGGCACCGGAGAGATCAGCGGCGAGTACATCGACGGCTCGACGTTCTCTTCCGAGGGTCCCCTCGAGCTGCCCGAGACCGATCTCGCCCTATTGCGCGAGCGCGGGGTGTCCATCGAGTTCCACACCGACCGGCCCAACCTGCTCGTCAGCCTGCTGCCTTTCCTGCTGCCTTTCGGCCTGATCTTCCTGCTCTTTTGGTGGATGCAGCGACGTGCTCAGGGGCAGATGTCGGGGATCATGTCGATCGGCCGCAGCAAGGCCAAGACCTACACCACCGAGCGCCCCTCGACGAAGTTCGACGACATCGCCGGGTACGACGGCGTGAAGCAGGAGATCACCGAGGTCGTCGACTTCCTCAAGACTCCGGAGCGCTTCACGGCGATCGGCGCCAAGGTCCCCAAGGGCGTGCTGCTGGTCGGTCCTCCCGGCACCGGCAAGACGCTCATTGCCCGGGCGGTGGCAGGAGAGGCCGGGGTGCCCTTCTTGTCGGTGACCGGCTCGGACTTCATGGAGATGTTCGTGGGCGTCGGCGCCAGCCGCGTGCGCGACCTGTTCCAGAGTGCCCGCAAGATGGGCCGAGCGATCATCTTCATCGACGAGATCGACTCGATCGGCCGCAAACGTGGGGCAGGCCTCGGCGGCGGGCATGACGAGCGCGAGCAGACGCTCAATCAGATGCTGGCCGAGATGGACGGATTCGAGGAAAGCGGCGGCATCGTGATGATGGCTGCAACCAACCGGCCAGACATCTTGGATCCCGCGTTGCTGCGCCCCGGCCGGTTCGACCGCCAGGTCGTTGTGCCGCTGCCTGAGTACTCAGAGCGGCTGGCGATCCTGGCGGTGCACTCCAAAGACAAGAAGACCGACGACGACGTGTTGTTCGAGGCCTTGGCGAAGGGCACTCCGGGCATGAGCGGCGCCGACCTGGCCAATCTGGTCAACGAAGCGGCGCTGCACGCCGTGCGGCGCGACTCCGAAATGATCGCACAGGCAGACTTCGAGGCCGCGCGCGACAGAGTGCTGATGGGCCAGCGACGCGAGTCGGTGGCGCTCTCCGAGCGGGAGCGGGAAGTCACCGCCTATCACGAAGGCGGCCATGCACTGATCGCCACGCTGTTCACGCACGCCGACCCCGTTCACAAGGTGACAATCCTGCCGACGGGCCAGGCGCTGGGCGTCACCATGCAGCTTCCTGAGGAACGTCACGCCTACAGCCAGGAATACATCGAAGACCGGTTGGCCGTGCTGTTCGGCGGCCGCATGGCCGAGGAGACGGTGTTCGGCGTGACCTCGACCGGAGCCGCAAATGACCTGGTGCAGGGCACAGAGCTGGCCCGCAAGATGGTCTCGGAGTGGGGCATGAGCGACCGTGTGGGGCCCATGGCGTGGGGATCACACGCACAGGTGTTCCTCGGCGAGGACCTCATGTCGGGGCGTGACTACTCCGACGAGACCGCCCGGGTCATTGACGAGGAAGTCGAACGGATCCTGCGTACGCAGCAGGATCGTGCGCGCAGAGCGCTTGTCGATCACCGCCCCGCGCTGGATCGGATCGCGGCTGCCCTGCTCGAACACGAGACCGTCACGGGCTCCCAGATCGGGGCGCTCGTGGCCGAGCCGACGCCCGACGGGTTAGACGGGGCCAGCAACGGGAAGCTCGAGACCCCAGCCAAATCGGACGCAGACGATCCGGTCGCCGACGACGACGCTGCGCCCGACGTCCCGCTCATCGAGCGAACGGCTCCCCCGCCGCACGTAGCCGACTAACCCGGCGAGGGTTCGGGGCCCTGCACCACCTGTGAGAGTGCCGCCGCCAGCCCGGACAGATCCACGCTGCCGACCCAGCCGTCGATGACCTGACCGGTGACATCGACCACCGCTGTCGTGGGCACGGTGTCAATGCCGTGGCGACGATGCAGCTCTCGATCATTGCCGTATGGCACCTCGGCGACGGGCAGGCCCGCACCCGCGGGGCCGCGCACCACGGCGAGCGCTGCCGCACACGTGCGGCAGGTCTCTTCGGTGAAGACCACCAACGCCGGGCCGACCGCTATGCCCACCGCACCGAGGTCGACGGCCGAAGGCAGTTCGGACCGTGGCACCGCTGCGCCATGCGCGCCGCGGCGACGCTGGAGCAGCCAGGCAACTGCGATCGCGGCGACGATCAGCAGCGCAGCGATGATGAGACGCTCCATTAGCCCCTCACCACACCAGAGGGTGAGCCACGCTCAGCCCCTCGCTCCCGCTCCGTGCCTGCCACAGCAGCACTGCGAACGGCGTGTCGGAGACGAGCAGCCGGGTCGTGCCGCTCGCCAGCCGGTGCGTGACCACGCCCGTTTCTGGCACGTCGATGAGGGCGACGGTCTCGCGGCCCAGCGTTCCGACCACCACGCGGCGATCGCTGTTCGTCGAAACCGACGGATCACCGTCCTGCGAGCCATCCCCGTCGGCTGCCGCGAGTGGATCGGTCATGATCGTCAGGAATGCCTCGCCTCCCGATTCGGGAGCGATGACCACGAGCCACCGGTCGCTGGTGCGAACGATGCCGGGCACGAACGCCAGACCCGACTGTGCTCGGTGCACCGGGGGCACAATCTCGACTGGCGATTCGTCATCGCCTTCGTCGGATGCAGCATCGCCCACCGGCGCGTCGGCACCCTCAGTACCGCCCGTTTGCGCAACCACCGTGGTGGACTCGCCGCCGGAATCCGGAACTGCGGCGTCCCCAGCAGCGGAGACGCTGGCGGACGCGGCACCGATGTCGGTCATTGGGCTGGCAGCGCTGCCGACCAGTGTCTCGGCCCACACGACGATGGGAACGCCGTTCTGTGATTCAACGGCGATTCCGAAGGGGGCACCGGCCGGCGCGAGCAGTGTCGCGAGTCCGGGTGCAAGTTCGCCTGGGGGTTCGACCTTCAGCTCCATGACATCGTGCGATGCAACGGCAAACGCCACACGGTCGCTGCGAGCGTCGTGGGACGCGACCGACGCAGCGACTTCCGCAACGCCGTCAGAGGGATTGAAGACCCGCAACCACAGATGTGTCCGGTCATCGATGCCGGCCACGGGCACGAGCCACCGGTCGCCGGCGGCCACAGAGGCCAACTCCGCTGCCAGGCCGCGCCGCCCGACACTCCCGTCGTAGGCCACGAACGAATCCACCGCGATGCGGCCGGTACGGGCCCTGACAGATGCGGCCACGACGTCTCGACGACGGACATGCTCGCCGACATCGACGGCAACCGTGCTCCACGCCGGCACCACCACGCCGGTCAACGCGGGCGCTACGAACGGTCCGAACTCCGCTTCCGACGCAAACGTGACGTCGACGATCGCATCGCGCGGCAGCGGATTCATGATTGCCAACACCCCCAACGCATCGGCCTGGGTGTCGCCGACGGGGACGAACCAGTTCGGGGCCAGAATGCTCGAACAGCGAGCCTCGTCGACGCCCAGCGGGGAGATCAGTCGCCGCGTCACGGCCAGCCCGCCCGAAGTGGCTTCCACCAAGGCCCCGATGACCTCGTCACGCACGTAATCCGAAGTGGTGACCACCCCGGTGCTGTGAGGTGCCACGTCTGCGGTCACAAACTGCCGACCTGTCGTGCGACCGCGGAATTCGACCGATACCGATGCCGTCTCGGCGGTCATGTTCGTCAGCAGTACCTCTGAGGTGACCTCTCCAAAGCCCTGCACGGGTGCCCGCATGCCGACGACGGGGCAGAACCAGCTCGACGTCAACGCATCGGGGGGCGGGACCACAACCTGCGTCAGCGCTTCGGGGTCTTCGACGGCGGCTGACAGCGGCGTTCGGTCGTCGCGCCCGTCGATCACCAGTGCCGCCGCGATTGCCAGCGGGATCAGCAGCCGAGGAAGCCAGCGCAGGACGCTCACGGCCGCTTAGACCCCCGCACGAGTGCAGAGAAGCGGTCTGCGAGCGGGGTGGGCTGGCCGATCGCCACCCAGATCAGCGCCAGCCACATCAGCACCTGGGCGGTGATCCGGGAGGCCGCGGCACTCGATCGCTCGAAGTGCAATTCGGCCTGGCCGCCCTGAGGTGGGTCGAAGCGCATCGCCCAGCCCAGAGCCGGGGTCGGCTCAGTCCGCTCACCAGAAATCTCGAGGCGCCAGCCGGGGTCGTAGGACTCGGCTACCAACACCGGGCCGATGCCCACCGGTCCGAGCTGGCTTGTGGCGGACCGGTAATCGGTGAACACACCGATGCCGTCGGTCAAGTCGCTGACCACGAGGTCCACCGGGTCGGTGGCGAAGTCCGTCGGGATCGGCCTTTCGAACTGTGACCGCGAGGACCACCAGGCCTCATTGCGAAACACCTGGACCGACGGGTCTGCTGCCAGCGGGCGCAGATCGATCTGGGAAGCGAGCGCCTCAGACACCGCAGGCGGCACCGGCAGGTCCCAGCCGTCGGTATAGGAGGGTCCCGAGCGTTCCACCACCACGACATACCTGATGCCGAATGATCCCAGCAGCCGTCCCAGTCGCAGCGTGTCACCCGCCAGCCCGACCCGAACGGCGTCTGCCAAGCGTTCGCTGCCGGGGGTCTGCGGCGTCGCAAACGCATGCCGGACATCGGGATAGCCCCGCACTGACGTCGCAGCAGCGAGTCCAGAGACGCCGAGATCGGTACCACGCAGCGGCAAGACCTCCGGAGCGCCGAGCCACAGGACCCGGTAGTCAGGTCCGACACCGCGGTCGTCGACGAGTCCCAGAGGCACTCGGTGGTCGAAACTCGGTGCCGACCAGTTGCCATCGATCGATGCCCACGCCGTCGGCAGCACCATGGCGCCTACAGCAATGCCGCTCGCCAAGACCATCGCGCTGCGCGTCCGGGGTGGTACGTCGCCGCCGGCGGTTGCGAGAGCTGCGGGGCCCGTCGCCGCTGTCCAGCACAGGCCGACGGCGCCGAACGCCAGCGATACCTCCCCAAGCGAGTGTCCCAGCCCCACACCGTCCGCCAGGGTGTCCGCCCAACCGGCCACGATGACCCATCCAAAGGCGAAACCGACCAGCGCCACCGCCCAGCCGTGGACCGACGACCACAACCGCCCGCCGCGCGCAACCAGCAGAGGTATCGCCGCGGCAGCCATCAGACCCCAACTGAGCGGCAAATCGCCGAGTGGGCCCGTCTGGAAACGCAGCAGCTCGGCCAGCGACGACGGTGTCGACGGCGTGCGGCTGCCGAGTGAGACATCGAGGTATGCCCGCAACGATTCGAACTCAATCAGCCAGGGAAGGTGCGCAATCGCGGCGAGCGCCACCGCCACCGCGACCTGCAGCGAGCCGGCGACCGGCGCACCGAGCCGCTCGCGGCGTACCACGCGCCGCAGCAACTCGACGAGCGCGAGCGCCAGCCCCGCAGCCAACGCCAGCACCAGCATGAACGGCTCGAACGCTGCCGCCACGGCGAGGAGCAAGGCGAGCGAAGCCACCCTGGCGACGGTGGCGCGCCGGCTTCCGTCGCGTGACTGCGGAGCTTGCGAAGCGCCGACCAGTCGGCTCGCGAGCAGCACGATCGCTGGCGCGGTTCCGTAGGCCAACAACACGTCCCAGCGGCCGCTGGCCAACGCGTTGTACGGCAAGGGGCATGCGGCGTACAGCACCAGAGCGACCAATCGGCCATTGCGGTTCGGTCCGTCTCCCTGCAACCCAGTGTCACAGAGCCTCCAGATGCCAATTAGGCCCGTGAGCACCAAACCCCAGATGGCAATGTTCCTCAACAGACCGACTGCGCCCAGGACCACGGTTCCGCCGAGGCCCAGCAAGCCCATCGCCGGATGACCGATCCCGGCTGCACCGACCCCGCTGTCGCGCCAGCCATCCAGGTACGCCCCGGCCATCGTGCCGACGTCGGCAAATGCCGTGAACTGGCCGTATGCGGGAATCCCGCCGGTCAGCAGGTGACGAGAACCGAACGTGATCAGGCCGATCACTCCCAGCCAGACCACCCACACCGTTCGATGTGCGTTGCGTCGCCAGGTGCCCAGGATGCTCTCGTCGATTGTGGTCCGTGCGGCCAGTCCTCCTTCGGGACTCAAGCGGTAGCGGAACCAGTCGGCGACCCGTACCGAGCCGCCCTGTTGCAGTCGCCGCAGATCCACGTCTCGCACCCGCCGGTACCGCTTGGCGGCACCTCGCAGCGCGAAGGTGCCCCCGATGTGCCGCGCGTTCCACAGCCACGCCAGCGCAACGTCGGAGGCCTGAGCGAACCGTCCACGCAGCGCCCCGAACAACACCTCGCCTGCCGCGAGCACGGCTGCGAGCGCCACCGCTGGCAGCAGGTGCACCCAGCCGTAGCACTTCGAGATGGTGCGCAGTCGGGCCCGGTGCTCGTGCTGACGTGCCGAGGGCCCGTGGTGTGGGGCGGTCGGACCGGTCCGCAGGGTCCCGGTCGCAGACGGCACGATCCGGACTCGTGCGCCCGAGAGCTGGATGCGCCAGCACAGATCGACCACGGCGCCGTCGCCTTCGAGCACGGGATCGAATCCGCCGACGATGCGGAAGATGTCTTCCCGCACGAGCATCGCCTCGGTGGGCGCCACAAACAGGTCACGGGCCTCGTTGTGCTGTTCTTGATCCAGCTCGTCGGCGCCGGCCACCGGAATCCGGACTCCAAGGCGATCCGCGGTGCCACCGAGATCGCGCAGCGTCAAGCCGTCCTCGGCGTCGAGCAGCTTGGGGCCGGCGACGCCGACGATCCGTCCCGAGACGTTCTCGGAATCTTCGATGAGCAGGCTGATGGCGTCGGGCGCGAGCGCGACGCGACCGGAGAGGAACAGGAGGTAGTCCGCTCCGCGGACCAGCGATGCCCCCCGATTGTTGGCCGCGCCCATTCGCCAGCGCTGGGCTCGCTGGCCGCGACCTGCCCGAGACGACACCGCATCGGCGACTGCGGCGGTGGGATACAGCTCTCGGATCCGCTCGCCCTGAACACCGTCTGCGTCGCACAGCACCAGAACGGCGAGCCGCGGGTAGTCCTGAGCGGCCAATGCCCCCAAGGTGAACTCGGTGTCGGACCACTGCGAACCTGCCGTGACGATCGCCGCGACCGCAGGCGGGGGTGCGGGGGCCACCGGCTCGGTCACAGCGGATGCTGGTGGCTCTTCCGAGGTCGGCGAGCTCATGGGCGGGTCACATCTCCCACGATGCGCTACTGCACCGATTCAGCGGCTACGACTCCCGGACCGGCGAGGCTCGTGCGGTAGTCCGGGGCATCTCCGTAGTTGAAGCTGGTGCCGTCGGTCCACACCAGCCAATAGCCGTCGCCGGTGCCAGAGGACACCATTGACACCGAGTTCAGGCGGTTCGGCTCGTTGCCACGAGAGCCGAGCCAGGACGCCGAGCCGAAGGCTGCAATCTCGGTGGCCGAACTCAGGAGCCAGTAACCCGCACCATCAGGTGTGGCGGCCATGCTGACGGCGACCATCTCCGCGTCGCCCAGATCGGAGGCGCCTCCCAGCGCCGCCACGTTGCCGTCTGCGGCGAGCAGCCAATAGCCGTCGCCTGACGGGGTCGCCTCGATGTCAACGATGACGGCTGCCCCGCTGAGGTCGGTGGCGTCGCCGTGATGGGGCGCGTCGCCGAAGTACAGCACGTCGCCGCCCGAGGTCGCCAGCCAGTACCCGCCGTCCGTCCGGTGTCGAGCCATAGCGACGACATCGCCCGCGAAGTCTGTCCCCGCTGTGTCGCCATAGTGCCGCGCATCGCCGTATGCATACACCGAGCCTGATTCGGTGACCAGCCAATACCCCTTGCCGGTCGAGGTTGCCGCGATGTCGACAAAGTCCGCGTCAAGCTCAAGCTCCGACGCATCGCCGTAGTGGCGGGCCAGCCCATAGGCCCCGACAGTGCCGTCGGCCTTGAGCACCCACAGCGGCGCCTCGGCAATCGTCGGCGCCGGCTCACGCGGCGACTGGCCGCCGTCGAACTGCGGGAAGCGATACCAGTCCGACAGCACGAGCGCCGGGAAGGCCCTGCGGAACGGATCGCGCGCCCAGCGGTCGAACGAGAAGGTGTGCTCGTCGTTCGTGCCCACGACACGCAGCGCACGCACCCGGCCGCCCCACTCGCCGTATCCGTTGCGCTCGACCACATCGATGCTGACAAGCTGGCCGAGTTCCTTGCCTGCCGATCGAAACAGCGGCGCGAAGGCCCGCTCGATGTCGACGCGCCGCAGCGACAGCGTCCACGCGTGGCCCCCGTTGCCGCGCTCCGCATACACCGCGTCGCCGAGGTCTTCGACCGCAGGAAACGTCGATGCTGGGGGTCCCGCAGTCCAACCGCCGCTGGCGCTGCTGAACTCCGTGAAGGCGTAATCGCCGTCGCGGTAGACCAACGCCTCGCCGGCGGTATTGCGGATCGCTTCGTTCGAGTACGCCAGTTTCGCTCCGAAGTCGTTCGCCTGCAGCACGTTGCCGCGACCGTCGGCCGCGCCGTTGTAGAGCTGGCAATTGGGCCAGTCGCAGATGTCGGTGAACCGGCCACGCCCGACCTGATAGTCGGACCAGTAGAGCGCGTAGGTGCGCGCAGCGATGGCTTGGGCTTCGAGCGCCGCGAGGCCCGTGCCCGCAGGCCCCTGCGCGGCGCCCCACTCCGGGCGGGACTCCTGGGGCACCACACCGCGCAGGTATTGCTCGAGCGGCAGCCGGTTGAATGAGTACGCCCGGCCGGACTGCTTGACGACACCCAGCACGCCCCGGTAGGCGATGCGCATGTTCTCGCTGCCGCCGCGCCCCGCCGAGCAGTAGATCATCGTGAGCATCTGCGCGAGATCGTCCGCCGCAGGATCGTCGTTCGCAGCCAGCACCTCGACGTAGCGGTCACCGTTGCGTCCGACGCTGCCGGCGATGCCTGCGGCCAACTCCACATCGCCCTCGGGCTCGCATCCGGTCGTGCGGTGGACAGCGAAGGCGTTGTCCCGGACGCTGACACGGGCAATCTCGCCGGCCGCGAACGACTGCGATGCCACACTGAACGGCGCCGCCGAGGTCACCACCATGTCCTTGCGCGCGTTGCGCGCAAGATGAACGGTGATCTCGCTGCTGCCGGCGTCGACGAGTCGTGTGTTGCCGTAGTAGTGCAGTGCGATCTGCTCGCCGTTGCAGCCGTACTCGGTGGCGTAGCCGAACGCCCCCCATTGGCTCAGGCCGTTGCCGTGGCCGAAGCCGCGCCCCTCCACCACGATCAAGCCGGGTGCGACAGCGCCGCCGGGGGCGGCAGCCGATGGCGGGATGTGCACATTCCGCCCAGCGCTCGTGGCATCTGTGGGCGCGTCGCCGATCGGGCACGTTTCCGAGGTCGGCGCCGCCGAAGGCTCCAGCGCGACAAGCGCCGCCCGCACGGAGGATTCCGAGACTGCCGCCGGGCCGCCCAGCACGGTCACCTTCACTGCGTCGGGATGCGGTGAAGGTCCCTCCAGGTAGCGGTGCGTGCTGGAGTCTCCGTCCGGGGCCGCCAGCAGCAACGGCGCCCTGCGATGCCCCAGCAGCGGCCCGGCCACGAGCGCATCTGGAAAGTTCCAAGCGTCCGCGAGGCCGAACTGGTCGGTGTCGAAGCAGCCCGGGGTCAGCGCTTCGGCAATCTCGACGGCCGTCTCGAACCGGTCGGCGCCCCACAGCCGCACAACCCTCACACCGAGGTCGTGGCGCAGCGTGTCCTCGACATGCCGAGAGATCGCAGCCGTGCCGCCAGCGACGATCACCTGGGCAATGTCGAACTCGACCAGCACGCCGCGTGCCTCATCGGCGAGCGCGTCAGGCCCGGTCAGCAGCACCGGATGGGGACCTGCGTAGGCCAGCGGTGACAGCGCCAAAGCATCGGCGAACGTCGACGACGTCGCCAGCAGCGCCGTACGCCTCCCGTCGCCGCAGTAGTCGCCGACGCTCTCGCGGCCCATGGCTCGAGCGGCTGCTGCAACTGTCGCGTGACCGTTCGCCCCGGCGTGCCGCTGCGGGACGACACCGGTAAGGGCAGCCAACTCGGTCTCCACGGCGAACGACACCGCCTCGGGGCCACCGATGATGACCACCTCGGACAGGCTGAGGCCGCCGATGAACTCGCGAGTGGGCGCTGCCAGCTCTTGGGGGGTTGTCAACAGGATCGGAGCGTGGAGCACCCGCGCCAACGGTGTAGCGGCCAGCGCATCCGCGAATCCAAGTCCCCCCGCGACGATCACTGTGTCGACCGAGCCGGCTTCGCTCACGTAGGCCTGTGCAATCTCGACTGCGGTGGCGTAACGGTCGGGCCCCCACAGGCGTTCGGTGGATGCACTTGTGGCGGCAGCGCTGGAGATGGGGGCGATCACTGCCAGCATTGCGCTGATCAGCAGCGCCGTCGAGAGGCCGGCGCCGAGGCGCCGCTTGCCCATGTGCCGACGCGCGCAACGACTCAGACGAACGCGATCATCCACCTATGGCACGGTACCGGTCACTGCGCCGGAGGCGAGGTCACCTGAGCCCGCCGGGACGGGCCGCACACTGTCGGGGCGACGTACCCTACGACGGTGCCGTGCGTCGGTGCGGCGTGGCAGACGAGATTCGCGGCTGCTGCGGCGACGGCCGCGCCAAGCCGACACGCGCATCACCGAGAACGACACCAGATCCCGGAGCCGCCCCCGTGCCTACGGCGCTCATCACTGGCATCACCGGTCAGGACGGTCAATATCTCGCAGAGGATCTGCACGCCAAGGGCTACCGGGTGGTGGGCGTGGTCACGGGCCAACGCAACCCGCACGCGGAGACACTGGCCAGCGGCCTGCCTTTCGTGGAACTGGTGGGGGGCGACTTGGCCGACCTGCCGTCGCTCATCGCCGCCCTGGAGTACTCCCAGCCCGATGAGGTGTACAACCTCGGAGCGATCAGCTACGTGGCGCTCTCTTTCAAGCAGGCCGAGCTGACTGCCAACGTCAACGGCCTCGGCGTACTGCGCCTGCTCGAGGCGATCCGCCTCGTCGGCGGGCCGGACAACCCGATCCGCTTCTATCAGGCCTCGTCGAGCGAGATGTTCGGCAAGGTGCGAGAGACACCGCAGAACGAGTTGACGCCGCTGCATCCGCGCAGCCCCTACGGCTCAGCGAAGGTGTTCGGTCATCACACAACGGTGAACTACCGCGAGAGCTATGGGCTCTATGCATGCAGCGGCATCCTGTTCAACCACGAATCGCCCCGCCGCGGCCTCGAGTTCGTGACCCGAAAGGTCACGAACGCGGCTGCGCGCATCGCCCTTGGCCTCCAAGACGAGGTCGCCCTGGGCAACCTCGACGCCAAGCGTGACTGGGGCTTCGCAGGCGACTATGTGCGGGCGATGCATCTGATGCTCCAGCAGGACGAACCCGACGACTACGTCATCGCCACCGGCGAGGCGCGCTCTGTCCGAGAGTTCGTACGACTCGCCTTCTGTGCTGCCGGCATCGACGACTGGGAACGACACGTGCGCATCGACCCCCGGTTCTTCCGGCCCGCAGAAGTAGATCTGCTGGTCGGCGACGCCACGAAGGCGCGCCGGGTGCTCGGCTGGGCACCCGAAATGCCATTTGAAGACCTGGTGACGGCGATGGTCGCCCACGATCTCGAAGTCGAACGACGCAAGCTGCGATGAGAGAATCGAGCGCAATGCAGTCACATCACCCGATGACAGTCGGCGAGAGAGCGACGATCGCCGTGCTCGCCGGCGGGGTGGGTGCAGCCCGGTTCCTGCACGGGCTGCTGCGCGTCCGCCAAGCGACCAACGTCACAGCGATCGTCAACGTCGGCGACGACTTCACGCTGCATGGTCTGAACATCAGCCCCGACCTCGACACCGTCACCTACACGCTCGCCGACCAGATCAACCCTGAGACCGGCTGGGGACGGGCAGGCGAGACGTGGCGAGTGCTCACCGAGCTGGGGCGGCTGGGCGGACAGGACTGGTTCAAGCTCGGCGACTTGGACCTTGCGCTGCACTTGTTCCGCACCCAGCGCCGTAGCGAAGGCGCATCGCTGTCGCAGGTGACCGGCGAGATCGCTGCCAGATTCGGCCTCGAGCTGAGGCTGCTGCCGGTCAGCGACGACGCCATCGCGACCCGCATCACGCCGGCCGAGCCAGACGGGGCCGCCGAGATCGACTTCCAGGAGTACTTCGTCGCCCACCAGCACGGCATCGCTGTGAGCTCGATTCGATTCGCTGGCATCGACGCCGCCAAGCCGGCGCCAGGCGTGCTCGATGCGCTGAGGGATGCCGAGACCGTGGTCGTGGCGCCATCGAACCCGTTCGTCTCGATCGGCCCGGTCATTGACGTGCCGCACGTGCGCGAGACGCTTGCCAGCCGCCGGGGCAGTGTCATCGCAGTGTCGCCCATCGTGGGCGGCGAAGCGATCAAAGGGCCTGCCGGCGCGATGATGCGCGAGCTGGGCCACGAGCCCAGCGTTGTCGGCGTCGCACGGCTCTACGCCGGGTTCGCCAGCACCCTGGTGATTGACCACGCTGATGCCGTGCTTGCTGGCGAAGTGGCGCAAGCAGGGATGACACCAGTCGTCACCGACACGATCATGGCCGACCCGGACCGTGCGGCCTCGCTGGCCCGGGTGACGCTGGACGCCGCAAGCGCGAGAGGAATCACATGACTATCGAATTGCACCCCGTCGAAGGCATCGGCGAGATCACGCTCGGTGCCGATCTCGGAGCGGTCATTGCAAGTGCCTGCGAGACGTCACCCGCCGGTCTGGCTGATGGCGACGTGCTTGTCGTGACGCAGAAGATCGTCTCCAAGGCCGAGGGAGCAATGGAACAGATCGATCCCGACAACCCGCTGTCGCACAAGCCCCTGGTTGAGCGCGAGTCGGTTCGCATCCTGCGTCGGCGTGGCGACCTCATCATCAGCGAGACCAAGCACGGATTCATCTGTGCCAACGCAGGAATCGACCTGTCCAACGTCGAGCGGGGCTACGCCGCATTGTTGCCCGACGACAGCGACCGTTCCGCCAACAAGATCCGTGACCGCATCCAGGCATTGTCGGGCTGCACCGTCGGGGTGATCATCTCCGACACGTTCGGGCGCCCGTGGCGGCGCGGCGTCACCGACGTGGCCATCGGCTGCGCGGGCATCGCTGCGGTCGTCGATCTCAAAGGCACCAACGATGCGCTGGGCCGCGAGCTGATGGTCACCGAAGTGTGCGTGGCCGACGAGATTGCCTCTGCTGCCGATCTGGTGTGCGGCAAGGCTCGGGGTGTGCCCGTTGCGATCGTGCGGGGCGTCGATCCGAGCTGGCTGAGGCGTGCCTCGGTGCGTTCGGAGATCATCCGCGAGCCAGCCGAAGACCTGTTCCGGTAGGTCAGCGAGCCCGCTGCGGAGGCGGCATGACCCTCTGCTCCCGCGATCCGGCAGGTCGCAACGTCGCAGAGTCTCCTGCCGCCTCCGCAGCTATGACATCTGGTCCTATCCGTTATCGCTCCAGGCCGGGGGCGGTTGGCGTTGGGCGCGCAGTACGGCGCTCGGAGCGACCTGTTCGCCCTTGCCGACCACCGAGAACTCACAGAGCACGGCTCCAGCACCGACGACGACGTCGGGGCCGAGCACGGAATCGACCACTACAGCTCCGGCGTCGAGGTGGCAGCCGTCTCCCAGGACCGAGCGCTGCACGACCGCATCGGGTCCGATCTGGCACCCAGATCCCATGACGGACGTCTGGATGCGCGAAGTCGGATGGACGCCCGCCGGCGCTGCGGCGGTACCGCTGGTCAGTCGGGCATGAGGGCGCCGGCCCTCGACGATGTCGAGATTTGCAGCCAGGTACTGCTGCGGTGTGCCCGTGTCGAGCCAGTACGTGTCGAACGCCAGCGCAGCCAATGCTGCGTCCGCAACGATCTGGGGGAAGACCTCCCGCTCGATGGAGACGGACCGGTCGGGCGCGATGCGATCGAGAACCGCTGGGTCGAGCACGTAGCTGCCAGCGCTGATCGTGGGTCGTTCGGAATGCGGCTGCGCGGCGGGCAGCGAGCCCTGGTCCGGTTTTTCGGAGAACGACAGCACCCGCCCTGACGTATCGGTCACCACAAGGCCGTAGGGCGTCGCATCGGCGACCGGCTGCAGCGCGATGGTGGCTTCGGCTCCCGAACTGCGGTGAAAGCTCGCGAGGGCACCCAAGTCCAGGTCGGTCAGGACGTCGCCGTTGAGCACGAAGAACGGTCCCGTCATGCCGCTCGCCTCGGCGGCGAATCGCACGGCGCCCGCCGTGCCGAGCGGCTCAGGCTCGACTGCCACCTCATACGCGAGCTGGCCAATACGCCCGTGGGGGTAGGCAGTGGTGAACGCCTCAGCGCGGTAGCCCAGCGAGAGCACCACCTCGGAGACGCCATGCCGGTACAAGTGCTCGCAGACCCACTCGATCATCGGACGCCCGCACACAGGCAGCATCTGCTTGGGGGTGTCGTTGGTCAGCGGACGCAGCCGGGTGCCGAATCCGCCCAGCAGCAGGATCGCCTTCATCTGCAGATCCCCGTGCCGGAGACTCAGGATGCAGCGCTCGACTGTTTGTTGCCCATCGAGTTCTCTTCGGCAGCAGGTTCGGGGGGTTCGGCCGGCTCGGGGGGTTCGGCCGGCTCGGGGAGTTCGGCGGGCTCAGACGTTTCGGGAAGATCGCCCTCGGCTGGCTCGTTCTCGCCCCCGTCGAGAATCGGTCCCTCTTCGTTCGAGTCGTCGATCAACGGTTGATCTTCCGGAGGCAAATTCAGATAGGCGCGTAGGAAGGCGTCGTCGGGTCGTGGAATGTCAGCGTTGTCGACGCTCGGGTGGACGAAGGCGAACACGAAGATCTGGCCGTCGCCCAGGAAGCGCACGTCGCTCAGATCATCGGTGAATGCCAGCGCCTTCTCGGCCTGGAGAGTCTCCCAGCGCATGATGCGCAGCTCCGCTCCCGGCTCGGCAACAGCTGCGTCGTCGCTGTCGGGATCCGGTGAAGCACAGGCGTCGTCGGACTCGTCGAGAATGGTCCCGTCGGGCAGCTCGAGCGTCGAGTCGGTCAACTCGACCTCGATCTCACGCATGAACGCGCCCATAGTGGCGAACTGGCCTGTCACGCCCGTGTGGAACGGATGAATGTGGATGAGCCCGTCACCATGTGTATGGATGCCCGATTGGTCATCGACGTCGTTGGGGTACAGGTCGAAGATGAACTCGTCGCAGTCGTAGATCGCGTAGAGCGAGTGCCAGTGATCTCCCAAGCGCGGCGGGCCCGCGGGAGCATTCGCAGAGCGTTCGTTGCGGGCCACCAAAATCAGCACGACGCCGAGTGCGACGACGAGGAGCATCGCCGCTGGAAACAGGATGTCGCGCCGGGGGCGAAAGCTCCTACCGCTTCCGCCAGCGCTCGCTGCTTTGGCAACCTTCTTGGCAGCGGCTGATCTCGCCATACGGGGCGACAAGCTACCGGCGCTTGGCGACTATGAGTGAGTACGCCGCGCAAGTGCCTCCGCTGCGGGGCGGCAGGGCCCTCTGCTCCCGCGATCCAGCAGGTCGCAACGTCGCAGAGTTCCCTGCCGCCCCACAGCTATGACGCGGGTGCCCTTTCGCTCTGGCGCTCAGCGCCGGCCGAGACCTTCGTAGACGAAGCCCGCTGCGCGCAGCTTGGTTGGATCCAGCAGGTTGCGTGCATCCACGATGCGCGCTGCAGCCATCACCGACGCCGCCCGCCCCCAATCGAGGTTGGCGAACTCGGGCCACTCGGTGAGCACGACGGCCGCGTCGGCATCCTCAAGGGCGTCGTAGGGCGAGCCGCGCACGGTGAGCGCCGCTGGCAATTGCGCGGCGATGTCGGGACGATCGTCGAGATCGGCGAGCGCCGGGTCGTACGCCACGAGGAGCGCTCCGTCAGCTCTGAGCCGCTCGGCAACCCGCAGCGCCGGAGAGCCGCGCAGGTCATCGGTCCCGGCCTTGAAGGTCAGGCCCAGCACAGCCACGGTGACTCCGTCGAGGTCAGAGGAGCGCTGCGCCACCTCATCAGCGCTGGGATCGGAAAGCTCGCTTGGTCGGTCGGTGACGATGCGGGCGACTTTGGCAGCCACACGCTCGAGCTGCTGCTCGTTGACCGTGATGACCCCCTCGAGCAAGTCGAAGACGTATCCCGCGTCATTGGCGACCGATACCAACGCGCGGGTGTCCTTCGGCAGGCATGAACCGCCCCAGCCGGGACCAGGCTGCAGGTACGCCGAGCCGATCCGGTGATCGGTGCCAACCCCAGCAAGAACGGTGTCGACGTCGGCGCCGACGGCTTCACAGACTGCAGCGAGGGCGTTCACGAATGAGACCTTGGCGGCCAGGAAAGCGTTTGCCGCGTACTTGACCGTCTCGGCCGATGTCGGATCGCTGAGGATCACCGGTGCCTCCACGCCGGCATACAGTGCCGCCACCCGGCGTGCCACTGAGGTGTCGTCGGCCCCGATGACGATGCGGTCAGGTGCCAGGAAGTCGTGGACTGCCGACCCCTCTCGCAGAAACTCGGGATTCGACGCCAGCGCCACATCGGTTCGCCCCAGCGCCGCAGCGATCTTGGGAGCGGTGCCCACCGGCACCGTCGACTTGGTCACCACGACGGAGCCGGGCTGCAGGCGGGATGCCACTGAATCGAGCGCTGCCAGCAAGTAGCTGAGCTCGGTCTCACCGTCGTCTCGCAGCGGTGTTGGCACGCAGATGAAGGCGAAGTCGCACGTGGCCGCGACAGTCTCGGCAGAGATCACGAAGCGGAGGCGGCGCTCGGCGATGCCTTCAGCAACGAGTCGATCAAGTTCGGCCTCGCGAATCGGCACGACACCCGCCGACAGCGACGCCACCTTGGCACGGTCGATGTCGGCACAGATGACGTCGTGACCGAGGTGCGCGAAGCACGCAGCCGTCGTGAGGCCGACGTAGCCGGCGCCGACAACGAGGATGCGGTGCTGGGGCGATGCCGCGCTCACGGCACCAGCTGTTCGGCGGCGGGCACGTCGACCCTCCGGTAACCGGGGTCAGTGCGAGGCGGCTCGTCGCCGATGTGCAGGATCACCGTGGTTGCGTCGAGCTCGGCATAGCCGGCGAATTCTGGCACAGGCAGCAGGTGACTGGCCAGCAGGCCCGCGGCAAGCCGTCCCACCGGGGCCAAGTAGACGACCGTGCGTCCCGGCGGTTCCGAAATGCCCTCTGGTAGCTCCCCCGCAGCCTGCGCGTCGAAGCCGATCTCAGCCAGCTCTGCTGCCAGCCGGTGCCGTCCGGTGCCGGTGACCTGCACTTTCACGCGCGACTCGACGATGTCGTCCCAGCCGATGCCCCCGAACACGTCCAGCACGCGCTGGTTGTGCTCGGCGCGCCCGGGGTCCAGCCCGAGCGACCACCTCACGGGTTCGTGAACGTCCACCAACTTCAGCTTGTAGTCCTCAACGTCAGCGTCGAAGTCAATGCCGGAGAACTCCGATGCGAGTCTGCGGCCGTCGCTCACAATGCCCAGCGTGTCCGACGCCGACACATGGTCAGCCGCTATGTCGAGCACGGAGAGCAGCTTGAGCGGGTTTGCAAACAAGGCGGGTGCAACCTGCCCAGCCGCGATGCGCATGAACGCCCGCTGGCGGTCGTTGCGGGCCAGATCGTTCCAGGCGCCGTAGCGCTGCCAGGATCCGTCACCCGACTGGGCTTCGAGGTGCCGACTGCGGACGTAGGCGAGCGCCTGCCTGCCGTCGAGGCGATGAGTGCCTGCGGGGGTGAAGAACCCGCTGCGGCTGTCCGCCGGATCAGTGGCGTCTTCCTTGAGCTGGTCGCGCAGAGGCCGGTCGAAGCTCATTGTGACGCCGCCGACAGCATCGACCAGCCGCAGGAACGCTTGGAAGTCGACTTCGACGTAGTGCTGCAGGGTGATGCCGAGGTTGTTCTCGACCGTGTCGATCAGACGGGCAGCGCGCGCCGCCGTGGTGGTGTCGCGGTTGTAGGCGCTGTTGATCTTGGCGACGACGCCGGTTCCGGCAATATCGCTCGTGCCCGCGATCTCCGCCGCCAGGTCGCGCGGGATCGACATCATCGCCACCGTGCCGTCGTCTCGCAGGCGAATCACCATGATCACGTCCGCCAGCCGGCTGAAATCCGAGTGGCCGTTGCGCAGCGGATCGTCGGGCGCGAGTCCCAGGGTGCTGTCGGTGCCGACCAGCAGGTAGTTCTCCCCAGTCGAGCCGCCCGGCAGAACGGGTTCACCGGCGGAGAGGTCGACGGCGTCAAGCGAGTCCGCATCTGAACTCGAGTCGACAACCGAAGTCATGCCGTCCCCCCGGGTGACCTCGCTGTTGCGGTCAGCGCCCGCGTCTGTCTCGCTGTCAGGATTCGCAGCGATCGAGGTCGGCTGGTCGATCACCACGTCGGCCGCAGTCACGGGCTGGCGGGGAGCGGAGGTCAGGACGCCGGCCAACTCGTGTCGCTCGATCCGTCCGAGCTGCAACAGTACAAATGCAGATGCACCAGTCGCGACTGCCCCAATGAGGGTCAGCACTGCCAGCGCGACAAGGACGAGGCGAGTGCGCCGACTGCGGTGGCTCACTCAGCTGCCTCGGAGAGGGCCTCGCTCAGGGACGGATACACGAACAGGCTCTCGGCGATGTCCTGGACCCGCAGGTTTGCGCTGACGGCGAGAGCCACCACCGAGATCAGCTCAGCTGCGTGGCGGCCCACGATGGAGCCGCCCAACACCTGACCGGTCAGCGGGTCCGAGACGATCTTGACGAAGCCGCGGGGATTCTCCTCGATCAGTGCCTTGGCATTGGCGCCGAAGGGCACCTTGGTGACGCGGATCTTGCGGCCCGTGGCAAATGCCTCGGCTTCCGCGAGCCCGACATCGGCGATCTCGGGTTCGGTGAAGATGGCCGATGCCGCCTTGTCGTAGTCGAGATGGCGGTGCGGGCGGGATTCGTGCAGACCCACCGCGTGCTCGACGATCTTGCGGCCCTGCATGGCGGCGACTGACGAGAGCGGCAGCTTGCCCGACAGGTCGCCCGCCGCGTAGATGCTGGGCACCGACGAGCACAGGTTGTGGTCGACCTCGACGTACCCCTCGTCGTCGACGCGCACGTCGGTGTTCTCCAGGCCCAAGCCATCGCTATTGGGGATCGATCCGATCGCAATCAGCGCATGCGACGCCTGCACAGTCCGCCCATCGCTGCAGACGACTTCGACTGCGTCGCCCTCGCGCTCGATGCTCACCGCACGCGCCCCTTTGAGCATGGCCACGCCGAGGTCGCTGAAGGTCTGCTCCAGCACTGCAGCGGCTTCGGGGTCCTTGTGCGGCAGCACCTGCTGACGACTCACGATCAGCGTGACTTGCGAGCCCAGCGAGGTGAACATGTGGACGAACTCCACGCCGGTCACCCCCGAACCCACGACGACGAGATGCTCTGGAAGCTCGGCGGGCGGGTACGCGTCGCGGGTGGTGAGAATCCGCTCCCCGTCGATCGGCGCCCATTCGGGGATGCGGGGGCGGCTGCCGGTCGACAGCACCACGACGTCGGCCGACAGCTCGATCGCGCCGTCCGCGGTGTCGGCACAGACCTCGTTGGGCCCCAGCAAGCGGCCCGAACCCGACAGGATGCGCACGCCCTGGCTGACCAGCATCTGCCGGGCGACCTCCGCGAGGCGGTCCTCGATATCGCCGATGCGCTGGCGAAGGTGCGGGGTGTCGACCGACGTGAACACGTTGGCGAGCCCCAGATCGTCGAGATGGCCAGCAAAGCTGAGCGCCGAGCCGGTTGCGATCATGGTCTTGGACGGCACGCAGTCTCGAAGGTGCGCGGAACCGCCCACGATGTCGCGCTCGATAAGCGTGACGTCGGCGCCGTAGCGCGCCGCGTAGGTGGCTGCGGAGTGGCCCGCCGGGCCACCGCCGATCACGACGAAGCGCTTCTGGGCCATGGATCCGCAGCGTACCGGTGCCCCTCGGCCTCACTGTCGTCGCGGCGCCCAGCGCTTTCCGCTCTGATTCGGTGTCTTGGTGCGATTGGGCCCACGAGCCGCGCGGACCCGAGGCACAGCCCTTGGGGTCAGCTCAGCGTGGGGCTGCAGAGGCCGTCCAGCTCGCTGACGGTGATGCGCTCGCGATTGGCGAAGGTGACCTCGTTGGCGGGGTCGGGCCGCAACCGGAATTCGCGGAAGGTCATCTCGAGCGAGTCGAAGGCGACGATGCGGCCCGACAGCGAATCGCCGGAGCCGAGAATCAGCTTGATGGTCTCGAGCGCCTGGATCGAGCCCACGATTCCCGGCAGCACGCCCAGCACGCCGGCCTCGGCGCACGACGGTGCCAGCTCAGCCGGCGGGGGCTCGGGCAGGTAGTCGCGGTAGGTCGGGCCATTCTTCGGGTCGAACACAGTGACCTGACCCTCGAAGCGGAAGATCGAGCCGTGTACCACGGGAATGCCCAGCTTCACCGATGCATCGTTGAGCAGGTAGCGGCTCGGGAAGTTGTCGGCGCCGTCCACGATTACATCCCAGCCCGAGAGAATCTCGAGCACATTGTCGGCGCCGAGCCGCGTGTCGTAGGTGACCACGTTGACATCGGGATTCAGCGCCGTGAGCGTCTTCTTGGCGGAGTCCACCTTGCGGTCGCCCACCCGATCGACGTTGTGGAGAATCTGGCGCTGCAGGTTGGACTCGTCCACCACGTCCATGTCGATGATGCCGAGGGTGCCGACTCCGGCGGCAGCCAGATACAGCGCGGCGGGCGAGCCGAGGCCGCCTGCGCCGAGCATGAGCACCTTGGCGTCAAGCAGCTTGAGCTGCCCGGCCTCGCCCACTTCGGGCAGCAGCAAGTGACGCTGGTACCGGTTTCGCTGCTCGGCACCAAGCGAGGCGGGCGTCGACCATGGGCGGCCCTCGTCCTTCCAGCGGCCGAAACCGCCATCCATGGAGACGGAGTTGGGATAGCCCAGCTCCGCAAGGGTCTTCGCAGCGAACGCTGAACGCACGCCGCCAGCGCAATAGATGATGATCTCCGCATCGTGGTCGGGCAGCCGGTTCTCGATCTGAGCCTCGAGGTGCCCGCGTGGAATGTGAATCGCGTCGGCGAGGGCACCCTGCTCGTACTCGTCGGGCTCGCGCACGTCGAGCACGACGGGCTCGCGGTCCGCGATCCACTGCGCCGCTGTGGCGGTGTCGATCTCGGTGATCTCGCGCTTTGTGGCTGTCAGCAGTTCGCGGAACGAGGGCATCAGAGGCCTCCCAAGTCGTCGCATTCGGGAGCGCCCAGTCATCAGACCAGACTCAGGACCTAAATCCTACCTATCAGGTCAGGTTTTAGTTACGTGCGGTGTGTTCTCCCACACGCGCCGCGATTCTCAGCCCC
>JAPOPC010000006.1 GCA_026713105.1 Acidimicrobiaceae bacterium
CCGCACGAACACCGAAACCGGGACCAGCGACACCCCCACGACGCTGCCGCCTGCAGCCCCAACACCCCGAAACGACAAATCAGGCCAACCGGAATGCCCAAAACACGACTCGCGGCATTCTCATGAATAATCAGGGCTAGCAGGTGCTCATACTGCGGCCGCTTGGCATCGGTTCCAGTGAGCACATCCCTCAGGCGGTTCGCTATCTCCCGCATCGCGTGAGCGGCGAAGTGGACGCGGCCAGGCAGCTCCTCATCCATCAGGACACGAAGACCACCCACATAAACCGTCGCCAACTCAGGCGCAGTCTTCTGCAACCACTCATAGAGCCTTGCCCGCTCATCGGTCCACCACAGACTCGACGTGGCGCCGACCGAGCCGCGGCACCCCTCCACCGTGCGCTCCCCACTGCATCGGGTCAGCACTTCAGGCTCGCCTCCATTCCTGACCGGACCGGTCCGTCGGCGGCAAATTGTCGCCTCGACGTCTCATCGTCGCGGTCTGATCGGCCCTACCGCCACGCGGCCCAACGGCCACATACTTGCCTCGACTAGGTGCGGGGCTACCCGGCGGGAGCGTCCTTCGCGCATTGCTCACTGGTGAGCACCCTTCTGACAGGAGCTACGACACCGCGTCGCACCCCCGCGCGAAGGTATGACGCGTTGATCGGGTAAGCGCGGATGCTGGACTGCCTACGCTCACCAGGCACTCGTCGGAGGTCCATTCAGCGGGGGACGTGTACGTAATTCAATTGTCCAGCGCCAATGCGCCCCGTAGCCACCCGCCGCGAGGAGCATGAACCGCCAAATGTCGAATTTCGGAACGCGGCCAAGCTGTCTGCGCTCGCCGGAGTGGTGACGCCATCCCATTCGGGCGCTCCTCGGCGCTGATTGCACGCTCGTCGTGGAGGCAGTTCAGCGAAGAACCGCAGCCATCGGCCGGCCCGCCTCGACCAGATCGATCACACTCCGCCGGATATCCCCTCGGTGCCATAGAACCTCGTCACGGGCCATGACAGCAGAATCCAACAATCCGCCTCCACGAAACAATGAAGATGTGTGCGGGGAGCGGGCCGTCGGCGTCTGACTCCCCGCGAAACCGGCACCGTGTTATCCGAGTACTTGGCCTTGGACTCGTCGACATCCAGGTTCGCCTTTTGGACTCGTCAGCTGCCCCCAGTCCGGAACGAGCGACGTGACCTCATAGGAGCCTGTGCTGGCTGATGCCCCATCACTGTTATGTCCGTCGCGTCCCGGCGCGCGAGCCGCTGCGAAATGAACGACTTCAGCATGCTAGACCCACCACGGGCGGTGATCGGCGGGGTTGACTTCCACGTAGCCGCCGCCTTGGGCCCGCTCGGCCGTGTGCTGGGCACCGAGTCGTTCCCGGCGACGCCTGCGGGCTATGACTCCACATACAGGTAGCTCGCGTCATTCGGCCCGGTCGCGCCGCGGTCGGCGTGGAGTCGACCGGGTCCTACGGGGCGGCCCTGGCCCGCTCGCTGACTGAGCAGGGCTGCGCGGTGATCGAGGTCAATCAGCCGCACCGGCACGTTCGCGCCCGCCGAGGCAACGGCGACGCCATCGACGCCGAGGCCGCCGCTCGCAAGGTGCTCTCGGACGAAACGACCGCAGCCGCCACCGACACCGCCGGCATCGTCGAGTCGATCCGTCAGCTCAGCGTCGCCCCCAACAGCGCCGTCACGGCACGCAGCGCTGTGCCAGCTTGGCGACCTGTTGGTCACCGTCCCCGCAGCGCTGCGCGCCCAGCTCGACACCCGCCGCACCCTCGAGGGCAAAGCCGCTGTGTGTGCGCGGCTGCGACCCAACACCGACCGTCTCGCCGATCCCGCCCAAGCCGCCCTTGCCAGCCTCGCGCAACGCATCGCCCAACTCGGCGCACAAGCCGCCGACCTCGAACGCGGCCTCGAAAAGATGGTCTCCGTCGCAGCGCCTGCAACGGTGTCGCGTCTGGGGTGCGGCACCCACCACACCGCGGCCCTGCTCGTCGCCGCCGGCGAGAGCATCGACCGGCTCAGCTCCGAAGGGTCGTTCGCTCACCCGTGCACCGCCGCGCCGGTCCCCGCCTCCAGCGGACGCACCAGCCGTCACCGACTCAACTTCTCAGGCAACCGCGTAGCCAACCAAGCCCTGCACATGATCGTCCTCGCCCGGCTCCGCTGCTGCGAATTAACCCGCAGCTACCTCGACCGCCGCGTGACCGAAGGCAAGACCTAATAGAAGCCATCCGCTGCCTCAAGCGCTTCATCGCACGAGAGATCTGCCGCACCCTTCGAGCCGACCTCGCCGACCAGAACCGCCGAACGACAGCGCCGCCCAGCAGCCCCGGCACATAGCCCGGCGCTCTCGCCGCGGGATCCTGGTCATGCCGCGCCGTCCACGACGCCCGACGCTCTAGGGCGTCCCTCGATCCAGGACGCGATCTCGTCGCTTCGCCACCGCACCGCCCGAGCACCGATCCGCAACGGCACGGGGAACTCGCCTTGGCGCATCGCCCGGTACAGCGACCTCCTCGACAACCCGCACCACCGCTCCACCTCCGCTCTGGACAACAGCAACGGGGCCTGCGGTCGCGAATCGCGTTTCATGGCCGACACAGTCCCAACAGCAGCACGACACCGCACGACACCATGCGACTCCGCACGACTTTTGGCCGCGCACGGCGGTGCAGGGCCCGCGACAGAAGCGTCGCAGGCATGTGATGCGAGCTGTCGCAGGTGTCGCACGCGGTTGTCGCAGCACCGGACACACGCTTGCACTAAAGGTGCTGCTGCTGTGCGTCGGATGCACAGCAGTCTTAACAAGCGTGCCGTGCGAGCCATTCGGCGCAGACCACGGATCGAACCGGGGCTTTGCGCGTGACCGACCGACGTGTGTGTCATTGGCCGGTGGGATATGTCCGGTGGCGGTCAGTTGAACCGCCCGGTGGCGGCCAGCAGAATTGCCTGCTGGCGGTGAGGGTGTCAGCGGGGCTGCGTGGTGCTGGTGCGCCAGGCGCGCAACGCTTGGGTGATGGCGCTGCGGTTGACTCCGCTGAGCCGGGCGGACTCGGCGTAGGTGATGCCGGCGGTCTTGGCGGCCTCGACAGCGACGAGCCATTCGCGGCGTGCCTGACCCACCTCGACCTCGAGCTCGCGCAGGTAGCCGCGCCGCTGCGCGATCGTCGCGCACAGCTCAGCGCGGCGCGCCAGGTTCCTCTCGGACTCCGCACCAGCCAGCTGGCGCCGCTGGTCCTCGGCGTCATAGCCCGAGGGGGTCCCCACCGGCGGTCGGGGGGCGTCGAGTCGGGCGAACGCAGACTCGAGCGTCTCGGCGTAGCTGTCGGGGTGTTGTGGGCGGACACTTGGGGGGCGGGTCGGCGGGGCGGGCCTGTGCGGGGCCGCTTGTGGCGGCGCTTGGGACGCGGCCTGGTCGCGTCGCGCAGGGACAGGTCTTCGCCTCGCCATCCAGTCAGCCTACGCACCTGAATTCAGCACACTGTCCAACAGCAGAACAGGTATCGCACTTTCAGTGCAAGCGTGTGTCCGGTACTGCGACAACCGTGTGCGACACCTGCGACAGCCCGCACGGCATGCCTGCGACAGGTCCGTCGCAGGCCCTGCACGCCATGCGTGGCCAAAAGTCGTGCGAAGTCGTGCGAAGTCGTGCTGCTGTTGGGACTGTCTCGGCCATGAAACGCGATTCGCGACCGCAGGTCCCGTTGCTGCTGTGCCGAGCGGCGGTGGAGCGGCTGTGCGGGCGGTCGAGGTGCTCGCTGTGGCGGGCGATGCGCCAAGGCGAGTTCCCTGAGCCGTTGGGGATCAGTGCGCGAGGCGTGCGTTGGCGCAGCGACGAGGTTCGGGCCTGGATCTACGGGCGTCCGCGGTCGTCGGGAGTCGCGGTTGCCCTTGTGAGGTGTGGCGGTGGCGGACTCGCTTGAATGCCGGCCCGGCTTTTGGAGCTTGGTGTTGGGACCGGGTTGCGAGCTGTGCCCAGCCTTGCTGGGCGATTGTGCCTGCCGGCCTGGGGCTGCGCGCCAGGTTGGCGATGCGCAGCTCTTCGACGGCGAAGCCGTCGCAGCGGGCCTCGAGGCCTCGGTGACTGCGAAGCCGTCGTCGTGGTTCGCTCAGAACGTCACCCGAGCCCGCCTGGTCGTCGCTCGCCGCCCATGGCCGCAGCGACGGCGGCGATGTCGCCTTGTTCAAAGTCCGCGGCCGTGTCGCCTCGGCCACTGTGACCGTGCGGGCGGTTCAGGTTGGATGCGCAGCGGACCCGCGAGCGCTGCTTGGCAGTTGCCCAGCCGCCCATCGAAGCGGCGAATCAGGTCGGTGTCGAGTTCGAGGTGGCGGCACTGATCTGCGCTAAACGCGGCGATGCTGATCGCCGCCGACACATGACGGCGCAGATAGGTGTCGTCGAATTCGCCGCGTGGCCAGCGGCCGGAGTAGTGCTCGGCTTGGTGCCATTGGGAGAGTTCGATGAGGTCGATGTCGCGGGCGGCGGCGTCGAACGCGTCGTTGACCCATTGCGGCTGGGTCGCCAGCAATTCAGGAATGTGATGCTCGCTCGGCGGCGGGGTGTCGGTGGTGAGGATGAGCGTGATCTTGGCCGACGACTCGAAGACCATGTGCGCTGCCGAGCACGCCTGCGCGAAGCGGTCCAGCTCCTGTGCGGTGTGCTCGCTCAGGTCGCCGCGTGCTGCCGCGTCGGCTTCCTCCCCCCCGGGGACCAGATGCGCCCTCAGATGGGAAACCGCTCGGGCGAGGTCGGCGAATCGTTCCTGCAGCTCTGCGGTGGGCGTTGCGGGCATTCCGATGTCCTTGTCCCAATCGATGTCGCCGTGCTGGTCGGTGTAGGCGAGAGTGATCGCGTCCTTGGCGATGAGCGCCTCGGTCGAGCACCGCACGCTGGTGGTGCGCGTCGCCCACTCCGGGGCGTCGGTCACGATCACATCGACCCGACAGCCTGACACCGCCTGCGCTCGCCGCTGCAGCTCGGCCCGACACTGCGCCCGTCGGCGGTAATCGCCTAGATCGTCGTAGATCGCGACCAGGTCGATGTCGCCGGGAGTCGCGGTGTCGCCTCTGGCAAGGGACCCGAACAGCAGCACGGTGCCCACACCGGCGCTGACCAGCTCATCCGCAGCGCGGCGTGCAGCCGCGAGATTCGGAACAGCCATGGGTCCACGATACCGAAGCTGTCAGCGGCGCTCGAAGCGGAATGGACTTGCCATCACACCGTCACGGCGCCTGCGCGGCGAGGAGTGCCGGGGTGGGCGTCGGCTGCCCGCTGACGCCCACACCCCACCAGGCGACCATGACGCAACACAGAGGCGACCACACCCGAGGCCTACCCCCGACGTCGACGACGAGCCGACAGATCAACCTGAAGGCACCACGGGCCAGTTGACAGTTGGGTCAGACCCGCCGCGACGCCAGAGCCCCAACATCATGAGTGTTGACAGTCGGACAGATCGAGCCCCTGAGACTTCGGCTGACGACATCTGGGTCCCCGAGTTCCTTGCTTCGCTGAGCCGATTGACGCCAGCCTGCCCAACCGTGGATATTGTGACCGGAAATGTGAGGAATGAGGAATTCGAGGGCCGGTACGCGACAAGCGTCGCTTCAGCCGGTGAGGTGACGCCGGGGGTGCTGCGGGGTTTGGGGCGCACCGCGATAGTCGCCAGCGCAGAGGTGTTCGCCGACGCGTTGGAGGCGGGACCGTTCGCTGCGCGTGGAGTCCATCCGGTGCTGCTGTCCGCACCTGATGCGCTGCCTACGAATGTGGCTTCGTATCTGGACGATGCGGGTATTTCTCATGTGGTGGTGATGGGCGGTACAGCGGCGCTCAGCGCGGATGTCGAGACGGCGATCGAGGGCCTCGGGGTGGGGGTGACTCGGCTGGCGGGCAAGACTCGCTATGGCACAGCGGTCAAGGCAGCGCAGCTGGTGACCGGCCGCTGCAGCACCGCTGACGGCGAGACTTGTTTCGCTGCGAGCACGGTGGGTCTAGCTCGGGCGCGGGTGCCGTTTGACACGAACGGCGACAATGTCCCCGATTCGCGTGAGTTCGCCGGTTCCCACCGCTACAACACTGCGGTAGCGCTCGCAGAGCGCTTCGCTGCTGATGAGGGCAGCATTTCCACGGTGATTCTCGCCTCGGGCGAGTCCC
>JAPOPC010000005.1 GCA_026713105.1 Acidimicrobiaceae bacterium
CCGACGGCGACGGCAAGATCCAGTACTCCGAATACCAGACTGCGCTGGCGGACTACCTGGGCGGCTCGCTGACTATCGGGGACCTCATGGCAGTCAGAGCCGCCTGGGTCAAAGACGCCCGCTGAACGAGGTCAGCCGCCACGGGCGAACGCATCACCGCCGCCATCACCCTGCCCGAATAGGACGCACTGCTGGGTGCCGTGATCGGCCGGTTGGACATCAGCCTGCGCACGACCCAACGTGAGCGGGAGATCCGGCCTCCCCGCACCGCCGTGAGGCTTGGCGGGCAGTTCGGCAAAACGATCGGTTCGAGCGCGGCATAATCATCACTAGATAGGTGGCGAATACATTGACAGTGATGCGGCAAAATACTCAGTAGCATGTTCCAGCGGTCAGAATCGAGACAGCTTCGCTCCGCTTCGATGCCCGCAGCGATCGTCGGGCGCCTGCTGGGGCCGGTGTCGAAGCGGCGACCGGTTCAAGGGGGTGGTGGTGATGGATGAAGCGACGATCATCGAGCGGCGCATCGAGCCGGTCCTGCGAACACATCTGAACACATTTCGGGTAGTGGCACTGCTGGGGCCGCGCCAATCGGGCAAGACGACCTTGGCGCGGCAGGTGGTCGACAGCGGTGTGCTGCTGAGCCTCGACAACCCCGACACACTCCAAGGTGCGCTCGACGATCCCGTCGGGTTCGTCCGCGACCGACCCCGGCCGATCGTCATCGACGAGGTGCAGCGCGGCGGCGACGACCTGTTGCGTGCCGTCAAACTGGTGGTCGACGCTGACCCGGCGCCGGGTTCGTTTCTGCTCACAGGGTCGACCAATCTCCTGACCGTGCCGCGTCTGAGCGAATCGCTGGCGGGGCGCATGGGCGTCGTCGAGCTGGCGCCGTACTCCGAAGCCGAAGCCATCGGCGCAGACTCGCCCGGTCTGCTGGCCTGGCTTATGGACCGACGGGGACAGGGCGATGCGGCGGCGAGGTGCGAGCAGTTGCTGAGCATGAGCGGCTCGCCCGTCTCGCGTCGGCGCTATGCGGAGCGGATCTGCGCCGGCGGTTATCCGGAGGCGCAGCGGCTGGCCGGCTCGGAGCGTGCGTTGTTCCTGCGTTCGCTGCTCGCGACGATCGTGGCGCGTGATATCCGAGAGTTCTCCGGCGCACGCCGCACCGCCGAGCTGCCGCGCATCGCTGAGGCGCTGGCAGCGCGCACCTCAGGCGAGCTGGTGATCTCAGACGTGCATCGCGATACGTCGTTCGGCAGTTCGCAATCCACCGCCGACTACATCGCCTACTTGGAGATGGTGTATCTGACAGTGTCGCTGTCGGCGTGGTCGACAAGCGCAACGACACGCGTGAAGCAAAAGCCGAAGCTGCACATGGCCGACTCGGGTCTCGCCGCTGCGCTGCTGGGCGCGACCCCCGACTCGCTCGGCGATCCTGCTGAGCCGCTTCGCGGGCCGCTTCACGAGACGTTCGTGGCGAACGAGATTCGCAAGCAGCTGTCCTTCATGGGCGCGGGCGCGACGCTGCATCACTTCCGAGACCGGCGTCAGCGCGAAGTAGATCTCGTCGTGCGGCGCAGCAACGGCCGGCTCGTCTGCTTCGAAGTCACCGCCGCAATGCGTGCCAACAATCGCAAAGCGGCGACGCTGGGGTGGTTCCGCGACACCGTCGGCGACCGGTTCGAAGCCGGTGTCGTGCTCTATGCCGGCGAGCAGCCGCTGCGTCTGGGTTCCCGGCTGTTCGCGCTGCCGATCTCGTACCTGTGGGCGGTGTGACCGGCGGCTGCCTCTGGCCGGGCAGGGTGTTGTGCTGATTTCTTGCGGCCGGCTTGGAGTGTTGGCGGATAGGCGCTGACCTGCGCAAACGCCCGGCTGGCTGCCGGCAGCGGCAGCGTTTTGACCTGTGGTTTTGCTGAGCCCTCCGATGGCGTGAGCGAAATCGGTCGAGGGCAGCGTCGCCTGTCCGCGCGGTTTCTTGCAGGGGAGGTGTCGGGTTCTTCTTTGGGGTGGCTGTTTCGGCGTTGAGGAGACGTCGGCGTGGGGTCGGGGCTGCTAAACGTTTGTTATGTGGCGTGATGGTTCTGGTTCTGGTTCGGGGTCGGCTGTTGGCGGGTTTGGCGGTGTGGTTGGCCGCGGCGG
>JAPOPC010000004.1 GCA_026713105.1 Acidimicrobiaceae bacterium
CCCTCGGCCCCTAGCACCCCCACGACCGGCCGCCATGGCTGTGGCCGTCCCGATAATCACCGCTTTCTACGGTCTGGCCCCGATCCTTGGGTCCGACTGCCAGTAGCCCCAGCAGACAGCTCTGCCGCCGAGATGCAGCCCACACGAGTAGTGGTCGCCGGCAGCGACTGCGGTGAACCGACCTGTAGGTGCGTCGCGCTGCCCGGCGTTGTTGTCACCCCAGCAGACAATCTCGCCGCTGGGACGAAGCCCGCACGAATGGGAATAGCCGGCGACCACAGCACTGAACGAACCCTCCGGCGCGTCCAGCTGCCCGGAGAAGTTGGAGCCCCAGCAGACAATCTCGCCGCTGGGACGAAGCCCGCACGAATGGGAATAGCCGGCGGCCACGGCGCTGAACGAACCCTCCGGCGCGTCGAGCTGCCCGGCGTCGTTGTCGCCCCAGCAGACGACCTCACCGCTGACTCGCACCGCACACGAATGATCGTCGCCGGCGGCCACGGCGGCGAACTGTCCCTCCGGCGCGTCGAGCCGGCCGTCCCAGTGACCACCCCAACAGGCGATCTCGCCGTTGGTGCGCAGCCCGCACGAATGGAAACCGGCAGCGGTCACCGCGGTGAATGCGCCCTCCGGCGCGTCGAGCTGCCCGTAGCGGTTGTAGCCCCAGCAGACGACCTCACCGCTGACGCGCACACCGCACGAATGGCGGGAGCCGACGGCCACAGCACTCAACGAACCCTCCGGCGCGTCGAGCTGCCCGTCGTCGTTGTCGCCCCAGCAGACAACTTCGCCACTGACGCGCACGCCACACGCATGGCTGTCGCCGGCGGCCATTGCGCTCAACGAACCGTCCGGCGCATCAAGCTGCCCGTCATATCCGGCGCCCCAGCAGTCAACCTCACCACTGATGCGCACACCACATGATTGCCAGGAGTCAGAGGAAACAGCGGTGAACAATCCCCTCGGCACGTATGGCTCTGCATCCTCCCAGACCCCCCAGCAGACGACCTCGCCCCCAGCACGCAGCCCGCACGAATAGTCCCAACCGGCGGACACTGCGGTGAACGAGCCGTCCGGCACATCCAGCTCCCCGTCATAGCCAGCGGCCCAGCATGCAATCTCGCCACTAGTGCGCACACCACACGAATGGAAAATGCCGGCAACGACGGCAGTGAACGAACCCGTTGGTGCAGCAAGCTGCCAGAGTTCGTCGTCGCTCCAGCAGACGACTTCGCCGCTGGTGCGCACACCACACGAATGAAAATTTCCGACAGCGACGGCCGTGAACGAACCCGCTGGTGCACCAAGCTGCCCGGCGTCTTCGCCCCAGCAGACGACTTCGCCGCTGATGCGCACACCACACGCATGGAAATCGCCTGCAGCGACGGCAGTGAACGAGCCGACCGGCACATCCAGCCGCCCGAGGCTGTCAGCGCCCCAGCAGACGACCTCGCCCCCGACGAGCAGCCCGCACGAATAGCCGAAACCGGCCGACACTGCGGTGAACGAGCCGTCCGGCACATCGCGCTGCCCGCGGTAGTCAGCGCCCCAGCAGACGACCTCGCCCCCGACGAGCAGCCCGCACGAATGGTCGAATCCTGCGGACACGGCGCTGAACAGTGCAGGCAGGCCGATGTCCGCGTTCTCCATCCAGCGGTCCTTGCCGGCGAGCACCGGCCCGCCCGAGTGCTGCGCGGCGGCAGGCTGTGCCAGCAGGGCTGCCGCCAGCAACAGCGCTGTCACACCTGCGAGGCCTCGTCGCGTCTTCATCGGCCCAGTAGACATTCGCAGACTGGCTCCGCACAAGACGCGCTAGCGACGGACGTCTCGTTCCCGACGTGACCGGCACCCCCCGTACCGTCATCTGCGGCAACTGCGGTCACCGGCGTCTCGCCATTCGCCTGGTCACGTGTTCCTCCCCTGCGCAGACAGTGCTCGCCCTTGAGCACTGTCCGTGTGCTGTCGCAGGTGAATGTACCTGTGCCACATGGGCCTCATCTGATCAGCCGTTTCCGGCCTGAGACAGGGCGGGGGCCAGTACGGTTGCGGCCATGCAGCGCATCACCACGACGGTCCTGCTTGCGGCGCTGTTGCTCGCTGCGTGCGGCAGCGACGACGATTACGCGTTCTCAGCGACTGCCACCGCGGACATGGTCGCCCCGGACGGCGCTCGGGTGGGCATCGTCACGTTGGAGGAAGGCCCCAACGGGGTGCTGGTCTCTGCTCACCTTGAAGGGCTGACGCCAGGTTCGCACGGATTCCATATACACACCATCGGGACATGCACACCGGACTTCGCTGCGGCAGGCGACCACTTCGCACCCAACGGTCACAGTCACGGCTTCCTGCACGCCGCACCGATGCACGCCGGTGATCTCCCCAACCTGCACGCCGCAGCGAACGGCACCGCCGCAGCCGACTTCTTCACCGACCGCATCACACTCAACCCCGATGCCGACACGTCGCTGTTCGACGCGGACGGGTCAGCGTTCATCGTTCACGCCCTGCCCGACAGCTACGGCGCTGAAGCGGGCGCTGGCGGTCGAGTCGCGTGCGGCGTCATCGAACACGCCTGACACGTTGTGAACGGCCCATAGCCTGACGGGATGCGCAAGCTCGCAGCCGTCTATCTGAAACTGGTCGCCGCCGCGGTGGTGATCCACTTCTGCGTCTGGCCGTTCTACGGACCTGGCGACAGCCCCGAGGAGCCCTCGAATCCCGATGTGTGGCTGGTGCTCGACTGGTTCATGGCCGCAGCGCTCGCGGTGACGATCCTGTCGCTGTGGCGATGGCCGAACCAGAACCATCGCGGCGACCGTGCGATGCGCATCTTCGCCGCGGCGGTGACGATCGCGTTCGTGCCCAACTGGTTCGCGGCGATGGCTTCGGGCACCGACAACCCGACGATCTGGCACCTCATCGACACTGCACTGCCGATCCTGCTGTGGCTCGAAGCTCGCAGGCTGTGGCAGCAGACTGGATGACGCATCGACAGAGGCCTGCTGTGCGCGCGAGCGTGCGGGCTGTGGCGGCGTTGAGCGGCAGAATGCCATGCATCGCTGACCAACGTGTTAGTAGTCCAACACATTGGTCTACTAACACATTTCTGACTTCGGACCTGGACTACGGCGAGTCGCGCACCGGCCGATTGCGTTACCGGCTGGCCGACCCGGCGGCGCGCTTCCACTATCGCATCGCCCTGCCGATGGAATCGGCTGCGGTGGCCTTCGGCGCGGAGCACGTCTGGAACACGCGGATCCGGCACGAGACATTCCCGACCTACGTCGGCAGGCATGTCTTCGAAGACGTTGCCCGGCAGGCGTACATCCGCTGGGCCGTCGAGGGCGTCCACGTTGTCTTGCAGGTCCAGATCGAAGATCCGGAGCTCAGCTTCGTCGAAGCCGCGTCCCCGGGACACTTCGCCTGCAAAGGCAGCGATCCGGTTGGCGTAGGCGACGTGGCGGCGAAGGTACGTGTCGTTGTAGCGCTTCACGGGACGGGCATCGCGGTACTCGGCCCCTTGATGCCAGTTGTCAAATTCGGCGAAGTCGATGTCTGGGCCTCGTTCGATGAACGCGTCCCGTACCCAAGCAGGCTGATCTTGGAGAAGCTCGAGGATCTTGTGGCGGCGGGGGGGAGCGGTGCCCAAGGACAAGACGTGGGCGAGCTTGGCTGCAGTCTCCACGACGAGGTGCGCGCCACGGCAGGCGTGACCGAAACGGCGGTCCTCACGCGCCGACAGCTCGGCCAGGTTCGATGACGCCGCAGCGCGGGTCTCGCGGTCGTTGGGTTGGAGATGTTCTGTCAGGTCCGAGACAGCGCCGGCGAAATTGACGAAGCTGTTCTGCATTTCAGCGGTCGGGTTGTCGGGCAAGCCGATCTCCTTGTCCCAGCGGATTCGCGCATGGTCTGCCGCATCGGCGAGTCGAATTGCGTGGTCCGCGATGCGTGTTTCGAGCGAGCAGGGCACTTTGGCGGTGCGAATCGCCCACTCAGGGGCGTCGGTGACCATCACGTCAACGTTGCAGCCCGTCGCTGCCCGCGCCCGGGCCTCAAGGGCGCACCGCCGCTTGGTGCGCTCGCTGTAGTCGACCAGGTCGTCGTAAATGGCAACCAGGTCGATGTCGCTGTCGGGCTTCGCTTCGCCGCGTGCGAGGGACCCGAACAGCAGGACCGTGCCGACACCGGCACCAACAATCTCGTCGGCCGCACGTCGAGCGTCTGCAATGGTCGGCGCGCCCATACGTCGAGGTTACCGACCGGCATCGATCAGGGGAGCACGGTTTGCGAACGGCAGAGACGACAACGGCAGGCAGGGGCCGGTGTTGACGGTGCCCTGGCCTGTGGCCTGCGTCACACAGGTGCGCCACCGGATCATTGCGATGCATCCAGCCACGCAACACAATTTCGATCTTGGCGGCTGACCTCGTTCAGCGGGCGTCTTTGACCCAGGCGGCTCTGACTGCCATGAGGTCCCCGATAGTCAGCGAGCCGCCCAGGTAGTCCGCCAGCGCAGTCTGGTATTCGGAGTACTGGATCTTGCCGTCGCCGTCGG
>JAPOPC010000003.1 GCA_026713105.1 Acidimicrobiaceae bacterium
CATCACCGACAGCTTCATCAACGGCGTCTGCGATCTGATGACCACCGACGGCTCGGGCCTCGTGGGCCGCAAGGCCAAGCAGGAGGGCGACCAGGAATGGGTGATCTTCCCGGCGGCGCCGTTCTCCAAGGAGCCGCTGGCCCCGGCGTACCTGCCGAACCAGTCGACCTTCGGCGACATCGTCAACTGGACGATCTACGCCACGATCATCTTCGACGACAAGGGCATCACGTCGGCCAACGTCGAGGATCTGCTGGGAAGCGGCGAACTCGACGCCGAAGCAGTCCGGCTGCTCGGCGGCGAAGGCGAGCTGCAGACCAAGATGGGCCTCGAGCCCGACGCGTTCTACCAGGTGGTCCGCCAGGTCGGGAACTACGACGAGATCTACACGCGCAACCTCGCGCCCGTCGGTTTGCAGCGGGCCGGCACGCCGAATGCGCGCTGGACCGAAGGCGGGCTGATCTACGCGCCGCCGGCGCGCTGAACGACCTCCGGCAGCGTCACCACGTCGGCCGGGTGAGCACCCCGCCGTCCACAGTGAGATCGACGCCGGTGATCCACCGCGCCAGTTCCGAGCACAAGAACACGCACGCATCGCCGACATCCGCGGCAGTGCCCAGCCGGCCCAGCGGTGCGGCTGCGTGCCAGCGAGTTATGCCTTCGGGCCAGTCCTGTGCGAGGCCCGGCCGGTCGATGAGGCCCGGCGAGATGCTGTTGACGCGGATCCCGTCGGGCCCGTAGGCACCTGCGGCTGCCCGAGCGTGCATCAGCAGTCCGGCCTTGGCGATTGCGTAGTGGCCGTGCAGATCGGTCGGCTGGTGCGCCTCGATCGAGGCGATATGGACGATCGACCCACCAGAGCCCCCCTCGCGCATGGCGGCGGCCGCAGACTGCGTCAGCCGGTGTGCGGCTGTCAGGTTCACGTCGATCATCTCGGACCAGTCGTCGTCGCTCAGGGCGGCAAAATGGACGAGCGGCTGTATGGCGGCATTGTTCACCAGTCCATCGAGGCGGCCATATCGCTCGATCGCGGCATCGATCACCTGCTGCGGTCCGTCGTGCTCGGACAGGTCGGCCTGAACCGAAGCGATGGGCGTTCCATCAGAGCCGACCAAGTGTTCGACAGGTGAGGATCGGGTGTGTGCCACGACGCTGGCGCCCGCAGCGATGAGTCGGCGGGCAATGCCGGTGCCGATGCCACCGCCAGCCCCGGTGACCACGACGACCCGGCCGTCCAATCGGATCAGCTCATCGGGTGGTGGCAGCTCGTCCTGCTCAGCCATCTACTGCATCCTCCCGGGTGAAGCGTGTGATGTCTGCTGCTGCGGAGGGGTATGCGGCCGACAGCGTCGATCGCTCACCTAGCTCGAAGCTGACGTCGTCGAAGCGGGGTGCCATGGTCGTACCCACCAGCGACCAGGCGCCGGTTGTGCCGGCAGCCATCCACGTGCCCGCCTCGATGGGCACCACCGGCCGCTCGCCAACGGCCACATCGTCACCCAGCCGCGGCCGCGACACCGTCCCGTCCGGTCCGAGCAGGAGCATCTCGACCGCGGCGCCGGCGTAGTGGTGCCACAGCTCGACCCCGCCCAGCCGGTGCAGCGCCGAGAAATCGCCGGGTCGCAGCAGGAAGTAGATGGCCGAAGAGTGCTCGTCGCGCCAGGTCTGAGCCCATTGGCCGCCTTCGCCCTCCAGCGGGACGAGACCGAGCAGTTCGATCATCTCGTCGGCGTCCACCGGTCCAACGTAACCCTCTGGCTGGAACCCCGAAGTGCCCGCCGGTGTGTCTCTCGCCGCCGAGTTCCGGTTCGCTGATGTCCAGGCTCAGCCGGCGTCGATGTCAGGTGGGATCGGATCGAGACCGAGCAGGTCTTCCAGCACCGCCACGGTCTGCAGCACGCCGACATCGTCGGTCTGATGGCCGAGCACGCTCAGCCCGATGGGCATGCCGTCGCCGGTGAAGCCGCTGCACACCGTCCCGGCCGGGCGCCGCGTGAGGTTGGCCAGCGGAGTAAAGCGCACCCAGTTCTCGATCTCGACGCCGTCGATGGTGCCGTCCCCGCCCACAACAGGCGTCTGGCCCGCCATGGTCGGCATCAGCACCGCATCGAACCCCGACATCGCCTCGCCGAGCTGCATCGACAACTCACCGCACTGCTGGCGTGCCCGCGCCAAGGTGTCCACTGTGACGTTCTCGAAGGCGTCTTCCAGTGCCACGGCCAGCCAGTCGGTGACCTCATCCCATGCGGGCGTGCCAAGCAGCGCCCGGAACGCCGGCCCGATTGACCCGCCCAGGAACAGCGGCACAAATGCCTGCGAGACCAAGTCGGCCGGGTCGAAGAGTGTGCCTGCCTCAACGACTTCGGTGCCTTCGGTCGCCAGCCGCTCGACCGCCGCAGCGCACGAGGCGACAATCTCTGAGTCCACCGGCCCTCCGTCGAACGAGGGCGCCCACAGAACGCGCCGGGGAACGGATGGCTCGTCGAGTGCCCGGCGCCACGACTCGACGGGGGCGGGCAAGCTCCGTAGATCTGACGGGTGAGGACCGACCACTGCGTCGAGGCAGTACGCCACGTCGCGGATGCGGCGAGCCATCGGACCCACGCACGACAGGTCCAGCAGCCCCAGCGGAGGCGGACCGCTGGGCACCCGGCCGTGGCTGGGCTTGAGGCCCGACATCCCGCACATGGCCGACGGAATGCGAATGGAGCCGCCGCCGTCCGAGCCGGTTCCCGCCGGAACCATGCCCGACATGATCGCCGCCGCCGTGCCGCCCGATGAACCGCCGGGTGAGCGGCCAAGGTTCCACGGATTCCAGGTGGCGCCGAAGACGTTGTTGTAGGTGTCGCCCATGCAGCCGAACTCGGGTGTGTTGGTCTTGCCGACGATCACGGCTCCAGCGGCCCGTAGGCGTGCTACCTCGGTGGAATCGGCAGCGACCGGCGCGGTGTCGCGCAGGTGCATGGCCCCCCGGGTGGTGACGAACCCCTTGGCATCGGCCAGGTCCTTGACACCGACGGGAATGCCCGCCAGCGGCCCCACGTCCTCACCGGCATCGAGTCGCTCATCGAAGGTGGCGGCCTGCCGGCGAGCATCGTCGGCATCGAGCGCGACGAACGCGTTGAACTGCGGGTTCAGTGCCTCAATGCGTTCCAGCGCATGCTCGGTGACTGCGGCGGCGCTCAGCATCCGGTCTTGCACCATCGACGCCAGTGCTTCGACCGACACCGTCCGAAAGTCAGGTACATCCATGGCTGCCTCCCGCGAGCTCACACGGTCTCGCTCGCCGCGGGACACTAGCGACCGGCCAGAGCACCCCCGTCACGGTGCCCTCAGCGTGACGATGCGCCGCCGTCGATGGTGACCGAGGTGCCGCTGACGTGGCTCGCACGATCCGATGCCAGGAAGGCCACCACGTCGGCCACCTGTTCCACCGTGCCCGGTGCGGGATCGGCGGGGATCAGCTCCTCCCAGCGTGATTCGTCGCCGAGTTCGTCGATCGCCTGGCGGCGGAGCATGTCACCCATCCGGTCGGTGATGATGAGGCCTGGGTTGACGGCAACCACGCGCACGCCCTCGCGCAGGCTCCGGCTGCCGAGCGCCGCGGTCATCGCGACCAGGCCGCTGTTGCCGACGCCGCCGGCGATATAGGACGGCTGCGGCCGCAGCGACGCCACGCCGATGACATTGACAATGACGCCGCTGCCCCTGGCGGTCATCACAGGCAGAACAGCCCGGCACAGGTCGATGTAGCCGAAGACCTTCAGGTCCCAGGCTTCGCGCCAGGTCGCATCGTCCACGGTCGCGATGTCGCCGGCAGGAATCGCGCCGGCGTTGTTCACCCAGATGTCCACCAGGTCTGCGCCGCCGCCACCGGCGCAGCCCGTCTCGGAGAGCAGCGTCTGGCGACCTTCCGGCTTCGACAGGTCGACGGCATGCGTCGTGACGGTCACCTCGGGCACCGCTTCCTGCACCTCCTTGGCGGCCCTCGCCAGCACATCGGTTGACCGGGCGGCCAGCGCCACATCGCAGCCCTCACGGGCCAGCGCCACGGCGCAACCAAGCCCGATGCCCTTCGATGCGCCCGTGATCACCGCGCGCTTGCCTGTCAGTCCCAGATCCATCAGCTCAACGTAACCCCGGCGTGTCAGACGTGCCGCAGCGTCCGGGCCATGCCCATGCGGGGGTACCGATGTCGTTCGGACGGCGCCTGGCTTGCGGTTCTACGCTGCGCGCATGGCGAGCGCCGACGAGATTCGCGACGAAGCCCGGACGTGGCTCTCCGAGCACTGGCACCGCGAGCGGCCCCTCATCGAGTGGCGCAACCTGCTAGCCGACACTGGGTGGGGCACACTCTCGTGGCCGGCCGAGTGGCACGGGCGAGGCTTGCCGCCATCCATGGATGCGGTCGTGGCTCGCGAATTCGACGCCGTCGGAGCGGTGGGTGTCGCGGCCGGCGTCAGCATGTACCTCGTGGCCCCGACGCTGCTCGCACACGCCGACGACGACCAGAAGCAGCGTCACCTGCGCCCGATCCTGACCGGCGAGCACAAGTGGTGCCAGCTGTTCTCCGAGCCCACTAACGGCTCGGACCTGGCCGGGCTGGTGACCCGGGCCGACCGCGACGGCGACGAGTGGATCGTCAACGGGCAGAAAGTGTGGAACTCCGGGGCGCACAAGGCCCGTTTCGGCATCCTGATGGCCCGCACCAACTGGGACGTGCCCAAGCACCAGGGCATCTCGTACTTCCTTATCCCCATGGAACAGCCCGGCGTCGAGGTGCGCCCGCTCCGCCAGATGAACGGCCATGCCACCTTCAACGAGGTGTTTTTCGAAGATGCCCGCGTTCCCGGCAACGAGCTGGTCGGCAACCCCGGCGACGGCTGGCGCATCGGCCTCACCACGCTGACCCACGAACGGGCCGCGGTCGCCACGCGCCGTCCCCGCTACCCGGTCGACGGGGGCCCGACGGTCGAACGGGCAAAGCAGGAGAGCGACGAGTACTTCGCCACCTACAAGTGGTACCCGCAGCGGGCAGGGAGGGCGAACCTGGTCATTCCCGAGGCAGAACGAACCGGCCGGGTCGACGATCCGGTGGTGCGCCAGCAGATCGCCCGAGTCGAGACGCTGCGGCGCATCTCGTCGTGGACCACCCAGCGCGCCCGGGCCGCCCGTGCCGCCGGCAAGCCGCCCGGCCCGGAAGGCTCGCTCACCAAGCTCAACATGTCGGTCACCGCCCGGGCTTGCCACGTTGCCCACACGATGATCGCTGGCTCGATGGGCATGCTGGTCGGACCCGGCTCCAATTCCGATGGCATCGTGTCGGAGATCCTGATGTCCACACCGGCCATGTCGATCGCCGGCGGCACCGACGAGATCCAGCGCAACATCATCGGCGAGCGCGTGCTGGGACTGCCCAAGGAACCCGACGACGCCAAGGAGATTCCCTACAAGGACGCCCGCCGCAACTGACGCCTGCCCAACGGCAGTTATTCAGGAAAAAAGTCTGTATATGTTCTAAATAGAAGAAAAATATTTGTTTAGGACGAAACTGGCAGTATTCTCCATGCGCATGGCCTCGCCCGCTGCACCGCCGTGGCCACGCGGCGTCCGAACGGTCTTCTTCGACGATGACGACGGTGTCGCGCCGACGGCCACGATTCGCCGGGCAGTCGCCGGTGGACATCTTCGCCGACTCGCGCCCCGGCTGTACACATCGGATACCGCGAGCGATGCAGCCGAGATCGTCGCTCACAATCTCTGGCGCATCTTGGGTCGCACGATCCCTGACGCCGTGATCGTCGACCGCTCTGCTGCTGAGGACGGCAAGGTCATCGATGGCGTTCTCTATGTCGCCACCGACCAGCGGCACACCGTGCTACGGCTGCCGGGCGTCGAGGTTCGAGTGCGTCCTCATCAAGCAGGCCTTGACGGCACCGATGACCTGCCGTGGCCGCACGGACTGCGCATGTCCCGACCTGCCCGCATTCTCGTCGACAACCTGGTGCCGTCACGCGGTCGCGGCGTCAGGGCCTCTCGGACGCTGTCGCTCGCAGAGCTGGAAGATTGGGTGGCACACAAGGCCTCCTTCATGGACCGGGCGCGCACACTGCGCCTGCGCGACGAAGCAATCGAACTGGCCGAACGGATTGAGGCCACCGACCGTGTCCGCGAGATCCATGCGCTGTTCGAACGGCTCGACGGCCGCGAGCCGTTGTCGCCAGACAGCGGGGAACTGTTTGCAGCTTTCGTTCAGGGTGAAGCGTGGGATGAGCAGCGTGTGGAGATGTTCACCGTGCTGGCGGATGGCCTGGCCTCATTCGAAGACCCCGACCTGCCCCAGCATCTCGCTGCGGGGTCCTACAACCTTGAGTTGCCGTTTTTCGAGAGCTATTTCTCCAACTACATCGAGGGCACGATTTTCGAGGTGGATGAGGCACGCCGAATCATCGAGACTCAGCAGCCGCCGGCGTCTCGTCCAGCCGATGGTCATGACATCTTGGGCACCTACCGGTGTGTTGCCGATGCCGTCGGTCGTCGAGCTGTATCCGACAACCCAGCTGAGTCGTTGTTGTTCCTGCGGGAACGTCATGCATCCATTCTGGAAGGCAGGCCCGAACTAGGACCCGGCCAGTGGAAGCAGGTGAACAACCGTGTCGGTAGCTACCACTTCGTCGCTCCGCATCTCGTCGAAGGCACGTTGCTCAAGGGACTCGAACTTGCTCAGCCTGTGCCGGCCGGATTCCGACGGGCGCTGTACATGATGATGATGGTGTCCGAGGTTCATCCGTTCGCCGATGGCAATGGTCGAGTCGCACGCGTCATGATGAACGCGGAGCTGTCCGCGGCCAACGAAGCCCGGATCGTGATCCCCACCGTGTTTCGCAACGAGTACCTCGGTGGCGTGAAGCGCACTTCGGCATCCCAGGCACGCAATCTCTCCTCGTTCGTGCGAGTCATGAGCTTTGCCTGGCGCTGGACTGCCGCGATGCCTTGGAATGACCGGGCGGCAACCGAAGGGCAGATGGTCGCCACCAATGCGCTCAGCGAGCCCGACGACTCTGCGATCGGTGGCATCAAGCTCCGATTGCCCTGAGGTTCGGTGGGGTCGGTACGATTCGAAGCGGGCGACGGGCTCTGCGCACGGACAGGTTGGCACCGGTCGCGGATCCATACCGATGGGAGGTGACATGGCCACGCTCGGCATCCGGCACGCCGTGCTGTGGGTCACCGATCCTGAGGCATCGGCTCGCTTCTACAACCAGGCGCTGGGGCTTGAAGTCGTGAACCGTTACGGCACGGCTGTGTTCATGGCATCGCCCGACTCCAACACCGACCACGACCTCGGGCTGTTCGACGCGGCCGGCGAGGGCTCGCCGCCGCGCCATGTCGGGCTGTACCACGTGGCCTGGGAGGTGGCGACGCTCGCCGAGCTGGCCGAAGCCAAGGCCCGGCTGGCTGAGATGGGCGTGCTCGTGGGCGAGAACAACCACGGCGTCAGCCGCAGCCTGTACTGCCACGACCCTGACGGCATCGAATTCGAGGTGATGTGGGAAGTCCCGCTCGAGCTCTACGAAGAGGGCGCCCCGAGCAACATCCCGCTCGATCTCGAAGCCGACATCGCCCGCTGGGGCGCCGACCGGCCCGGCCGAGGCGCTCAGCCCGCCGCCTAGCCCTGATTATTCACGAGTCGGGTTGACTGGTCTGTAAGGGTCCGCGGAAAAGCCCCTCTGACCTGCGACGATGCATGTGTTGGAAGCACGCATCTTCGAGTTCAGGGGGGCATCTCCGAGGCGAAACCTAGC
>JAPOPC010000107.1 GCA_026713105.1 Acidimicrobiaceae bacterium
CAACGACAACGCACGCGTAAGGTCAACAGCCACAGGGATCCTCCCGAATCGGGGCAACAAGACACCTCCGATTCTGGGGGATCCCTCCCTATCGAGCCGGGACCCTCACCGAGCTACTCCACGCGCAAACGCGAAGCGCCTGATTACCTGGCCCCCGAGCAGAAAGCCCGTCGCGAGATCGATGAGCAGCTGGCGGCCTGCGGCTGGGTCGTGCAGGACTACAAGAGTGCCGCAGTGGCTGCCGCTCAGGGTGTTGCCGTTCGCGAAGTGCCGACCACAGCGGGGCCTGCCGACTACGTGCTCTACGTGGATCGTCAGGCGGTCGGCGTCATTGAGGCCAAGAAAGCTGGGATGACGCTCACGGGCGTTGAGCCACAGACTCGCAAGTATCAGGCCGCGTACCCGGAGGCACTGCCTGCCGTCGAGGTCGAAGGGGCGCTGCCTTTCGGCTACGAATCCACTGGCACCGAGACGCGGTTCACGTGCGGGCTGGACCCCGTGCCTACGAGTCGGCGGGTGTTCGCGTTCCACCGTCCCGAGACCTTGGCTCGCTGGCACGAGGACTACACGGAGGGCGAGGGTCACGCGCCAGGTATGCGTGCTGGCGCGCAGCTGCTGCCCGAGCTCGGCACCGATGCGGCCCACCTTTGGCCTGCCCAGGCCGAGGCCATCCGCAGTCTTGAGCAGTCGTTCTGCTCCAACCGCCCCCGTGCGCTCATCCAGATGGCCACGGGCTCAGGCAAGACCTTCACCGCCGCCAACGTCTGCTACCGCCTGCTGCGTCACGCCGGCGCCCAGCGAATCCTCTTCCTCGTCGATCGGGCGAATCTCGGACGTCAAGCGCTCCGGGAGTTCCAAGGCTTCGCCACACCGGACGATGGCCGCAAGTTCACTGAGCTCTACAACGTTCGGCATCTCACCTCGTCACGGCTTACGATGACTGACGAGGCCGCCACCAAGGTCCACATCTGCACGATCCAGAGGTTGCATTCGATCCTGCGCGGCGATGAGGGGTTCGACGAAGCCCTCGACGAGAAGAGCGGTTTCGAGACCGCTCCGCCCGAGCCAGTCGAGGTCGCATACAACCCGGCGGTGCCGATCGAGTCCTACGACCTGATCATCATTGACGAGTGCCATCGCTCCATCTACGGCGTGTGGCGCCAGGTGCTTGAGTACTTCGACGCCTTCCTCGTGGGCCTGACTGCCACTCCTGGCATGCAGACGTTCGGGTTCTTCGACCAGAACTTGGTCATTGAGTACGGGCATGCCCAGGCGGTGGCCGACCGCGTGAATGTCGACTTCGACGTGTTCCGCATCCGCACCGAGATCACAGAGTCCGGCGGCATCGTCCCGGCTGAGTTCGTGACCGAGTTCCGCGACCGTGACACACGCGAGCATCGTTTGGAGAAGATCGACGAGGACATCACTTACGACGCCAACCAGCTCGACAGACGGGTGGTAACACCCGATCAGATCCGTACGGTCGTGCGGACGCTACGCAATTCGCTGCCCGAAATGTTCCCCGATCGTGAGCACCGCGATGACGGCCTGTTGCAGCACATCCCCAAGACGCTGATCTTCGCCAAGGACGACAGCCACGCCGACGACATCGTCCAAGTCGTCCGGCAGGAATTCGGGCTTGGCAACGAAGGCGCGGTGAAGATCACCTACCGGTCGGGAGACGCTGGCAACAAGCCCGAGGATTTGCTGCAGCAGTTCCGCACCAGCTACACGACGCGCATCGCAGTGACGGTGGACATGATTGCGACCGGCACCGACGTGAAGCCGATCGAGTGCGTCGTGTTCATGCGCATGGTCCGCAGCCGCAATTTCTTCGAGCAGATGAAGGGACGGGGCGTGCGGGTGATCGACGGCGATCATCTACGCAAGGTCACGCCCGACGCTGTCGCCAAGGACCGCTTCGTGATCGTGGACGCCGTCGGCGTGACCGAATCCGAGTTGCATGACACTGCGCCGATGGAACGCCAGCGGACAGTCAGCTTCGACGCGCTGCTCAACCACATCGGGCTCGGGTCGATCGATCCCGACGTGGTGTCGTCGGTGGCGTCGCGGCTCACCCGATTGAACCGGCGGATGACCGCAGCCGACCGCGCCGAGGTAGAGCAGGTCGCAGGAGTCGGGCTGACGGAACTGGTGCGCGGCATTGTGAACGCGCTCGACATCGACCGCCAGTACGAAGCAGCAGCGGCTGAAGCCGGCGGCGACCCCACAGCCGACCAGGTCAAGGACGCCGGCACGGCGATGATCCGAGAGGCGGTGAAGCCGCTGGCAGCCAACTCCGCGCTGCGAGAGAAGCTGGTCGAAGCCAGGCGCAGCTACGAGCAGGTGATCGACACGGCGTCGAAAGATCAGGTGATCTCCGGTCACTTCTCACGAGAGGCCGCCGATCGTGCCCGAGCCCAAGTCGAGTCGTGGCGGAAGTTCATCGACGACAACAAAGACGAGATCACCGCACTGCAAGTGCTGTACAGCCAGCCCCACGGCGGGGGGCTCGGCTACGACGACATCAAGGAACTGGCGAATGCAATCAAGCGACCGCCGCATCGCTGGACGCCAGACGCGCTGTGGGGGGCTTACGAGACGCTCGACGCCTCCAAGGTCCGCGGCTCGGGCCACCGAGTCAGCACCGACTTGGTCAGCCTCGTCCGCTACACGCTCGGCGAAGCCGACATGCTGGTGTCATACCCAGACTTGGTTAATGAACGCTTCGAAGCGTGGCTGCTCCAGCAAACGAACATTGGCCGATGGTTCTCGCCCGAACAGGCTGCCTACTTGGAACTGATCAAGGACCGCATCGCAACCAACCTCGGCATCGAGCCCACCGAACTGATGGCACCGCCCTTCAGCACCCAAGGCGGTCTCGGCAAGGCCAAGCAGCTCTTCGGCGACGAACTCGCCACCATGCTCGGCGAACTCACCCACGCCCTCGCCGTATGAATGCAGACCTACCCCTCGGGTGGACCGAGATCACGCTCGCCGAACTGCTTGATGTGAAATATGGCAAGGCGCTACGCAAGAGGGACCGTGTTGAGGACGGGCCAGTTGGCGTGTACGGGTCAGCCGGGCTAGTCGGCCATCACGACCTTGCCCTTGTGGAAGAGCCCGCAGTGATCGTTGGCCGCAAAGGCAACGCCGGAGCCGTGTGGGTGTCCGAGAAGCCATCGTGGCCGATTGACACGACATATTTCTTGCGCGTGCCCACCAACATTTCGGCTCGCTTTCTCGCCTATCAGCTCGAGAACCTCAACCTTGGTGCAAGCGATTCTTCAACGACCATTCCGAGTCTCAGACGTCCTGACCTAGAGGCAGTCTCCGTTCGGTTACCGCGCCGGGCAGATCAGGACCGCGTTGTTGCTGCCATCGAAGAGCACTTCTCACGCCTCGACACGGCGCAACGCACTCTCGTAGCCGCTGATAGTCGACTTCATGCGCTGTATCGCTCCGTCGCAGTCGAGGCATTCGATCGGCCTGATTGGGTTTGGACGACGTTGGGTGAGATTGCTGAGGTCAAGGGAGGCATCACCAAGGATTCGAAGCGAGAGATGCATCCGGAATTCGAGGAATTCCCTTATCTGCGTGTCGCAAACGTTCAGCGAGGCTATCTGGACTTATCCGACATTGCGACGATCCAAGCGGATCGACGCAAGGCGCAGCGTCTCATTCTCTGCCCTGGCGACATCCTGTTCAACGAGGGTGGTGACCGCGACAAGCTCGGACGTGGCTGGGTGTGGGAAGGGCAGATCGAAGATTGCATCCATCAGAACCATGTATTCCGTGCACGCCTGCTCGACGATCGCTTCGATCCCTACTTCGTTTCTCTGCACTCAAACTCTTGGGGCCAGCAGTGGTTCGAAACCCATGGCAAGCAGACGACCAACCTTGCCTCACTAAATCTCACGACACTGAAATCGTTCCCTGTTCCGGCTCCCTCCCTGCGAGAGCAGCAGGTCGTCGTATCGTACCTGCGGTCGGCCATGGCCGACATTGAGCATCAAAGGCTCGAACTTGGGCGGGCAAAAGGGCGTGCCGACGGCCTACGTCGCTCGATTCTGCTTAGGGCCTTCGCAGGTCAACTTCTGCCACGCGACGTCACTCGCGCTGTCAGTTAGCTTGCTCGAGCCGCTTGCCCACTCTAAGGAAGATAGATGACGGAACCGAAACGCCACCACTTTGTTCCCAGATTCTATCTTCGGCGATTCGCGGACGAGGATGATCGAGTCTTCGTCCGGAGCCGCAACGGACGATCGTTTGTAACTTCGACCGGCAATGTTATGGTTCGATCTGGACTATATCGCATCCCGAGTCAACTTCGTACAGCCGAGGCAACACTATCAAAATACGAGGAATCAGCGCATCGGGCATTAGAGCGCATTGGCCGCGGCGGCTTTCCATCGGTGGGTACAGAGGAACGACCTGTCTTGGCTCTATTTGTTGCACTGCAATTCGCTAGACACTTCGACTACCTTACCGCATTTGAACTGCGGTACGATATAGAAGAGATCGCAGGCTCATTGCCAGCTAGCTTGACAATGATGCGGCAGTATCTTTCGGAGCTATATGGATTTGAGCCGCGGGACCACGAGGTGCAGGCAGCCGCCGACTTCATCAATGGTTACTTCAACATGTGGCCCAACGAAACAATCGAAGATATTCAAGAATTCCGTATCCAGACTATGTTTGAGATGGCGCTTAATACTATTGCGCCCATGCTTGAGGATATGTCCTGGAGTCTTGAAGTGTCGAAGCAACCTCACTTGATAACTTCGGATCGGCCCGCAGTCTTGTGGCATCCATCCGCAGACCAAGATTATTATCAGGGGATTGGTATCGCGGATGCCCAAGAAATTTGGTTTGTTCTAGATCCGTTTCGGATGTTGGTCCTGCGGCATTCCGGTGCCGAAAAGACTCGACGCGTCGGACCAGAAAGAGTTGAATTTGTCAATGCCCATGTCGCTCGGCATTGTACGCGAGACATAGTGGCTGGCCAATCGGCTAAGGCACAGCTGGGAACTGTGTGTCTTGCAAGTCGGAGACCTACCGTACGATTTGGACGAGGCGAAATACACGACCAGTACGGAGTGGCCACCGGCGAAGAGGTGATCCACGTATGGAGGCCTATTCGCGACGTTCCTGATGACATTACCGATCCATACCAGCCCTAACGTTGATCGAGGCCAGTGTGTGAGTGTCATTGCCCCCGCATCCTTCCAGTTTGTGGCAGATCTCCGCAAGGGCACCGGCGTGATGCAGTTTCGGTGGCTGAATCAATCGATAGAGCGTGCGCAATTCTCGGTGGTGCGACTACTGATTCTGTCGCGTCACTTAGTGCCTATTCTGAAGACGGGATTCCTGAGTCTCGCGCATGGTCATGTGCGTCAAGGAATTGCTCATGAGCCGTTGTGGCGTGGAGTAGAAAGTCGTGCCAGTTTCGTCGAGTTACCTGTTGGTCTTCCTTCATTTTTGTGAACGATCGTTCAGCAGTTACATCCCCGATTCCTTCAAAATCGGCGATGAGATCGATCTTCCAACCATCTGGAAACGCCGATTTCAGTTCGGCGTGAGTCGCAAACAGGTTCTCAAGTGCAACCACATAGTTTTCGAGACGTTCGTAATCACTCTTGCCGAAAGAGTGACCTGGCTTCTTCAGTTCGACGATATACAGAGATCTGCCGACACTGATGAGTGTAAAATCGGGCTGCTTGCGTTCATGGGTAATGGCGATTTCGAATTCGCCATGCCCATGTTTCCGAAGCCAATCAACCAAGAGATCCCGAAACGTCTTGAGGCTTTGATTCACCGTGATGACGGACCAATCTGGCCTAATGAGCCAAGGTGCTTCCGCGATTAACAGGTGAAGGTCAGCTTCAGAGGTTCCGGGCTGACCGAGCAGTCGCTTCAGCTCGTCGATTGATCTGACACGCTCAAATGCGATTTGGGCGTAGCTGGCCATCTCTGCTATGCGAGCTTTGCCAAACACGTCCAATAGGTCGTCGAGTGTGGCGTCGTCTTGGCCCGAGATGGTTTTGAAAGCGCCGATCAGAGCCTGGTGGGGAGCAACCGCCAAGACGACTTCAGCCAAGTCATTCACATAGTCAGGATCGCCAAGCTCATCCTCGGCTGCGAACCCACCAATCTTCTTGCCTAGCTCCACAACGGCGTCTACGATGTCGGCCTCATCGTATCGTTCCTTAGCGCGTTGCTGCAGCCTTGAGGCCCGGAGAAACTGGGCGGCCTTCGAATCCCGTCGCGGACCGGCGGCAAGTCCGGCGACCTCCTTGATGAGTACTTTTCCCCATTGACGAAAAGCGTCGCCCTTTTCGGAATCCCAGAGAATGCTCTGGCGATCCGTCCTGACAAGGTCCTCGTCTTCGTCGTCGTCCAGCCACTCGGCATGAATTTCACCTACGAGATACGAGCGCGTGGCAAATTCACCGGTGAATCCCGCTGGCTGCTCAAAATCTCGAGTTGTCGCGACAATTTTGCCTCGCGCGTAGATGCGCACACCTGCCGATTCTTCATCCTTGTACGCCTCCTTGGCGTGCGCGAGCCAGCCAACTACGGGGTAGTGATCGTTCTCGATCCTGACGGTTCGATTGTCGACGGAAATGCGAGTGGTTGTATCGATAGGGATCTGGAAGTGGCGAATCGCAAGTTCCGTGCCTGATTCGGAGTCGCTTACTTTGATGCTGAAATCGTCGCGAGCGAGGGCGAATCGTCGCTCCAGCTGTCGCCTAAAGGTCCCACCGTCGGGAACGCGTTTCGGTAGGAAGAGTGAGAGCCGAACGAGAGTCCCTCGTTCGGCCCGGTAGGTTCTGTCTAGCGAGCCTGCGTCGATAGGAACGGGTGAGTCCTCGTCCGTGACAATCTTGTCGAAATCGAGTGTGAAGTGACTAGTAAGAAATCCGTTTGTAGTCTCGTTCCCTCCGGACGAAATGACCTCGATTCGGCGGCATATGCCGAATGGCGCCAATTTCCCGATCCCTTTGCGTCCCATCACCGCACGTTTCTTCTTGCGTGACTTGGCGGCATCTTTGGCTGGGGATCCGCTTGAGTCCGTGCGCTTGCGCCTGTCGGTGCCGACGATCAGAAAGTACTTCTGGGCTTCCCCCGGAGTCATTCCGTGGCCATCATCTCTGACGGTGATAGTGAATCCGAGATCTTCGTGGGACTTGTCGGGAAGCTTCCTTGCGAGCTGCTTAGCCAATGGAAGCGTCACCGTGACATTCTCGGCGTCGGCGTCGTATGCGTTGGCGATGAGTTCCGCCACGACCGCGCTGGCCCGGTCGTAGAGCTTCACACCGAGCTTGTCCACGGTCAGACGCGAGATCCGCATCTCGTAGCGGTCGGGCGTTTCCGGTGATGTCTCCTGGGATGACAAGTGCGGTGCCTTCATTTCGGAAGTGTCGGGGGCGTGCCCAGCAGGTGACGGACCACGAGACCGAGGGCACGGGCGAGGCGGACGGGGACGGCGTTGCCGATTTGACGCTCCATCGACTCGTAGGTGCCGCAATACCGGTAGTCGCTCGGGAAGGTCTGCAACAGCGCTGCTTCACGGAGGCTGAGCGCGCGGTCTTCGGTCGGGTGCACGAAGCGGCCGCAAGCAGCGGTGGTGCACCGCGTCGTCATGGTGGGGGCGGGACCCTCTAGCCCTGATTATTCATGAGAATGCTGCGGGTCGTCTTTTGGGCTTGCGGGTTGGCCTGATTTGTGGTTTCGGGGTTGTCGGGGTGCGGGTCGAGGCTCCGTGATTCACCGTGGGGCTGCTTTTGGGCGCGGGGATGGTG
>JAPOPC010000002.1 GCA_026713105.1 Acidimicrobiaceae bacterium
AGATCCCGCCGCAACGAGGGCGTGGGTGCGCCTGCATCCCAAGTCCGGCCGCTGGCTGCACCCGGGCGCACACGCCGATGGAGAGGGTGCCCTGGCCAGCGTCGCGCTGCGCGAGGCGACTGAGGAGACCGGCATCGACGGCCTGGAGGTCTGGACCGAGCCGGTTGATATCGACGTCCACTTGTTCGTCAATCGCCGCCGCACTGAACCCGACCACCTCCACTTCGACGTGCGCTTCTTGGTCCGCGCGCCGCAGCATGCGACGCCCAGCGGCAACCACGAGTCCGAAGGCCTGAGGTGGATCTCGCGTCGTGAGCTCACCGACCCTGGGCTGGGTCTCGATGCCAGCACCCGCCGGCTGGCGCAATACGGCTTCAATCTCGCCCGCACCGTCGGCCCGGGGCGCGACGAATAGCGCTGTCGTCCCGCGCGGCTGCCGTGCGCGGCCAGTGCTGGAACGTACGGTGAAGCTGTGCGCGAGGTGCTGCTGGCGGTCGAGAACGTCGTTCTGCTGCTGTGCGGTTTGGTGGCGGGCTGGATAACGGTCACCTACCTGCCGGGCCCCGTGCTGGGGGTGATCGCGATCACCGTGGTCCTGGCTGTCGGCGGCCGGATGCTTTTCAACGGGACCTTCTGGACAGCGGGAATCGGTCTGGTCATCGCGGGCGTCGCCGGCGGTGGGCTCTACATCGCCGACGCGGTGGCTTCGCTGGGGGGATGACCGCACTCGCCAGCAGTAGGCGGACACCCGAGAAGATGCGCGGATAGGTGAACCTTGCGGTTGTCGCACCAGTTGTTTCCCGCTCTTGTTCGCTGTCGCTCACGGGCCGCTCGGGCCACGGCTTCGCCTATCGGCTCAGCCTCTAAGGTCTGCCGCCATGAGCGGAGCCATCGAAGTCGGATTCACCACCAGCGAGACCCACCGGGTCACGGACGAGATGTCCCCGCCGCACCTGCCGAACAAGGTGCTGTCCACGCCCGACATGGTGCGCCTCATCGAGGGCACCTGCCTGTTCGGCGTGCAGCCCCTGCTGGAAGAGAACCAGACGACGGTGGGGATTCACATTTGCGTGAGTCACCAGGCCGCAGTGTCCTCGGGTGAGGACGTTCTCGTGACCGGCGAGATCAACGAAGTCGACCGCCGCCGCCTGGTCTTCGACATCAAGGTCACCCACGGCGACACGCTCATCTCCGAAGGCACGCACCAGCGGTTCATCGTCGGCGGCTAAGGAGCCGCGCGTGCGGGTGCACCCGCGGTGGAGGCGGCAGAACCCTCTGCTCCAGCGATCCAGCAGGTCGCAACGTCGCAGAGTCTCCTGCCGCCTCCACTGCTATGGCATTTGTGCCTGCCGGCTCGAGTCCTCAGCGCCGGGTTGCTATCGCTGTTGCTGGCGTTGGACGAAGCGAATGATCCGCATGGTGTCCTGGGCCGTGATTCGACCGATGGGACCGGTCGAGTAGCACGCCTGGGCCACCTTGCCCCCTGGCGCCAGCACGAACCCGGTGGCGTGCAGGATGCCGCGCTTGGCCTCGGTGAAAGCCCCCGTCGCGGCAGACACCTCGTCGGCGTCGGCGCTGTGCAGCATCCGCACAGGGCCGAGTTGCAGGTTGTCGGCGAGGCGCTGGGTGGTGTCCTTGTCGTCAATCGACAGCGCTACCACGCTGGCGCCCAGCATCTTCAGCAGTGATGCGGTGCCGTTGAAGTCAACCAACTGTTGACGGCAGTACGGTCACCAGTGGCCCCGGTACATCAGCACGACGCCCCAGCCGTCGCCGAAGACCTCGGGAATGGTGACCTCTTGGTCGTCCAGATCGCTCAGGGTGATCTGGGGGAACGCATCTCCGGTGTCGAGTTTCATGAGTTACCGCACCTTCCTGTCGGCGGCGGCAATAATCGTAAGCGGCCACGTCATCGAAGACTCGAATGACGGGAAGGGCGTTCTCACATGATCGATTGGCTCGGCATCGACCACCTGTTCAAGTTGTCCGCTGGCGAGGCGGTGATGGGCTTCCTGACGCCGCTGATCGTCTGCGCTGCGGTGTTCGTTGCGCACATGATCCTGCCCGCCCGGCGGGTGACCGGCTACGCCACCAACCGCGAGACCGGCGAGCCCCGCAGCTACCGGCTCAACGGCGTGCTGGTGTTCGCCCTGGCGCACATCGTGTGGGCATTCGAGCTCACCGGCATGCCGCGCGACTGGTTCTACCGGTCGACCATGTACGCCATCTTGGGCGGGCTGATCACCGCCGTCATCGCGACGACCATCGTGGTGTTCAGCCAGCCCGAGGGCTCCCAGAAGAACCCCTTCTTGGCATGGTGGTTTGGTCGTGCGCAAGAGATGCAGTTCTTCAACAACCGCTTCGACCTCAAGATGTACTTCTACATCGTCGGCGGCACGATGCTGTCGCTCAACGCGTGGTCCGGGGCGGCGTGGCACATCGACGCAGTCGACGATGTCAACCCCGGCTTGATCCTCTACGTCGCCATCAACTCCTTCTACGTCTTCGACTACTTCGTGTGGGAACGGGTGCAGCTCTACACCTACGACCTCATCCACGAGAACGTCGGATTCAAGCTCGTCTGGGGCGGGCCTTTCGTATGGGGCTGGATGTTCGTGCTGCCGCTGTGGGGCTTGGCGCCCGTTGCCGATCCGGGATTCTCCGGCGGACCGATGTACTTCTGGCTGATCGGCTGCGCCGCACTGTTCCTGGTGGGCTGGACGATCTCTCGCGGCTCGAACATGCAGAAGTACACGTTCAAGCGCTGGCCTGAGCGGAAGTTCCTCGGCATCTTCGAGCCGGAGGTGATCGAAGCCGGCGACCGCAAGATCTTGTGCAGCGGGTTCTGGGGCAAGGCAAGGCACTTCGGCTACTTCGGCGAAGGCCTGTACGGAATTTCCATGGCGCTGGTATTCGGGCACTTCACCAACCTGTGGTCCTGGACATATGTGGTGATGATCGTGACCTTCTTCGTTCCTCGCCAGTTCGAGGACGACAGGCAATGCGCCGAGAAGTACGGCGAAGAGAAGTGGGCTGAATACCAGGCCCGAGTTCCCTACCGGATCATCCCGGGCATCTTCTAGAGGCGGTCGGCTGAACCGGCAGCGGAAAGGAAGCCAGCGATGTTCGAATGGCTCGGCGTAGAGCACTTGGTCGAGCTGACTGCGGGCGAGGCGGTGCTGGGGTTTCTCACACCGCTGTTCGTGTTCGTCGCCTTCTTCGTGCTGCAGATGGTGCTGCCGGGAAAGCGCGTCCCCGGCTACGTCGTCGACAGCAAGACCGGCCAGCCCCGCAGCTACCGGCTCAACGGCTTGCTCGTGTTCGTCGTGGCCCAGGTGCTGTGGTGGTTCGAGCTCACGGGCATGCCGCGCGACTGGTTCTACCGCTCATCGCTGTACGCCGTGGCGGGCGGCACGGTGCTGGCCGTCATCATGACGCTGATTGCCGTGTTCAGCCAGCCAGAGGGAGACGTCAAGAGCAAGTTTCTGGCGTGCTGGTTCGGGCGCGCCCAAGAGATGCAATTCTTCAACGACCGCATCGACTTGAAGATGTATTTCTACATCGTCGGCGGCACGATGCTGTCGCTGAATGCCTTCTCCGGCGCGGTCTGGCACTACGACAACTTCGACGACCCGAACCCGGGCGCCTATCTCTTCGCTGCGTTCTTCACGTTCTACGTGTTCGACTACTTCGTGTTCGAACGAGTGCAGCTCTATACCTACGACGTCATCTACGAGCGCCTCGGCTTCAAGATGTTCTGGGGGGCGCTCATCGTCTACGGCTGGATGTTCATCATCCCGATGTGGGGCATGGCCGCGCATGCCGACCCCCCGCACGCAGGCGCCTGGCGGTATCTCTGGCTGATCGTGACGCCGGTGCTGTTCGTCGTGGGCTGGTGCATCAGCCGTGGCGCCAACACGCAGAAGTACACGTTCAAGCGATGGCCTGAGCGCGCCTTCCTGGGCATCAGGCCAGAAATCATCGAGGCCGGCGAGCGCAAGATCCTGTGCAGCGGCTTTTGGGGCGCATCCCGGCATCCCAACTACCTGGGCGAGGGCTTCTACGGACTGGCCCTCGCCTTGAGCTGGGGCCACCTCGGCAACCTTTGGGCGTGGGTCTATTTCGGTTACGTCCTCGCTCTGTTCACCTACCGCCAGATGGACGATGACAAACGTTGCGCAGAGAAATACGGCCCTGACAAATGGGCGGAGTACCGGCGGCGAGTGCCCTACCGGATCATTCCCCGCATCTACTGAGCGCACCCGCCGGGGCGCTGGGGTGGGCGCTGCAGGACTCGAACCTGCGACCCCCTCCTTGTAAGGGAGGTGCTCTCGCCAGCTGAGCTAAGCGCCCCCGTCGGCCCGGTCTCGCAGGCTACCGGCGGTCCCGCTGGCCGGAGCCGTCGAGCAAGCTCGCAAGCTGCGCTGTGCTGGCGGCGATGGGCCCTCGGCGCTCGCTGTGGCTGAGGTGAAACAGTTCTTTGTCGGCGGCCTCGCCGGTCCATGCTCCTGCCTCGTCGCAGATCAGGATGCCTGCGGCGTAATCCCAGACGCCGTGGTTGGAGTTGAGGTCGATGTAGCCGTCGAGGCGGCCGCAGGCGACCGCACACAGATCCAGCGCCGCCGAGCCGAGTACCCGAACCTGCCAGACCGGCAAGTCGGGGCTGGGACGTCCTGAGACGCCGATGACGGCCCGCTCACCGCTCGTGTGGCCGCTGGGGCTGATCGGGTGGCCATTCCGGTGTGCGCCGCCGTCAGCTGTGGCCGTGAACTCCTCGCCCGACACGAGGTGGCGCACGAGACCTGCCACTGGTGTGAGCCCGTCGACGACACAGAGGCTGATGCAGTAGTGCGGGATGCCCCGTGAGGCGTTGGTGGAGCCGTCGACCGGATCGACGATGACCGTTTCGCCGCCCGAGCCAGAGCGCAGTCCGGACTCCTCGCTCAGCACACCCACGCCTGCCGCGTCGAGCACATCGAGCGCTGCTGCGTCGGCGACCTGGTCCAGCGCATATTGATCGGGACGGTCACCACCGTCATGCCAGCGATCGAACGTGCTGAGCGATGCCTGAACCGCGTCCGCTGTGCGCCCCAGCAAGTCGAGCCAGTCATTGCCGGCAACGGTCATTGCACGTTCCAGCCCCGACAAAGCCGTTTTCGGGGCAGTCTTCGGGCCGCGTACAGTCGATCCGAGTTGGCCAGAGGATCGGACCGCATCGGGCGCACAGTAGTTGGCTGCTTGCACCGGCCCCAGTCACTGACCGCAATTCGGTCGAACCGGGCCGTTCCGGGCTATAGCCTCCGCGCATCGTTTCAGCGCCGCGTGGGGAGTATCCCGATGGCAGCGATCGACATCACCGGCTACGTGGCAAGCCTGAAGGATCATGCGCACGCGCATGGGTTCCACATCCACGACGAACGGCAGTTCATCGAGACCTACAGCCTCCGTCAGACGTGGGAGGTCGATCTGCACCCCGCAGAAGCCTGCGGCGGCCCGCTCGACCTGCACCTCACGCTCGAAGCCGACCCGCGGACGCTCCTGTCGTTCGAGGACGTGCTGTGGGCAACGCCTGAGAACGATCTGCCTCCCGACGAATTCTGGCTGCCCCTGATCTTCACGTGGGCCCTGCCGCCGCTGGACCACAGCCCCGACATGTTGGTGTTGGCCACCGACCTGGCGGGTCTGGGCGGCACAGCCCTGCCGGTGGAGGTGTCCGCCATCGACTCGCTCACCTCGGTGACCGACCCGGCCAGGCGGACGCTGATGATCGTGGCCCGACGGGAACTGTCGCTCCAGGCGCTGCTGCAGGGCGAAGACGACATGTGCGGCCCGTTCGACCTGTGCACCAAGATCTGCGACTACCTGCTGCACCACGCCAACGACTGGTACGACGAAGTACCCGCCTAGCGCCGTTGCGCTAAGACTCTGCGGCTATCTTGATGGCTTGGAGGGTTGCGGCCATCCCGGCACGCACGACGTCGGCCCGGGCTGCCAACTGCTGTGAGCTCAGATCTCGCAGCGTGGGCGGCAGCGCCAGGACGTCCCAGACCTCGCTCAGCAACGTGCCTCCAGCGTCGTTGGGCGCCATGCGGTAGGTCCAGCGCACGTAGGGGCCCTCGGGGTCGTCTGGCCGGGTCACCCATTCGAAGCACACCGGGGATTGGGCCGCCGTGACGGTGCAGGGAACGCTCCACTCACGCTCGCCGATTCGATTGTGCCCTTCGAAGGTCGCGCCTTGCGTGCTCGGCGTGTCGCTGGTCCAGTCGGCCCCGACATTCTCGGGGCTCCACTCCCCCATCCGGGTCACGTCGGACACCAAGGCATAGACAGCCTCGGGCGTGGCCGCGATCTCCACGCTGGCTTCGTGATGCATTCCGTGAACGGTCATGGGTGAGACCGTAGTTTCGCCCAACCGCGAGGGAGCAACCAAGGTTTCGATGAGGGTTCGACGCTGCGGCAGGGCAGAGCGCGCCATACCATTGCGCCGACCGCGAGCGGCCCAACCAACACTGCCCGGGCCCGGGCAGCGGACGCCCGCCCAGATCGCACCGCGTCGTGCAGCCGAGGAGTTCCCCATGGGCGAGATTCCACGTACCGAAGACCGCCGCAGCCCCATCCGGCGGATGGGCCGCACGGTCGAGCCCATCCACACCGTCGCGTACTACTCACCGGAGATCTACGGATTCAACGACGACGGCTTCAAGGGGTGGTGGCATGCCTACTTCGCGTACCGCTCAGCCCCCATGGGCAGGGTTAGTGCTGCGACCGTGACCGCGGTGTTCTACAACTTCGCCCCGCGCATGGTGGAACGAGCAGTGCCGGGCTGCTGGGACATCATGGAACCCGACGCCGTTCGCGCCCGCCAACTCGAGTTCACGACGGCGTCGATGCAGCGGGCCTTGGGCGAGTACCCAGACCCCGACGACATCGGGGCGGCGGCGGCTGCGCTGCGCAGCTTCGCAGGCGATCTGCCCATCGGTGCACGCCCCCTGTACGCGGGCTGGGCATCGGAACCGTGGCCGAGCGACAGCACCGGCGGCGGTGACGTCATGGACCTCTGGCACGGCTGCACGCTGCTGCGCGAGTTCCGCTTCGACGCCCACAACATCGCACTCGCCGCCGGTGACCTCGACCCCGTCGAGTGCCACGTGATGATGACCACCGGTGGCCATGGCAACGGTGCCACCATCCAGAAGATCCGCGGCTGGAGCGCCGAAGAGTGGGACGCGGCGTGCCGACGGCTCATTGATCGGGGATGGATCACTGCTGAGGGCGAGCAGACGCCCGAAGGCAACGCTGCGCGCCGAGCCGTCGAACACGACACCGACCGGCTGTCGTCAGCTGCGGCCGATGCGTTGCCGCCAGGCGATCTCGACGCACTTCTGGAACGGCTCGAGCGCATCACGGGCTACCTGGTGGAGACCGGCATCGTGGCGGGTGTCTGGCCGCCTCCCCACGTCACCGTCGCAGCCTGAGGTCCCGTGCCTGAGCGAACCGGACCCGCCAGCGCTGCCGCCTCCCCGAGCGACTCGCCCGATGGCGGCGGGCGCGATTTCATTCGCGATCAGGTCGTCGACGACCTGGGGTCGCACCGCTTCGACGGCAGGGTCCAGACCCGCTTCCCGCCGGAACCGAATGGGTATCTCCACATCGGGCACGCCAAGGCGATCTGCTTGGATTTCACCGTGGCCTCCGAATTCGGCGGCCGCTGCTTTCTGCGCTTCGACGACACCAATCCCGCAACCGAGAGTCCCGAGTACGTCGACGCCATCGTCGACGACGTGCGGTGGCTCGGCTTCGAGCCCGACGAGATCCGCTACGCATCGGACTACTTCGCACAGCTCTACGAGTGGGCTGAGCATCTGATCGAGCAGGGTTTGGCCTACGTCGACGACCAGGACGCAGCGACCATCTCGGCGGGGCGGGGAGGCTTCGGCCGCCCAGGCACCGAGAGTCCGCACCGCGCCCGGCCGGCCCCGGAGAACCTGCGCCTCTTCCGCGAGATGGCTGCCGGCCAGCATCCCGAAGGCAGCCGCGTGCTGCGTGCCCGCATCGACATGCAGCACGAGAACATGCAGATGCGCGACCCAGTGATGTACCGCATCCGCCATGCTCACCACTACCGCAGCGGCGATCGCTGGTGCATCTACCCCACCTACGACTGGGCACACGGCCAGAGCGATGCCATCGAGGGCGTCACCCATTCGCTGTGCACGCTGGAGTTCCGCGACAACCGTGCGCTGTACGACTGGTACCTGGAGCACCTGCCGCTGGCCGATCTGGGTTACGCCGGCGACCGCCCGCATCAGACCGAGTTCGCCCGCCTGGAGCTGACCCGCACGATCACGTCCAAGCGGATCCTGCGGCGTCTCGTGGAGGGCGGCTATGTCGACGGCTGGGACGACCCCCGGCTGCCGACGCTGCGGGCGCTGCGCCGACGTGGCTATCCCCCCTCAGCGATCCGGGAGTTTTGCGCGTTCATCGGGGTGGCACGCACCAACAGCCGCCACGCCCCGGAGCTGCTGGAGTCGTTCGTACGCACCGAGCTCAACGCGACGGCCCCACGGCGCATGGCTGTATTGAGGCCGCTGAAGCTGGTGATCACCAATTGGCCCACCAGCGACGACGGGACGCCGGTCACCGAGTTTCGCGAGGCGGTCAACAACCCGGAAGATCCATCGACGGGCACCCGCCAAGTGCCATTCAGCGGGACGTTGTGGATCGAGCAGGACGACTTCCGGCTGGAAGCGCCGCCAAAGTACTTCCGGCTCACGCCAGGCCGCGAGGTGCGGCTGCGTGCTGGCTACTTCGTTCGCTGCGTTGACGCTGTGACCGACGCCGACGGGCAAGTCACCGAAGTGCACTGCACCTATGACCCCGAGACCTCGGGCGGCCAGGCCCCAGACGGCCGCAAGGTCAAGGCCACCATCCACTGGGTCAGCGCCGACTACGCCGTGCCGATCGAAGCCGCCCTGTACGAACGGCTCTTCGAGGCCGAGCTTCCGGGCGAGCGCACCGACGATCCCCTCGATGATCTGCATCCGAACTCACGCGAATTGTGCGCCGGCGTCGCCGAGCCCGCCATCGCCGATGTCTCTCCCGGTGAAGTGGTCCAATTCGAGCGCCTCGGCTACTTCTGCGCCGATGACGACAGCCCGGCTGCGACCGGCGAACCGGACTCCGGCGGCGCCAGCGAACCCAGCAACACTGCACGTCCAACCGACGACGCTCCTCCGCTGTTCCACCGCACTGTGGGCCTGCGTGACGAATGGGCGAACATTCAGAAGCGGCAGCAGCAATCCGGCGGCACCGCCCGCTCAGCAAACAAGGGAGGCGGCAGATGACCGAGCCACGCCCAGTTGACCGGGTGGCAATCATCACCGGCGGCGGATCCGGCATTGGCCGAGCGTGTGCGCTCGCACTGTCGGAGGCCGGCTGGCAGATGGTCGTGTGCGGTCGCCGCCGTGAGCTGCTCGACGAGGTGGTGGACGAATGCACCGGCGAGGCCGTAGCCGTCACCGCCGACGTCTCAGCTCCCGATCAGGTTGACGCACTCTTCGCCGCAGCCACCGACCGGTTCGGCCGGGTCGACCTGCTGTTCAACAACGCCGGCATGGGCACCCGCCCCGTGGCGGTGGATGAGCTGCCGATTGCCGACTGGATGGCCACGGTCGGGGTGAACCTGACCGGATCGTGGCTCTGTGCTCGTGCAGCCTTCGCTCAAATGAAGCGTCAGGACCCGTCAGGCGGGCGGATCATCAACAACGGCTCGGTGTCGGCACAGACACCGCGACCGCACTCGTCCCCGTACACCGCCACCAAACACGCGATTACCGGGCTGACCAAAGCCCTGTCGTTGGAAGGCCGCGATCACGGCATCACCGTGGGGCAGATTGACATCGGCAACGCCGAATCGCCCCTGACTGCCCCGATGGCCACCGGTGTACCCCAGGCCGACGGCAGCATCCGGGCCGAGCCGCTCATGGATGTCGACGACGTGGCCCGAGCCGTGCTGTACATGGCAGAGCTGCCAGCCGACACCAACGTGCTCACCATGACCGTCATGGCCAACGGCATGCCCCTGGTCGGCCGCGGCTGAATGCCTCAACGGATAGCGCCCAGATGCCATAGCTGTGGGAGCGGCAGGAGACTCTGCGACGTTGCGACCTGCTGGATCGCGGGAGCAGAGGGTCATGCCGCTCCCACAGCGGGCGCACGCACCCGCGCGGCTCCTAAGAAGGTGCGCGGATAGGTGAACCTTCCCGCTGTCGCACCAGTTGTTTCCCGCTCTTGTTCGCTATCGCTCACGGGCCGCTCGGGCCACGGCTTCGCCTATCGGCTCAGCCTCTTAGGCTGCGCGCCATGAAATTCGGGTATCTAACAGGAAATCACTACGGCGGCATCGATCCAGGCGATCTGGCCCAAGAACTCGAAGAACGGGGCTACCACTCGGTCTGGTACCCCGAGCACACACACATCCCGACGTCTCGCGAGAGCCCGTACCCCAACGGCGGCCAGCTGCCAGGCACCTACCTCCACATGATGGACCCGTTCGTCTCCATCGGCGTCGCAGCCGCACGCACTTCGACGATCAAGCTCGGCACCGGTGTCTGCCTCATCCTGCAGCACGACCTCATCGACCTCGCCCGCACCGTGGCCTCAGCCGACGTGTTGTCGGACGGTCGCGTCGTGCTCGGTATCGGCGTCGGCTGGAACCGCGAGGAACTGGCCGATCATCGGCCCGACATGCCGTTCCGCCAGCGCTATGGCGCCATGCGAGAGCGCGTCGCAGCCATGCGATCGATCTGGGAGAACGACCCGGTGCCGGCCCACGACGGCCGCTGGGACGCTCACAGCGAGTCGTGGATCTATCCCAAGCCGGCAAACGGTGCAGTTCCGGTAGCGCTCGGCAATGCCGGGCCACTCGGCATCCAGCATGCAGCGGAGTACGCCGACGAATGGTGCCCCATCGACGTCGGCGTCATGAACGTCACCGGCAAGCCCGACGTCACGGGCGGCATCGAGCGATTCCGGCGGCTGGCATCCGAGGCGGGCCGCGACGATGCCAATGACATCCCGATCACGCTCTACATCTGGGGCAGGCCCAGGCTGGACCGCTTGGAGGCCTACGCCGACGCCGGCGTGAGCCAGTTCGTGTTCACGCCCGTGAACTTCGACCTGCCCTCAGCAGACGAGACACTGCGGTACCTCGACGACCTGACACCCACGCTCGAAGCATTCAATAACTGAACGTCTCTGCCCAACTCGACGAAGTACGCTGATCGAAGAGGCCAGCCTCAGCCGGATGGTGGCCGAGTCCGAGAAGGCGCTTCACACCCGGAGAGGCTGGCCCTCGCGCGAACGTAGCGACGCACTCGTGCCAGCATCCAACGGATTTCTCGCCGTTCGGGCTAGAGGCCGGAGCGCTCCAGGATGTGCACTCCGCAGCTCGAACCGAGGCCGATCACGTGGGCCAGGCCGACCTTGGCGTCGGGCACCTGACGGTCGCCGGCTTCGCCCCGCACGTGGGTGGCAACCTCGAACAGGTTGGCCACGCCCGTCGCACCGATCGGGTGCCCCTTCGACAGCAGCCCGCCCGACACATTGACCGGGATCTCCCCGTCGCGCCACGGACCGCCCTTGTCGATCCACTCGCCGGCGCCGCCGGGCTCGCACAGCCGCAGGTTGTCGTAGTGCCGCAGCTCGGCGGTAGCGAAGCAGTCGTGCAGCTCGACGAGGTCGAGATCTGCCGGATCGACGCCGGAGGTCTCGTACGCCTCGTCGGCAGCGTTGCGCGTCAGCGTGTTGACATCGGGTTGCACCTGGCAGCCCTCGGTCCACGGATCTGAGGTCAGCACCGAGGCCGAGACCTTGACGGCCCGCCGCTGCTGCTCGCGAGACAGCGTCTTCAGCTTCTCGTCGGAGACCAGCACGACCGCCGCCGAGCCGTCGCCGGTCGGGCAGCGCATCAGCAGGGTGTTCGGGTAGGCGATGACCTCGGAGCCCATCACCTCGTCCAGCGAGAATGCCTTGCGATATTGCGCCAGCGGGTTCAGCGTCGAATGCTCGTGGTTCTTCTGCGCCACCTTGGCGAACTGCTCGAAACCGACGCCGTCATTCTCGTAGGCGTACTCCATGCCGGCCTGCGCAAAGACGCCAGGCATCATGTTGGTGCCAAGGCGGCCTTCGACGCCCACCACGGAGCCGAAGCGACCCTTGCGCTCGAACACCTGCTTGTCGGAGCGGGCGGCCCGATCGCCACCGAGCATGCCCATCTTGCCCATCTGCTCGACGCCAACTGCGAGGCCCATCTGCGCCTCGCCCGCCTTGATCGCCATCATCACGGTGCGCACTGCGGTAGCGCCGGTGGCGCAGGCGTTGGCCACGTTGAACACCGGGATGCCGGTCTGCCCGATCTGCTTCTGAAGGCGCTGGCCGACGCCGCCATTCGCTTCGTACAGGCAGCCAGCGGCCAGCACGTCCATGTCGGCCATGGTCACCCCGCCGTCATCGAGTGCCCCGAGCGAGGCCTGTGCGGCGAGGTCGATCAGGTCTTTGTCGGCGTAGCGACCGAACTTGGTCATGGAGGTGCCGAGAATCCAGACGGGATCTTGGTTGCTCATGGCTGCTCTCTTTCGGTGATCTGGTTCTTGGTAAATGGTGCTCAGGTCAGATGCTGTGGTCGTTGCCGGGGCGGAGGTTCACGCGGCTTCAGGCTCGTAGCCGAACGCGACTGCTTCGACGCCGTCGTCGTCTGTCGCGGTCACATAGGTGGCGAGACGAACACGCATCCCGAGTGTCACTTTGGAGGGCTCGGGCTCGACGTTGATGATGTTGCTCTTGACTCGCCCGCCCCCGTCGAGATCCACGACAGCGGATACGTACGGAGCGGGCACTCCCCGAGCTGCACGGTGCACGATGGTGAAGGTCCGTACCGAACCGGTGTTGGCGAGCCGTGACGCCGTGAACTCCCGCGCCCCGCACGCTGCGCAGGCATTGCGTCGATCGAAGTAGGTGACCCGGCACGCATCGCAGACATTTGCCACCAGGTGAGGGTCGTTGCCGAGGTGCAGGTATTCCACCATCGAGATCTGGCTCGGTGGATCATTGTTCGGCGCGCTCTCGTCGGCCACTTCAGCGATCCTCCCTCGTCGAGCCACATGCTCCGGCCTGCGCCATCTCAGCACAGCCGTCCCGCAGAAACTTATCAGTGACCCAGCCAGCGGCCCCGGTGCACCACGGGCCGGTCGGCAACGGTGCCCTCGGCGGCGGCGGGGTCCGGTTCGGCGCCGAACAGCGGGCGCCGCGGGCGCTTCTCACTGGCCGCATACCCGCCCGCAGCTTGCGCGGATCGGTCCGGCCATCCCATGGCAATCACGCCGATCGGCTGGTGCGACGCGGGAACCCCGAGGGCGCCCGCGACCGCATCGGCGTGTTCGAACATCCCGAAGAAGAGCACGCCGAGGCCCTCGTCGATCGCTGCGTACTGCAGTGCCATCGCGGCGAATGCTGCGTCCACTGTCCAGTACGGCGTCGCCCACGCCCCAGCGTCGCTGCCGAGGCCGGTCGGTGCTTTGTCGGGTTCGCCATATCGCTCGACGTACGCGCTGGGATCCGCCCAGACGGTGACGAGCACCGGGCAGGTGAGCAGGCTTGCCCACCGAAAGCCCTTCCGCCGGTCTGGGGGCATCGCGGCGTCCCAGTAACGCGCTGTCTCGTCGGGGCCTCGAAGCACGACGAAGTCGAAACCCTGGGCATTGCCCGCCGAGGGGACCCGCCGAGCGACGTCGAGCACACGTGCGAGCAGCGGCTCGTCGACGGGATCGGCCAGGAAGTGCCGAGTCATCCGTCGCCTGCGGGCGAGTGCGCTGAAGGCTCCGGTCACTGGCGCACGTGCTCAGCTCAGCCCCAGACCCGCAGGGCCCCGAGCGCTACAGCAGCTTCGCGAGGTCTTCGCGGCTGGCCCATCCGAACGCGATGAGCGCATCGCCGTTCGCGGTGTCGAAACCGTCGAAGATGTCGATCAGTGTCGGATCGAGCTTCTCGGGACGGGGAGCGGTGTGATTCAGCACGAACGACGGCCCGCCGTCTCCGTACACCTTGAACTCGCGAGCCTTGTACTCGCCCTGCACGTCGAAGCGCTTCGCCAGCCGACGTCCCCACGCACGGTCCTCGCCGTTGGGCTCGTAGCCCGGACGCGGCACCACCCGATCGAGCGGCTTGAACGCCGTGAAGGCTGCAGCATCGGCCATCTGGCACGCCACCAGCACGTCCTCGTCGGGGAACGCCAGAACGGCTCGCCGAAGCTGATCGGTCATCATCGACCGCAACGCGCTGTCGCGGCGGGCGGAACGCCGCGTGGCGCCGGCACCCATCAGCACCGTCGGATCGCCGCCGACCCGCTCGAGCGTGCAGAAGCCGTAGGCGGCCAGCTTGGTGCCGTCTCGCACGTGGGTGACGAGCACCCAGGCGTCTCGCTGCTTGGACAGATGCCCAACGTCGAAGTGAACGTTCTCGCCGCTGACCAGTTCGGCCATCTCGGAGATCTCAGCATCGCTGAGTGCCGTGCAGTCCTTTGTCTCAACCTCGAGCGCCATGTGGTTCTCGCCCCTTGCGATGCTTGCTGGCCGATCCTCCGGTGGCCGGCCAATCCAATCCTTCAGTGCTTGTTCAATGCGCGTGCGCACCCGGAGGCCTGACGATGCCAAGCGTGCGGCGGTTGCCGCCGGCCGACTTCGTCCCGATCACAGATAGACACCGCCGCGCTCCGCCCCACGAGGCTGTTGCGGCTGGCTGCCCGCCTCGAGGGCGTTGCCTCGCATGCTGCGCAACTGCCGCTCGGCCATCATCTGCTGCGCCGAGACCGCCGCCTGGATGCCGTGGAACAGCCCCTCGAGCCATCCCACGAGCTGAGCCTGCGCGATGCGCAGCTCAGGGCCCGACGGGATGTCGTCGTCCAATGGCAGCACAAGGCGGTTCAGCTCGTCTGCGAGCGGCTCGGACAAGGCAGTCGCCAGCTCGTCGACCGACAGGTGATACACGTCTCGCATGCGGTCGCGACCTGCTTCGTCGAGTTCCGCGTGACGGACTTCTTCCAGCAGCTTGCGGATCATGCCGCCGATGCGCATGAGCTTCGCCGGTTCAGGAACGAAAGGCTCGTCGACGTCGTCTTCTGTGAATGGTCCGCCATCCAGCAGCTCACCCTGTTCTGGGTCTTGAACCGAATCGCCGACCACCACCAAAATGCTATCTGGCGAGAAATCCATCGCCCCCGGCTCAGGGTGCTCCTGCCCGCATAGACACTGGCGCAAACGTGGCGAGGCCGCGCCGCTCGGGCCGCTCGGGGCCGGCTACATCAGCGCGAAGGGAACCAGCATCTCCTCCGACGTCAGGCCTCCGTGACGACCGATGAGCGGGTGATGCGGCTGGTCCTCGTCGGGCATCGTGAACGCCTGCAGACCCCGGGGCACGAGCACGACATCGCCGAGCCGGCGTCGAGCTGCCTCGGTGACATGGCGACCCAGCCACCGTTCGTCCAGCACCTGCTCCACGGGGGCGGCCTCGGCGAAGCCGGCGTAGCGCTCGCAGCAAGCCACGAGTTCGGCGGCCGCACCTGTTCGAGCATGCAGCCACAGCATTCTGGCTTCGCCGGACCAGCCGCCGGTGAATTCGGCGACTTCCGCGTCGATCATGACCGGCGGTTCGACGACTTCGACGACGCCGTGATCGGCCGTGACGATCAGCGGGATCTCGTCCCCGACCTCGCTGCGCAGCGCGACGGCGAGGCGTTCAACGGTGGCGAGGGTCGACCGGTAGCGGTCGCCGAGGCCGAACTCGTGGGCAACCTTGTCCAGCGTGTCGTAGTAGGCAAAGACGAGCTGAAAGCCCTCGTCGACCGCACCCCGCACACGCTGCACGATGTCGGATACTTCGCGCCATCCACGCATGGAACCGCCGCGCAGGTGTGCAGCGCTGAACCCGCTGTCGCGGAACTCCGCACGTGTCACCACCGCCACCGGCTGACCGCAGAAGGGGTCGACGGGCTGCAATTCCTCGGGCGGCAGCTCCATGCGAACATCGCGCCCGCCAGCGCGCCAACGAAGCGCATTGAGCAGTCCCAGCGAGGTCGGAACGCGATAGCCGACAAGCCCATGCTCGCCGGGTGCTGCCCCTGTGGCCAGCGACGTCAGGGCAGTCGCGGTCGTGCTCGGAGCAACAGTGGTGACCGGCGAGGTCGCGTCGCTCGCTGCGGCAAGCGACGGTGCCAGCGAGCGATGACGGTGCAGCTGGTGCCATCCAAGCCCGTCGACGACCAGCAAGACGACAGTGCGCGCCGCAGCGACGGCATCGTCGATGAGCTCGGTTGCGACGCCGGCGAGGAGCCCAGGGGCCACGGCCGTGATGCAGCGGCCGCCATATGCCGGCAGGGTGCGGTCGAGAGCCAAAGGCTCGCTGTCCGCTCCGAGGTCGGTGGCGACGGCTTCCATGACGCCGACCCTATGGACTCGAGCGGGTAGGCACAGATGCCATAGCGTTGGAGGCGGCAGGAGACTCTGCGACGTTGCGACCTGCCGGATCGCGGGAGCAGAGGGTTCTGCCGCCTCCAACGCGGGCGCACCTACCCGCGCTGCTCCTCAGAGGCGCAGCCGCGGCCGGGGCTACGCTGCCATCGTGGCGGTCTCGACGCGGGGAGACTACGCAAGCCGCGCGTTGCTGTCCCTGGTCCTCAACGACAACGGCCGACCGACATCGGTGCGCGACATTGCGGAGCGCACCGGGCTGCCCCAGCCGTACCTCGAGCAGATCTTGCTCGCGCTCAAGGGGGCCGGCCTGGTTCGATCGAAGCGCGGAGTCGGCGGCGGCTACGTGATGGCCCGCGACCCAGCCGACGTCACGATCGGGATGATCGTACGGGCTGTCGACGGACCGATAGCCCTCGGCGACTTCGGCCAGCCTCATCAAGACGGCGCCTGCGATCACGAAGGGCAATGTGTGCTGCTCGCAATCTGGGACTCGGTCGGCCATCGCATGCGCGCCGAGCTGGATTCCTACAGCCTTGCCGCCGTTGCGGAGGTGGCCCGGGGACTCGCGCCGTGGCCAGCGGCCGCCGTCGAGACGCTTGAGCCGCCCAGCCGCTGAGCGACTCAGTCCGTCGGGAATGCCGCCGGTTCTGAGCCGAATCGTGCCAGCGCGTCGGCAAAATCCTTCGGCATCGGTGCGCTGAAACCCATGGCGGCACCAGAAGCGGGATGCTGGAATGTCAGCCGGGCCGCATGCAGCAGCGGACGGCCGATGCCGAATGGATCAGGGACGCCATAGGTCAGGTCTCCGAGCAGCGGGAGCCCGATGCTGGCCAGATGCACCCGGATCTGATGCGTCCGTCCCGTCTCGAGCCCGCAGCGAAGCAGCGCGGCCTCACAGGGATGGACATAGGTCTCCACGACGCTGTAGTGCGTACGCGCCTCACGGCCCTCGGCCGACACGGCCATGAGCGTGCGATGCTCCCGATCCCGTCCGATCGGGGCGTCGATCGTGCCCGTCGGCGACGGCGGATGCCCGCGTACCAGTGCTGCATAGATCCGGCGGACCTGCCGCCGCGCAAGCTGCTCGACCAGGCCTTCGTAGGCCGCCGGACTGCGTGCGCACACCATGACGCCGCTCGTCCCGCGGTCGAGTCGATGCACGATGCCGGGCCGGTCGGGTTCGCCCACCTCCGCCATCTCGGGATATCTCTGGACGAGGGCGTCCGCGAGCGTGCCGTGGGGGTGTCCGATGCCCGGATGGGTGACCACCCCAGACGGCTTGTCGACCACGACGAGGTCACGGTCGGCGTGCAGGACATCGAACGAGGCGATCTCGCGGTGCCGCTCACGGACCGGAGCCGCAGCCCGCGCTTCGGTCACCTCGACCCTCGAACCCGGCGCGACCCGCACCGAGCCAGCCCGAGCCACCTCGCCGTCGATCAGCACGCAACCCTCGGCAACCATCTTCGACGTGTCGGAGCGGGATCGTCCGGTCAGCAACGACAGCGCCCGGTCGATCCGCTCACCGGACAGTGATTCGGGAATCTCGAGACTCAGCAGTCGATCGCTCACCCAGGCGCCTCTCGGGCGGCGGTGGCACTGCGCCGCTCACTGCGATAGAGGTGAAACAGCACGATGACGAGCCCGACAGTGATGGCAGCGTCGGCCACGTTGAAGATCGGCCACCACTGCAGGTCGATGAAGTCCACAACAGCACCGCGCCCCCAGGCTGCTCCGCGGAACAGCCGGTCAGCCAGATTGCCGAGCGCTCCGCCGATGATCGCGCCGAGACCGATTCCGGCCCACGCTCCTTGCACACGGCGCCGGAAGTACCACAGCATGCCCACGATGACGATGGCCGCAATCGCCAGAACCGGGCCCAAACCGCTGCCTGCGGAAAAGGCGAAGCCCGTGTTGTGAACGAGCCGCAGGCGCAGTGTCCACACCAGGTCGATGATCTGATCGTCGAGCGCGGCAGTGGCCCACGTTTTCGTGATCTGGTCCCCGCAGAGAATGACCCCGGAGGTGAGGACGACCCTGAGATTGCGGGTCACGCGGCTGCGTGCAGCGGACGGGCGGGGTGCGAACCCCTGGTGCCCGTCAGAGCCGGCGCCATGCCGGACCACTGCTCTTGACCTCCACCCGCATCGAAGCGTGCGGGATGGCCTCGAGGCGCTCCTTGGGGATCGGCTTCCCCGAGATGACACAGATGCCGTACGTGCCATCTTCGATGCGCGCCAATGCAGCGTCGATTTCGGTGATCTCCTCACGCTCGCGAGCTGAGATCTGCAGCGCCCGATCGCGCTCCACGGCGATGGAATCCCCTTCGCCGGATTCCTCGTCGAACTGGACATCACCAGGTTCGCGCTCGTTGACGAGCTGCTCGGCTTCGGCTTCGTACCGCTCGGCGTGCTCGGTATAGCGGCGGCGCTCGGCCAGCAGGGCCTGGCGCTGCTTTTCGAGAAACACCTCGCCGAATCGAGACTTCGTGACCTTGCGGCGCGGCGCTGCCTTCTTCTTGGGCGCCGTGGCGGCGGCGCTGGCCTTCTTCGCAGTGGTCTGACCCCCGGAGGCGTTGGCAGACTTCTTGGGCGCTGGCGCCTTCTTCGCGGCGGCCTTGCGGGCGGAAGCCTTCTTCGCGGTTGCCATGGCCCCTCCCCTCCGCGGCGAAGCGGCATTCTAGGTCGTCACTTCGGTATGTGGTCGGAACATCGAGGCTCCGTCGATTCCGATGCCTCAGGGGTACCCTCGCTGTCTCGTGGGTCGGCTCGTGGGCCAGCCCGTACTCTCGGCGGGACGAAAACAGAGCCTGCAGGAGGCGCTGGTGAAGCGAGAGCCGGTCGACACCGTGTACCCACGCGTGCCTGCCCAAGCGGACTTCCCGCAGATCGAGGAGCGGATTCTCGCGCGCTGGCACGATGAGGAAACCTTCGAGACGTCCATCGCCAACCGGCCTGCGGACGACGAATTTGTCTTTTACGACGGTCCGCCCTTCGCGAACGGGCTGCCCCACCACGGCCACTTGCTGACGGGGTACGTGAAGGACGTCGTCCCCCGCTACCAGGCGATGCGCGGTCATCGGGTCAATCGACGCTTCGGGTGGGATTGCCATGGCCTGCCCGCCGAGATGGAGACTGAGCGCGAGCTCGGCGTGAGCGGGCGTGCTGCGATCACCGGCTTCGGCATCGAGCGCTTCAACGCCCACTGCCGCGATTCGGTGTTGCGCTACACGGCCGAGTGGCGCAAGACCGTCACCCGCCAAGCACGCTGGGTGGACTTCGACGACGACTACAAGACGATGGACCTGCCCTACATGGAATCGGTCATGTGGGCGTTCAAGCAGCTCTGGGATCGCGGTCTCGTGTACCAGGCGTTTCGCGTCATGCCCTACTCCTGGGGCGCGGAGACGCCGCTGTCGAACTTTGAGATTCGGCTCGATGACGCCACGAGGCCCCGGCAGGATCCTGCCATCACCGTCTGGTTCGAGCTTCACGATGCAGACGACACAGCCGGCCCAGACATCACAACCGGGCCGCACAGCACCGCCGGGCCGCTTCGCCTGCTCGTCTGGACGACGACGCCTTGGACGCTGCCCTCGAACCTGGCGATCGCCGTCGGGGCAGACATCTCCTATGCGGTCGTCGAATCGGGTGCGCTCGGCGGCGGTCGTTTCGTGGTTGCAGCTGACTGTCTCGAGCACTGCGCCGCCGACCTCGAGCCGTACACGGTGATCGGCACGCTGAGCGGCGGTGATCTGGCAGGGCGCAGCTACGAGCCGATGTTCGATTTCTTCGGCCATCGAACCGAGGCGTTCCGGGTGCTCGCCGGAGACTTCGTGGACACCTCAGAGGGCACTGGCGTGGTTCACCTCGCGCCTGGCTTCGGCGAGGAGGATCAGTCGCTCTGCGAGGCCAACGGCATCGAGATCGGCGATGCCGTGCCGGTGGACGACCGGGGCTGCTTCACCGAGCCGGTGACGCCATGGGCCAGCCTCAACGTGTTCGAGGCAAACCAGCAGATCATCGCCGAGCTCAAGCAGCGCGACCGGGTGCTGCGCCACGACAGCTACGAGCACAACTATCCGCACTGCTGGCGCACCGACACGCCGATCATCTACAAGGCCATCAGCTCGTGGTACGTCAAGGTCACCGAGATCTCCGATCTGCTGGCCGAGACCAACCAGCAGATCAACTGGGTGCCCGGTCACGTGCGCGACGGCCGGTTCGGCCAATGGCTGGCGGGGGCGCGTGATTGGTCCATCAGCCGCAACCGGTTCTGGGGCTCACCGATCCCGATCTGGATGAGCGACGACCCTGACTGCCCGCGAATCGACGTCTACGGCAGCCTCGACGAGCTGGAGGCGGACTTCGGGGTGCGGCCCGCTGACCTGCACCGGCCGTTCATCGATGAGTTGACGCGCCCGAATCCCGACGATCCGAGCGGCCGCTCGACGATGCGGCGTGTGCCCGAGGTGCTCGACTGCTGGTTCGAATCGGGTTCGATGCCCTTTGCGCAGGTGCATTACCCCTTCGAGAACAAAGAGTGGTTCGAGAAGAACTTCCCGGCCGATTTCATCGTGGAGTACATCAACCAGACGCGGGGCTGGTTCTACACGCTGCATGTCCTGGCAGGGGCGCTGTTCGGCCAGCCCGCATTCCAGAACGTGATCTGCCACGGCATCCTGCTCGCTGCCGACGGCAACAAGCTGTCCAAGCGGCTGCGGAACTACACCGAACCCACCGACATCTTCGCCAATCAGGGCTCTGACGCTCTTCGGTGGTACCTGATGGCCACCAACATCGTCCGAGGCGGCGACACACGGATCACCGACGCGGGCATCGACGAGGTCGCCCGCCAAGTGCTGATCCCCATCTGGAACTCCTACGCGTTCTTCACGCTGTACGCGAACGCGGACGGCTACGAGGCCACGTTCCGTGTCGACTCCGCAGATGTGCTCGACCGGTACTTGCTGGCGAAGACCCGGGCCACGCTGGAATCGGTCACGGCCAGCTTCGATGCGTATGACCTGCCTGGGGCCGCCGCCGAGCTGCAGGCGTTCATCGATGCGCTGAACAACTGGTATATCCGCCGCAGCAGGGGACGGTTCTGGGGCGAGACATCCGCCGAGGGGCCCGCTGGCGACGGCCCATCGAGCGGCGACCGGGACGCGTTCGACACCCTCTACACGGTGCTGAGAATCTTCGCCGCCATGGCGGCGCCGCTGCTGCCGATGATCACCGAAGAGATCTACGGCGGGCTGACCGGCGGCGACAGCGTCCACTTGAGCGACTGGCCGGACGCGGCGATGCTGCCATCCGATCCCGAACTGGTCGAGCGCATGGATGCGGTGCGGGCCGCCGCTTCGGCTGCGCTGCGGGTGCGCGAAGACGCCGGTTTGCGGGTACGCCTGCCGCTGCAACGCGTCACGGTGGCCGGTGAAGGTGCCGAGTTGCTCGAGCCCTACGTTTTCCTGCTCGCAGACGAGATCAATGTTGCCGAGGTGGTCCTGAGCAACGACTTGGGCACGGCCGCGACGCATGTCCTGCGGCCGAATGGCTCCGCGTTGGGACCGCGCCTGGGCGCTGCGGCCCAAGAAGTCTTCGCTGCGGCTCGCAGCGGCGATTGGCAGTCATCGGCCGACGGCAGCGTCGTCGCAGGCGGACATGAGCTGCACCCCGGCGAGTACCAGTTGAGCCTGCAACCTGCCGAGAGGGCCACCACCTCAGTTCTGGAAGACCAGCAGCTCGCCGTGGTGCTCGATACCGCCGTCACGCCCGAACTCGAAGCGGAGGGTGCGGCGCGAGACTTGATCCGTACGGTGCAGCAAACACGCAAGGAAGCCGGGCTCGACGTCACCGATCGGATCCATCTGAGGATCCGCTGGAGCCCCCCGCACCTCGAGGCAATACGAGATCATGAATCTCTGGTGGCTGCGGCCGTGCTCGCACAGCAGATCGAGTGGCTCCCTGGCGCCGGCGTGCCGGAGGTTGACGTCGCCCGCGTCTGAGCGGACGCCGGCTCGGAAAGCCGGCTGTGCCCGCTAGGCCGAGAGCGGTTCCTTGCGGATCAAGGCATCCAGGAACGGATCGTCGAGTTCAGAAAGTGCAAGCGGCGGCCCGTCTGAGCTGGCTTCGAGACCCTCTTCGTCATCTTCAAGGTCGTCGACTGCGTCACGAATCGGCACAGCGTCGATCACGTCGGGGACGGTCTCGGGCTGTTCCGCAGTGGCAGCGGGGCTCGTCGCGAGTGGGGCGACGGCCACGGGCATGGCGAGCGCTGCATCGTCGACGGCTGGCTCGTCGAGTTCGTCGAAGTCGGCGACTTCACCGATGTCACTGACCTCGGGGGCCTCGGAGGCATCGCTGACCTCGACGGTGTAACCGGCGTCGGTGAGTGTCCTGGAGATCTCGGTGCGTACGAGGCCCGACAGCGCCTCGGTCAGGTCGTCGCTCGCCGTCTTGAACGCTTCGTCGAGTGCCTGACTGCCCGCTGCTTGCAGTTCTGCGAGAGCGTCCGCGATCTGCGCGACGGTCTCGGGTGAGAGCTGCACCTCGACGGGCTGCGATGGAGACCCCGACTCCACGCTGGCCATGCGTTGATCGATCTCGGAGATCTGCGTCGCCAAGGTCGCGAGCTGTGCGCCGATCGTCTCGAGCAAGCCCTCGCCTTCCTTGTCGGTGGGCTCGACAGGGGAAGTTGGGCTCGCCATGGCGCGGAATGTACCAGCCTTCAGGCGATGATCCCTAACCGCCAGAACTCCCGCAGATGACCGCCCGAAACACCTGCAACCCGATGAGCAGCACGATCGGCGAGAGATCCAGCGCCATGCGCCCGAGCCGGACCGCCGGCAAGGCTCGCCGGAGAGGGCCCATGATCGGCTCGGTGATGCGCACCAGCCACGTCCGCACCACCATGACCGGGCTCTCCGGTGCCAGTGGGATCCAGCTGAACATGACGCGCGCGAAGACCGCGATGATGTACAGCAGCAGCAGACTGCACAGCAGGCGTGTCACGGTGTCGCCCGGGGTTCCGCGCTGGAGCGTCTCAGCGATCGAGGTCCTGTGCGGAAACCGAATGATGTTCGTCGTCGCTGACCACGACGTTGAGGGGCACGAGCATGTACACGGCGTTGGCGACCTTGCGCATCTCGCCGTCGCGGGCGTAGCACAGCCCGCTGGCGAAGTCGAGCAGCCGGCGAGCCGTGTCGCGGTCGAGCCCTTGCAGGTTCAAGATGATCGGCTGGTCACGCTTGAAGCGGTCTCCGATCTGCTGTGCGTCATCGAACATCCGGGGCATCAGCACAAAGGGCTGTGCGGTCGATGTCGCCACGCGGCGCACCGCGGAGGTCGGCAGGTCAGCCGACGATTGCCGCGCCGCCGCAGGCGCTCGCTCGACCACGGTGACCCCGCTCTGGCTGGTCTGATGGGCAAACGCGTCCGCCGCTGGCAGGTCTCCCGGAACGGCGCGTTCGACCGGCGGCGCATAGCTGTCATCAGGGCCCAAGCCCAGATAGCTCATTGCCTGCTTCATGAACGATGCCATGCAGAACCTCAGTGAGAACGGCCTCGATGCGGAAACTGTCTCGACTGCAAAGGGTACCGACTTGTCAAGTTGCGGTCAGGCACCCTGCGTGGGGGCATCGCGCGGCGGTCGATTGCCGAACAGGGCAGTCCCGATGCGCACCATCGTCGAGCCCGCCCTGACGGCTGCTTCGAGATCCGCACTCATGCCCATGCAGCGCTGCCCGAGTTGGTGACGGTCAGCAAATCGGGCGACCTCGTTGAACGCGGTTTCGATCTGCGCCGACGAGCCTTGCGGGCCGATCGCCATGCAACCTGCCACCTCGAGCCCTTCGGAACGTGCGGCTGCCACCAACGCCGAGGCCCCGGCGGGCTCACAACCGCCCTGGCTGGCGGTGCCGCTCACGTCGAGCTGCACGAAGACCGCTGCGCCCGGTGCATGCTGCGCAATCTGGGAGACGAGCCGCACCCGATCGACGCTCTGCCACACGTCTACCACGCCCGCTAGCTGGCGGACCTTGTTCGACTGCAGCCGCCCGATGAAATGGACATCGACGGCGTTCTTGGTCACCGAATCCAGTTCATCCCATTTCCCCCGCAGCTCCTGTGCATAGTTCTCACCGACCATCGTCAGGCCGGCGCCCGCTGCAGCTTCGATTGCCGAGTAGTCGAAGCCCTTGGTCACCGCGACGATGCCGATCTTGTCCGTATCGCCTCCGGCATCGGCGATGCGGTTGCGGACCCGCTCGACTCGCTGGCGGACCGCCGCGGAATCAATCACCCGGGGCCTCGCCTTCCGGGTCGGCCTCTAGGCGGCCGAGCGGAGAGGTGAACCTTTCCGTTGTCGCACCAGTTGCTTCCCGCTCTTGTTCACTGTCGCTCACGGGCCGCTCGGGCCACGGCTTCGGCTCCAGGCGGATCAGCACCGCCGTCCGGCCGCGCTCCCCACGGGCCCGATGCGAGAAGTAGCGCTCGTCCGATGCCGTGCAGCGCTCGATCTCGCGGTCGATGACGGCCCCATGGCTTCGCAAGGCCAGCCGGGCAGCCTCGCGCAGATCAAGTGCCGGCGTGCCCCACGATGTCCTCGCAGCCACCGACGGTCCGAGTGCGGTGGTTGCTGCGGAGAGCTCACAGGAGCCGAACTCGTAGTGCAGTGCACAGATGTGGGGCCCGACCACGGCGCGCACGTCTCGAATCCCGTGATGGCGCAGCTCAGCGAGCGTTGCAGGCACGACGCCGTCGAGCAGGCCCCGCCAGCCTGCGTGGATCACCGCAACAGCCCCGTCACCGTTGGCGTCCGCCCCGTACAGCGCTACCGGCACACAGTCGGCGGTGCGCACTGCGAGCGTGGCCTGCAGTGCCGATGTCCACGCTGCGTCCGCACAGGTGCCCTGGTGGCCTCCGGGCCGTGTGACCTCGACCACTCGCGTGCCATGCACCTGACGCAACACAGTCAGCGTGGGAGTAGCGGAACCATCGAGTGGAGCGCAGTCACCGTCGCACCGTTCGGTGACCATGATGCGCACCACGCTGTTCCCACAGCGCCGACGCAGCGTCAACATGCCACATCATCCCAGACCGGAGCGCCTACTGATCCAGTCCGCAGCGTCGTGCGCAAACGCGGAGACGCCGACGGCCAGCGTCGAGGTGTTGGCGTTGGGAACGGTCGCGATGGGGCCCCGGCGTCACCGCAGGAAGCTGGGGACGTCGAACGACTCATCGTCGTCGTCGAGGTCGCCGAAGGGGTCGGTGAGTTCGTCGGTCTCCTCCGAGGCGGTGTAGTCACCCAGCGTGCCGCCCCCGGAGCGCCCTGGCGCGTACCGGTCGAAGCCCGCAGCGATGACCGTCACACGGATCTCTTCCCCGAGCGAGTCGTCGATCACGGTGCCGAAGATGATGTTGGCCTCCGCGTGGGCCACTTCACGGATGACTTCGGCCGCTTCGTTGACCTCGAACAACCCGAGATCGGGCCCGGCGGCAATGTTCAGCAGGATCCCACGGGCCCCTTCGATCGATTCCTCGAGCAGTGAGGATGACACCGCCTGTCGGGCCGCGTTCTTGGACCGATTCTCGCCATGCGCACGGCCGCTTCCCATCAGCGCCGTGCCGGCGCTCGACATGATCGCCTTGACGTCCGCGAAATCGGTGTTGATGAGGCCTGGAGTGGTGATGAGGCTCGAGATGCCCGACACGCCTTCCCGCAGGACATCGTCGGCCATCCGGAACGCATCGATAATCGAAGTGTGCTCGCTGGCCACGGTCAGCAGCCGGTCGTTCGGGATCACGATGAGGGTGTCGACCCGCTCTTTGAGCCGTTCGATGCCCTGCTCGGCCTGGATCTGGCGGCGCTTGCCCTCGAAGGCGAATGGGCGCGTGACGACACCGATGGTCAACGCCCCCACTTCCCTGGAGATCTCGGCCACCACTGGAGCGCCGCCGGTTCCGGTGCCGCCGCCTTCCCCGGCGGTGATGAACACCATGTCGGCGCCTTGCAGTGCTTCGGCAATCTCGTCGCGGTGCTCTTCAGCCGCCCGGGTGCCGATCTCGGGATCGCTGCCTGCACCCAGCCCGCGCGTCAGCTGACGGCCGATGTCGAGCTTGACGTCGGCATCGCTCAGCAACAGCGCTTGTGCGTCGGTGTTGACGGCGATGAACTCGACACCGCCCAAACCAACATCGATCATCCGGTTGACGGCATTCGAGCCGCCGCCCCCGACACCCACCACCTTGATGACTGCCACGTAGTTCTGTGGTGATGCCACAGGGCTCCTCGCGTTCGCTGGCCAGCCGCGACACCAGATGTGCCGCTGGCGGGCACCTCCTAGGGAAAATAGCGCAATCTACGACAGTACTGATGCCTGCGATGATGGGCAAGGTCCGCGTCCGGCGAATGCCCGGCCGATCGGCTGGCGAATCTAGCCCGTCGAGCGAAGAACCGGGAGGTGCGGAACCGACACGTCCAACACGGGCTCAGAGCGCTCGAGCCCCCCGATGACGGCCGCGATTGCCGCAGTCTTGGCCCCGATCGCCGACTCATCCCCCAACGCCACCTCAATCTGCAGATCCCCTGGCAGTTGTCGCACGCGGGCGCGTATGTCACCGCGCTGGTCACGCCAGAGAGCGACAACCTCGAATTCGGGCTGACCGCGCGCCGCATCCACCACTGCGAGCAATGCCTGTGCATCGGTTGCCAGGAACCTGCCCGGTCTCGGTGCGGCGGCGATGCCCGACAGCCGCGGCAGCTCAGGCAGAACCGAGAGCGATGACGTGAGGACTCGACCTTCGATGTCGATGAGCACCCAACTGTCGGGGGCCGTCAGCACGATGGCAGCTGCGGTGCGTTCGACGATGTCCACGCTCACCGACGCCGGCCAGTGCCGCCGGATGCGGGCGTCCGCGATCCACGGCAGATCCTCCAGCGAGCGTTCGGCCCCGCCCACATCCAGCGTTCCCATGAAGTCTCCCAGGTCGATGCCAGCAGCTTCGTTCGCCTCGTCGTAGCTGACGCGATGCAGGCCGCCGAAATCGACCCGGTCGACTTCGAAGGCGCCCGCCGCGAGCAGTATCGCGGCGGCGGATCCCACCAAGGCGACGAGAACGATCGCAGTCAGCCACCGGCGTCGACGAGGTCTGCGCGTTCGGGCGGATTCCGGAGATGATGGAGGCACCATTCAAGTCAGCATCGGTGCGGGGCCGAAGCCCACCATGCGGACTTCTGGCTGCAGCACGATTCCGGTCGACTCGGCGACGCGGCGACGGACCTCGGCCATCAGTGCTGCGACATCGGCTGCGGAGCCGCCGGGATCGGAGACGATGAAGTTCGCGTGCAGACGTGAGACCTCAGCCGTGCCGATGCGCAAACCCCGCAGACCCGCTCGATCGATCTGAGCGCCTGCTGAATCGGCGGGTGGGTTCATGAAGACGGAGCCAGCGTTCTGACCGCCGGGCTGGTTCTCCCTGCGCCAGCGCACGATGTCGGTGATCCGATCCGTCACAGTCGAGGGCGGAGCCCGGTGCCCGCTCAAATGCGCGCGCACCACGAGGTGCCGATCCCCCAGATTGCTGCGGCGGTAGCCCAGCCCCAAGGCCCCGAGAGGCATCTGTTCTGATTGGGGGGGTGCGCCGAGCTCGTCGAGATCGACGATGTCGACGTCGATCAGGCAGGACGCCATGTCGCTGCCGTGTCCACCCGCATTCATGCGCACGGCCCCGCCGATCGAGCCCGGTACGCCGACTGCCCATTCCAGCCCGCCGATGCCGGCCGCGGCGCACTGGCGGGCCAGTACCGGCAGCGCCACCGATGCACCGGCACTGACTGTCGCATCGCCACGATCCAACTCGATCCTGGCGTAGGCGTCGCCGAGATGCAGTGCGATGCCCTCGAATCCCCGATCCGCGATCAGCAGGTTCGATCCTCGCCCGACGACCAGAATCTCCAGGCCGCTGGCTGAGCGGGCTTCTTGCACACGCTGCAGGTCGTCGGGGCCATTGGCGACGAACGCAACGGCGGCCGGACCCCCGACTCGCGAGGTCGTCAGTGCACCCAGCGGTGCGTCGGTGCGCGCACCGTCGCCCAACACCGCTGCGGCACGTTGCACCGCTTCGGGGTCGGACCATCGCTCAGGAGGCATGCAGCAGCTCATCGGGGAGCGTCGTCAGGTCACCTGCTCCCAAGGTGAGGCACAGGTCGCCGGCCCGCAAGGTGGCGCTGAGATACGAACGCAGCTCAGCACGTCCCGGGAGGTAGGCCACCGACGCGAACGGATGCGAATCCAGTACGGCACCGAGCACCAGCTCGGTGGAGACGCCGGGGCGGGGCAGCTCGCCGGCGGCATAGATATCGGTCAGCACCAATTGGTCGACGCCGGTGAATGAGTCGGCGAAGTCCTGCCACAGCGCTGCGGTTCGCGAGTAGCGGTGTGGCTGGAAAACGGCAACGATCCGGTTCCAGCCACCACCGCGAGCGGCGGCTATCGCGGCGGTCACCTCAGTGGGCAGGTGCGCATAGTCGTCGATGAACGAGACTCCGTCGCGCTCGCCACGCCGCTCGAATCGCCTCGCGACGCCGGCAAATCTTCCCAGCGCATCGACCATCGGCGATGCAGCCGCACCGAGTTCGAGGGCTGCTGCGAGGGCGCCGGCGGCGTTCGCGACGTTGTGCAACCCGGGCAGTGGCAATTCGCAGCGGCCGATCGAGGTGGTGCCTGCGAACAGTTCGAACGTTGCGCCGGTACGCGACGTACGCGCGTCAGCGATGCGGTAGTCGGCAGTGGGAGCGGTGCCATAGGTGATACAGCCGCCGATGCGGGCGGCCATGGCACCCGCGTGCCGGTCATCGGCGCACACGATGCGCGGTCCTACCGCATTGCCGGCGAAGTTCTCGAATGCGCCGGCAAGCTCGGTGAAGCCGCCGTAGTGGTCGAGGTGATCGGGCTCGATGTTCGTCACGAGCACCGCATCGGCGCCGAGCTCGGTGAAGGTGCCGTCAGACTCGTCGGCTTCGACGACGAACCACTCCCCCGCCGTGTCCCACACAGCACCTGAGCCGATCTCGTTGAGCTCCCCGCCCACCAGGAACGACGGGTGCGCTCCCGCAGCGACGAGGCAGAGCGCCAGCATCGATGAGGTCGTCGTCTTGCCGTGCGTTCCGCCGACCGCCAGCGTTCGCTTCTGTCGGCAGATCCCTGAGAGCAGCTCGGCCCGGCTGAGCACCGGGATGTCCCGTCGCCGCGCCTCAGCGAGCTCCACGTTGTCGTACGACACAGCGCTCGAATGAGCCACGATGTCCGCCGAGCCGATGTTGGCTGCGGAGTGACCGATGGCAACCCGGGCACCGTGAGCGGCCAGCCGTGTCATGCCCGGGCTTGCCCTGAGGTCGCTCCCGCTGATCGCATAGCCCATTTCCGCAAGCACGAGCCCGATGGCATTCATACCCGCTCCCCCAGCGCCCACCAGATGGATGGTGCGCAACTCGGCGAGATCAGGCGGTGGATTGGTCATCTTCGGTGCTCTTCGGGCGGGTGAGCCGCGTGTGCGACCGAGTGCGGAACCGCCGAGCTGTGCTCAATCACGAGCTGTGCCACGCGTTCGGCAGAGTCACGACGACCGAAGCCGGCATCTGGGGGGCACGGTGATGCAGCATGGCTCTGGGGCCCAGCACTGCTCTGGCAGCCTGACACCCGGTCGATTTCTGCGAGCATCCGCTCGGAATCGAACTCCGCGTCGGGAACTACCCGGCCCAAGCCGGCTGCAGCCAATTCCTCCGCGTTTCGGCGCTGGTGGTCGTTGGTCGCGATGGGCAAGGGAACGAGGACAGCCGGTGTGCCGATCACGGACAATTCTGCGACCGTGGAAGCACCGGCGCGGCAGATTGCGAGGTCGGCCGCGGCCATCGCGACCGGCAACTGCTCGTCGAATGGCACCGCCCGGTACCACTCGCTGACCCGTGAGCCGTCGGGCCGCCGCGACGGGGACGGGGGTCGGCTGTCCCAGTCGCGCTTTCCCACGACGTGGTAGACGAAGACGCCATCGCGCTCACGCAGTGACGGCAACGCCGACCAGACCGCTGAATTGATCCGCAGCGAACCCAGCGAGCCGCCGAACACCACGATGGCGGTCGCGTCGGCGGGCCAGCCGAGCCGGGCGCGAGCGTCACCTGATTCGAGCGCGGCCTCGATGACTTCGGGCCGCACGGGATTGCCGGTCACGATCTCGCGGCGCAGCCCAGTTCCGCGCACCGGAACAGCTGCGGCACGAGCGAAACGACCCAGAAGACGGTTCGTTGCCGATGCGACGGCATTCTGCTCCGCGATCACGAGCGGCACGCGCCAGACCACCGCTCCGACGGTCGCGGGGAGCGCCGCGTAGCCGCCCAGCGACAGCACGGCGGCGGGGCGCCGGCGCCCGACGAGCGCTACACCGCGCATTGTGGCCCAGGCAAGGCTGACTGCGGCACGTGCGTTCGCCAGATTCACCCGCCGTGCCGTGAGACCCCGGCCGCCGAGCAGGGTCGAATGAAAGCCCGCTGCGGGCACGATCTGTGCGTCGATTCCTTTGGCGCTGCCGACGAATTGGATCGCTTCGGCGGGCCAGCCGCGGTCGGTCAATGCCGAGGCGACCGCCAGTCCGGGCATGAGGTGCCCGGCAGTGCCGCCCCCGGCGATCAAGACACGGGGGGCGTTCGGGCCTCGGTCGCGTGGCGGCACGGTTCAGCCGGATCGCCGGGTCACGTTCAACAGCAGACCGGCAGCCGCTGCGGTCACGACAAGCGACGAACCGCCGAAGGATAGGAATGGCAAGGTCACACCGGTCACCGGGAGCAATCCAACCACACCGCCGACGTTCACCAGCGTCTGCAGCACGAACCAGATCGAGATTCCTGCGGCGAGCAGCGTTCCGAACAGATCTGGTGCCTTCTGGCTCGTCCGCAGTCCTCCGATGCCGACGACTCCCAGCAGCGTGAGGAGCCCGAGGGCACCGAGAAGGCCCATCTCCTCGCCGACGATGACGAAGATGAAGTCTGTGGGGGCATTGGGCACCCAGCCCCACTTGGCCTGGCCTGCTCCCAGGCCGGTACCGCGCAGACCCCCCTGTGCCAGGCCGACCAGACTCTGGAAGGTCTGGTACCCGCTGTCGGCCCGTTCCGAGATCGGATCCAGGAACCCGGCCAGGCGCGCTCGGCGGTACGGCGCTGCGATCGCCAGCAACGGCGCGGCCACGCCGACGATCAGGGCGATCTTGGCGAGATCGCGTCCCGGCAGGCCTGCCACGAACAGCATCCCCACCCCGATGCCGGCCAGGATGAGCGTGGTTCCCAAGTCGGGCTGCAGCAGTACCAGCGAGCATCCGACCGTGAGCAGCAACATCGCGGGACGCAGGATCCGGTCGGGCCGGGAGATCTGCTCCTTGCGGGCGTCCAGAAATGCAGCCAGCGCAACGATGAGTGCCAGCTTGGCCAGCTCTGAGGGCTGCACGCTGAACTGCCCGATCTCGATCCAGCGGCGAGCACCGCCCGAACGCTTGCCGACCACCAGCACCGCGACCAGCAAGCTCACGCTGACGGCCGCGAACGGCAACGCCATGCGTCGCCAGTGGCGGTAGTCGACGCCGAGGGTCACCAGCAGGACGGCGACAGCGACTGCCACCGACCACAGATGGCGGGTGAAGTACTGCAGGGGTCGGTCGGGCGCACCGATCCCGGTAGCCGATGTCGCCGACAGCACCAACACGACGCCGGTGAGCAGGAGCAGGAACACTGCTGACAGGAGCGCCGCGTACCGCACCGACGGGCCCGATTGAACGCCCCGAACGTCCTGGGAGTTCATCGACCCTCCCGCGGTGAGACCCGCAGGCCGAGGCCCTCGGCGAGGTCGGACACGGCCGAGATGAAGCGCTCACCGCGCTCGTGGTAGCTGGAGTACCAGTCGAACGATGCGCATCCGGGCGACAGCACGACGTCGCCGCAGGGCTGGGCCATGGCGTAGGCGATCTCGACTGCTGCGGCCATCGAGTCGGCGCGCGCCAATTCGATGCCCTCGCACCCCGGCTGGCTGAAGCACGCGACGACCTCTGGGGCGGACTCGCCGATCGCGACGACACCGCGCAGGTGCGGGGCGACCGCAGCTAGCTCGTCGAGGTCCAGACCCTTGTTCCGCCCGCCGGCAATCAGAATCGCATCTGAGAACCCCCGCATCGCTGCAGCGGTGGCGTGGGGTGCTGTCGCCTTGCTGTCGTCGTGGAAACTCACATCGCCGATGCGCCCTGCGTGCGCCAGCCGATGCGGCAGACCGTCGAACGCTCGCAGTTCTGTCGCCACCGCATCTGCGTGAGCACCCATCTGCAGCGCGATCGCCGTCGCCGCAGCGGCGTTCGACAAGTCGTGCGGGCGTTGCCGCGGCAACTCTGCGGCCGCCACGATGTCGTCGTCGTGGGCCACCAGGACACCGCGCTCGAAGCGCACGTCACAGGGTGCATGGAGATGCTGCGGAGTCGCAAACGTCACCTGGCGCGAGTGGATCCCTATCGTCCACGGTTCGATATCGGCGTCACCGAAGGGGATCACCGCGATGTCCTCGGGGCCTTGCGCAGCCCAGATCCGGGCCTTCGATGCGGCATAGTCGTCCAAGCCGGCGTGCCAGTCGAGATGATCGGGAGCCAAGTTCAGCCACGCAGCCACGGCAGGAGCGAACCGTCGCGCACGGTGAAGCCGGAACGACGATGCCTCCACCACGAAGGTGGAGACGTCGGAGTCGATGGCGTCTACCAAGGCGATATCGGTGTTGCCCGCACCCACGGCGCTGATCCCGCTGCGGTTCAGGATGCGCTCCACCAACACGGTGACCGTGGTCTTGCCGTTCGTGCCGGTGATCGCAGCGAGCGGCCGGGTGTCCCACTGTGCTGCGAGGTCCAGCTCGCTCACGATCGGAACTCCCGCGTCGGTAGCCAGCGTGTAGCTGGGGTGGCGGGGCGGCACTCCCGGTGAGGGCACGATGGCTGCAGCCCCCCGGACCAACGGCTCGAGCAGATCGACATCTGTGGAATCGTGAATCTCCGCGTCGGCGATTGCGGCCCCGGAAACCCTCGACGCTGCGTCGTGGGGCCTGTCGTCGGCCATTACCACCTGGTGGCCGCGTGCCGCCAGTGCCGATGCCACCGCGCAGCCCGTCACGCCCATGCCGACGACGACTACCGGGCCGTGGGAAGGCTCGAGGTCGACGTGCGCCATCTGGGAGGCGGGTGAACCCCTCACAACGAGCCTGCCGGAAGTTCGACGAGGTCCAGGCTCAGAAAATCGGCGTAGTACAGGCCCAGCGCAATCGCCACGAGCAGGCTGTTCACGACCCAGAGACGGATCAGCACGGTGGTCTCGGGCCATCCGCCGAGCTCGAGGTGGTGGTGCATGGGGGCCATCCGGAACAGGCGGCGCCCAAACAACCGGAACGAGCCGACTTGGATGATGACCGACGCCGTCTCGATGACGTACAGGCCGCCGATGACCGGAAGCAGCAAGTCGACATGCAGGAGCATCGCGAGCCCGGCCATGGCCGTACCGATCGCCAGCGAGCCCGTGTCACCCATGAAGATCCGTGCGGGCGGTGCGTTCCACCACAAGAACCCCGCACAGGCGCCAGCCATGGCAGCAGCCACGATGGCCAGGTCGAGCGGATGCTTGACGTCGTAGGAGATGGGATGGCGGAATGCCCAGTAGCCGATCACGACGAACGCGGCGAATGCCACCGTGGCTGCTCCGGCGGCAAGGCCGTCCAAGCCGTCTGTGAGGTTCACCGCGTTCGACGCTCCCAAGACGATGACCACAGCCCACAGAACCCACACCGCGGCAGGGACCTGCAGCGAGTTCGCGTCAAGCCGGGTGAATCCGACTGCTGTGTCGAGATTGACCCACCACACCGACGCCACCGCAAAGCCGATGCCCACCGCAATGAGCCCGATCAGCTTGGCCCGCTTGTTCAGTCCCAGATTGCGCTCGCGGCTGACCTTGATCCAGTCATCGGCCAGACCGACGAGGCCAGCGGCGCTGACCGCCGACAGCAGCACGATGCCCGAGCGCGTCATCACCGTCTCGGCGCGCAGGTGGCTGACCACGTAGCCCACGACCGCAGCCGCGACGACCGCGACGCCGCCCATCGTCGGGGTGCCGGCCTTGGTGATGTGCCCCCGGGGGCCGTCGAGACGGATCGGCTGGCCGACGCCTCGCGCTTGCAGCCACGGAATGAGGTAGCGAGTTCCCACCAGCGACACGAACATCGCCGAGCTGGCGGCAATGAGCAGGGCGATCATGGCTGTGCATTCCTACGCCGCAGCCAGCCAGCCGCGACTGCTGCGTCATCGAACGGCACGGAGCGATCCGCCGTTACCTGGGAGGTCTCGTGGCCCTTTCCCGCCACCACGACGACGTCTCCTGCCCGAGCGCCTGTGACGGCCAGCGAGATGGCGCTGGATCGATCGAGCTCGACATGGAGGCCATCGTCGGCGTCGTGCCTGTTTCCGGCGCCCTCCGCGATCTCGGCCGCAATGCGGGCGGGATCCTCGCTGCGAGGATTGTCAGAGGTCAAGACGATGACATCGGCATGACGATCTGCCGCTGCGCCCATGAGCGGCCGTTTCGATCGGTCGCGATCGCCTCCGGCGCCAAAGACCGCCCAGACGCGTCCTTCGCGACCACCCAGCTCACGGGCGCTGGCCAGCGCGGCGGCGAGCGCGTCGGGCTTGTGGGCATAGTCCACCAGCACCGTGACGTCGTCGCCGGGGCCGCTGACGGGCCACAGGCGACCGCGTACCGGGGCAATGGCGGCAATGGCGGCCGCGACATCGTCGTCGTCGAATCCGAGCGCGCTCGCCGTCGCAGCGGCGGCCGCGACGTTCGCTGCATTGAGGCGCCCTAACAGCCCGCAATGGACAGGCCGGCCGCGCCATCGGCCGCTGAGTCCGTGAGAGCTGACGACCACCTCGTCCACGTCGGACGGCTGCCACTCCATCACACTGGCCGTTGTACCAGCGACGGTCGATGCCAAGCGGCGACCCCACGCGTCGGCCACGTTCAGCACGGCGATCTCGCTGCGGCCGTCGAACAGGCGCGACTTGGCGTCGAAGTAGTCCTCCATGGTCTCATGGAAGTCGAGATGCTCATGACTCAGGTTGGTGAAAACGCCGGCAACGAAGCTGGCGCCGTCCACCCTGCGCTGGGCGAGCGCGTGGGATGACACCTCCATGACGACCATTTCTGCGCCGCCATCCGCGGCCTCGCTGAGGCGCCGGCACAGTTCCGGTGCCTCGGGAGTCGTGTGGGTCCCATCGAGCGTGCCCATGACCTCGCACGCCGTGCCGCAGGCCCCCGCGACGGCCGCAATCGCGTGCGTCACCGTGGTCTTGCCCGATGTCCCGGTGACACCGATGACCGTGCAGCGCTTCCACGGCTGACCCCACACGGCGGCTGACGCCGGCCCCAGCGCGGCTCGCACGTCCGGCACCGCGATCTGAGGCACATCGACCTCGAGGATCTCCGAGACCAGCAGGGCTGAGGCGCCTGCGGCGATCGCCTCTGCTGCGAAGCGGTGACCGTCGTGGTGCTGCCCGACCACGCAGCCGAACATCGCCCCGGGCGTGACCGAGCGGCTGTCGTGGGTGATGCCTCGCACGAATGCCGGCTCACCGCCCGGTGGGCGGCGGTCGTCGCCCACAGACGCCACATAGTTGCCGCCGATCGCCGTGGCCACTTCGGGGACCGACATCAGGTGCGTCGGTGACGACGAGCTCATCGGCGCAGTTCACGCATCGGGCGACACCTGCAGCATCCGCAACGCGTATTCGGCGATGTCCGCGAAGACCGGCGCAGCCACGATCCCCGCCCGGTACTCATGGGGTTCGTCGAGCACGACAACGACGGTGAGTTCGGGACGATCAACCGGAAGGAAGCCTGCGAACGAGCTCGTGTACGCATCGGCGCGGTACCCGCCGTCGGGGCTGGGCTTCTGCGCTGTGCCGGTCTTGCCGGCGACCCCGAAGCCTTCAATGGCGGCCCGCTTGCCAGTCCCGGAGCGGACCACGTCGGCGAGGATCGACTGCATCTGAGATGCAGTGCTCGGCGACAGGATCCGGCGCGTCGCCGCGGCGTCGGCTGGTCGAAGCGCTCCGTTGCTGCCCACACTGCCCAGCACGAGCCGAGGAGTGACATGGACGCCATCGTTCGCGATGGCGTTGTAGGCAGCGGCAAGCTGTATCGCGGTGACTGCGATGCCCTGACCGAACGCGATCGTGGCGAGGTCGGTGCCTCGCCATTGGTTCGCTGCACGCAAGATGCCACGGCTCTCACCCGGCAGCGCCCCAGCGTTGTCGGTCCCGGTCAGGCGGCCGAAACCGAATGAGCGCAGCGACCGCTGCAATTCGGTCGCGCCGAGCCGTTCGGCGAGTTTGATCGTGCCGATGTTCGATGAGTGAACAAGGATTTCCGAGGTCGTCATCTCGCGGTCGACAATTGAATACGGCTCGACGAACGCCTTGTCGGCGAATGTGTAGGTAGCCGGTGTGGCATGCACCTCGTCGGGCGTGGTGAGTCCTGCTTCCAGTGCCGTCGCGATGGTGAAGCTCTTCGCCACCGATCCCGGTTCGAACGCGTCGGCGTATGCAGGGTTGTAGGCCACCGGCCCGACCTCTCCGGTGTCGTGATCACGGTCAACCGCGGCCAATGCCAAGACATCTCCGGAGTCCACCTGCATCACTACCACCATGCCGCCCTGCGCGCCGGTCGCCTCGACTGCTTCGTGGAGAGATCGCTCGGCAACCCACTGCATCTGGGTATGCAGGGTGAGGACAACGTCATCACCGTGGCTGACCGGTTCGAAGTGCTCGGTTCCGGTCGGCAGCGGCATGCCGCTCTGGGCGATCCGGGCCACTTCACGGCCGTCGGTTCCGCCGAGCACCTCGGCGAACTGCTGCTCGGCGCCCCCCAACGGGTTCTGGTCGATGTCGGTGACGCCGAGCAGCCCGCGAGCGAAGCCGTCGCCGTTGGGCCGGAGCCGAGACGACTCGCCCCGTACACCCACACCGGCGAGCTGCAATTCCTGCACCGCAAGCCCCTCCGACGGACTCACCTGGCGCGCCACATAGACGAAGTGCCGATCGCTCGCGAGCCGCTCGGCGATCACGTCGGCATCGATGTCGAGGACCGTCGCCAGCACAGCCGCTGTCTGGTACGGAGCGGTCACCAGGCGCGGGTCGGCCCAGATGGTGGGGAGATGGTCAGAAACTGCGAGCAGGTTGAGATTCCGATCGAGGATCGCCCCGCGCACCGATTCCAGCTCCCATTGCGCCGTTCCCTGCTGATCTCCGAGGGCGGCGTAGGTCTCGCGGTCGAGCAGCTGCACTTGAACCAGGCGGGCTCCCAAAACGGCTAGCGCAACGGCACTGGCGATGATCAGCAGCAGTGCCCGCCGGCGCGGCGGGCCGGTGCGAACTTTGCGCCGGCGCGGAGGTGGCTGCGATCGACCGGATTCGGGGAGCCGTTCAGGTTCCGCCGGTGATCCCTTCGCTCCCGCAGAGGGGTGCCATGCGGGTGACTTCGGCGATTCTGACCGCTTCGCTGAGGTGGTGCGCGACCGCGCAGCAGGCTGACGCAACCCTGGAGGTGCACCCATGGACGGGTGCCATGACGCCGGAGTGCCACGGCGTTGCGTCCGATCAAGAACGTCGGTCATGCGCTGTAGACGCGTCGGTCAGCAGCGTCTTGATCGAGAGCCAGTCCCCGCCTTGATGCGTGCTGCTCTGCGGCGGATCTACCGCCGCGATGTGACGCGGCTCGATCCGCACGTCGATCGGATCGGGAGCATTGACGAGGCCGAGCGCGCCGATCCCCATCAATTCGATCTCCGCAGGGCCATGCAGCATCTGGAGCTCATAGCGGAGATCGATCAGGCGTTCCCGCTCGGTGGCGATCCCCGATTCCAGTTCCGACAGGCGATATTGACCCGCGGCGAGCACCGAGTGAAACACCGCGAGTCCCGCAAGCACCGTGATCGCTGCAGCCGCCAGCAACGCAGTGACGCCGACGAGGCGCAGCCCCGCCGCGCGTCGCGCAGGCACCCGCACCAGCGGCGGCGGGGCATCCGCGACGGTGAGATGGGCGGTGGCGAGGGCCATCGAACGATGCTCGGATCCGGGATGGCGGGGTGATCAGTGACGGGCTGGTTCGAGCCGCTCAGCGGCACGCAGCAGGGCGCTGGCGGCCCGCGGATTCCGCTCCACTTCGGCCGCGCTGGGCCGGGTGACCTTGCGACGCAGCAGGCGGACAGTGGGTGCCGCGCCACAGATGCACGGCAATGTCGACGGGCATTCGCAGACGCCGTCGGCTGCTTCTCGCAGAATGATCTTCACGGTGCTGTCTTCTCCTGAGTGATAGGTGAGCGTTGCGAGGCGCCCGCGTGGCTGCAGGCGCGCGAGCGCGGCTCGCATTGCGGGTTCGATGAGGTTGAGTTCGTCGTTCACTTCGATGCGGATCGCCGCGAATGTGCGCATGGCCGGATGGCGCCGGCCGCGCCGGGCCGCCGCAGGCACCGCCGACTTGACGACGTCGGCGAGCTGCGCGGTCGTGTGCAATGGCCTGGCCGCCACGATTGCGGCAGCGATACGGTGGGCGTACCGCTCGCCGGCGTGGTGCCTCATCAGCGCGCGCAGTTCAGCGAGCTCGTAGGTATTGACGACGAGTTGCGCGCCGCGTCCGGAGCGTGCGTCCATGCGCATGTCCAGCGGAGCGTCGTATCGATGCGAGAAACCGCGCTCGCGCGAATTCAGCTGGTGGCTGCTGACGCCGAAGTCGAACAGCACGCCCATGAGCGGACCCGTCGAGGCCGCATCAACCAGCCCGCCGAGGCGGTCGAATCGTTCGCAGCAGAACGTGACGCGGTCTCCGAACGCCGCGAGACGCTCCTGTGCGGCCGCGATTGCCTCGGGATCGCGATCGATCCCGAGCAGCCTCCGCCCGGGATGCTGATCCAGGAGCGCCTCTGCATGGCCGCCGCCCCCGAGCGTCGCATCGACGAACAGGCCGCCCTCAACGGGAGCGAACAGCTCGGTGATCTCATCGATCATGACGGGTTCGTGGAAGGACCGGGCGGCGACGGCGGCGCTCACGCCTGCTCCGATGGTTCGTCGCCGCTCTCGGGCGATGCCAGCAGCGATTCGCCCTGGGCGTTCATCTCTTGCCAGCGACCCGCATCCCAAATCTCGACTTCGTCGATGGCGCCGATCACGACGCAGTCGCGCTGCAGTCCGGCGAATCGGCGCAATTCCTCGGGAATCGCGATACGGCCCTGCTTGTCGGGCAGGACCCGCGCAGCTCCGGCACCAAATGAGCGCTTCGCTGCGCGTCCGTGCGGTCCGCCGGAGTGGGATCGCTCCGACATCTGGCCCGCGATCTCGCCGAACCGATCCGGTGTCATGAGCGCAAGACAGCCCTCGCTGTGCTTGATCAGAAAGCCGGACGGCTCAAAGGAACCGCGAAAGCCCACTGGGAGCACGATGCGGCCCTTCGTGTCGAGCGCGTGCTCATGCTGACCGACGAACAGACTCTCCAACGCAGGGCCTCCGCAGCGCTCGGATAGGAATCTGGATCACATGGGCATCTGTGCCCCTGCAAACCACTTCGCACCACTTTATGGGTCAAACACCCACTATGTCCACCCCGAATGTGCCAAGTCGCCCGTCGCCGGCTCTGCTCGCCGCCGTCGCCGGCCGTGCTCGCCAACGCTGCGGGACATGGCGCCCCGCCACGGGCGCGCCGGAGAGCTTCAGGCGTCGTGCTCGGTGATGAACCCCATAAGCAGCCGGGCGATCTCCGAAGGTGAGTTGCTGACGCCGAAGTCCGCCCAGCCCGCCGCGCGATCGCGGATCAGATCTGACGTGCCGGAATCCACAGCCGACGCCAGGGGCCCGAGCTCGAATCGCTCATAGGCGACGCATTGGAAGCGGCTCCCCTCGCGGGTACGACGCTGAGACACGCCGACCAGCTTCCGGCCGCCTGCGGTGACCTCGCCCGGACCCAGCGACGCGAAGCACACCAGGCCCTGTGATGGGCCCGCCTCGTAGGGACCCCGATGCGTGCTTGCAGGCACGCCCACGTGCGAGAACGCCATGGCCAACCGGCGCCCCAGCCAATGGAATGCCTGGCTGACGTCTGATCGCCACAGCGGATCCCCCGCTGGCACGAAGACGTCCACCCACACGATCGCTGGGGGGTCGAGCCACACCAGTCCCCCGCCACTGCGCCGGCGAACCAGGTCGTTGCGCATGCCGCCATAGGGATCAGGGCTCGCAGAGCCCAAGACCACGGCGGGCGCGGTCGGGCGCAACCTTGAGATGCGACGTCGGCCGTCCCGCGGCATCGGGCGCGCATGCAACAGCCCGGCGGTCGCCTGCCATTCGTCGCGTACCCACGCACTCACAGGCCCACGATGGCAGACCGCCCGGGCCATGGCTGCGCCTGGCAGCTCAGCCGCTCAGGCCTGCTGCGGGTCCACTCAGACGAGCTGAGGACGCAGGTCTGCGAGATAGTCGGTCCACTCTGCGGGGGCGTCGCCTCGCATTGCGGCCACGACAGCAAGCGGTTCGGGAGCGTACGGAGTCTGGCGCAGCCGGTAGCGGCCATCCGACAGCAACGAGTCGCCCTTGCCCACGTTGCAAGCCCGGCAACAGGCCACCACGTTTTCCCACGTGTGTTCACCGCCGCGGCTGCGGGGGTGAACATGGTCGATGCACTCCGCCCGATTCCCGCAGTACTGGCAGCGGTAGGCGTCGCGGGCGAACACCGCCCGCCGGTGCAGCGGCGCCCGTCGGCGGTACGGCGCCCGTGCGTGGTACCTCAGCCGCACGATCGAAGGCACAGACATCGTCAGGCGCGGCGAACGAATGCTGCCCGGCCGGGCGTGGATGACGTCGGCTTTGCCCGCCAGCACGAGCAGCAGGGCGCGTCGCACGGTCGTGATCGACAAGGGCTGGTAGGTGACGTTGAGCACCAGCGTCCGATCCGACAGCACGGAACGAGCCCGTGAGATCTTCGGGTCACGCAGGACGCGATGGCCATTACGTGTGCCGTATGTCTTGGCCGCATCGCCAACCGATTGCGACGCATACGCGACGGCTCCCGGTGAAGTCATGTCAGGGGCCTCATGTCACGTGCGAACCGCAACGGCGGCCGGCCAACGTCGGCACCATTCCAGCCATTGGATCAGATCGGAGGGTTCCGCGGCCGCATCCGCGTCGCTGCCGACCGCAGTCAGTAGGCGGAATCGCACATAGTCACGGTGAGGCAGCGGCAAGAACGGCGCTCGGGTCCACCAGCGACGCGGAACCAGTCGCCTCACGGCGCTCGCCGCAGTGATCCACAGATACGGGCGCGTTGCAACCGCAACCAACGTCGGCCCCAAGCGAGGGCTGCGCAGAGTACGTGGTCGGCGCACCGGGCCACCTTAGATGCTGAGCCCCGGGCCCAAGCGGCCCGTGAGCGCAGCGAACAAAAGCGGGAGACACAGAGCCCAAGCGGCCACGCTGAGTAGCCTCAGAGCGTTCTGAGCCTGCCGATACCAGCGAGCCAGATCGTTCCCCGACTCATCCCCGAAAGTCAGCCGCCGTGCGCAATCACACCGCCCCGCAAACGCACGTGGCCGATGCCGAGACGTTCCGGCAGACGTTCGAGCGGATCACGGCGAATGTGGAGCAGGTGATCCGCGGCAAGACCGACGCCGTCGGACTCTCGCTGCTGTGCCTGCTGTGCGATGGGCATCTGCTGATCGAAGACGTGCCTGGCGTCGGCAAGACCAGTCTCGCCAAATCGCTGGCAGCCTCGATCGACGCACCGTTCGGGCGGATTCAGTTCACGCCCGACGTTCTGCCGTCCGATGTCATCGGCGTGAACGTGTGGGACGAGCGCGAGCGCACATTCGAGTTCCGTTCCGGCGCGCTCTTCTCCAGCATCGTGCTCGTCGACGAGATCAACCGGGCCTCACCGAAGACGCAGGCGGCGCTGCTCGAGGCGATGCAGGAACGCCAGGTCACCACCGACCGCACGACGCGCCCGCTCGGCCAGCCGTTCATGGTGATCGCCACCCAGAACCCGATCGAGCATGAGGGCACTTACCCGCTGCCCGAATCGCAGCTCGATCGGTTTCTCATGCGGATCAGCATCGGCTACCCCGACGCGGATTCGGCCATCGAGGTGCTCAATCTCCACGACGGCACGACTGAGATCTCGCTCGAACCGGTTGCGACAGCAGGCGAGGTGCTCGCCATGGCACGCACCGTCACGGAGGTCCATGTCGCGCCGGTGCTGCGCCGCTACATCGTCGCCGTGGCCGACGCCTCACGACAGCGCGGCACGATCACGCTGGGCATCAGCCCGCGTGCGACGCTCGATCTCCAGCGAGTTTCCCAGGCACGCGCACTCGCTGCGGGCCGGAACTACGTGGTGCCCGACGACGTGAAAGCTGTCGCCGAACCAGTGCTCGGCCACCGGATCAGACTGAGCCCCGACGCACAACTGCAGGGCTTGACGCCCCAGACAGCGCTGCGCGACGTCTTCGAAGCCGTCGCCGCGCCCACCGCCGCCGGCTGACGCTCGTTTCGATGCCCCGGGGGGTCGCATGCTGACACGGCGGGGCCTCTCGGTGGGAATCGGCTCTGTGGTGGCCGCTGGAGCTGGGCGCCTCTTCGGCATGGGCGAGCTGCTCGTTCTTGCCGTCGCGGGCCTCGCGCTTGTCTGCAGCGCTGCGGTATGGACCCGCACGCGCAGGATCCGCCTGCGGATCCAGCGCTCGGTGCAACCTGTGCGGGTCCACGCAGGCGGACAAGCACGGGTGCAACTCGCCCTCACCAACCTCGGCGGGCCATCCCCGGTGCTGCATGTGACCGACCCGGTCAGCGGCACGCTCGGGGCACGACTGCGCGTCGGCCCGTTGCTCGCCGCAGAGCGCCTGAACACGTCGTACCTGCTGCCGACCCACCGCCGGGGTCGCCTGGAGATCGGTCCGGCGGTGGTCGATGTCGTCGATCCGTTGGGTTTGTCGCGCACCCCGATCGGGTCCGGCCCGCGGACGATGCTCGTCGTGTATCCCGCGACGCAGACACTGGTGCCGCCACGCCTTGCTCGGGGCCCTGAGCCGCTGGGACTTGCAGCCGACGCTCACACGCTGCAACGCATCGGGGAAGATTTCTACGCACTGCGCGACTACACGGCTGGCGACGATATCCGCCGCATTCACTGGCCGTCGACTGCCCGTCTCGGCCGTCCCATGGTGCGCGAAGACGAGGTCCCGCGCCGCAGCCGGGTCACTGTGGTGCTCGACACCCGCAGTACTGCCCTCGACGAAGCTCATTTCGAGCTGGCCGTGTCGGCCGCAGCCAGCGTGGTGCTCGCCAGCGCCGCTCGGCACGATCCGCTCCGGTTGCTCACGGTCGCTGGGGCGGATACGGGCTTCGTGACCTCGGGGGAAGGCCTGGCGCAGCTGTTCGACCACCTCGCCGACGTCTCCACTTCGGCATCGGGATCGTTGCGCAGCGCACTCGCGGCCGCAGCGGCCACTGCGGTGGGCGCGGTGGTCGTCGTGCTCGGAGGGACGGCCCTTGATGCGGCTCGGGATGCTGAGGCGATCGCAGCTGCAAGCACGCGCAGCTCGTCGATGACGGTCATCCGCATCTGCAGGTCCGGCGATTCCCTGCCGTCGGCCGGTCCGGGATTCCTCGACATCACCTCCGCCGCCGAGCTCGGACCCAAATGGGCAGCAGCCCAGGCGTCTGAACAGACCGCAGCAGTTCGCTCATGAGGGGACGAAGTCTTTGGCAGGTGGAGATCTCCCTGTGGCTGCTGACGCTGGTGTCCGTCCTCATCGCTCGGCGGCTCTTCGACACGTGGGACTACGCACCCTTGTGGCTGATCCTGGCGATGGGCGGGCATGCGTCGGCCGCAGTGACGAGGCGGCAGCGCTGGCCGCTCGCGGCGGCTGCGACGGCGTCGGTGGTGATGCTGATCATTGTCGAAGGGCTGGCGCTCTACTCCGACACTTTGTGGCTGCGCGTGGCGCCCAGCGCCGAGACGCTCCGTCACGCCGCGGCTGACATCGCCGCAGCATGGAGGGCATTCGGCATCGTCGAGGCGCCGACACCTGCCACTGCCGGGTTCTTGGCAGTCGGCGGCGTCGCCGTCTGGCTCGCAGCATTCGTCGCTGACACGCTGGCGCTGCGTGCGAAGTCGATGGGCCCCGCATTGCTGCCAGCATTCGGCGTGCTCGCATTCGTGGGGGCATTGGGCACCGATGCGTGGCGCATTCGCAGCGCTGCCGCCGTCATCGTGTGCGCCGTCGCCTTCGCAGCCGCATACGGCATCCACCACACCGGCGACCGCACGCCGGTCGGATCATCGGAGCAGCGGCGTGCGTCGGTGCCGATGCGTACAGCGCTGCGCTTGGGCACCGCCGCGGCGGTGGGCGCAGCGCTGCTGGTGCCACTGCTGCCAGGCAACGACGCTCCGGCGATCGTCTCATGGAAAGACCTCGACGGCAGCGCCCCCGCGTCGCGCGTGACGATCAGTCCCCTCGTCAACGCCCAAGGTCGCTTGGTGGGCACCTCGGGCGCAGAGCTGTTCCGCGTCCAAGCAGACGCGCCCGCGTATTGGAGGGTTTCGGGCCTCAGCCGCTTCGACGGGACGTTCTGGGGATCCGAACAGGTCTACGGAGATGCGACCCGACACTTGGGAGCGCGCGCCGATGACGACCTGCTCACCCAGCGGTTCACCGTCGGGGCGCTCGACAGCATCTGGCTGCCGGCCGCGTATGAACCGGTCGGCTACCACGGCCCTGATGTGCTGTACGACCCCGAAACCGGCACGCTGGTTACTCAGCACAGCAATGAGCTCGAACCCGGGATGACCTACACCGTCCACTCGGATCCCGATGTTCCCTCCGTCGCCGGGCTCGTGGCAGCCGGCGACGAGGTTCCGCCCGACATCGCCGAGACGTACCTAGCGCTGCCCGAGGGTTTCAACGAGCGCGTCGCCGGTCTCGCTGCTGACGTCACGGCCGACGCGACGGGCCCCTATGCCAAGGCGCTGGCGCTGCAGAACTTCTTCCTCGAGAACTTCGTGTACGCGCTGCGGGTGCCCAGCGGGCACGACACCGAACGCATGGAACAGTTCTTGTTCTCCGAACGGCGCGGCTATTGCGAGCAATTCGCGGGCACCTACGCGGCGATGGCCCGAGCGATCGGGTTGCCTTCGCGTGTTGCCGTGGGTTTCACGCCGGGCGAACTCATCGACGGCACCTACGTGGTCAGGGGCGAGCACTATCACGCGTGGCCAGAGATCTGGATTGGGGGGCGCTGGGTGTACTTCGAGCCCACGCCGGGGCGCGGGGCTCCAGGGGCTGTGGTGTACACCGGCGTGGCACCCCAGCAGGTGGTGCCCGGCGACCCAGACGCGGCAGGTGAGGCGGGCTCCGGGTTCATCGGGGCGCAGGGCCTCGAAGATCTGGAAGGACTGTCAGGCGATCTCGAGGGATTCGTGGACGTCCTCGATTTCGAGGGTTCACAGTCGCCCACCGGCAGCTGGTCGGAGTGGCTCGTCGTGCCGTTCTACGCCGTACTGGCAGTCGGCATCGGATGGCTCATCACCGTGCCGTCGGTCGTGCGCGTCCGCCGAGCGCTGCACCATCGACGGGCCCGCCACGATGAGCGCGCTGCGGTCGCCGCTGCGTGGGACGACGTTGCGGAGACCCTCTTCAGTCTCGGCATCGACCAGCGGGCCACGGAGACGCATACCGAATTCGCTGATCGTGTCGACCGCCGGCTGCGCATCGATTCCGGTGAGATGCATGCTCTGGCCACTGCCGCCCAGGAAGCGGCTTTTGCCTCTGAGCCTCCGGCGCCGCAGACGGTTGCAGGCGCCAAGGAGCATGCGCAGCACCTCGAGACGCGCATCCAGTCTGCTCGCAGCCGATGGGATCGCCTGGGGACTGCCTGCCGCCCGGCGGCGATGGTCGCCGGACCTCGCTCGCGGCGTCGCCGACGCAGCACGCTCGACGACGAGATGACGAAAGCCGGCTAGCTGGAGTCGTCGCGGAAACGGCGCCTCATACGGTCGCCGAAGGAGTCCGAACTGTCGGGCTTGGTGCGCTTCGCGATCGAATCGGAGACTTTCTCGAGACCCAGCCTGCCCATTTTGCGGACATTTCGCTCGATCACGACTGCACTCGCGAACACCACCAGGAATGCGACGAAAGACAGCGCAAAGTGCACCTGCAGGCCCAAGCCGATGCCAACCAGACCCAGGATCCCGCCGAGCACAGCCCAGCGGATGTTGCGCAGGGCATGGCGAGTCAGCGTGGTCTCAGACACTTCCCGCGCGAACTCCGGGTCAGTGTCGTAGAAGTCCTTCTCGATCTCGAGCAGGATCCGTTGTTCGTCTTCGGAAAGCGGCACGCACAGACTCCGACTGCTGTCTCACCGATGTTGGGTCCAGTGTAGGACCGCGCCCAGCACTACTTCCACGCACCCCGCGTGCTTCGCGCCGACGCAGCAGTGATCTCAGCGGCCCCAGCGGCGTTCGCCGGGCTGACCGCCTCGCAAGGCAGCCGAGCCGTGCGCAATCACGGCACGGCCAAAACGGTCTCGAATGGCGTCCAGGGCGTCAGCAAGCTGGATGTCGAGCTCAGAGTCGCCGGTCGGGCCGCAGTCCGTGTCGCCGCTGCGCGCTGGCTCAGCACCGGACCGCAGGCCCAAGTCGAATGCGAGCTGGAGTGGGGCCGAGGGCTGCGCGGAGTCTTCGTCGACGGCGGCTGTGTCGGCCTCGGTCCCGCCCGACGCCGTCCCCCCCAGAATCGACACCGCCAGGTTCGACACCGCCACTCCCAGCAAACGGATTCCCCCGCCGAGATCGAGGGTGCCGATGAGCCGCTGTGCCACCTGCGCGACAGTCGTGCCGGTTTGGACCGGCTCGTCGAGCGTGTGCGCTCGCGTCCGCAGCGAGAAGTCAGGATGCTTCACCTTGACCGTGACGGTCCGCCCCGACAGCCCGTGGGCGCGCAGACGGGACGCGACGGCATCGGCGAGCCGAATCGCTTCGCCTCGAATGAGATCTGCATCATTCAGATCGAATTCGAATGTCTGCTCGTGGCTGATCGAACGCGGGATCCCGCCCCGATGAACCGGCCGGTCATCACGTCCCTGTGCGAGTGCCGCCAGGTGCGCGCCGTGCGCCGTGCCGACGGCGGAGATCAGCCGTTCCAGCGGCACCGCCGCCAAGTCGCCCACGGTGTGCACATCGATCTCGTGGAGCCGACGCAGCGTCACCGGTCCCACGCCCCACAGCGCCTCCGCGCGGTGGGCCCGCAGGAATTCCAGCTCGTCCGCGACACAGACCACCCGAACACCGAGCCCTGGCTCGGGGCCGGTCGCGCGCACGGCCGGCTTCGCCGCTTCCGAGGCGAGCTTTGCCAAGGTCTTGTTGGAGGCGACGCCGACGGAGCATTCGAGTGCCACCGCGTCGCGGATGGCGTCGCGCAGGTGCCACGCGATCTCAGGCGACGGGCCGAAGAGCCGGTGGGCACCGGAAACATCCAGAAAGGCCTCATCCAGCGCAATCGGCTCGACATGAGGTGTGACCGACTCAAAGACCTCCGCGATTGCCGAAGAGGCCTCGACGTAGCCAGAGAAATCCGACGTGATGACCGCAGCCCCCGGACACAGCCGGCGCGCCTGTGCGGTCGGCATCGCCGCGTGAACGCCTGACGCCCGCGCCTCGTAGCTGGCCGATGCGACGACACCGCGCCTGCCTGATCCTCCGACGATCACCGGGCGCCCGACCAGCGACGGATCGCGCTTGCGTTCCACCTCCACGTAGAACGCGTCCATGTCCACGTGCAGGATCGGGAGTTCGCTGGGATCGGTTGGGTCGGGCAATCGATGCGGTGATCGGCTCATGGGACTGCCCTGGGTGGCTGCGGTCAGCGCCCCTCGGGCGTCACCACCAAGCCGCTGCGGTGATCGCCGGTCACGGTGTAACGGAACACGTGGCCGCGCGGAGCACCGCCGTCCAGGTACGCGAGCAGCGGTTCAGCCATCCATGCGTATTGGCCTGTCAGCAGATCTTCGAGTTCGCCGATGCGCACCCATCGAGCGTCGAAGACGATGCCATCGGGATCGTCGATATCGAGGTCGCCGCTCCACTGCTGGGCCTCGTGAACCTCGACCTTCAAGAACCAACCGGGTCCGTCGGTGCCATCGGCCTCGACGGTGTAGAGGGGGCCGTCCCAGGCTGCGACCTGCAAGCCGGTCTCCTCGGCAACCTCACGGGTCAATGCCCCGAGCACCGTCTCGCCTGGATCGACGACTCCGCCCGGCGTACTCCAGTCGGTGCTGCCATTGCGTCGACGGTTGTTGACCATGAGCACAGTGCCGTCGTGCGCGAGAATGCCGCCGGCAACAGCCCATCGGTGCATGTCAGAGGGCACTCCGGCAGTCTGCCACGCAAGCCGGGCGCCTGAGCCGACACCCAACGCAGCGCACCGCACGCTTGGGCGATTGACGGTCTGGGTCCCGTCTGGCCGTACCATGGCACGGGTGAGCGTGCAGGGCGACGACTGGCCGCACAGCGGTCCGCAGACACCAGGCCCCCCCGCCAGCGCCGACGATCCGATGGACGGCGGCATCGGGCTCACTGCTGCGCCCACCGCGTTGCCCTCCGTGCTCGCCCGCGCCGTGGCCTTCGCCGCAATTGTCGTCGCCGCAGTCTGCGGCGGGCTTGCGGGCTGGGCGACGGGCGCCCTGCAGTGCAGCCTGGACTGCGTCGGCCCCGCGCTGGGCGGGACCATCATCGGAGCGCTGGCAGCCGCGGCAGGCGTCGCTGCGCTCGCAGCGCTCGTGCTGCGCTCCATGAGCGAGTGGGCCGACCAGGCCTCAGTACAGCTTCGCCCAGGCAGCACCCCACAGGGGCGCCGCCGGGCCGGGGCTCGTTCTGACAACAAGGCGGTACGGCATTGACCACCAACGTTCTCGCAGTCGAAGATGACGAGCGAATCCGTACGGCGCTGCGCCTCGCGCTGGAAGACGAAGGCTGGCAGGTCAGCGAGGCAGAGTCGTGCGAGGAGGCTCTCGAGCAGTTCACACCTGAGAGCACCGACGTCGTGCTGGTCGACATCATGCTCCCGGGTCTCGACGGGTTCGAACTGTGCCGCTCGATCCGCCGCATCAGCCATGTGCCGATCATCATGGTGACTGCGCGTGACGACACCCATGACGTCGTAGCCGGACTCGAGGCCGGCGCCGACGACTACCTCACCAAGCCCTTCGCGCCCAAAGAGCTGTCTGCCCGCATCAGGGCCCTGCTGCGCAGGAGCCGAACGGTGGACGGCAGCGGCCTGCCGCGCACAGTCGGCGATCTCGACATCTACCCCGACGAAGGCGTCGTGACCAAAGGCGGCGACGAACTGCACCTGACCAAGACGGAATTCCGACTGCTCTGCGAGCTGTCCGACAATCCCGGCAAAGTGATGAGCCGCGAGCAACTGCTCGAGCGAGTCTGGGGCTACGACTACTTCGGCGACGGCCGGCTCGTCGATGTTCACGTGCGCCGGCTGCGCCTCAAGATCGAGGACGATCCGGCCAGCCCGCGCTACGTGGCGACGGCCCGCGGCTTGGGCTACAAGCTGCGATCCTGACATGAGGCTGCGGTGGCCGCGCCCGCTGCGGCGGCTGCTGTGCCCGATGGCGGCACCCGCTCGCAGAGTGGTGACATGAGGCTGCGGTGGCCGCGGCCGCTGCGGCGGCTGCCGCTACGCGCCCGAGTCGTCGGGGCGTTCACGCTCGGCGCGATGCTGGCGGCGTTCCTGCTGGTCGTCATGACCTACAGCCTTTCCCGTGGCTCGATGCTGGGCCTGCGCCAAGATTCCTCCGAGGCCCAGTTCTTCGCGAACGCGACCCAGGTGCAGGGCTCGCTGCGTGCGGAGAGCCCCGACTTCGCCGTCCTCCTGGAATCGCTTCCCAGCCTCAGCGGCAGCCGCTCCATCGTCCGCACCGGACCCGACATCTGGCGATCTCCGTCGCTCGTGCCCAGCGACCTGCCCGACGAGTTCGTGGATGCGGTGGAGCGGTCTGAAGAGGCCCACGCGATGCGATACCGGCTCGACGGTGTTCCCCAGCTCGCGCTGGGTCTGCGCCTGCGTCCGTCTGCGGTGTCCCAGCTCAGCGAAACGCTGTACTTCGAGGTAGTCCCCCTCTCTGAGATCGAGGCCACGCTCGCCAGCCTGCGCCTGATCCTCGGCGTGGGAGCCGCGCTGACGGTGCTGATCGGCGTCGCCGTCGGCGCCTGGGCCGGCGGACGGCTGTTACGACCGCTGGCAACGGTGTCCGATGCTGCGAACTCGATCGCTCACGGCCGGTTCGACACGCGCGTCGAACGCAGCGACGACCCCGATCTCGCCGTGATCGTGGAGTCGTTCAACGACATGGCCGATGCCATGGAACGCCGGATTGCGCGTGACGCCAGGTTCGCGTCCGACGTGAGCCACGAGTTGCGTTCACCGCTGCAGACCCTGCGGAGCTCGATCGACTACCTCAGCGGCCATCGCGACGAACTGTCGGCTCAAGGTGCAACTGCACTGGATCTGCTCGCTTCGGAGGTCGACAGGTTCCAGCAGCTCGTACAGGACCTGCTGGAGATCTCTCGCCCCGATGCGGACTGTTCGGTCTTCGAACGCGGCCTCGTCAACATCACCGAATTGGTCCAGCATCGCGTCAGCACGCACGGGCCCGACGTCACACTGGACATCAGCGCGACTGCGACCGATGCAGTCGTGATCGGCGACAAGCGAGGACTTGCGCAGGTATTCGACAACTTGTTGCGAAATGCCGACAAGCACGGCGGCGGCGTTGCCCGGGTGGAGATCTCCCGGCCGGGCAATTCGGTTCGAGTCGCCGTCGAGGACGACGGCCCGGGGGTCGCGCCGTCTGAACGCGAGCTCGTCTTTGAGCGTTTCACACGCGGTGCTGCGGCGCGTAAGCGAGGAGCAGGCAGTGGCGCTGGTCTCGGACTGGCGCTGGTGTACGAGCACACCCGCCGACATGGGGGAACTGTGCACGTGGAGGCACGCCCCGACGGCCAGCGCGGAGCGCGTTTCGTCGTCAGACTTCCCATTGCAGGGCACCGATGAAGCTCCCCCGCTGCGTAATGAAATGCCTCGGCGCAGCCATCGGTTGCGTGATTGCGATCACCGGGTGCGGTTTGCCCACCGACGACGCTCCTTCCCGTGTCGAGGTGCCGTCAGGCGTCTTTCCCGAACGCAACAACCAACCCGTCGTGGGTGCAGCTCCCGATACGCCGACAACCTCGCTGCATGCGGTCTATTTCCTGCGCGACGGCCTGCTCGTGGAATTGCAACGTCCCCTCGCAGCACCGGTCTTCCTCGATGCCCCTCTCAACAACCTGCTGGCGGGCCCGACACCGGCCGAAGCCGAGAACGGACTCGAATCCGCGATCCCGGCCGGCACCGAGGTCGTGGACGTGCAGCTCTTGCGGAACAACGTTGTGTCCATCCACCTCAATGAGGTGTTCTTCGAAGTCGAAGGCGCCCAGCGGGTGCGCGCGGTGGCACAGCTCGTCCTCACCGCCTCAGCGCTCGCACGAGACAGCCAGGGCGTGCTGTTCTTTCTCGACGGCGTCGCGCAGTTGCTTCCCGACGGGGCCGGGACAATTGCTCAGGTCCAGCCCGGCGAGCTTCCTCGCGCGCTGCGGGTAGACGACTTCAGCGAGTTGATGCCGCTCACTCCCCTGCGCGCTGTCTCTTGAGCCCTCGTGTGGACGCGTGGGTCTCCCGGCGAGTCAGCCGGCGTGGTCCGCGCTGTGCTGCCTGCCGCCCGTAGCGCGAGCGAGTGCCAGCCCGCATCGCAGCAACGAACATCAGCATCGTGGGAAACACTTCGAGGCGGCCGAACAGCATGAGCACCATCATCACCGGCCGGGACGCACGCTCGAACGCCAGCGCCGATGAGGTCGGCCCGGCCTCGCCCAGCGCCGGGCCGACGGTGCCGATAGCCGAGACCGCCCCAGAGAATCCGGTCTCGAGATCGTTGCCCAATGCGGTCATCAGCACCCCGCCCGCCAGAGCAAGGCCCAAGTAGAGCAACACGAATCCCAGCGCCCGCGCCGCCACGTCCTCAGCCACTGTGGTGTCGCCGATGCGCATCGGCAGCACGGCTCTGCGGTGGCGAGCGCGAATGACCTCCCGGACCGCGTAACGGGCCACGATCTGCAAGCGCAGCACTTTCATGCCGCCTGCGGTCGAACCCGTCATGCCGCCCACCAGGAACAGTGTCAGCAGCACGAGCTGCGCGGAGGGCGTCCAGAATTGCGAGTGGGTGTAATCGGTGAGGCCGTAGCCCGTATTGGACCCCAGCGACGCTGCATAGAACGCCGCCTCCCGGATGTTCTGGCCCAGGTCGAGCTTGCCGGAATTGAGTACGAGCAGCGCGATCGCGGCACCACCGATGAGGCTCAGGTACCAGCGCAGCTCCGAGTAGCCCCGGAGCTTCGACCGGGTGCGCATGATCGTGTGCCAATGGATCGAGAAGCTCGCGCCGCACATGATCATGCCGACGATCACCACCAGCTCGACCGCTACCGAGTCGAAGTAGGCAATCGATGCCGAGTGCGTCGAGAAGCCCCCAGTTGCCACGGTGGTAAAGGCGTGCGCTACCGCGTCGAACAGGCTCGTACCCGCTGCCAGCAGGGCGAGCGCGACCGCCACCGTAAACCCGCTGTACAGCATCCACAACCGCCGGGCCGTGGCGGCGATGCGCGGCGTGAAGCGATCGGCCGTCGGGCCGGGTGCCTCGTTGGCGATGAGCTCGAGACCGCCGACCTTCAGTGCGGGCAGCACGCTCACGGCGAGGACGATCAGGCCCATGCCGCCGAACCACTGCGTCATGCTGCGGAAGAAGAGGATCCCGTGGGCAACCCCGTCGATGTCGGCCAAGATCGTGGCACCCGTACAGGTGAAGCCCGAGACCGATTCGAAGAGTGCGTTGTCGGCCTCGCTCCAACCGATCACGCCGCTGAACAGGTACGGCATCGTTCCCGCTATCGAAACCGCCAGCCATGCCCAGGCCACCGCCGCGAACGCCAGCGGCGAGTCGGACCGATCCGAGGCCGTGGTCGAGCCCATCATGGCGCTGCCGACGCTCGCAGTGATCGCGGCGGAGGTCCCCAACGCAAGCGCTCCCCCGCCGCCGTCGACGAGCGCGACGCCTGCGGAGACTGCCATGCCCGCCGCCACCAGCAGCAGAGCCACCCCGCTCACGTGCACCGGCGTGGATTCGAAGCGTCGCTCCCCCAGCGATGCCATGGTGCTCATCGCACGCTCATCGGTGAGTGCGTCCGGCGACGCCACCGCCCGTGACGGACCGCAGCCACCAGGGGATATGCCGCAACGCTCAGCGCCACCGCCGCCGCGGTCACCGACATGCGGCCGAGCAGCATGAGCAGCCCTGCGGTGAGGTGCCCTATCCAGTTGACCGCTGCCAGATGCCCGGTCGAGCCCACCGCTGGCACAACTCCCGGCAGGTCCGGATCGACATAGGACAGGGCTGGCCCGACATTGGAGAGCGCGGACACGGCGTAGCTGAGCGCGCCGACGATGTCGAGCCCGCTGGCGCCGAGCAGGATCGCCGCGGGAATGAGCAACAGCGCTGCGAGCAGCAGTTCTCCCACGATGCGGCTGATCGTGGTCTCCGAGATGGTCGAGCGGCCCAGGCGCAGCCGCTCGGCCAGCGATGGGTAGATGGCGCGGCGCAGCTCGCGCCCGATATAGGAAGCGAGCGTCAACAGACGTACAACCTTGAAACCGCCGGCCATGGACGCGCTCATGCCGCCGATCAGCATGAGCACCATCAGGATCGCTTGGCTGCCGGTCGACAGCTCGATGAAGGACGCTGCCTCGAAGCCAGTCGTCGAGATCACCGACACCACCGCGAACAGCGACTTGCGGAAGTGCTCAAGGCCGAAGAGGTGCCCGAAACCGAAGTCGTCACGGGTCCACAGCGCCACGGTCACGGTGGCGAAGACGATCAACGTGACATACAGCCGGAACTCATAGCTCCGAATGAAGCGGGCCGGATCACAGCGCCGGATCGCCAGGAACATCAGCGGCAGGCTCACGCCGCCGGCGGCCATGCCGAAGATCGCCACCCATTCGATGGCCGCCGAGTCGAAATGACCCAGCGAGTCCGCGTACGTGGAGAAACCCCCGGTCGATGCCGTGGTCAGTGCGTGCAGCCCGCTCTGGGTCAGCGGCATACCCGCCAGCGCGTAGCCGACCGCGACCAGCACGGTGAGAGCCGCGTACAGCAGCAGCAGGCGGCCCATCGTGCCGGCTCTGCGCGGCGCCAGCCTGCGAGCCGAACGGGTCGCCACTCCCCCATCAGAGTCCAGTCCGCCGACGCCGAGGTGTGGCAGTACACGCACCAGCACGACGATGAAGGCAGCCCCGCCCAACCACTGCCCCGCCGCTCGCAGCGCCAGCATCCCGCCGCCGAGATCCAGCTTTTGGCCGAGATCGGCTGCTGGGATCGTGGTGCTGTTGGTGCCAGTCACCGTCGCCGCTGCCTCGGCGAACGCCGTCGCCAACGCCGTGGGCGGGACCGCGCCGGTCGCGAGGTGAGCGACCGCAATGGCGGCCACCGCCGCAAACGACCCAAGCACGAGCGCTGTCAGGGTCTGGCGTTCGGTGATACGCCGCTCGAATCGGCACAGTCGCAAGAGGCCTAGTGCGAACAGCGCGATGGCAGCGCCTGCAATCAACAGCGGGACAGCATCAGTCCCGGACTCGCCGCTCGCCCCAACCCGTCCCCCGAACAACCAGTCGAATACTGCACATGCGGCGAACACCGGCGCAGCGGCGGCCAGCACCACCAGGGCCACCACGGCAAGGGTCGATTCGTAGGGTCCGCGGGCCCACCGATGCAGCGCGCCGTCGCCGGCTCGCACCGCTCTCACCACCAAGCGGCGCAGCCTCTCGCGCTCCCGAGCCCGGCGAGCCGGACGGGGTGTCACCGAAAGGCCTGCTTGACCTCGTCCACGCAGTCAGGCGTCACGAAGGCGACCACGTGGTCCCGCGCCCTCAACTCGCTGCGGCCCCGCGCAATGCGGGCTTTGCCGTCGCGCACGATGGCAGCCAGCAGCATCTGGCCGGGCAGGTGGAGATCGCGCACGGTCGACCCATCAGCTTTCGAGCCCGCGCCCACCGCAAATTCGAGCACTTCGACATTGCCCTCGAGGAATGTGGCGACGGCTGTGACGTCGCCACGGACCATCCGCAGCACCATGTTGGCGCTCGCGGTGCGGGGCGAGAGCGCAGCGTCGATGCCTACCTGTTCCAGCAGCGGCAACAGCGACAGGCGATGCACCACGGCGATCGTCTCGCCTGCGCCCTCCGACTTGGCGTACAGGCAGGCCAGCACATTGGCGTCGTCCTCGCCCGTGGCCGCGACGACGGCATCGAAACTTCCGATGTCTTCGCGAGCGAGAACATCGATGTCGGTGATGTCGCCATGCAGCACCAAGGCGCCTGCGTGGCGCTCGCTCAACTCGAGACACCGCTGGTGCTGCAATTCGATGATGACGACCTCGATGTGCCGCTCGAGCAGGCGGCCCGCCAGCAGTCCGGCAGTGCGACCGCCGCCCAGGATCATGACGCGGCGCAAGTCGGAGCGGCTGAGCCCCATGATCTCCATGAGTTCGCGCCGGCCCTGACGGCGGCAGACGACTCTCAGCAGGTCATGCGGCTGCAGCGTCGTCTCGCGTCGCATCACGGTGACATCGCCGTCGCGAGACAAGGCGCCGAAGATGAAGTCCCATTCCGGCTCGTAGTAGGCGCCGACCTCGGCCATGGTCTTGCCGACGAGCGGGGCATCGCCGCCGAGCCGAGCGCCGACGACCAGTACTTCGCCGTTCGCGAGCTCGTTGATGTCCGAGACGCCGTGGTACACGAGCAGATCCATGATGGCGTCGGCGGTTTGCTCATCAGGGTCGAGCACCAAGTCGACGCCGATCGCATTTCGCAGGCTGCGACCCGCCGCGCCACGCAAATCGCTGTCCTGCAGCCGTGCGACTGTCGCCGGCACGCCCGCCTGCTTCGCCTGCATGCACGCCAGCAGGTTGACCTCGTCGGCGTCGGTGACGGCCACGACGACTTCGGCGCGATCGAGGCCGGCTTCGGCAAGCGCGCTGGGATTGGTGCCGCTCCCAGTCACCGTGAGCAGGTCGACCTCGGAGGCGAGCGCATCGAGGCGCCCTGAATCCCGGTCGATGACGATGACATCGTTGCCCTCGCGGCTGAGGCGCTCGGCGATGTAACTTCCGACCTCGCCGGCCCCCACCACGAGAATCCTCACAATTTGCGACCCTACTTCGGGCCACAGAGGCTGCGCCGCATGGCGCAGCCGTGGCCCGAGCGGCCCGTGAGCGCAGCGAACAGGAGCGGGAAATACTGGGCTGCAAAGCAACAATGCTCGTCAATCCGCGCATCCTCACAGGAAAGCGAAGTCATCATGAACCGGGAGGCCTCATGGCGCTCGTAGTAGCGATCGATGCGGGCACCACCGGGGTGCGCTCGATGGCAGTGGACGACAGCGGCACGGAAGTGGCCTACGCCTACCGGCCCTTCCCTCAGCACTACCCCGGTCCGGGGTTGGTCGAGCACGACCCCAACGACATCTGGGTTGCCACGGTCACCACCCTCGGCGAGCTCTGCGCCAACCTGCAGGCACTCAACGACGGGCAGATGCCAGCAATTGCCGCAATCGGCATCACCAATCAGCGCGAGACCGTGGTGGCGTGGGACCGACGCTCGGGGGAGCCCCTCGCGCGCGCCCTCGTGTGGCAGGACGTCCGCACTGCGGACCGATGCGAAGCGCTCGAAGCCGCCGGCCACCTGCCGCACGTCCGCCGCCTCACCGGCCTGGTCCTCAGCCCGTACTTCAGCGGCACCAAGGCCGAGTGGCTGCTGGGTGACGGCGGCGTGGGGGTCAGCGCGAACCTCGCCATCGGCACCGTAGACAGCTGGCTGATGTGGAAGCTGAGCGGCGGCGCTGCATTCACCACCGACGCGACGAATGCCTCACGCACGCTCCTGTACGACATCACCGCCGGCAGGTGGTCGGCCGAGATGTGCGACCTGCTGTCAGTGCCCCCCGAGGCTTTGGCGGAGATCCGCCCCTCGGTGGGACGGTTCTGCGAGACCGCAGATACCACGGCCCTCGGGTCCGGCATCGCGGTCAGCGGCGTCGCCGGCGACCAGCAAGCGGCGCTCTTCGGCCAGTGCTGTCACGAAGTCGGCATGGCCAAGAACACCTACGGCACAGGGTCGTTCGTGCTGATGAATGTGGGCGATGTATGCCCGGAACCGATCGACGGGCTGCTCACGACAGTGGCTTGGGATCTCGGCGCCGGACCGACCTTCGCACTGGAAGGCTCAATCTTCGCCACAGGTGCAGCCGTGGGCTGGATCACCGGCATCCTCGACGGTCCAGCCGACGCAGCGGATGCCGAAGTGCTGGCCCGCAGCGTGCCCGACAGCGCCGGCGTGGTCGTGGTGCCCGCATTCGCCGGCCTCGGCAGCCCCTGGTGGGATCCGAACGCCCGCGGAGCGATCATGGGTCTCACGTTTGCGTCCACTTCGGCGCACATTGCACGGGCCACGATCGAGTCCATGGCGTTGCAGACTCGCGATGTCGTCGAGGCGATGAGCACTGGCGCAGGCCGTGGCATCGCAGAGCTGCGCATCGACGGCGGCGCAGCGATCAACAACCTGTTGTGCAGCATCCAAGCCGACCAGCTCGGTGTACCCGTCAGCCGACCGGTCGTGACCGAGACCACCGCCATGGGTGCAGCGATGCTCGCTGGGCTGGCAGAGGGCGTGTGGTCGTCGCCTGCCGAGGCAGCGTCGGTGTGGCAGCTCGACCGGCGCTTCGAGCCTTCGGGTGACCAGGCTTCGGCTGCGGCGCTTCACTCGCTGTGGCGACAAGCGCTCGAACGGACGCTGCGCTGGCCGGCGGGCGAGTCATCCCGCTCCATCGCCGCGGAGTAAGCGCCCGAGCCGGACTGACTCAGTCCGCGGGCGTGAGCAGGTCCAAGGCACCGCGAAGCTGGCTGACCGCCTGACGGATGCGGTGCTCGTTCTCCACGAGTGCGAATCGCACGTGGCCTTCGCCTCCAGGACCGAAGCCGACGCCTGGGGACAGAGCGACATTTGCCTCAGAGACCAGCAGCTTGCAGAAATCGACTGAACCCAGGTGGCGGTACGGCTCTGGGATCTTCGCCCAGGCGAACATCGTGCCCTTGGGCGGCGGAAGTTCCCAGCCGATGCGGCCCAGGCCCCGCACGAGAACATCGCGCCGGTCGCGGTAGGTCTCACGCACTTCAGAGGGGTAGTCCTGCTCCTCGTTCATAACCACCGTGGCTGCGATCTGAATCGGCTGGAATGTGCCGTAGTCGAGATAGCTCTTGAGCTTGGCGAGCGCCGCGATCACCTCTGCGTTCCCCACGCAGAACGCGACTCGCCAGCCTGCCATCGAGAATGATTTCGTCAGGCTGTAGAACTCGACCGCGACGTCCTTGGCGCCTTCGGCTTGGAGGATCGAGGGCGGCTCATAACCGTCGAATCCCAAGTCCGCGTACGCGAAGTCGTGAACCAGCACGACCTCGCGTTCACGCGCGAAGTCCACAATCCGCTGCATGAATTCAAGGTCGACGCAGGCCGTCGTGGGATTGTGCGGAAACGACAGCACGATCACCCGCGGGCGCGGCCACGAGTACTCGAATCGCTCCACCAGACGCTCGAAGAAGGTCTCGCCGACATCCAGCGGTACCTCGCGCACGCTCGCACCGGTGAACAGCGGGCCGAAGATGTGAATCGGATAGGAGGGCGCTGGCACCAAGCAGGCGTCGCCGGGTGCGAGCAAGGTCCACATCAGATGCGAGAAGCCTTCCTTCGCTCCGATGGTGTTGATGATCTCGCTGTCGGGATCGAGTTCGACGTTCCACTTGCGGCGATACAGGTCGCCAACGGCAGCGCGCAGCTTGGGGATGCCGCGACTGGCCGAGTACCGGTGGTTGCGAGCGTTGAGTGCAGCCTCGGCGAGCTTCTTCACGGCACGTTCGGGCGACGGCAGGTCAGGATTGCCGAAGCCCAAATCGATGACGTCGGCGCCGGCGCGCCGTCGCTCGATCTTCAGCGTGTCGATGATGGTAAAGACGTACGGCGGCAGGCCACTGATGCGGCGGAACTCCATGGCGCTGGCGGCGATCCTCGGCGCCCTAGCTCGCGGGACCGGACTCGAGCCGCGCTGCGAAGTCGGCCAGCGCGGTATGGGCGATGCGCCGCTCTGCGCGGCGCTTGACGAAACCAGGCAGCGGTACCGCCAGCACCAACGCGAGCTGATACAGCACTTCGGTGCGCCCCGGCTCGGCTGTCGGGTTGAACTCGTACCTGCCGTCGAGCTGCTTCACGACATCGCCGTCGACCAGTTTCCACGAGATGCGGTGCGGCGCCCCGCTGTGGTCGTATGCGAGCGAGTACCTCGCTGAGCGCCCCAGCGCCTCGACGCGGAACGAGGCCTGTGTTGCTCGACCTTCGGGATCGCTCTCCGTCACCGTCGCCGTAGAAACGTCGGTAGCCCACTGCGGGTACTGCTCGATGTCTGAGATCAGCGAGTAGCAATCCTCAGGCGATGCCGTCACGACCGTGGTCATTGTCATCTCATCGATCATCGTTGCGTCCCACGTCATGAGTCCTGCCTGGCCCCATTGTCTCAGGCGCTCGGCCGACAGCGGCTCATATTCGCAGCATCTTCATGGTTCTGACACTCACCGTTGTCGCTGTGGGCATGCGCTAGCAGGAGAGGGCCGTTTCGAGCTTGGCCGCGAGCCCGTCGTAGGAGAAGCGCTGCTCCGTCTCTTTGCGTGCTGCGACCCCCATCGCTGATTTCCGGTCATCTGAAGACAGCAGATCGTCGATGGCGGCAGCCACATCGTCCGCGTGCGCCGGTCGGTCCACCACAAGTCCAGTCCGGCCGTGAGCCACCGCTTCGTGACTGCCACCCGATCGGCCGGCGACCGCGGGCACCCCGCATGCAGCGGCCTCGACGAACACAATGCCGAAACCCTCTTGCTCCAGTCCCGCCCACCGGCTGCGGCACGGCGCGGCGAAGACGTCACCCATTGCCATGAACAGCGGCACGTCATCGCCGCTGATGCGGCCCAAGAAGACGACCGGGGCGTCGATGCGCCGGGCACGCCGTTCCAGCCGCTGCCGATCGCGCCCCGCGCCCGCGATCGCCAATTCCAGTCCCGGATGCTTCGGTGACAGCCGAGCCACAGCATCGATGACGGTGTCGAAACCCTTGCGCGGGACGAGTCTGCTCAAGCACACCACCAGCGGTCCACCGGTCACACCGAACTTGCGCCGTGCGGTGAGACGCTCGCCGGCTCCGAGAGGCACGAACCGTTTCGTGTCGACTCCGGGCGGCACTTCGGTAACGGGCAGCGCACGCGACGCGCATCGCTCTGCTTCGGCGGCTGCGTACCCCCCGGCTGAGATCACCATCGCGGCATCTCGAAGCACCCCAGACAGGACTCCGCTGAGGCCAGGCAAACGTGCCGGCACCGTCACCTCGGCGCCGTGAAGCACGACGCCGTAGGGCATGCCCAGTCGCGGACCCAGCGCGCCGAGCGGCAAGGCCGGGTCGAGCAGCACCATCTCAGCGCCAACCTCCTCCGCCAGAGCGCGAATTCGTCTCGCCAGACCCGGATGCGGCAACAGCACCCGATCGCGGGTTCGCACGATCCGCATGGGCTGGTCGGCGTCGAAGTGCGCTGCACCCCGGTGCGGCGTCGTGAGGACGGTTGTGGAGTCGGGCGGCAGGCGACGCCACAGCTCCCAGAGATAGCTCTGGATGCCCCCGATCTTGGGCGGGAAGTCGTTCGTGACCAGCAGATGCGGGCGCATCAGCCCGCCGCGTACCGCGGTGGCACCGACATGGCCAGCTCAGCCGCCACAAGACCATCCGGATCGTGGTCGCCGAGGCCGTTGCATCGTGCCTCGGCGACAAGTTCGTCTCGACCCAGCCGGCGCGCCGCCCACACTGCGTGCCCGGCAACGACGTCGGACGCCGATGCGAGCGATCGCCGTAACACCTCATCGACTCCTGCAGCGTCGGGATCGCCGACATTGCCGAGCACGACGAGGGCGTTGCGTCGCAGATACGACGGTTGCCGGCGCGGCACATACCAGTGCCCGAATGCCGTCATGAGCTCGTCGTCGGTCATCTGCAGTAGCTCCACGACGTCGACAGCGTCGCTGCGCGTTGCGCTGTCGCCACTGCGGCCGAGCTGGACCGGTTGGCCGCGCTGAACCGCTGGGGTGGGCTGAACCGCTGGGGTGGAAGGTGGTGCGGCCGCCGCATCATCGTTGAAGGGGCACACGGTCTGGCAGTCGTCGCAGCCGTAGAGGCGATTGCCGAGGGCGACACGGTGCTCAGGCGGGAAGGCGCCCGCCGCCTGGACAAGCCAGGCCAAGCACCGGTTGGCATCGAGCACGCCCGCGGTGTCGAGGGCCCCGGTGGGGCAGGCCGTCTGGCAACGGCGGCAGGTGCCACAGCCGTCGGATTGCACCTCGCCGGTCGCCGGCAGCTCTGCGGTCGTGACCACCGAACCCAGCACGGTCCACGACCCGAGCTCTCGCGACAGCAGCATCGTGTTGTGACCCAGCCATCCCAGGCCGGCGCGGGCCCCAGCGGCGCGATCGACCAAGCGATTGTCGTCACAGACCGCGACTGCGGCGAAACCACTGCGCTGCAAGACCTCGCAGATTCGATCGAGTCCTGCTCGCAAGGCCCCGTAGGCATCGGTTGCCACGTACGCCGCCACGACACCGTCTCGATCGCTCCGGCCGGCCGGACGTTCGGGGGGCGCGAGCGAGTCCGGCGGATCGTAGGTGCGGGCACACACCACGATGCTGCGAGCCCCCTCGAGGATGTTCCCGGGAGTAGTGGAACGCTCGGGCCGCCCGTAGGTGAACCACATGCCTGCGTGCAAACCGGCTGCCTTGCGCTCGTCGATCGCCTGGCGCGCTTGGGTGAACGGCGCTGCGTCGGTCACGCCCACAGCGTTGAGGCCGGCTTCGGTCGCGGCTTGTTGTACCTGGGAGAGCAGCGATCGCTCTGCGCTTGGCGCCATCGCCCAAGTGTGCCGTGCGGTGGTGTGGGCGGTACCCCGGGTGAGCGGTTCGAGTGCCCTCAGATCACCGGGTCGTACCACTCGAGTCCTTTGAACCGGGAGAACCCGGCATCCGCGGTGGCGATCCGCGCCCCGGCCGTTACTGCAATTGCGGCCAGCCATGCGTCGGGCACCAGATTGCCCCGCAGCAGCCGGTCGGCCTCGGCGAATGCCGCGAACTGCTCCCATGTTGCCGCGGTGCCATGAACGACCTGTGTCGGGCCGGCGGCTCGCAACGCAGTCACGAACGAGAGCGCATCGCTCAACGGAGCTGGGTCGGAGTAGATCCGAGGGTTAGTGACGATGCGAAGAAATCCGGTGAGCACGACGTCGACGAGGGCGATTGCCTCCGCGCCGGCCGCCGCCTCGTTGAGCCAGTCCGCATAGCGGGCATGGAGTTGCTCTTCGCGCTTGTAGGCGTAGACGACGACGTTGACGTCGGGAAGGATCACCGAAAGCCGTCGGCATCGAGCGCTGCTGCGAGCGCGTCGCTATCGGCGATGTCGATGAGCGGCGGCCGCTGTGATGGGTGACCGTGAGCCGGCAGGCGCTCAGGCGTGGCCGGAATGCCCGATTCGCTCAGTACGTGGTGCAAGCCTTCGATCACCAAGCTGGTGAAGGTCCGGCCTGACGCCCTGGCCTTCTGCTTCGCCTCCTCAGCCAGGCCGTCAGGCAGATTGACAGTCGTTCTCATACATATGAGCATATCTCCTGATATGGATATATGTTGCAGACAGCCGGCGAACGGGCGGTTGCTCGGGGGCGGGACCAGTCGCGTTGTGTGGTGGTGAAGGTGGCGGTGAAGTCCTCCACCGCGTTGCCATCGGTGTCTTTGAGTCCGTTGCTGGCTGCTGCGACGACGTAGCGAACGGTGGCGTCGTCCCGGGCTGCAAGAAGACGTCGGTGAGGCGGGCGTCGGTGCTGCGTCGGCTGCGGTTGTCGTTGCGGGCGACCGGGGTGCCTTTGTTGTCGTCGTCCTTGAGCAGCACTGCGTAGGTGTCCAGCGGCTCGGTGTTGGCGGCGCCGCTGTCGAGGCTGATGGTGACCCAGCCGGGCGTGTCGAGGGTGAAGGTGTGCCGACGCGCCCAATGCGGCTCAGAGCGGGCGTAGAACACGCTGGCGGTGCGCGGCCGACGCGCTTTGGCCTCACAGCCGCCCTCGGTGA
>JAPOPC010000001.1 GCA_026713105.1 Acidimicrobiaceae bacterium
AGCCACCGACCGGCGCTACCTCTCAGAAGACTCCATGGCCAAGCTCCGACCCCCAACCGCTACCATCACCACAGCCGAACTCACACCGGCAACCAACACCGAGGCTCAACCCAAAAACCCACCACTCCACGGGACATAGCCGGTAGCGCACTGCCGTGTACGGAATCGAGCCGCCTCCCGCAGTTGGATCTAGCAGCGTCGGCATGCCATTCCATGAGTGCAACAGGACATCGTGCAGGAGCTGAAGATCTTGCACGCCCGGCGAGTTCTTGTAGGCCTGCTTGTATCCGTATCCGTTTCCCTTGAGCTTGGCTCCAGCCGCATTCGCCGCATCCAGCATCCGCTTCGCGCCAATCGGATCGCCCCAGATACCGCAGAGGTGTAGGAACCAGCGTCGATATGCCGCCGGCGTAGACAGCTGCTCGTAGTCATTGAAGTCGTCGGAGAGCTCTTGGGACCACGCTGGCAGCAGGCTGCCCAAGATGGCCCCCGCGCTGGCCACCAGCGGACGCCGCGCCCACCAAACGTGCAACCCAAAGAGCGGCGGAAGGTCCATCACCACCGCCCTCTCGCGCACGGATTCGACACCGAGCTCTGCGACCGGAAGCCAATCCTCGATCAGCAGGCGCGGCCGACCATCCTCAATCATCGGCCAGCAGCAATCGCAGGGCCCGCAGTGCCCGTCCACGTTCGGGGCCGGATGTTCGCGCGTACCAATACAGCGCTTCTTCGGGCGACAGGGCTCCCACGCCATCGACGATCGCCCGCCGACGAGGTGGCTTCGCCACCGGCAGCGAGGCGCAAACCATCAGTGCCAGCCGAACTCCAGGACCCTGCTGCAGGTTGAAGGGCCGGCACCGCCTCGCCGAAACAGCAGTGGGCGGGTATCCCGACGCCTCGACTGCTTCGAGCACTGCCCGCCTGAACTGCGTGGCGCGTGTCGCGTCGACTTTCGCCACCGCCTCCGTTGCATCGCCGAATGTCTCACTGAGGCGGAAACCCCAGTTGTCACCCGTGAGAGTCGGCTGTAACTGCAACTCAAAGCGCCGCTCACGCACGCTCGGCACGCTCACTGCGCACCGCCGGCTGAATCGCTGTTCGCTGGCTCAGCCTCGATGCGCAGGGCACCTGGGTTGTTGTTGGCGACCACTGATCGGAATTGCTCCCAGTCGCTGCCTTCAACTGCCATGGGCGACGGCGGCGTCAGTCGCATGGTCAACGTGCCGCCCACTGCGCTGCCGAGGTCGGCCAGCGCGAACATCGCTTGCTCGATGCGACGCCAGTCGGCGATGCCGCCGGCGAGTTCGGCGCCGGCTGCGCCTTCCAGCCCGCCGAACTCGACATCTAGCGATGCCGTGATCTCGCATTCGAAGCGCGGCATCTGAGATGCGCAATAGCCCAGCGCCCGAAGATTGGCAGTGTCCTGACCCGCCGCGGCGCTCGCAGTGAGAGCCAGCGCGACAATCTCATCGATCCCAGCGTCAGCGACGGCGTCGCGGAGATTGCCGAGCGCGCTCCCGGTCGTCTCACCCTCGACGGTGATACGGCGCAGCGGAGGTGGGGGCGGAACAATGAACTGCTCTGGAACGGACACGAACAGTGCATCGAGTTCGGTTCCTTTGATCTCGCCTGGCGACAAGGGCTGAGGAGCAACCTCGGCACCTGGGGGGGTCGACGAGACTGCGATTTGCCGACCGGCGCGCACAGCGGAAGCGAGGGCAGACAGCACTTCTGCCTTAGGTGGTTCACCACCGAGCGCTTTCGTGAGTTCACGGCGGAGACTTGCTCCGTCGAATGACCCTGCGCTGCTGGTCACCGCAGCACTGATCGCTTCCCAGTCCGCACGCTTGCGCAGCAGGTTCAGCTCAGCCGCCCGGGCCGGCGTATACAGCATCGTGTCTGCTGCGGTGCGAACCGTTGTCGGTGGCTCGTCCTTGCCCCATGCCCGCTCTGCTTCTGGGTCGAAATACACCCATGTGCCGTTGCGGACACCCGCCGAGATTGCTTGGGCGACCAAGCTGGCATCCAGCACGATCTTCTGGCGGTGGTCACGCCATGGCAACGCGGCCAACTCCGCCGTTGTGATCTCCGTGCGGACCTTGCCGAAGCCGCTGGCGCTCGCCAGCAGATCAGTCGGCGGTGGCGTATCGGTGATCTTGCCGTTGCTGCGCAGCGCTCCGATGATTACCGGGGTCTGGGGACCATTCGGTGTCTTCCCATAGTCGCCAAATGACAGATGCAGGTGCCGAAGGTGGCTGTTCGCAGGCGCATTCTCGGGCCAGTACAGGTGGGCGTATGCCCGTGTGATGGCGATGCGGGATTCGAGCTCGGCTTCTGACGCCAACCGCCGGAGCGCCTTGGCTACCTCCCCGTCAAACTGACCGAGACGATCAGAATCACCAGTGATGCGCTTCGCCGCGAGCTCGAACCGGACCCGGTAGCGCATCGCCTCCACCGCATCCTCGTCTGCCACCAAGGCCACGATCGAGTTTCGGTTGGTCCGGTTCTGCTCGTTCGTGCCGTAGCGATGGGCCACATCAATGACTTGTTCGGGGATCTCTCCTGCAGACGCAGCGGTGACCGTCAGGTCTTCGTGTGAGAACACCACCAAGTGCAGTTGCTGGGCATCGGGAACATCGGCCGGCCCGGTCGGGAAATGCACGGCCTTGGTTGGGCCATCGCTGGCGAAGATAAGGCGAATACGCCGGTCCAGTTCCTCAGTGACATCCGCCTTGAGGACGTTCGCCACTTCGCTGGCGATGATGCGATTGGCGTTGGGCTCCACCTGAAACCGCCATCGAGCGCCGTCGTAGGTCAGGTGCCAAGCGACGCGGCTGGTGGCCTCGAGCGCTGCGTCGACCGCATCAGGGCTCTCGCCCGGAGCGAGCGTTCCCGCATATAGATCCGGCCCCGACGCTCCCGGTTGCGCCCCACCAACGACGCTGTTGCAAAACGCCGCACGGCAGGCGCGTGTGGCGAGCCGCTCAGTCGGCCATCGTTCATTGTCCACCGACGCCGCATGACTGGTATCCGCGGCGAAGTCGGCAACAGCGGGTCCGTCGAGTGCTTCGCGCCCGATCGACGTCGTGATGGCGGATCTGACGTTCAGGTTGTCCAGAGGGAGATCGCCGAGGTTGATGATGGGGGTAGTGGCACCGGAACGCCAGAGGGCAGCCACTGTGTCGGCGAGCATCTTGAGTGCGCCGCGGGCACGCTGAAACCCGGGCATAGGGCCGATCCGCTTGTCCAGGCAGTCGATCAGTGCCGGGTGGAACGGGTATGCGGTGCGCAGTCGTTCGGCGTAGCTCGCCGGGTTGTCAGTGGCTGAACCGCCCACTGTGAGGCTCTGTTCGGCGAGCGTCGAATAGAGCCTCCGATAGGCCTGCTCGGCTGCCCGGGCAGCGTTTTCATCTACCTCCGCGAATAGGCGTCGGCGCAGGATGAAACCGATCTCGTCGTCTTCGGCCGGTCGACCGACAGCACCCTTCGGGCGCTCCATGACATCGTGAGCCTCGGCGAGTATCTGCTCGACCTCGGCATCGCGAAGCGCCTTGTCGACATCAGCGGTCTCGGCCTCGAACGCCTCAGTGCCGGTGGCCAACGTGACGATGATGCGCGCCCGCGGGGCAGCCGTTGCCGCCTCGAAGAGGATCTTGAGTCCTGCGATTGTCTGGGCTGCGAGGTTGCGCTGTTTCTCGCCTCCCGAAGTGGCCAGTATCCGAAGGTGTTGGGCGATCTCGTCGATCACGATCACCGTCGGACGGTCACCGATGATGTCCAGCCAAACCTGCTTGCCAATGGCCGTGCGGGCCTCGTCGCTCTCTCGGACTGCTGCCCACGCGTCCTCGCCGAGCTGGCGTGCGATCTCGCCCCACATGGTGAATGTGGTGATGTCATCGGCGGTGAGCCCGTTGATCGGGTCGAGGCTGTCGCCGACCACCGCGGCGACTGCGCACTCGTCGGGCAGCAGAGCCGGGTCGATGAACTCGTCAAGGTTCGGGGGGCGAGCGCCGCTGGCCAGGTGCCACAAGGCGATCAGGCCGTGCGTCTTGCCACCGCCGAAGCTGGTCTCGTAGCGGTAGACGGCGTGCTCGGCGCTGGGCGCTGCGCCGGCGTTGTTGGACAGGCGAGCGAAGGTTCCCGCTAGGAGATCACGCAGGCCATTCGTCGGGTGCGTGATCTTGAAGAACGAGTCAGGGTCGGCATAGTCGTGATATCCGACAGCACCACGGATGACCTGGTCGAGTTGGGCTGCGAAGTGCTTGTCGACGAGTCCGCCCTGCAGGACTTCGTCGCGAGGAACGCAAGATTCGACGACGCTCGCAAGGGCTGGTGACGGCGGTCGGCGAGGTTGAGTCACCGGCTCGACGCGTGCTTTTGAGCGTTACGGGCACCCGCCTGCGCCGGGCGCCGTGTGAAATTTCCGTTATCCGTCATCTTGGGTCCCCTCGGCCGTGAGTGGATCCCTGACTTGGGTCCCCGTGAGCAGGCCGAATCCGCAGAGTACCAACGCCATCGTGAGCATTCCGAGACGGGGTCCGAATCCCTGTCTTGAGGAA
>JAPOPC010000114.1 GCA_026713105.1 Acidimicrobiaceae bacterium
CCTGACTGACAACAAGGTCGAGCGTGTCGTCGTGGTCGGCGGCATGACTGCTGTGTCGGCTGACGTGGTTGACGAGCTGGTCGAGGACGTCGGCGTGGTGAACGTGCAGCGCATCTCTGGCGGTTCTGCCGCTGCGACCTCTGTGATGGTCGCCAAGGAGATGCTCGGCAACTGCGCTGATGTGCTGGAGACCAACAAGGACCTGGTTGCTTTGGTGAACCGTGACGCCACAGCGGACGGCATTGCTGCTGCTCCGGTGCTGGGCCGCGGTCTCGGCGGCGGCGGTTCGGTGCCGATCCTGCTGGTCGACGACGAACTGCCTGCAGCGGCGAACGACTACCTGGCCTCCACGGCTGAGGTGAACGCCGCTGGCAACAAGACGCATCTGGGCGTCGTGGCGATCGGCGGTACTGCCGTGGTTTCCAACTCGGTGATGGCTGACGCCGTCGCTGCTGCGAAGACCTCCAGCGCGCTGACCGCGACGATCACGCCGCTGAAGTACACGGCCGCGACGCTTGCGGCAGCGAGAGCGACGACTGACAACACCCACCCGTGTCGAGAAAGCGTTCCTGCTAGCGCGGCGGCTGGCTCGTACACGTGCCAGTTCCGGGTGACCTACAGCGACAACGTCGAGCTACCGGTTGACGCTGACGATCCGGCAGATGGGATCCAAGAGGACGAGCGCAGGGGCACCGTCGAGGATCCGACGATGTACCGGATCAACGGCCGCCGCCTCGCAGCCTCAGCGTCGGGCGCCGCAGCCACGACGAGCGACGAGCCAGTGTCATTGCTGGACTTGGTGTTCACCGCGGACCGCACTGTGACCTTGACGCTGACCCATCACCTTGAGGCCGGCGACACCATCACTGTGGACAACTCGCTCAACGAGGCAGCCGACGACAAGCTCGGAGCCAAGAACGACAGGCGCAATCTGGAAGCAGCGTCGCTGACCCTTCCGGGGGTCACGATTGCCGCTGACCGCAACGCACCCGTCGTGGAGATTGTCGCAGTTCCGGGCCAGACCACGTTCAGCGTGATCGTCAGCGAGCCGAGCGTGTTGCACTCGGAGCTGGCTACTGGTGATCCTGGCAGCAGTACGCCAGGCAGCAACTGGCGCGATTTCGTGTCGGTCCAAGGCAAGGGTGCGGCCCGAGTCGCCACCACGTTCGAGAGCGCCGATACCGATGGTCCCACAAAGATCGCTGCGATTGGTCGCAAGACCGCTCACCAGCGGTACACGGTGACTGTCGATCAGACGCTGAATGCTGGTGACGTGATCACCATCGAGCGCAAGGCGATCCTGGACAGGGGCGGACGCGGTAACCCGCTCACCCGCCACACCGTGCCGAAGGTCAAGACCAACACCCCGGGCCCGGCCGGTACCGGCAATCTGGAGATCCAGAGCGTGTCCATCGGCAACGTCAGGCACGGCGATGATGCCGGCGGCGACCATGCCATGGCGAGTCTGGTCGATACGGCCGATGCCGACGTCTTGACGGTGAAGGCGAAGGCGACCGGTGTCGCATCCGGCGCACGCGGCAACGATTGGCGCATCTTCGGCTACGACGACCGCCGCGACCGTGAAGCGAGCACGGATGCGTTCAACATCGATGTCGGTGTCGATATCGCGAACCAGCGGATCAGCTACACCATCTCCGATGTCCTGCCCCGGAGGTCAATCGACCGACAGGCAAGGATCTCGGACTTGGCTGCAGCGCTGGTGAGCAACAGCGACTTCGCTGCCAACTTCTCGGTCGACTACGTCCGGGACGCGACAACCGGCGAAACGGAACAGTCGAAGGGAACGGAGCTTACGGCGACCAATCCCGCTGGCGCCCCGTTCTCTGGAGGCTTGAGCTCTGTGGGTGTCGTGGTGAAGTTCAACGCCGCTGTGAGCGCGTTGCAAGATGGTGCCGGTGCCGCCGAAGAGACCGGCGATACGCTTGCCTCGGCTATCGCCACGAGGTTCCCGGAGACAGACGCTCGGACGGCCGATGTCGACACGATCGCGGTGACCTTCCAGGCGCCCGACAACCAGGTGCATATCTCGTACCAGTCAGACGCCGTTGGGGCGCTGCCTGCACGGGGTGGTTTCCGGGTCATTCCAGCTGGTATCGCTGCCGGCTACGCCGACACCAGCGCGTCGCTGCCTGCGACCCAGCAGGTGACTGAGGCTGTCACGAACATTCGGGAGATTCTGAACAGTCTCCGCCCGGATGCGAGCATCAAGCCGTAGGGATCTGATCCCACGGTCAGGCAACATCGCCTGATCAACGGCTGAGCCGGCCGCAAGGCTGGCAAGACCAAGAAGGACCCCGGGGCTCCGGCCCCGGGGTCCTTCGCGTCACGCCGTAGATGCTGACCTAATGCCTCCCGCCTAGGAGGACTGAGGCCCCCCAGCGTCAGGGCTGGGGGGCCTCTGCGCGTCTCGGCTGTCGAGGGTTATAGGCTGGGCAGTCTCCTGTTTGGGAATTCAGGAAACCGAAGGCCCCCAAGCTTCGGCTTGGGGGCCTTCCCCATTCCCGGGATAGTTCCGCCGCGCCCAAGCTCTGGAGGCTGGTTGCCGCTTAGGTGCAGGGGCAGCAGTCTGCTCGCTGTGCGTGAGTCAGCAAATGTCCGCAGCTCAAGCGACTGCGCGGCGCTCGGTTCCCCTATTCCTTTCCCTAGACCGAGACGCTAGGGGCGAATTTCGCTGAGCACTGAACGCGACATCCCCCAAGCACTCACATGAGGCCGGGCAGGCGCGTTGATCACTCGCTGATCAGCCGGCGAGGAACTCTCCCCAAGCCTGCATCATCGCCCGGCGCTCTTCCAGCCGGTCGGTGCGCTGGTAGGCGGCGCGCACCGAGTTGCGATCTTCGTGCGCTGTGGCGCGGTGCACCGTCATCGAGTCGTACCCGGCTTCGATCGCCCAGTCTGAGAACGTCGAGCGCAGCCCGTGGGTGGTGGTGTCGATGCCGAGCTCGACGAACATCCTGATCGGCACGTTGCGGTGCAGCGGCTTGCCGGCCGCAGCCGGGAACACATAGCCAGACGCGATGGCTTCGCGCTCGGCGAGCCGGCAGGCGCCGTCGAGTACATCGAGGGCGAAGCTCGACAGCGGCACCCGGTGCTCGCGGCTGGCCTTCATGCGCTCGGCAGGCACGGTCCACACCTGGGAATCGAGATCGATCTCGGGCCACGTAACCGCCAGCGCCTCGCTGATCCGCGCCGCCGTGGACACGACGAATTCGAACAAGCGCGCAGCCATTGGACGGCGGTAGTTCCGCGCCAGCCCCAATGCCGCCGGAAGCTCGGGCCATGCGAGCGCCCGGTGGTGCGCCGTCTGATGGTCGTTGCGGGGCAGGGCTGCACGAACCGCATCGCACGGGTTGTCGTCTCGCAGGTTGTTCGCTTTGGCCCAGTCCATGAGCACCGCAAGCCGCTGCAGGATCTTGCGGCCCAGTGCAGGCTTCGGCTGCCAGATCGGCATGAGGACGCCCATGACGTCGGCTGACGTGATGAATCCGATGTGCACGTCCATGAGGTCGTCTGCGTGGCGTTCGAGCGATGATCGCCAGTCGCGCACGGTCTCAAGCTTCATCTTGCGCAGCGGGATCACCGCATCGAGCGCCCGCTCGAGCGTGGGAGCTGACAGGCCCGAGCGTGCACGCAGATCGATCGCTCCAGACTTGACCGCCACATAGTTCTCGGCGGCGAGCTTGCGGGCTTCCGACAGCGAAACCGCTGGATAGCTGCCCAATCCCCGTGCGATGCGCCGGCCGTCGGGCCCCCGCACTTCGGACACCCATGACTTGGTGACGCCGGCGGGCGCCACCTTGCTGGGGCTGACCACTAGGCGGAGCCCCTTGCTGCCGCGACCATCCCCGTATCGCCCAGGAGGTTGTCCCGGGAGTTGTTGAAGTAGAGGGGTGGTGGTCCCTCTCCGGGCGGTGCCGTTGGGGCATCGTCTGGAGAGCTTCGTAACAACTCCAAGAGAGGGACCACCTGATGAAGAACGTAGATGGATCGGCTGTGC
>JAPOPC010000074.1 GCA_026713105.1 Acidimicrobiaceae bacterium
TCTCCATGCCTTTCGCGGCCGGCAACGACATCACCGCTCCCGCCAGCTCTGCGTCGAGCTTGTCGAAGACCGGCTCGCCGAGGCCCGGTGGCACGCCACGCGCCACGCAGGCCACGACCCCGCCGAGGGAGTTGCCGTCTCGGCGGGCCGCGTCGATGGCTTCGATGATGCGGCCTGCGGCGACGGGATCAGCGCAACGCGTCGGATCCGCTTCCACGTCGTCCCTCGTCACCTCTGCGGGATCCACGTCGGCGTTGATGTCGCGCACCGAAGTGACCCACCCCAGCACCTCTGTGCCGACCGTTGCGAGGATCTTGCGAGCGACGGCGCCCGCCGCCACTCGGCCGACGGTCTCACGGGCCGATGCCCGGCCGCCGCCCTGCCAGTTGCGGATGCCGTACTTGGCCTCTGTGGTGTAGTCGGCGTGGCTGGGCCGGTACTTGGTAGCCATCTCGGAATAGGCACCGGGCCGAGCATCGGTGTTCGCCACGGTCATGCCGATCGGCGTCCCCAGCGTCAGGCCCTCGAAGACGCCCGAGTGAATCGTGACCCGGTCGGCTTCTTGGCGCTGGGTGACGATCCGGCTCTGGCCAGGCCGGCGGCGGTCCAGATCGACCTGCACTTCGGCTTCGCTCAGCTCAATGCGCGCGGGGCAGCCGTCGATGATCACCCCCAGCGCACCGCCGTGCGATTCGCCGAACGTGGTGACCGCGAAACGTTCCCCGAACGTGCTGCCGCCCATGTGAGAACCCTACGACGGCACATGCACCGCCACAGCAGCAATTTGCGCCAGTTCTTAGCCCGACTCGTCGCTGTCGTCGTGGCCGGAGGGCGATTCGCGCTGCTCGGCCAGGAACTTCTGGACTTCGCGCGCAATGTCATCGCCGCTCGGCAGGTTCTCCTCGGCGGTGCGGTCCGCTTCGGACTCAAGCTGGCGGATATAGGCCACGATCTCGGGATCTCGGGCGACCGCCTCATCGACCCGCTGCTCCCAGGTCTGCACGCTGGCGTCGAGCTCCCCGTAGCCCGTTGTCACGCCGGTGACGGTCTCAAAGTGGGCCAGCAGCGCCCGCGTGCCCTTGGGGTTCGGCGGGCCCGCGACGTAGTGGGGCACACCGACGCGCAGCGACACCACGGGCAACGCGGCCCGGTCCAGCACGTCGTGCAGCGTGCCGATAATGCCGGTGGGGCCTTGATAGGTCGGCCGATCCAGGCCTAGGCGGGCCGCCAGCTCACCGTTCGCGGCGCTGCCCTTGACCGAGGCTGTGCGCGAGTGCGCCACACCCGCGACCATTGCCCCGAGCGTCACCACCATCTGGCAGCCGAGCTCCCGGGCGATTTCCGCCACGCCTTCGCAGAACGTGCGCCAGCGCATCCGCGGCTCGATGCCCGACAGCAGCACGAGGTCGTGGGGCGGGGCGGCCGGCACGACGTGGCACTCGATATCGGGCCAACGAATGCGACGTTCCCCTTCGGACGTGATCTCGATGTGCGGGCGACTCTCCTGGAAGTCGAAGAACTCCTCGGGATCAATGTGGCAGACCCGCCGGGCCTCGCTGCGGTCACGGATCCACGTCAGCGCGCCGGTGGCGCATTCGCCGGCATCGAACCAGCCCTCGAACGCGACCAGCAGGAGCGGATTGTGCAGTTTGGGCGCGCCGTCCCAGACGACGATCGATTGCTCAGCAGGATCCTGTTCTTGGGTCACCTGTCACTTCCCGCTCTTGTTCCCGGCTCGGATTCACTAAGTGCTCACGGACCGCTCGGGCCCCGGCATCGCCTGCCGGCTCAGCCACACGGCATCACTATGGCCGATGCACGGCCCGATTACGCCCGGGATTCACGTTCAGCGGGTCCACTTCAGCAGCGAGACACGCTGCAGCGACTCCAGCGAGATCGATTCGAGCGCCTTGTTGGAGGCGAGGTACAGCCGGTCGCCGACCACGGCGCTGGCGGTCACCTGTGCATGCCAGTCGGTGTCGTGCCAGCAGTAACGCTCCCACGGTCCGGGATCCTCGCTGCCGTCGGGCCGGATGAGGATCTCACGCGACTCGCGGCACCTGCGCAGCGGCGGATCCGCGTGGCTCAAGCGTGCGCGCTCGGTGAGGTCCCGTTGTGCGGTGCCCAGCGCCACGGCGCCGAGGAACGGGGGCTCGTCGCCGCTGTCGTCGAACGGGTACTGGTTCAGCGGCAGCACGACGAGGTCGCTCGGCTGCCAGTGCAGGAAGGCGAGGGCGTTGAATTCCACCTGGCTGTGCCCGCCCGGGGCGGTCCACTGGGCAATTCGCTCCGGCCGATCCAGATCGGCGATGTCGAACAGCGACACCTGGGTGCCCGTGGTGAAGCCCTCGTCGGTGGCCTCCTGGCCGACCCCGAGCAGCAGGTCGTCGCCGAGCGGGTGGAGATACGCCGAATAGCCGGTGATCTTCAGCTCGCCACGCACGGCGGGCGCGGCCGGATCGGACAGGTCCAGCAGGTAGAGCGGATCGATCTGGCGGAAGGTCACGACGGCGGCGATGTCGCCGAGGTACCGCACCGCATAGATCCGCTCGCCCACGCCGAGCCCGCCGAGATGCCCGACCTCCGACAATCCGTCGGGGCCGATCGCCAGCACAGTGACAAGGCTCTCGGATTCTGGGCCGCCGTCTGTGCGCCACGGCTGCCATGGCGACCCGGTCGTAGTGGCAATCCGCAGGTGGCCCTCGTGCTCGGACATCGAGTACTGGTTCAGCACCGTGCCTGTCACCGTCGCGGACCCGAGGTAGCTGCTCGTAGCTCGCCCGGCGGTGTCGAACATGTGGATCTCGGTCTCGACGATTGTGCCGTCATCGGGACCTGCCGGCTCGATGCGCCAGTCGTGCCAGCGCGTCGTGGTCACGTAGAGATGGTCGGGCGAGGCGTACACCGTGCTGCCGCCGGCCATGATCGATGCGGTGTCCATTGGTCCGGCCAGCCCGTCGGAGGCAATGTCGATGGTGGTGACGCTGAGCGTGCCGGGGCCCGCGTAGTGCGGAGGGGCCCAGATGCGGTCGCAGCCGACGAGGCGGCCGCCGTCGACCGCCGTGCCAGAGCCATCCCTCAGGACATAGCGCGGCAGCCAGTCGTCGATCGTGGTGCCGGCGACAATCTCACGGTTCGCCCCGGTCGCCCGCTCCTGCGCAGCCACGTCACCGGTCTCCGGGACCGCCCACGGAATCCCGCGCGGGCGTGAGCTGGTGACGACTCGCACCACGCCGTCGATCATGCGGGCACTGATGTAGTTGCCTTCGATCTCCAGCCGGCTGGCGACCGTCGGCGTCGTCCCGCTCAGGTCGATCTCCAAGATCCCGGTTGTGGGCCCCCAGCTCCGCGCCGGCTCGATGCCGGATTCGGTATCGCCGAGTTCAGCAAACGGCACGATGAGCTCCCATTGCGAGGCGAACATCAGCACGCGGTCGCCGTGCAGCAGCAGGTTCGAAACCCAGTGATCATCGAGCTGGATCGAGGCGATCAGCACCGCCTCGGGGCCGGTGACGTCCACGATGTGCACTCGGTTCTCGCTCGCAACCACCATGCGCCGGCCGTCGGTCTTGAGGACATCGGGTTCGTCGATGCCTGCTTCTTGAACGTTGGAGGTGCTGTAGTCGACCCCGGGTTGCAGTGACGCCGCTCCGGAATCCGCAAATGAGTCGTCGGCCGTCGCAACCTCCTCGAGCAATTCCCCGCCGAAGCCGCCTTCGTCGAGACCCCACGAGCCGACGGCCGCAGCCGCATGCTCCTGCACGTAGTCGAGCACGGCGTCGCACTCGTCGAACTGTCGCAGCGCCGCGGCCTGTGCTGTGTCCGACTCGCGTTGGCGCCTCGCCCGTTCTTCCGTCTCGCGCCGCTTCCGCACGTCATCAACGCGCTGGCGTTCTTGTTCGGCCTCCGTGCGCTCCTTTTCAGAAGCCTCGCCACCTGCCGTGCCAGTCGCAGACCCGTCCGACTCATCGGACCCAGCGGCCGGATCTCCATCGGCTGCGCTCGTAGTGGCTGCGGGCTGCGCGGTGTCGGGCGGAAGCGCATCGGCCGTGCTGTCGTCGGAATCGCTGGCGCAAGCCGCGGCCAGCAGGCTCACAGCAGCCAGCACGGCAAGCACGCGCCACGTCTTGGCGAATGCGGATTTGGTGTGTTTTGACGCTGCGGTCATCAACTCACACGACGCCACAAGCACGTGCGGCGTTCCACACTCGACGTTACGTTGAGATGACACTTCCCACATCACATCGCAGCCGGCTTGGGCTCTACGCCAGCTCGCCCGGGAACTCGCGGCCAGCCGGTGGCGGCGGTATGGGAGCAATGGCCATCTGGGCCCGGACGAGCACGGCATCGACGAGCCCGGTGAATTGGTCGAGTTCGGCACCGCTCGGTTCAATGAGATCCGAGGGGTAGTTGGCCTTGTTCCGCAGGTCGCGGAGCTGATCGAGCTGCGCCCATGCACGTTGATCGACCAAGCCGGCTCCAAGCGCATAGTCGACCGCCGCGGCGTGAGCGCCTGGACGATTAGTGAAACGGAGTCCATTTGCGGCAGCGACAGCAGTCACGGCCAGCCGCGCTGCTTCGTGGAGGCTCGAGATCACCGGCAGACGAAGATCGGCGTCGCGGCTCAACTGAGCGGTTCGACGAAATTCCCGGGCAGAGGAGAGGACCCGTCTCGCTTCCTCGCGGTGGTCTGCGGCGTTGCGCGGCACGCGATGCAACGACGTTCCGACGAGATCGGCCAATAGGGCCGGTCTGGCATTCACGCGCTGCGCTCCGCTGCGCCGAAGACCGGCACGCATCGCTCGCGAAGCAACGAGAGCTGCTCATTGGCAGGTTCAAGGACGAGCTGATCGACGGCCAGACCGGTCTCAGCCTCGATCACCGCCCGCTGGGAAGCCAGGCTGAACCGCGTATGAGTCGGGCTCACGACAACCAGATCAAGGTCGCGTGGCGGATCGCCCGCTTCCCCGTGGAACCGTGCCGCCCACGACCCGTGAATGAAGACGTCGTCGATTCCTGCCACGTTCTCATAGACAGTCCGAACAATATGAGGGACCCCGGCCGCATATGCAACGATTTGACGGAGCGCGCCCGCGAAGGGCGTGGGCGCCGGGTGGATGAGCTTGGCTTTGCCAACCTGTTCGTACTCCACCATGCCGGCGTCGGCCAGCCGGCCGAGTTCTCGGGCTACGGTCGGCTGAGCCACACCCAAGCGCCTGGCGAGTTCGCGGCCGCTAGCCGGCGGGTTGAAGAACACCTCGGCGAGGAGTCGCACCTGGGTGCTGGACCTGAAGATCGGAAGCAGAGCGGGCGCGGCGGCAGGCACGCATGCAAATATACGCATTCTTAGTCATATGAACAACAACCTGTGCATCGACGGGGCCATGCAGCGGCACTGGCGGTCATGGCATTCCGTTGCGACTAGATCGGTACTGAAGCAATGCTCGTGATACTCGCCTATCTGGGCGCCGTGACGGCGACTGTCGGTCTAGCCGTCTTCGCGTCGCGGTTCTTGCTGCGATGCTGGAGGAACGCCACGCCCGTCAGCCGGGCTGCCGGAGTGGCCGCCGGCGCTGTCGGTGTGTGCACTGTTGTGTTTGGCACTGTTGTCAGGCACAATCCTTGGGAAGCGGCCTTGGCACCTGCAGGGATACTGATGTCGAGCGGGCAAGTGATATGGCTCGCGTCCTGGGTCGAGCGCTGGATCGAGCGCCGACGACACCGAGTCGGACGAAACTCGCCGATGGCCTAATCCGAGTCGGCGGGTTCGTCGTAGAGGCCGTTGCGGCCGAGGCGCACCAGGAGCTCCTCGGTGCTCCACGGCAGCATGGTGGCTCCGCAGCGGGCGTCGCGGTAGTGCTGTTCGAGCCGGCCGGGCCGCAGCAGCGACCGGCCGCCGCAGGTGCGCAGTGCGAGCGAGGCCATCTCGGGGGCGCTCTCCATCGTGGTCACGGTGGCCACGTGGGCGCGCCGTAGCTGTTCGGGATCCGGGTCGGCGCCGATCTCGCTGAGCACCCGGTACGTCAGAGACTGCGCACGGTCGTAGATGAGCTGCAGCTGCGCCCAGCCGGTCTGCTTGATCGGATGGTCGCGCGACGCCTTCACGCCGGACTCGCCGCGCAGGTACGTACGGGTGGCGTCCAGGATGGCCCGCATCAGCCCCAGATAGCTGAAGGTCAGGCTCATGTAGAACTGCGGGAAGCGAGACACCATCGCGTTGAACATGCCCGGCGGCAGCACCTCATTGCGGGCGGGCACGAACACGTTGTCCATCACCAGGGTGCGGGAGTCAGTGCCGCGCATGCCGATCGGGTCCCAGTCGCCGACGATCTCGGCGCCGTCGTCGTCGGCAGGCACGCCGAGCAAGCGGATGTGCGGGTCGCCCTCCACCACCGCGAGCACATTGTGGACGTGAGCGGCACCGCTCAGCGAGGCAAAGATCTTGCGACCCGTGACGCGATAACCGCCCTCGGTGGGCACCGCGACGGTGCTGAAGCCTGATCGAGCACCCGGCGCCTGGCCCTCGGAGAACGGCTGGGAATGGATGACGCGGCCGCGGACCATTCCCTCCCACAGGTGCGGGCGGGTGTTCTCCAGGTGCGCGGCCATGGCTCCGTCTGGATCCTGCTCACGTCCACGCTCTCCGGCCAGCAATGCTTCGGCGATCGGCCCAGACAGCAGCGCCGTGGCCGTGTGCATGTTGAAGGTCAAGGCCGTGGTGGCGCAGTGGCGTCCCATCTCCTCGGCGACGAGGGCATAGCCCACGAAATCTGCGCCCAGCCCGCCGGCCTCTTTGGGAACGCAGAGCCCCAAGAACCCCGCGTCGGCCAGGTCAGCCCAGTTCTCATGGGGGAAGCTGGCATCGCGGTCGTATTTTGGAGCGCGCTCCGCGAACGCCGGCCCGATCTCGGCCATTTTGGCGACGAGCTCGGCTCGTTCGGGCGTCAGCACCTGTTCATCCATCACTCACACCAGTTCCCTTGGTCGTTGGCCCCTCGGTTTCCACTGCTTCTCGCGCTCGGTCGCCCGGCGACTCGGCGTCGGGTGCGCCGTAGCCGCCCCCACCGGGGGTGTGGATCTCCATCACGTCGCCCTCGCCGACCTCGACGCGAGCACAGCCCGCCAGCTCGGTGACGGTGCCATCGACTCGCTCGAGCAGATTGCGCCCGCACGCACCGTCTTCCCCGCCAGCAACACCGAATGGGGCGATCCGCCGGCAGCTCGACAGCAAGTTGGCCGTCATCGCCTCGCCGAATCGCAGGCGTCGCACCGCGCCGTCTCCTCCCCGATTCGCACCCCGGCCGCCTGAACCTCGGCGCACCTCGAACCGTTCGAGCAGCACCGGGTGACGCTGCTCGAGGATCTCCGGGTCGGTGAGTCGGGTGTTGGTCATGTGCGTATGCACGGCGTCGGCGCCGTGGCGGCGAGCCGTTGCGCCCGCTCCCCCGCAGATCGTCTCGTAGTACTGGTGGCGGTCGTTGCCCCAGATGAAGTTGTTCATGGTGCCCTGCGACGCTGCGATGACGCCGAGGGCGCCGAACAGCGCATCGGTGATCTGCTGGGAGGTCTCCACATTGCCAGCGATGACCGCAGCAGGCGGGTGGGGCGAGAGCATCGAAGGGTCAGGCACGACGAGTTCGAGGGGCCGCAGGCAGCCGGCGTTCAGCGGGATTGCGTCGTCGACCATGCAGCGGAACACGTACAGCACTGCCGACCGGCACACCGCAACCGGAGCGTTGAAGTTGCCCGGATGCTGACCGCTGGTGCCGGTGAAATCGACAACAGCGCTGCGGTTCGCCTCGTCGACGGAGATGCGGACGCAGATGACGCTGCGGTCGTCGAGCTCCATCCGGTAGCTGCCCCGGAAGTCGTCACTGCGGCCGAGGGCATCGATGACCCGCCGCACCATCTCCTCGGCGTTGTCGGCGACATGGCCCATGTAGGCGTGAACTACTTCGAGGCCGTAGTAGTCCACGATGCGCGCCAGCTCGGCGGCGCCGCGCTCGCAGGCGGCGACCTGGGCGCGCAGGTCGGCGACGTTCTGGTCGGGGTTGCGGGCCGGCCACGGGCCGCTGGCAAGCACCTCACGCACCGTCTCTTCGAGGAAACGGCCCTCGGCCACGATCTGCAGATTGTCGAGGACGAGCCCCTCCTCGTCGATCGTGGTGGAGTCGGCCGGCGCCGAGCCCGGCACGCAGCCGCCGATGTCGGCGTGGTGGCCGCGGGATGCCACATAGAAGATGCGCTCGGTGCCCGATGCGTCGAAGACGGGCCGCACGACGGTCACGTCCGGCAAATGTGTGCCGCCGTTGTAGGGGTTGTTGAGCACGAAGACGTCGCCGGCCAGCATGGCTGGGTTCTGGGTGATCACCGTGCGGATCGATTCGCTCATCGAGCCGAGATGCACCGGCAAATGGGGGGCGTTGGCCACCAGCCGGCCTTCGAGATCGAACAGCGCGCAGCTGAAGTCGCGCCGTTCCTTGATGTTCACCGATACGGCCGTGTGCTCGAGCACGACACCCATCTGCTCGGCGATGTTCATGAACAGGTTGTTGAAGATCTCGAGCTGCACCGGGTCGACCGTGGTGCCGATGGCAACGCTCGACGGCCGTGCCGTGACACGTTCGAGCACGAGGTCGCCGCGGTCGGTGATCGTGCCCTGCCAGCCCGACTCGATCACCGTGGTGGCGTTGGGCTCGACGACGACCGCCGGGCCCGACACGACGGCACTGGGTGCCAGCGCTGTGCGATCCCAGAACGGGGTGTCGTAGGGGGCGCAGGTGTGCGGGGAGGGGCCATTGCGCGGTGATCCGTCGCCGAACTGGGCGGCGTCTGCGCTCATGTAGGTGGTGTGGGTGGCGAGCAGCGCGTCGCTGTCGTCAGCAGGCGGTGTTGCAGGAGGCGGATCGACGGCGCGGCCTCGCGCCTCGATGAGCAGCGCATCGACCACCAGCGCCGTTGCAGAGTTCGTCGATCCGGGCGGGCTGAAGCCGAACCTCGTCCGGTGTGCAGCCGCGAACGCCGCGGCCACCTCGTCGGCTGTGCTGAATGACCCCGCCGCCATGGCGGCCGTGCCCGATGTCGCCGCCGCCATGGCGGCCGTGCCCGATGTCGCCGCCCCCACGGCGGCCATGCTTGATGGCGCCGCCCCCA